>JAEXUD010000066.1 GCA_023453025.1 Bacillota bacterium
ATATCCACCTTCACCTTTTAAGTATGCATCAACAACCTTTTTCTTAAATTCATAGCCATATTTTGCCATAAAAAGACCGACCTCCCAATCGTTAGATTTTTGGTCTAACTTTTGGGGGTCGGTTCAAAGTACTGATTTCGTATTTTATGGCTCTTTTCATAATTGTTATTGATTAAATAATGGCCTAATTGTTGTAATCAAGCCATTTTCATGTACAATTACATATTCTGTCTCTTAAATCGCCAATAAATAAGCAAAAATCCTGCAGAACACAAAAGCGAACCTGCAATCATTGCAAATGATATATTTATATCTGCCAATCTTCCATAAATCAAGTTAGTTCCGATTCCTACACAGTTAATAATTACCGAATTTATACTTAGCTCAGTAGCCCGGTTTTGTGAAATTACCTGTGTGTTTTGCAATTCCATTTGCAACGGCTGAAATAAACTGAAGCTTATGCGGAGTATTGCAATTGATGCAACAGAAAGCCAGGCATTAACTGTCACTCCAAGGATAATACAAGCTATGACAGACGATCCGTACAAAATGGTTATAAACCGCATCTTACCAAGTCTTCGTGTCAGGCCTGCAGAAAAAACACCCAATAAACCGACAAGTGTAATTCCTATATAGATATACCCTATTGCGGCATCATATAATCCACATTTTTTATATTGGAGCTGGTTTAGAAACACTGTAATTGTCTGGTGAGTTTCGTTTAATAAAGCAATGCCGACCAAAAGCAAAATAAGGTGTTTGTCTTTCAATATTCGCTTCAGCAGTTCGAAAAATTCCTCAGCTGCTTCTTTTGCCCTTTCATTGTGATTGTTTTTAACCTCAACCAGCAAAAAAGCAATAATCGCAGCAATTCCATAGCTGCATACAGTCAAAAAACCTGCAAGTCTATAGTTATCTCTGATAACCATGGAATAAATTGCAGACGCAAAAAGCAGACCGGCGGTCAGTAAGTTATTGTATATCCCAAATACCTCTTGCGATTTGCCTTTATCACAAGATAAATACAGTATGCTGTATTCCATACCTGACAGCCCCGAAATTACTATACTCAGCATGATTCTTTCGGCTAAAAACCCTCCAAAACTCACTGCCTTCCAAAACACAATCTTGGAAAGAAAATATAACACACAGCAAAAAATAATAGATTTTCTATACCCTAATCTGTCGGCAGCAATACCCCATGGAAGCTCAAGCAATAGGCAAAGAGCAAGTGATATGCTCTCTATAACAGTAATTTGAAAAATAGTTATGCCGACTGATTGACGGTATAAAGTAGCAATTGGCCCATAGAATACCATGCCCTGTAATAGAGCAATGGCATACATGAGCCAAACATTTCTTTTTGGCTTCATAAAAGTAAGTCCTTTCAGCTAAATTTAAGTACGCAAAACAGTACTGTTATAAACAGTACAAGGATGATGTTTTAATCACACTTAAATCGGACAATTCTTCATGAATACCTCTCATTATATATCAAATAATTATTGCGCCCATTTCTATAATGGGGATAGCTTTTCAGCTTAAGATAAGACAGAGTCGCCACCTTAAGCTCCGGTGTTCAGCTTTAGCCGAACAGATTTAATTGATTTTATTATATCATTTTCTCATTCAAAAGCAAGTGTTGTCATATATATTTAAACTTCCACATTGTTCTGAAAGCCTTATATTATTCCAATATCTGCACCCTTCCACGTCCACCGTCAACCAGTACCTTATCTCCCGTCTTCAGCCTTGCAGTTGCATTTGTACATCCGACGACAGCAGGTATACCAAGTTCTCTTGCAACTATTGCCGCATGAGATAAGGGAGCTCCTATATCTGTGATAATCGCTGCGGCTTTAGGGAAAATAGGTGTCCATCCTATATTGGTAGTAACCGCAACCAGTATTTCACCAGGCAGAAGCTTTTCTCCCTCTTCCGGGCTTGTCAAAATGCGGACAGTTCCTTCTATTCTGCCTGCTGCTCCGGCACAGCCGCTGAGAGTCCGCGAGTCGGGTAATTCTTCCGGCGGCATTGCAGCGTCATAGTAGTCAAGCCTTCTGTCCGGATTTTCAGCCCATTCGGACGGATTGAAGCGGCCTCTGATAATTGACGGAAAAGGAGGCATTGCTTTATATCTCTCATAGTTTTCTTTCCTTGCCGGAATATTTTTTAACTCAGGAGTAATTCCTGAAAGCAGCCTTTCTATCTCTTCTATATAAAGAAAAAATATATCTTCACCCATCCCCGTAAGCTCACCTGACTTTAAAGCGAAAGCGCGAATTATTCTGAACACCCTGACAAATTCAGAGCGTCCCTGTTCTCTGGTTTGAGCAGCGGCTGCCGTCTTTTCAATTTGCCTATCCAGCCACTTGACTTTATTGGGAAATTTCTCTGCAAACCGTTCTCTGGCTGCCTCATATTTTGTATGCTGCTTATTTAAAAGTTCCTCAACATCAATATTCGACTTTTTAAATTCTTCTATCTGCTTTTCGAGCCATCCCGTGTCTTCCATGACATCCGGTATTGATAACTCATACTCATGAGGTCCTCTGTGACCGTACTGCACCAGATATTCCTCATGTCTCATTTTACCATTGATGACATTGGAAATGCCTATAACCGGCCCGAGGCTTGCCAGTCCTGAACCTCTCCTGAGATTTGAAAGCAGTGTGTTGGTATCTTCAGTTCCGACTAAATCTGTAAGTTTCTTGTCCAGCGAAGTAATTTTCACAATTTTAATTGCAGCTACAGCAACTATATTCAATGCTTCCTCAAAATACGGACGCAGTTCGCTCTTCCATAGGTCCAGAAGCTCTTTCTTACCCTCTGCATTATTAATTCGTTCCCTCATGTTTATACACCAATCAGGTGTATCTTTCAGGAATTCAGAGTAGTTTCTTTTAGCTTTTATTGACTGTTTTGCTATACGAATAACTATCGGAAGCATTACCTTAAGCACCCCTATACGGGAAAAGGGATAAAGCGGCATCTGCATTCCTTCAGGCAGCTCTCCGTATAAATCCCCGAGAAGCATAAGTGCACTTCTGTCATTCTTGCCGGTTACGGCAGCTATAGCAGATACTCTCTTACTGATGTTCATATACGGTCTTCCGCAAATATTGCCGGAAAACACATAATATCCTGGGATGAAATTTATAGCATCATCCAGCAGTCTTGCTATGCTCCATGAAAAAGGAGGGTAGACATCGGGTATTGCTTCTGCAACATTGGTGTTAGTCCAAAGCTCATCCCCCATAAGCGAATAATTGATTTCATAAATGTCCGGATTGCCTGCCGACAATGTTGTTATCGGTCTTGATTGCAGAAGGTATATATTTCCTCCTTCTGCCGCCCACTCAATATCCTGAGGTTTTCCCAACTCCTTTTCAAGCTTAGAGGCATATTGATAAAGTCTTGCGGCATATTTTTTGAGCTCATCAGGACCTTCATATTTACCTTTTGGTCTTATTAATTTGAAATCACAGGCATTGACGTCTCCTGATACCAGCTGCTCTCCTAATCCGTGGACATAATTTCCTATCATACTTTTATAACTGCCTGTTATCGGGTCAGCTGTAAACAGCACACCTGATATTTCGGACTGTACCATCAGCTGGACTACTACAGCGATATGATGGTTCTGCTCCATACCCTGAACAGAACTGTATGACTTTACTCTCTCTGATTCTCTTGATTTGTAAACCACATATATGGCTTCCAGTATCGCACCATCTGTTTCTACATTGAGAACTGTTTCAAACTCTCCTGCAAAAGAGGCTGAGGCTGAATCTTCACTTAAGGCAGAAGACCTTACTGCAAAAATTGCCCCTTTATTATTTTTTCTCAGTTTATTCAATAAATTTAATATTTCATTCCAAGATTCATTGTTTAATTTCCCATGTTGAAAAGCTGCAGGCAAAACAACAAAGCCTTCCGGTACAGGATAGCCTGCCTGATACATTCTTGCCAGTGTACCGCCTTTTCCCCCTGCAAGAGCTTGCTGTTCAAATGTTAATTCTTTAAAGCTTTTTACCGTATCATTCATATTGCTGCTCCTTCTTTATCTGAATAAAATCTAAATACCATCGATAATGAAAAATTTCATTTTTTGTTTCTAAACATCAATCATATATTTTAATTTCCTCATTCTCTATTCCTAATGTCCTGGTCATAACTGCTTCCAAAGAAGCTTTATACTTTAAAGCTTTATTTTTATCCTGAACATATTCACCATAGAATATACTTTGCGGAACCGAGGTCACTGCTCTTAGCAAAATATCTGCCGTTTCACGGGGAAATTCAACTTTGAAAATTCCTTCTTCCACGCCCTGTTCGATTATTTTTGCAAATGGTTCAACATACTTCTGAGTTATCGTCAGAGTGAATTTATAGAAAGTAAAATCAGACTCCATAAGCATATTCATATATTTAAGTAATTCCATTTTTGACTTTTGTGAAGCTTTCTTTTTTTCCATAAATCGCTTCAGTTTCTCCAAAGCATTAAGTTTTTTGTCTTCAATTATAGGTTCAAGCTCATTCAACAGTCTTTCTGCAAAATTGCTTATACTTTCTGCCAGCACTTCCTCCTTTGACTTGAAGTAATGATAAAACCCTCCCTTTGAGAGCCCTGAAGCGTTTAGGATGTCATCGACACTTGTTTCTTCATATCCATTTTCTAAAAACAACTTTTCTGCTATTCCCACAAGCTCATTCTTCTTTGCATTGTGGTTTTTTGCCGTTTTAGCCATATCAGCACCTCCATAAAACATACCAACGTCGGTTTATTTATGGTTAGTATATATTAATATCTGATTTTTGTCAAGTTTTATCCGTCATCATAGGTTATTGTCATTTATAAGAATTTGTAAGGAATACAAAAAGGGTTGAAAAATATTTTTTCAGCCCTTTTTACCTTATTTTGTATTTTATAAATCACTAGAAAAGTGGTTGATATGCCTTACTTGCCTCTTGAATCAATAATTGAGTTGTCCCACATCTATCATGGGCATTTCTTATTATTTGAATCACGAATTTAAAGCGATTTCGATTTCCATTCATCTTCTAATATTGCGTAAATGCAGTCATCATACCATCTATCATACATACGAAAGCTTTTAATAAAATGCCCTTCTTTTCTAAACCCAATTCTTTCCAGAAGCTTTATTGATTTTGTGTTGTCAGGATCAACAGATGCTGTTATTCTATGTTTCTTCAACTCAGAAAAGGCATAATCTATCACAGCCCTTACCGCTTCTGCGGCATACCCGCTGCCTTGATATTCCGGAGAAAGTGTATAACCTATTTCAATCTGATAGTCATCAATAAAGTGAATTCCGATATCCCCTATCATTTGCCCTTCTTTTAAGCAAACAGCCAATTGAAGCCATGAATTTTCTGTATTCAGGCACATCGCAATATTCTTATTTATAAATTCTTCAATTTCGCTGATGGTTTTTGGTCTTAGTGATTGATATTGATATATTTCGGGCATGGAACGATATTTATAGAAAACTTCTTTATCCTTCATATCAAGTGTTCTGATTATCAATCTCTCTGTTCTTATATTTTCAAATTTTTCCATATTACTCCCAGCTGCTCATCTGAGGGCTATCCCTTTCTTACTTTTTTATTTCCATATTTTAAAATCAAGATAATCATTATTCCTGAAGCAAATAATGAAAGCGTGTTTGTAATAAGGAACGCTCCTCCTGCACCATGGACCACGAGGTTTATCGCATATGTTTCCATCATGAAAATACCTGTAAACATCATTATATATGTTTTTAAATTTATATCTCTTGCAGATCTTGTTTTTATAATCTGAATAATTTGTGGAATTTGACCGAATGACAAAATCATTCCGCCTACGAGCTGTAAAATATCAAAAATCATTGAATTACTCCCCCTTTAATTAAGTGGCCTTATAATTACTAATATGATGCAGTGATTTGCTGACTTAATTCAAATCTTTTATATATTATACCACTTTAATCTAAAATCTCAACAATTAACATGATATCTTTACTTAGACCTAATTTTATTTGTGTCATACATAAGGTATATTTCTGCATTCTATTTCATGTAGTATATGTTAAAACCGATCTGCTATGCTGATTGTTCAAATTGGCTGTTATATAGTTCGGAATAAAATCCGGCTCTTTGGAGCAGCTCATTATGAGTGCCGCTTTCAATAATATCTCCGTCTTTCATAACCATAATTAAATCCGCATTTTTAATTGTGGAAAGCCTGTGTGCAATTACAAAGGAAGTTCGTCCGTCAGTCAGTTTATCCATCGAGCGCTGAACAATTTGCTCAGTACGGGTATCAACGGAACTGGTTGCCTCGTCAAGTATCAAAAGAGGTGCATTCTGTATCATTGCACGAGCTATGGTAATTAACTGCTTTTGCCCTTCGGAAAGACTTGCCTTGGAATTCAGAACGGTATTATATCCCTCCGGCATGGTTCTTATGAAATGATGAAGCCCCACAGTCTTACAGGCAGCAACAACTTGTTCTTGTGTAACACCCGTCTTACCATATACGATGTTGTCCCTGACAGTTCCTTCAAAGAGCCAGGTATCCTGCAGAACCATACCAAATTGTTCATGCACATTTTCTCTCGGGACCTGGCTGACAGGGATATTATCCAACAAAATTTCACCGCCGTCCAGCTCATAAAAGCGCATGAGTAAATTAACTATTGTTGTCTTGCCCGCACCGGTAGGACCTACGATAGCAACCTTCTGCCCTGCTCTCACCTTGGCTGAAAAGTCATGAATAATAGTCTTGTCAGGAGTGTAACCAAATTTCACATGCCTGAATTCAACATCACCCTTTACATTATAGAGCAGCTTCTGCTTCTGGTCTTCATTAATCAGTTCTTCTTCATCAAGGAACTCAAACACACGCTCACCCGCTGCAGCTGTTCTCTGCAGATTATTGAATGCCTGAGCCATCTGTGAAAGCGGCTGTGTAAATAAGCGGATATACATCATAAAAGCAACAATAACTCCAAAAGAAATGGTTCCATTCATTGCGAGAGCTGCACCTGCAACACAGACTGCAACATAACCGAGATTACCGACCAGACCCATAAGAGGCATCATAAGTCCTGATAAAAACTGAGATTTCCAAGCACTGTGATAGAGCTTGCTGTTAATCTCCTCGAAAGTTTTCTTTGCATCCTTGCTGCCGTTATAGACCTTTACCACATTATGTCCGGTATAGATTTCTTCGATATGTCCGTTGATTCTGCCCAGCTCTCTCTGCTGCACCACAAAATGCTTCTGTGATTTAACCATTATAAGCATCATCAGAATGAATCCGATTGCACTGGAGCCAACCGCGGTCAGCGCAAGTATCAAGCTGTTGTAAAACATCATAATCAACGAGCCAAGCAGCATGGTTACAGAGGTTACCAGGGTTCCTATACTTTGATTCAAGGTCTGCCCTATGGTATCCACATCATTAGTCACGCGGCTTAAGACATCACCGTGGCTGGTGCGGTCAAAATATTTCAGAGGCATGCGGTTGATCTTCCTGGAAATATCCGAGCGCATCCTCTTCGAAATTCTCTGTGTTACCGTCGCCATCATAAGACTACGCAACAGATTCAGCAACGTGGAGACTAAATAAAATAACACCAGCAACCACGCAATATCTGCCACAGCATCCATATCAATGCTATTCATTACCGGTACACCTTCTATCAAAGCCGGAAGGCCCTTACTGATTTCATTGGTCATGTCCTTGAGTTTATCCGGTCCGATAATCTGCAGAAATGTTCCTGCCACAGCTGCAACCAGTGCGATAATAATAGCAGGCAAATCGCTTTTGCAGTAATGGAGCAGCTTGCTCATTGTTTTCTTAAAGTTTTTTGGTTTTTCTACCGGTCGGGACATCCCGCGGCCGCCGCCCATAGGTCCCTGATTATTTTTTCTTGCATTATTTTCGCTCATATTGCAAGTTCCTCCTCACTTAATTGTGACATTGCAATTTCCCGATATACATCACAATTATTCAATAGATATTTATGAGTTCCTTTACCCACTATCCTGCCTTCGTCTAACACAATAATCTGATCGGCATCCATAATGGTTCCGATACGCTGAGCTACAATTAAGCTGGTAACGCCGGCGGTTTCCTCCTTTAATGCAGCTCGCAGAACCCGATCGGTTTTATAGTCCAGTGCGGAAAAGCTGTCATCAAAGATGTATATCTCCGGTTTACGGCAGATTGCACGGGCAATCGCCAAACGCTGCTTTTGTCCGCCGGATACATTGGTACCGCCCTGAGCAATCTCCGCATCATACTTCCCATCCATTTTCTCAACGAATTCTGTTCCCTGCGAAATCCTGACTGCTTTCTGAACATCTGACACAGAAGCTGCTTCACGGCCATTATCACCATATCCCACATTAGAACTGACCGAGCCTTTGAACATAACTGCACTTTGCGGAACATATCCAATTTTGTTATAAAGAGCTTCTTGGGTGTAATTCTTCACATTGACACCATCAACCAGAATCTCACCTTCGGTAGCATCAAAAAACCTGGGTATCAGATTGATTAAGGTACTCTTTCCGCTTCCGGTGGAACCGATAAAGGCTGCTGTTTCTCCTTTCTTCACGGAAAAACTTACATCCTGAAGCACATAATCAGAAGCACCCGGATATCGAAAGCTCACATGGTTAAATACTACTTCTCCTTCCATTCCGTCCTTACCGCTTGTCAACCTGCCGTCCATGATGGCGGGCTCGGTCTCAAGCACTTCATTTATTCGCTTTGCAGATACCATTGCCCTTGGCATCATAATAAATATCATTACCACCATCATGAACGCCATAATAATCTGCATTGCATAGGATGAAAAGACCACCATGTTTGAAAATATGTCCAGCTTATCCACGACACTGGCGTTGTCTATCAAATATGCTCCGATCCAATAGATTGAAAGACTCAGCCCACTCATCATCATACTCATCATCGGCTGAAATACTGCCATCCCCCGGCTGGTATACAACTGAGTAGCTGTCAAATCCTCATTGGCTGCTTCAAACTTATCATTTTGGTAGTTCTCTGCGTTATATGCGCGAACCACGCGCAGGCCTGTCAGGTTCTCCATTGTAATGCGGTTCATGTTATCTGTCAGAACCTGCATTTTTTTGAATTTAGGCATGACAAAAGCAAAAATCACTGAAATAACTGAAATAAGTATGAATAAAGCAATTCCTGTTGCAGCTGTCCATTCAAAACCCTTTCCGGCAATCTTTGTAACTGCCCACACCGCCATAATCGGAGCTTTAACAAACATCTGAAGCCCCATGGTTATCAGAACCTGAACTTGTGTAATATCATTTGTAGAGCGGGTAATCAGGCTGGCGGTGGAAAAGCGTCTTATTTCTTCCATCGAAAAAGAATCGACCTTATTAAACAATCGGCTTCGCAGCCTTTGCGAAAATGACGCGCCGATACGGGCCGCAAAAAGCCCTACAATTACAGCTGCCACAAAGCTCCCTAACGCGCACAGCAGCATATAGCCGCCTGCTTTCCATATTTCCGCCAGCTCGCTTCCCGGTGTCTGGGTAAGCTGCGTAATCCTTGACATATAGTCCGGAAGTTTCAAATCAAGCCAAATCTGCGCAATTATAAATACAAGGCTGATTCCTGCTTGCAATAATTCCGTCAAATCCAATCGTTTTAATATTTTAAGCATTAAATATCCTCCATTTTCATAACACTGTTAGCATCTAACAGTGTTAGCTTTATGGTATTAAATTGCGGCCGCTTTAAACGCGACCGCTGATTAATCTGTTTCTCTATATTGTGCTGCTTTCTTTTCAGCAAGCTTTCTCGTAAGTCTGACATATTCTCTGGCATCCTCTTCTCCCAGCAGCGATAATAATTTTATCGTATTTTCCATCATGTGGCGGTGTTGCTCCTCTGCATGGGCTTTTCCTTCCGGAGTTAAATCCACCAGAATTCTGCGCCTGTCGTCCGTGTCAATTCGTCGTGTTACCCATCCTTTTTTCTCCAGGCTGTTTAAAGTCGCAGCAATCCGGGCTGTGCTGATTCCCATTATATTACTGATTTCACTTGGTAATACCGAGCCTTCATGATGTGAAAGAAATTTAATTACAAACGCTTCTCCACGCATGGATTCCTCTATAGGCTTTTGCGGTCCGTTTCTTCTTATTATATGCATGCATTCCATAAACTGCTTGGCTAATGCCTCATAATCCATTTCAATACCTCCTGTATTAAATTAACTAACTATGTTAGTAATATAATACTGTTAGCTTTATATGTCAATAGAAATTTTTAAGAATTATAGGAATAATTTTTAATAATACCATTTGAATAGAATTACTCAACAATTAACATGATATCTCCCCTTAGGAACAATAAACGGAGAACCGGAAACCGGATCTTTTATAACTGCACATTCCAGTCCAAAAACCTGCTTAATCAATTCTTCTTTTATTACCTCCGACGGAGAGCCCTGAGAAACCAGTCTTCCTTTATTTACCGCAAATATATAATCTGCATATCGGGCAGACAGATTTATATCATGAAGCACCATCACGATAGTGGTACCTCTCTTGCGATTTAAGTCTGTCAGCAAATCAAGAATCTCAACCTGATAAGTGATATCAAGAAATGTAGTTGGTTCATCCAGAAGAAGTATGTCGGTTTGCTGAGCCAGAGCCATGGCAATCCAAACCCTCTGGCGCTGTCCTCCCGACAGCTCGTCTACGCTGCGGTTGGCAAGCTCAGTTATACCCATAATATCCAAGGCTTCTTCGACAGCTTCATAATCCTTTTTCCCCATACCCTTTAAAAATGTCTGATACGGGAATCTGCCCCGCGCAACCAAATCTGAAACAATAATACCTTCCGGTACAACCGGTGATTGAGGAAGCAGTCCCAAAGTCTGTGCAAGCTGCTTCGGAGGAATTGCGCTGATTTGCTTCCCGTCAAGTGTAATTTCTCCTGAAACCGGTTTTATCAGTCTGGCCAAGGTCTTCAATAAGGTAGACTTGCCACAGGCATTTGCACCTATAATAACACTGATTTTATTGCTCGGGATAGTTATATCAATACCGTTAAGTATAATTTTATTATCATATCCGGCAACTATACTGCCGGCTTTAAACAATTGTTGTTCTTTCATGCTGCTCCTCCTGTTCGATTCATGCGTATCATTAAAAACAGAAGATACGGAGCACCCAGAATTCCTGTGATAATGCCAACCGGAAACCGAACATCAAAAACAAACTGTCCTATTATATCCGCTCCAAGTACCAGCGATGCGCCGACCAGACCTGAAGGAAGTGTATGTGAAGAGCTTGAACCCACAAGTCTTGAGGCTATAGGTCCTGCCAGAAAGCTTACAAATGCAACCGGGCCTGTTACCGCAGTTGCAAAAGCAATTAAAAACACAGCACTCAGCACTAATAAAATACGTGTCTGGTCTGTTTTCAGCCCCAGAGTAACGGCAGATGCTTCACCTAATTCCAAAATCTTAAGATGTCTTTCGAATAGAATAATAACAACTCCGAAAACCGCCACAACAAGATAAAGCCCGTTAATATCCTTCATTTGCATTCCGTTTAAGCTTCCGCTTAGCCACCTCATTGCTGCCGGTACATCATACTGGTTGGCTTTTATCAATAAGTATGAAATTACGGCATTGAGCATTGCCTGTATACCGATTCCGATTAAAATAAGTTTTCCTCCTGAGAAGCTTCCGCCTCTCGACAGTACATAAATCAATAATGCGACCGCAAGTCCGGAAACCACTGCTGCTGCAGAAACAAAGCTGCCGCTTTCTTTAAGGATGATTATACAAAATACCGCTGCCGCACCGGAACCGGAAGTAATACCTATAATATCGGGACTTGCCAAAGGATTTCTAAGCATGGTCTGAAATGTATTCCCAGCCATGCCAAATGCCATTCCGACCAATAAGCCTGAAAGCATTCTTGGCAGCCGCAGCGTACCTATGGCGAAAGAAGCTCCCTGTATCTGTTCCCCGGAAAGAACCCGTACAACTGTATCAAGAGGATACCTGGTATTGCCAAGCAACAGCATAACTGCAGAAAGAAGTACCGTTAAAACAACCAGTAAAACAGTAACGGTAACCCAACGCACCCTCCTGCGCCGGCGGCCTTCTTTAATAATATTATTTTTTATCATAATGCTCGCACCTTCACTCTCATGGCAATAAATATAAGAATCGGAGCACCGAAAAACGCTGTAACAATTCCTGCCTCAAGTTCACCGGGCATACCGGCAAGTCTTCCTATAGTGTCCGATAATGTTAAGAGAATTGCTCCGCCAACTGCAGACATAGGCACTATGTATCTCATGTCGGGCCCGCATACAAGACGCATAATATGCGGAACCATAAGTCCTACAAATCCGATTGGTCCGGTCAGCGCTGTTGTTGCACCGCATAGCAGAACACCGGCAAAAGCGCCTGACATCCTTGCAATTCCCGTACGAACTCCTAATCCGGCGGCAACATCATCTCCTAATGCCAAGGCATTTAAAGCGGGAGTTAAAAGAATGCCGATTGCCATACCCACTATAAGAAACGGAAGTACGGTAATAATTCCGTCCCACGTTGCACCGCTGACACTGCCCACCTGCCAGAATCGGAATGCGTTCATGACTTCTGTTCTGGGCAGTATGACCGCACTCACCAGAGAAGACAAGGCTGCACTGGTGGCAGCCCCTGCCAGAGCAAGCTTTATCGGCGTTGCACCCCCATGACCTAAGGAGCCTATTGAATAAACAAAAACAGCTGTTACAGCCGCACCTGCCAGCGCAATCCAGATGTACTGAGAAGCAGTGCTTATATTAAAAAAGGCAACTCCACTTACAACAAACAGTGATGCACCTGTGTTAACTCCCAGAATACTCGGGTCTGCTATTGGATTACGAGTGATTGCCTGCATCAAGGCGCCGGAAACTCCCAGAGAAGCTCCGGCGACAACAGCAAAAACAGTTCTCGGGACACGTTCATGTACTACCAATGCACTGAAAGAAGAATTTTCCGGCATTAACAAACTGTTTACTACTTCGTGAAAATCCACATAGCGTGCGCCAAATGCCAGAGATACTAAAACACTTATTCCTATACAGATAACACTTCCCAGTAATAAAGCTGTTATTTTAGATGATTTCATTCTGCCTTGTCTGCTGCCTCTCCTATTAATTTCAGGTATTCATCTATGGTTGCAGGGATAGAAAGTGCACTCGGAGTACCTGATGCTGCCAAAGGTGTCCCGTCAGCAATCAATACAACAGAACCTCTTTTTATTGCAGGAACAGTCCCTAAAAGCGGGTCTGCCTGCAATGCTCCAAGTAAGGCTTTATCTCCATAAGCTATTATAATATCTAAGTCATTCAATGCGTCCACCTTTTCCGCGCTCACCTCAATTGCAAAGCTTTCTGAACTTGCGGCAAGATTTAGTACACTTTCGGGAAATTCCATCCCTAAATCGGTGAGGTATGCCGCACGCGGATCAGAAGGAAGATAAATATAAAATTTTCCTAAATCTGTAGGAGTAAAATAGAAAAATGCTGCCTTCTTTCCCTGGATTTGCGGATATTCACTTGTCTTCTCAGCTATGAGCTCATTTAACCGGGCAACCAGCTGTTCTCCTTCGGCCTTCATGCCCATACCCGATGCATCCATAGTTATCTGTTCACGCCAGTACGTCTGCCATGCAAGAGTAGGATATGCCACTACCGGAGCAATTTCACTTAATAAGGCATATTCCTCCTGGGTGATTCCGGAGTAAGCTGCCAGAATAACGTCCGGCTGTGAATCACTTATGGCTTCAAAATCCAGCCCATCCGTATCTTTAAAAAGAGAAGGGTTGTCCACACCTGAATCTTTAAATGCTTCTTTTGTCCAGGGCAGCAGACCGCTGTCATCAATTACACCATAATTTGCTTCAGACACACCTACAGGAACAACTCCCAGCGCCAACGGAACATCCTGGTTTCCCCAAGAAATAGTCGCGATGCGTTCCGGTTTCTTTTCAATAACTGTTTCTCCGAATGCATGCTTTATTGTAATCGGATATTCTGCCGAAGCCTCATCACCTGAAGGACTTTCGCCTGTAACTTCAGAAGGTGCAGAATTATTCTCACTGTTGGAAGGTGCATCAGGGTTTGAACAACCCGCTAATGATACGGCAAGTGCAATTGCTAAAATTGAACTGATTTTTTTGAATTTCATATGTATTCTCCTCTTTATTCTAGTCTGATAAAATTTTGTTTCATATCATTTTATGAGTATGAGCTTCGTATTGCTTGCAGTCTAAATTACAAGAATCGGTTAGCTTAGGCTAACAATTCATTCTATAGTAGATATTCCATTTTGTCAATGATTTTGATAATCATTATCATTTAGACTGCATTTCTTTCGGAATTTATTAATTATTGTATTTCCAATATCTGTATCAATACTGCATCACTATCATTTGTCACTATTGCCAATCATTTCATATGAATTTATAACACTTAACCTTCTGCATAAAAAGTTGCTCGGCAACTTACTCTATGAGGACATATGTCATCCTACAAATATAGCTGTTATTATCAAATACTATAATAAATAAAAAGGCGGAGTCAGAATGAACCGACCCCGTAACTTATAAATATTTAGCTGTTTTTCACAACTGTTAACAGCATTTTAAACTTTGTAACTGCATTTACTGCATGAGGGACGTTTGCAGGCATTACAATTACTTCTCCGGCTTTTACTCTGTATTCTTCGCCTTCAATGGTAATCATAGCTTCTCCATCCAGAATAATAACCATAGCATCTCCAGGTGCAGCATGAGTACTGACACCTTCTCCTTCATCAAAAGCTAGCACAGTAATTCCCACTCCCGATTTTTGAGCCAGTGTCAAGCTTGAAACCTTTCCTGCCTCATATTCCACTAAATTTACAAGCTCAAATACTTCTTTGTGTTCAATATTTTTAATAAGCACATTTGACATATTATTCTCCTTCATTCACTGTTATTTGTAATAATTTAAATTCACTTTTTCCGCCAATTGCATGCAAAGTATGAGCAGGCACCATAAATGTGTCTCCCGCCTTCAGAAAATATTCTTTTCCGTTTTGGTTTATTTGGGTCTCTCCTTCTACCACCAAGTACATAGTATCCCCAAAATATTCTTCTTCGCTGACTGTTTCTTTATCTGCAAAAGTAAATAAAGACATTTGCAGATGCTCACTTTTTGACAAAGCCATGCTGACAATCTGGTTCTTCTTTGGTGTAATTAATGAAGCCAACTGTTCAGGGCTTTCTGTCGGTAAATTTCTAAGTTTTGACATCTCTCTCCTCCTCTATTCATAGTTATTGATATTATGTCAAAAACTATACTGTTATATTTTTAAAACTCAGCCTCTTTGAGAAACAATCCAAAGTAAGCTAAAATTACTTTTTAATAAACTGCTTCTGTCAAATCCGATTAATATTAATCTTATCTTTTCTATCCATACCTTTAACATTCTGCTACATTCTGCTCTTTTTAAAATGCGAAAATAACAAAATAAGGACACCGTAAATTACGGTGTCCTTAAAAAATAATATTATAAAAAAGAAGAGAGAGCCTTGCTATTTTTTGATATATAATGATTCGGTTATCTTAATTATATCCTCTCTGCTGACATAACCGCTTACCATGTGCACATAACTGTCATCATTGACTATTACTGTTGTCAGGCCTTTTTTGGAATATATGATTCCTTCCATCCCCTTAATCATTATTCTTTCTGTTGTTGTTCCCTCCGTATCGACGGCCATGCTGACTCCCAAGGTATATTGCTGCACAAATATGAACTGGTCTTTATCGTTTGTGTACATAAAATAATGCATTAAATCTAAATCCTCGCTTTCTTCTTCCAGTGTATATCCATCAGGAATATATGCGGGAACGTATAAATCTTTGATTCTGGTGGGTGTTTCAATGTTTTCTTCATTTTCAAAAAGTATCTCGGAAAATTGCGTGTAAATTTTTTCTGTGAGTCTTATCAGCGGGGTTCTAAATGCTTCAACGCTCATTGATGCAGCATATATAAATACTATCAAAGATGCCGCTATAATACTTTTTCTTATCCTGAATTGTTTTATATTTATATATTTTATTTTTGCTTTCTTAATGATAGGCTTCATATTTTTTTCAAATTCAGGTGAAAAGCTGTGCATCATCTCACTTAAACCGGCATCCGGGAGCATTGTTTCAAGCTCTCTTTCCACTGAGATTCTTAATGCTTCTCTTAATATTTCATCAGACATGTCAGATCACCTCTCTAATATTTTCAGCCAGTTTCTTTCGCCCTCTTTGAAGCCTTTTCTTTACAGCCTCATTGGAAATGTTTATAAGCCTTGATATTTCATTCGTATTTAAATCCTCCACACATGATAAATACAATATGTCTTTATATATAACAGGTAAATCAGTAATTTTATCGACAATAAAATCAAAGGAAATCTTAGACAGTACCTCATCCTCTAAAATCCAATCATCTGAAATATATTCTCTCATATCCTCTATGTCCTCGGAAAGCTTTTGTTTTTTAAGCATATTCAGTGAAATGTTCCTTACTATAATAACAACATACTTCTTTGTTCGGGGACAGACAGCATCAGATATATTTCCCAAGCTTTTTGCTATGTTGATAAACGCGTCATGAACCGCATCTTCTGAAAGAAAATCATCATCTAAAATATTTTTCGCTATATAAAACATGAGCTGCCTGTAATGAATGTATATCAGTTCAAATTTGCTTTTTTCTTCCTGTGTATCCAACAGGGTTAAATACATGAGCATTGTCTACCTCTTCATACCAGTCTTTATTTGCAATACATTTTTCAGTTCTCTCCGTCCGAGTGACAATTCTCTGAGAAGCTCCTGCCTTGTATGATTTACCGCAGGTATGCTGTCATCGATTTTAAAACCCAGCACATCCTTCCATATAATCGTCGCTCTTCTGATGGGACTCAGCCTTAATAAGGCTTTTTGAGTATTGTTTATATCGTCATTTTTATTATAGCATATATTTTGTGTATTCAGGAAAGTATTAACTAATTCAATCATGGTTGATTTAAACATGCTTTCTGTTATTTGATCATTTGGAATCAAGTTGTTTACGGTTTTACCAATTGCCAGCAAAGCCATTTCGCATGCATTCTTTTCTTTTCCTGTCAGCATGTATGCCGCAGAGTATACCTTTTTTACAAATAATTCATTTTCCATTCGTCTCTCCCGATAGCATTCTTATGAAAAAGAAATTTTATTTATGTAATTCGCTCCTGTGCAAATAATATATAAATTTTGCTCTTACCTATATAAACAATTCCGAAGGCGTTTTGGGGACAGAATTTTAAAAAATTTTTTAAAATTTTTATAAAAAAAAGGTATCTTAATTTAATACCTTTCTTTGCATATATACATCATTCTAACTTACAAACTCTATCGGCTTAAACCTTTCTTTACTAAGATTACCCGCAAAATTAAATCCTCAGAGAACCTCGGAACCCTCTGGAAGCATAGTAAGATTCTGCTCCATTGTGGTATACGAACACCGTATCATAGCGATAATCACAAAAGATGGCCCCTCCAAGTTTTCTGATATAATCAGGGGTTTTTACCCAGCTGGATGTCTTAGTATCAAAATCCCCAAGCTTCTGAAGCTCCCGGTATTCTTCTTCTGTTAAAATTTTAATTCCCATGGCATCAGCCATGTCAACAGCGCTGTTTTTTGGTTTGTGTTCTTTCCTTGACACCAGTGCTTCACGGTCGTAGCAAATACTCCTGCGTCCTTTGGGACTTTCCGGTGAACAATCATAAAAAATATATTCATCAGTATTTTCATCATACCCAACAATATCCGGCTCGCCTCCGGTTATTTCCATTTCATTAATCGACCACAGTTTTTCAATATTAGCTTCTAGCTTTACCTGTACTTTATCCCATCCAAAATACATGTGAAAGTTTAAATTTTTCTCGAAGCGGTCTTTTAATATTTTTAGCAGTTTCTCACGTTGTTCCGTTGACAATTCTTTTTTTCCGATGTTTATATTTTCCTGCATCATGACAGTTCTCCCATATTATTTATTAACTGTTCCACCCTTCATCAATCCCGCATCCTCAAGTTCCTTGATAATTATTTTTTTCATTTTCATCATTACTTGCATCTGAGCATCTGTCCTAATTAAGTCTCCCATGTTATAAGGCACTATCTGCCAGGAAAGGCCAAACCTGTCCTTAACCCAGCCACACTGCTCTGCTTCCTTGACATGTGACAACTTATCCCAGAAATAATCAATCTCGTCTTGGTCTTCACATTCTATTGTCATTGATACTGCCTCATTGAAATGAAAGTAGGGCCCACCGTCCAATGCCAGGTACTTTTGTCCGTTCAGCGTAAATTCAGCAGTGATTATTTTACCGGACATACCTCTAAAATGCTCATCAAGATTTTCATCAGGATACCTTACAACATTCTGTATTTCAGAATTGGGAAATATATTTACATAATAATTAATTGCCTCTTCGCAATTATTATCACCAAACCATAATGACGGTACTATCTTTTTCATTTTTTCTCCTTCTTTAATGCATCAACCTGCATCAATACGTTTTTAATTATTATACCAAAGCAATTACAATTCAAACATATTTGTAGGATAAATTTATTTAACTATTATGGCGAATTACGCACCTTCTTTTAAAAAGTTACCTCAACTTAAACTTTCCTATTATTTATGCCTTTGTTAAAACATTCCTGTTTCTAAATCCCCAAAGTCCAATTAAAGTCAGTATAGAGGAAATGCAAAGGAGCAGAAATAGCGGAATCACCGGCATATTTGTAATATCAATAGTATAGTGAGTATACGCAAAAGGAGATATTTGCATTATCGTCCAATCAATAATCTGACCTTCCCATGCCAGCTCCAGCATGACAGATGACAGCCAGATTCCCCACCCAAGTACCATTATTTTAGGATACAGTCCATATAAAAGCGCTGTTATACCCAGAAATATAAGTACAGGAGGAATTTTTGAAACACTCATAATCAAAACAGGCCAAAATCCTCCGCTTACATCTCCGGCAGCAATTCCATAAAACAAACCTCCCACAATACCCATAACCAGCAGCAATACAGCAGAACATAAAGAGGCTATAATTAAATGACTGCTCATCCAACGGATTCGACTGACAGGCTTATCTAACAGCATCTCTACCCTGCCTTCAGTTTCTTCTTTTTTAAGACGTGACACAGCGGTCATAGCGTAAGCAGCTGCAAAAATTGACATCAGGTAAATGCTGACACTGATAAATACATATCCCAGACCCACCTCCTCCGACCAGCTTGTGCCTCCTAAGCTTGACAGCCAATTACTCATTCCACCATCATCAGATAAGCTGGGCGAAATAGCTGCAAATACTGCAATATACAGCACTATTCCCAGCATCCAGCCGATAAAGCTTTTTTGGTGTAATCTCCAGGCTAAAGCCAAAGGACTGGAAAATCGTGGACTTGCTTCCGCAAGCCCTGACTTATCTAAAAAAATACCGGCTCCCATGTCTCTGTGAGCAGATAACTTATAGGCTATAATAATGGGCACAGACGCTAAAATAGCACAGTAAAGCAGACCCCAACCATAGTTACCAGCAAAGGGACTTGTCACTCGCTGCCATGCCATTGGAGTTATCCATCTTAAAAAGGTATAACCTCCCCCAAAGTTATTCAGAATCGCCATCACCAACCCTATACCCAGCGCTGCAATGCCAATTCCTCTTGCAGTTGAGCTGTTTTCCTTGAGCTGAGCACCTAAAGCTCCCACTCCGGCAAAAAAATACCCAATAATTGACAAGGTTGCTCCGAAAATAAAAGACCCTCTTGTATCACCTCCAAGAGCAATGATGCTTAAAGCAATCAGTATTCCTGCTATTATATTTCCGACAATTGAAATAATAAGTGCAGCAGTCTGATTGGCATGTCGTCCTACCGGATAAGCTCTGGTCAGTTCACTGCGACCCGTTTCTTCGTCTGTACGGGTATTTTTAATCACTATAAGAAGGCTTCCGATTCCTAATGCCAACGACAGCTGTGAAACACCCCTCCATACAATAGCCCCTGAAATATCAACAGACATGACCGGACCAAGGAGGGCAGAAATCAACGGGTCTTTATTGAATTCACTCAAAACATCCTCAAGATTCTGCCCTCCTATAGCGGTAAACGTTACAGCGGTTACAAAAACCAATGCAACGGAAAAAAATATCCAGAGAAGCAATAAGCATCTATCCCGACGCAAAAACAACCTGATAAGAGCTCCGGTACCTATAAAATCATTGCATTTCATAATTTTACTACTCCTTTTTCATCAATGTTATCACCATAATGACGCATAAAGAGCTCTTCCAGGCTGGGAGGTTCAGCCGTCAAGGATTTGATTCCCAGAGGCAGCAGCACCTTCATTACTTCTGTCATCGCATTTGAATCAACCGAAAAACGATACTTAAATCCATCTCCGGATACATCATGAATTCCGGTCAAATTCTCTAATCCGACAGCAGTCTTGCCTGTTTCTACACTGATCGTTGTGCGGGTAAGGTGACGTAATTCCTCTAAAGTACCTGATTCTACTATTCGTCCTTGCCTGATAATACTGACCCTGTCGCAAAGAGCTTCCACCTCTGACAGAATGTGACTTGACAGAAATATAGTTTTCCCGGCCCTTTTTACTTCCGCTACACATTCCTGAAAAATTATCTCCATTAGAGGATCAAGCCCTGACGTAGGTTCATCCAGTAGATACAAATCCGCCTCACATGAAAAAGCCGCTACCAGCGCTACCTTCTGGCGATTTCCTTTTGAATAAGTTCTGCTCTTCTTCGTTGTATCCAATTGGAAGCGCTCTATAAGTTGATTTTTTTTAGAAATATTTAGCCCGCCATGAAGCCGTCCAAGAAAATCAATAATTTCTCCTCCTGATAAATCCGGCCAAAGGGTGACATCGCCGGGGACATATACCAATCTGCGATGCAGCTCCACAGCATCATTCCACGGGTCCTTGTCAAACATTGTTATTTCTCCGGCTGTCTTTCGTAAAATTCCTAGCAGGATTCGAATTGTCGTAGATTTTCCGGCACCGTTCGGACCGATAAAACCATGAACTTCACCTTCCTTCACTGCAAGATTAATCTTTTTTAAAGCCTGAGTTTTCCCAAATGACTTAGTCAAATTTTGAATATGAATTATATTCATATACATTCTCCTTCTATTTTATATATTTTATAATATTATTATATATATCTCTAAAACTATAATATAGGAGCACAGATTCTTTGTCAATATGTTTTATATAATTTATATTGACCTATTACAAAACTTTTAGTATGATTGAATTGAGGTGAAAGCAAATGAATGGATATGAACGTAGATCGGAACTAAAAAAGGATAAAATACGCACTGCCGCTTTAGAGCTTTTCAGTATATATGGTACAGATAAAACCAGCGTTAATGAGATTGCTCAAAGAGCAGGAGTTGCACCTGCCAGCATTTATAATTATTTTGGAAGCAAGGAAGGCCTTATAAAGGAAACTGTCTTAAATCTCCTTGAAACCAGTTGGAAAGAAAAAAAAGAACTGTGGGAAACTGATCTGCCTTTTCCCGAATTGCTGAAACGTACTATTACGATGAAGGATGATTTCATCAATCAAACTAATCCTGAGCTTTTTAACATATTTGATACTGATATTGAGATAAAAAAGCTGATAGATAATTTTCATAAAACCAGATACCCTTATATTGTAGGATTATTCCTTGAAAAAGGACGCACGGAAGGATATATACAAAGAGAGCTCTCCATTGAAGCTGCCATGCTTTATCTGAAAATGTATCAAAATCTGGCTAAAGAACATGAAATACTGAAAAGTGAAAACAAGGATTTATTGAAGGAAGTATTTGACTTAATGATATATGGACTGACAGGACAACCTGTCAGTGATATTTCATATAAAAATGAGAACCTGCCGTAAAATAGGCAGGTTTTGACAACTAAGGTCCTTAGAAAAGCTTAAGTCATCTGGATAAAACAGCAACCTTTGCAATTGGTTGCCGTTATCGTCATGTTGATTTCAGTGTATTCTGAATTTTCAAAAATATTGCTGTCTATATTTCTCTGTTAAGCTCTCATTTCTAAAAGCTTGCTTT
Source organism: Bacillota bacterium (assembly GCA_023453025.1). GTDB lineage: Bacteria > Bacillota > Clostridia > Tissierellales > Sedimentibacteraceae > Sedimentibacter. Next base: position 22,261 of record JAEXUD010000066.1, read on the forward strand.
TCAATTCTTTTTCGATTCGGCTCAGCTCTATTTCTGCTTCCTTCCTCTTTTGACGCCCTTCTGTCTGGATGCGCATCACCTCATCCAGTGTTGAAATCAACGACTCATTTGTGATACGAAGTGTCTCGATATCCACAATTCCACGCTCTGATTCCTTGGCTGTATCTATAGTTGCTGTTTTAAGTATTTCTGCATTTTTTCTCAGCAGCTCATTGGTCATATCCGTCACTTCCCTCTGAGCTTTTGCAGCCTGGACTGAATGTGTGACTCCCAGGGCTAAAACCATCTGGCCTTTCCAAAGAGGAATTGTGTTGACAATTGTGGACTGGATTTTCTCAGCCATGATAGTATCATTTCCCTGAACCAGGCGGATTTGCGGCGCCATTTGAATTGATATCATTCTGGTCAGCTCCAAATCATGAATCTTTTTCTCAAACCGGTTGCACATAGCAATCATATCGTTAACTGCCTGCGCATCCTCCGGCAAACCACTGGCAGCCGATTTTTCCATCATTACAGGTAATTCTTCCTTCTGAACTTTGTCCAGCTTCTTTTTGCCGGCCAATATATACATAGAAAGCTCTTTAAAATATGTTTTGTTGAGATCATACATTTTATCAAGCATCGCTATATCTTTCAGAAGCTGTATCTGATTTACCTCCAGAGACTCGCAGATTTTATTTATATTTACTTCCGCCTTATCATATTTAGCCTTCATTGCTGTAAGCTTATTTGATGATTTTTTGAATAGACCCAGAAAACCCTTCTCCTCTTCGGCTACCTCAAAGCTTTTTAATTCTGTTACAACACCGGAAAGCATTTCGCCTATTTCTCCCAGGTCCTTGGTTTTCACATTGTTTAGTGCAGACTCTGAAAAATCTGCTATTTTCTTCTGAGCCCCTACACCATATTGAAGAATCTGATTGGATTTTGTCAAATCAATTTGATTTGCAAAATTATCAACTATCTTTTTTTCTTCTGATGTCAGTGTACTTTCATCAAATACCGGCTTTTCAACCTGGGTGCTGTCATTTTTTACTGTTTCACTGTATAAATCCCCCTTAGAAGATGTTTCATCACTAAAAGGTTCAAGAATTAATTTAGGTACTTCATCATTCATATTTTTCTTCCCCTAGTTTATTTTATATTTTTTTGTGATAATCCTTCCTGCGCAAGCATGGTCTCCAATACAGAAATATCCGTGGACACATCCATTGCCGCATCCTGGAACAAATCATCCAGCAAATTCTCAAATGCAAGGTTAATGGTATCCATGGTATCTTCTATTTCTTTCTTGGCAGTTGATACATTTTCACCTCTGATAGGCTGGTAGTCAAATTCTCTGTACGCATCCAGCAATTTTAATGTTGTAGGCAAAAAATATTCCGTAAATTTTTTTATTTCAGGAAATTTTTCGGGATGAGACTCCACATAATCAAAAATTTTCCCGGTTACTTCTTCAAGTCTGTCTAATTTACGGGAGATTTCTTCTCCCGGTATTTCGATGTTCGCACTCTTGATTTTCTGAACATATTGACGTCCTTCATCAATTGCTTTTCTGACTTCAGGCTCCAATGTATCCTTTTTATTAAAATTATCTTTCTCAGCGTGTTTCTGACGCAAGGTCTCCTCTTTATTTCTTGCCTGTTCCTCCATTTCTCTCATTCTCATATTTTCCTGGGATCTAAGATACTGTTCATAAGTTTCGCTGTTTAACATAAAACAGGTCTGTTTTTCATCAATATGTCCTTCAGGGAACATTCCGATATCAATCATTTTTTGTAAATCTCTGGCTATATATTTGCTGCTTCGACCTGTAACGGAAGAAGCATCCTTAAGCATGAAGTAATTGCGGTCATGCATCTGTGCTACGTACCTTTGGAACCTCTTTAATCTTCTTCGGATTCTGTTCCCATTTAATAATAAAACCGAACTCGCCACAAAGCACGGAAGCAGTATAAAGGTTATGATATCAAACATAACACCGATTCCAAGCTTAAAACCTATTATTGCTAACACAACTGATGCAATTAAAAGTATACCGCTTCCGATTGAACCGAAAACAGTAAGCAGCGTGCCTGAAACTCTTCCAACCGGAACAGTGATTTTATCTGCCTTTAGAACTGCCTTACTTCTTTTATACACCTGTTGATTATTGAAATTCCATGCTTGTGAAAATCTGTCATGACCATACTGATAATCATCATTCTTCCACGACCGATTATTCCAGTCCTGATGATTCCAAGACTGATGATTATAACGTCTTCCGGAAATGGACCTTCTGACCTCATCAAGTGCACCATTGACAACATTCCTGACATCACGGTTCAACCTATTAAAATCTCCATTGTTCACCGCATCCTGAACAATATTACGAATTTCCTCACCTAAATTTAAACCTCCGCGGTTATTCATGCTACCTCCAAGTCCCTAATTGAATATCCCCATAAAATCCGATTTTTTTTATTTGATGAAATTATACCATATACGGTTTTTTAAATCAATATTGAAAGATTGCCTTACTTATATATCTGATTATTTTAACATTGCGCTGTTATTTAAAATTTGTGTGTTGTATAAAAACAGTACATCCTGATCTTGTGAGAAGTCTATATAGCTTTCTAATAAATCAGTTGATATATACCGCAAATCAATTAAGGTGACTTTGGAGTACCCTTCAAGCATCAGCGGTGCTATGCTGCTTCCGAAGGAATCACGAAATAACAGCAATTCCTTTTTATTATTGCAGTTTTCATTATAAACAGTAATCAAAGGCTTAGCCCCGGATAGAAATACGTCATAGGAATCCATTCCGTCAAACAGCTCTGCGGCATACACCTTACCGTAGGTATTCAGCTGATAATCATACACAACAGCATTTTCAATTATTCCATCAGTTAAATAAACCATAGTATCCGGCTCTGATTTAAGAGCCGCCTGACCATAGTAAGAACCGTAAAACGGATACATCTTATGCTCAATATATTCAGCGTCGGAAGCTTTTGTGCTGTTTCCTAATTCTTTCAGCAGCAAATCAGCAATTTTAATAATTTTTTCTTGTTTCCAATGAATATCCGTTTTGTAATAATCTTCTACAGTCAATGCTTCAAACAAATTGATATATACCATATTTCGGGTGGTTTGTTCCATAATTTCTGTCATTCTGTCGTAATCTATTGTCAGATAACCTTTTTGAGCAGCAATATAATAACTCTTATCCGGTATTATTGCATACTTTACATTTTTACCTCCAAGATATTTTTCATATATTTCATTAAGCTTTTCAGCTGCATTGAATATAGATTTTTCATCCGTATTATATTGCATTTTCTCAATTATTCCATTTATTATATAAATATTGTTGTTGTCTTTTTGATTAAACAAATTATATTTACCTAGTGCTTTTAACCCTCTGAAATCATCCCGGAATACAAACTGGTCTAAATAGTACCTTTCAAATTCATCAGCTAACTCACCCCTGAAAAGCTTGTCTGCGGAAAAATCAGGAACCGCAATAAGCCTGCGCCTTTCACTATAGGAAAATTCATTATCCGGTGTTAAGGCATTGGCTAACATCAGGCCCCAGATTATCATAACAAAGCCGGCAGACACCACTATATTTTTTATATTATTTTTCATACTGCACCTCGATTAGAACCTGAAATACAAAAATGGATTAAACGAGCCGTCAACCAAGTAGCCTGTAATTAATAACATCAACGATAAAAGGACAATTGGTTCTAATAAATTTAAAATATGTTCACCTTTTTTACTGCTTTTTATCTTATTTATTGCTTTAACAGTTAATGGAGTTGCTCCAAAAGCAGCAATAATCAGCGTAAATCCATAGCTGCTTAAATAATAATCTGTCTTTGCATCTGAGAAGGGTATGTTTAAAATTCCAAACATTCCCTTAATATATTCGATACATTCTGCCATATTATTTGTATTGAATATCACAAAACTGATTGCCACAAAAAATAAGGTATATATATGTCCCGCAATATCGGGCAATTTATTCAGAATCAAATTAAGAAATAATTTTTCCAAGCTTAAGAGAATTCCAAAATATAATCCCCAGATAATAAAATTCCAACTGGCACCGTGCCAGAGGCCCGTCAAAAACCATACAACAAAAATATTTCTAAGCCATCTGGCAGTACCTGCACGTCTTCCCCCCATAGGTATATACAAATAATCTCTGAACCATGTTCCCAAAGATATGTGCCACCTTCTCCAAAATTCAGAAATACTTTTAGAAATATAAGGATAATTAAAGTTCTCAAGAAAGTGGAAACCAAAAATACGTCCTAATCCTATGGCCATATCACTGTAACCTGAAAAATCATAATAAATTTGAAGCATAAAGGATACGGCAGCAATCCAATAAAATAAAATCGTGCCCTTATCTGAATTCAGAAAAACCTGCCCCAGTTCTCCCAATGTGTTAGCAATCAGTACCTTTTTAGACAGCCCTACAATAAACCGGTTAACTCCATAGGCAAAGTCTGCGACTGTATGTTTTCGTTGTGATAATTCCTGTTCAACCGTTGTATATCTTACTATGGGTCCTGCTATAAGCTGCGGAAACAACGATACATATGCGGCAAAGCTGAAGAAATTTTTGTTTGCCCTGGCATTGCCGTTGTAAACATCTATAGTATAGGATAAAATCTGAAATGTATAAAAGCTTATCCCAATCGGAAGCACTACCTTTAAAGAACTTATTTTTATATTAAATAACCCATTTATATTTTCAATTAAAAAATCTGCATATTTGAAATATAATAAAATGCCCAGACTAAAAATAATTGAGCAGATAAGCGGTAATTTCGCATATCTGCTCTTTCTTGATTTATCAATCCACAATCCATGAAGAAAACCTGATAAAGATGAGATTATCATCAAAATTGAATATACCGGCTCACCATAAAAGTAGAACAGTAAACTAGAAACAAAAAGAATAAAATTCTTGAATTTAAATGGCACTATAAAGTATAGCATTAAGACTATCGGTAAAAAGCAGTAAATAAAGCTGATACTTGAGAATAACATTTTATTTTTCCTTTAATTGAAGAAATGCATCGTGAAGAGCATTTCCGCCGTCATCACTCATTATCAAAATTACCACATCACCAATATTGTCAACTATAACATTGGCAGGGTCTACTCCTACACATATCCACTTTCTGGGGTCTGCATTTTCTTTAATGTCTGTTTTTATTTTTTCAATATCTGCATCTTCTTTTACTCTCACCAGACATAAAGAGTACGCAGAAGCAGACATCACAGGCTCTGAAGCAATTGCTGCTTCAAATTCAATATCTTCCTTGCCGAGAAAATAACCGGCATTTTCTGCTTTGATTTCTGTAGTTTGTAATCCATTTTCAATATAATCCTTAAACGAATCACTAACATCAGCTGTTTCATATATCTTATCCAGAATACTCTCAAGATTTCCCTCAAGGTTGTTATTTTCAATCGGATTTGTATCCGTATCCTTTGATTGACATGCAGTAAAACTAATTACCAGGATTAATGTCAATACTATTAAATGTAATTTTTTCATAAAATTCTCCTTTTTAATAATCATGCATGCATTTCATAATATATTAGACGGCAAAAAACTGATAATGTTCCGTAATATTTATTACAGAAACATTACATATAGAACTTGATTATCTTTGCACACTTTAAATATCCGTTTGCTTCTGCAATCATTGTCTAATGCAATAATCAAAATATTAATAAAAAACCTCACCACCAACGATACGTCAGCTGTGAGGTTTTTTGCCGTTCTCTAATATGTCCGCAACAAAAAGCGAATATCAAATTCTTTTCGTCTGCACCAAATTATGTTGGATTCCTTTTTTGCATTAGTTTAACACTGCAATTGCAATATTCAAATATGTGGCAAACAGAATCCAAATAAGATATGGAATCATAAGGTATCCCGCAGGCTTTTTAATGTTATAAAACAATATCGTAGTTATTAACACCAAGGCATCTAATAAAAGAATAACTGCGACGGATATCCAATACCACTCAAAACGGAAAAATACAATCGGCCATAGGAAATTTACAAAAAGCTGCACCCAGTATAAAGTGGTTGCTTTTTTGCGCTCCGGTGTCTTTGGCATCTGATAAATAATATATGCGGCAATCCCCATCAGAAGATACAGCACAGGCCATATAATACCGAAAAGCCATCCCGGCGGTGATAGCGGCGGCTTTACAAACGATTCGTAGATTTGACCCGTGTTGCCGGATAATAAGCCGCCAAGAACACCTGCCAACTCTGTAATAAGTACAATCACAAGAAGTTGAAGCCAATTTATCCTTTTCATCATAAAATATTCACCCCCATATTAATTTTATGCAGGTTCTGATTAGCTTATTTGTTTAATTAATAGATTTACTGTCAATACCGGTTTTATCTATGCTCCTGCCATATCTTTACTGTAATATATTGCGTTTTTTCGTTAAATAAGTATGAAAAAATTTGTATTGTTACCTGGTACACTACCCTTCATGCTAATAATCGTAATGCTTTCTATTTTTCTTTTATAATAATTCTATATAACCTTCTGTTCCATTGACCCGAATTCGCTGTCCGTCCTTTATTAGTTTAGTGGCATTTTCAACTCCCACCACTCCTGGGATACCGTACTCTCTTGTTACAACTGCTCCGTGAGTCATCAATCCTCCTACCTCTGTTACCAGTCCTTTGATAGATATGAACAATGGTGTCCAGCTGGGGTCAGTAAAGGATGTTACCAAAATATCGCCATCCCCAATATCCGCATCTTCCAATTTCAGCACAACTCTTGCTGTTCCCTCAATAATACCAGATGAAACCGCAACTCCTACCAAGGCACCTTCAGGTATATTATCGGCATTGTATTCTCCGGAAATCACTTCTCCCTCTGAGGTCATAACTCTGGGAGGTGTTAGTTTTTCATATGTTTCATATGCCTCTTTTCTCTTTGCAATTATGCTGTAATCCAGCTTATGTGTATGAACAGCTTTCCTTAATTCATCAAAGGATAAATAATAAATATCCTCTGTCTCTTTAATAAGTTCCTTTTCCAGTAATATATCTGCCTCTCTTAAAATGGCATTTTTATAGATTTGAAAACGCCTTATAAAAGAGTACTTAGGGTACTCCCTGAAACCAATAACATTTCTTAAAACACTTATCATCTTTTTTGTTTTTTTTGCTTTGGCTTTTCCGCCGGGCAGTTGTTCCAGGCGTCTTAAGAGCTCTTGTTCCTTAGCCAATGCTTCCAGGCGCCCTTGTTCAAATTTATCAGCACCTGAAGTTTTCTCAACGCTTTTTATATTGCTGAGAATCATAGAGATGAGAGCTGTCGGGTTTTCACTCCAACGGGACTTCGTTATATCTATTTCCCCAGGGCAACGCATTCCATACCTTTTAAGAAATTCTTTTATGGCTGTACCAACGGCCTTTCCGCCTTCTAATTTTAATAGGTCATAAAAAAAAGTTTCATTCGATGCATGCTTCATATATTCAATCACAGAGGGATACTGACTGATGACATCAGCTGCATCTAAAAGCGCAAACCCCATTTCGGTAGTAACATTGTTTTCTACCGATTTTGAAAGTATATCAACTGCACCTTTTTCTCCTAACCATTTCCCCATTTTTTTATTAATCCAGCTTGATACAAAGCCTACAACCACCATCATGCTCATGTTTTCAGGTCCTGTCAGTACGGTTTTTAACTCTTTTGTATCTTGTAAAATGAATTCAAACAACTGATCTCCGGACAATGTATTAATCCTTTGCTCCATATCATCTATTAATTTCTCGTTGTGGGAGATTAAATCTTTAATTCCTTCAGCATCATTTTTTCTGTACACTTTAATAGCCGGTACTATCCATGATAACGCTCCTGAACTTGTGCTGATAGAACCCTTTCCTTTTGGCAAGTCTTTAACAAACTCCTTGCGTTTCATTAAATTGATCAGAGCATTCTTCATCAGTATGTCAGCCTTACCGATACTGGAAATTAAAACATTCTTACCGATGGGCGAAGATAAGTCATATGTCCCGTCTATATAAAGTCTTCCTCCGGCCGGTACTAAATTCTGCCCAAACCAAAATGACAGCATTTGACAAAATGACATTCCCAAAGGCTTAATGTCTTCAGTCATCATCTGTAAATGTCCTAAAGAGGCATATACACGTTTTTTTGAATCCTCGGCTTCAGGTATCGGATACAATGTCGTGATAGATCTGCTTTGAACAATATAGAACCTTCCTTCAAAAAAGCACCACTCAATATCTTGTGGGCTGGAAAAGTGCGACTCAATAAGTCTTCCTATTTTTTCAAGCTGTAAAATCTGTTTATCTGTCAAAGTTTGTGTGTCTTGCTTTCCTTGCTCAATTTCTCTTTTTTCTGTTCCGCCTTGGTTCAAAGGTCTAATTGCTAATTTTTTTACAGAAATTTTTTTATCAACAATCCTGCCCTCTCGAACCTTGTAATTATCCGCATTTACCATGCCTGATACTAATGCTTCTCCAAGACCGTAGCTCGCATCAATAGAAAGTACTTTGCGGTTGAAGTTTACAGGATCTGCTGTAAACATAATTCCGGAAGCGTCAGGATAAATCATCCTTTGAATTACCACAGATAGATATACCTTGCGATGGTCGAACCCGTTTTGCATTCGATAAATAACTGCACGCTCTGTAAATAAAGACGCCCAGCACTTACTGACATAATGCAGAATGGAATCTATGCCTGACACATTCAAGTAGGTATCCTGCTGTCCGGCGAACGATACAAATGCCAAATCCTCCGCTGTAGCACTTGAGCGCACAGCATAGGCATCCTCTTTTCCAAACATAGTTATATATCTGATAATTTCCGACTTGATTTCTTCATTGATATTTTTTTCCTCAATAACTTTACGAATCTTCCCGCTGATCTCTTCAATTTTCTTTTTGTCTCTTGCCTGCAGCAATGATAATTGCTCCAGAAGTATGTTAAGCTGTTCATCATACTCCACTGCTTTTTTATACGCTTCTGTGGTGATGCAAAATCCTTCGGGTACCATTATCTCTTCAATTTTAGATAATTCCCCTAAATTTAATCCTTTACCTCCCACAACCATAAGTTTTGTTTTATCAATCTCATCAAAACTAAGCACATAAGAACTCATGCAAATTCCTCCTTGCTTTAACATAAAATCATGAAATAATTGCAGTATATATTTCATAATACATCTTCATAGTAATATTGTCAATATATTCATGAAATATTTCCTTGATATATTTCATGAATTTTGCTACAATGATAGTGAGGTGAATGGTATGAATAAATTTGAAATCCGAAGAGAAAATAAAATGAAAGATATCTTAAATGCCGCTCTTCAGCTTTTTTCAATGCATGGTATTAAAAATGTCAGTATTGCTCAAATCGCAAAAAGTGCAAATGTATCTCAAGTGAGTATATATAACTTTTTTCAAAGTAAAGAAAATTTGGCAAGGCAGACTTTCTATAAAATGATGGATGATATAATGAGTGATTTGGAAGTTTTAGTTAATAGCGACCTCTCCTTTAAGGAAAAGATTGATAAGATGCGTTTTATTTCTAGTGAAGCCGGTAATAGTAAAATATTTAATCAAGCAGAATTTATAAAGGACCCTCTAATTCAAAAATTTCTTGTGGAATATGGAGAAAATAAAACCATCCCTTTGTTTATAGAGCTTGTAAAACAAGGTAAATCAGAGGGGGATCTGGACAGTGATATTTCTTCTGAATCGATTTTAATTTATATTCATACAATAAATAAGGAACTGCAGTCTAATTTAAGCAAAAAAGTAAAAAGCGATTTAGGTAAATTGCTTTTTTATGGCTTGTTTGGATCAAGTAATTAATTAAATCACTGATAAAAACACCGATTCCTCTATATAAAGGAATCGGTGTTTCTTAAGTTTTTATTTCCGCAAAATCTTCTCCATTGCTTTTCCCTTTGCCAGCTCATCGATCAGCTTATCCAAATAGCGGATTTCCTTCATGGTTGGTTCTTCAATGTCTTCAACCCGTACACCGCAGACCACACCCTTAATCAAAGCCCGCAAAGGATTAAGCTGCGGAGCTTCCGCAAAAAAAGTCTCGAAATCTATTTGCCTTCCTAATTGCATTTCTAACTCTTCCCGGTTATATCCTGTTAACCAGCAGATAATTTCATCGACTTCCGCTTTAGTACGACCTTTTTTCTCCGCCTTCGTAACATAATGGGGATATACACTTGCAAAGCTCATTGTATAGATATTATGTTTGGTCATGATACATTCCATCCTCTCATGATTTTTTTATTAAGTCAACTGTATCGGATGCTTATAAGGATTTTTCCATAAGCTCCAAGGTTTCAATATCCTCCGGATTTAGTTTTTCATACAGGCTTTGTCTGTAGGCTTTAGCTTCCTCAGGCTTGGTTTTTCTTCCCTTGGTATTATTGACAACATCATACCAATAAATTTTTTGATTCTTGTAGTATAAGTCAAAGTCAGCCAGTCTCTTACCGTCGATTGTATATTCCAGCGCCATCAATACCTTTTTAACCTCTTGAGGTGTAGAAAATGTAAACAATCTCACCTGGTAGGTCAGCACCGAGTAAAGCATCACGGCATGGTCCTTAGTCCAGCTTTCTCCTAAAATCATGCCTATTTCCAATTTTGATAATATAAACATCAGTCTGTCGTAGTTTTCTTTATATTTACCAAAAGAATCATATATATTAATTCTGAGCTCATTCCATTGGCTGTCATTTAAGCTTTGGGTAATATACCTCAATCCCTCTACCCGAATTCTTCCCTGGACTTCTCTTGCCGGCTGAGGAATTAATATTTTTGTGCTCAAGAAATCAGATGAAGGAAGCGGACCGCTGATTGTCTTTTTTGTAAAGGCCATGATGGTATCATCCTTTTCCCCCAGCCTGATTCCATCTATCCAATCAACTTCCCTGCCGTCAAAGCTCTCCTTAATTTTGCTTACCAGTCTTTGTTCATCACCGGCTATACGCATAACTATAGTTGCCGGTCCCATATCAACCTTCTGTAAAAGATTGCATGCGTGACTGTTAATAATTGAGGATAGTATAACTGAAGCAACGTCATTAATAAGCACAATTTTTTTCGCATCCTCTATGCAAGTTTTTTCAATATTAATATCTGTTATAAAGCATAGGGTGCTATTCTCTGATGCTATCCCCAATCCTTTCTGTAGGTCAGTGATTTCTCCATTGAGGTGCATCTCTAAAAAGCTTGTAATTTCATCGATATTTTCGGTTCTGATAAACAAATAACGCGGTCCCATCCTGAATAATAGCATGAACACATCCCCTTTCATTTATAAACCAATTCTTTTTAATTCCATTCCTCTTGATTTGTTTGTATCTGCAGGATATATTAAATGAAATACCTTTTTAGTTGACAAATCAATTATATTGATATTTAATAACCCGTTTAATCCAACTGTTTCATTTTTTTTGAAATGCCCCGGTTCCAAACTGTGACCATAAAGATTAAAATCGGCTTCATAGGAATCTTCCTTGTAGTAATGACCAACTGTGAAGCTGCAATCATCTATTGTCAAAATACCCTCCTCAAGAATTATTCCTCTCTTGGCAAGCCTGCTAACCGTTTCATAATCATCATGGTTACCCAATACGTAGTAGATTTTTGAGTATTCATTCTTCTCTAATCCCTCGATAAGTTTTTTAACGCCTTTATGGTAGCTGTCAATTCTATCCTTGTGAATCCCAAGCTTTATATTATCTGCCATATCTCCGGTATGTATAATGTATTGAGGTTCAAGTATATCAATTACCTTGAAAATATAGCGGTAGATATCTACAGGGGTATCGCTTATATGCAGCAATACCGGCCCTTTTAAATCTTTCAGCAGTTCCTTTGAAATATAGGGATAATTAAAATCGGATAAAAATCTTATACATATATCCTTTATGAAATTCATGTTAATCAGCTCCTCCCTATTAATCTGCCGCTAATAAAACAGCTTTTTGTGATATTATTATACCTTAATTTTTATATTAAATAAAGAAATTCTGTATCAAATATCTTAATTCACAGTATTCTCCGGAGGATACTGTGAATTTTATCCGGAGATATATCAATTATTTCTTTATGCATAATTAACTAATTAAGCTATTTGCTTTTTCACACACGTCATAAATTTCATCATATTTTTCATCAATTAACGGAGTTACTTGTTGTGTTTTTGCACTGACGATTTTACAATAAATAAAATACGGAATAATCCAACCTACAAATCCTGGGATGGCTAATATGACAGAAGCTATAATTTTATCAGCAATGACCTCAAATACAGAACCCGCCATGAATGCAGTTCCAACCACTCCAATAATATAAGCCACTGTTGAGGCTTTAATATACTTTGAGCTTTCCAGAGACAGGATTTCTGATATGCAAGTATCAAACTGTCTTTGAAGGCGTGTAAGCTCTGCTTTGTTTCTGATTTTTCTGTCTCTTTTAAATTTCAAAACAACGGAGTCCGGTTTACCAATAGGAGTAGACGAGCCTTCTATTGTCCAGCCAAAATTAGAATAGCCATCTGCATAAACTGATTCCATACTGCGTTTAACTGTCACATCCTTGTACTCATAACCTACATATTCATTTTTTTCTTTGTTTGTCATTTCACTCATATTAAAATCTCCTTCTCTTAATAATTCTTTTTGATAAGCTGATTCTACAGGTTAATTGTTTATAAAATACTTGCATTTTGTTTGAGAAATATTAATATATATAATTATCCACTTAAATTAATTGAATAAAATAACAGTCTGATTTGTTAACCTGACTGTTATTTTAAATACATCATTATAAAGCTGGGTATCCTCTTAATTCTTTTTTTTCTTAACAATAATAGCAATAACGACAACTGCAACAACTGCAACAACAACTACTACCGGATTCACTTTCAACATCTCCCTTCTTTTTAGTAATTTTTCTTTATGCTCATACTTTACTATTGAGATGTTTATAAAATGCTTGTATTTTGTTTGAGAAATATTAATTTATAGCTTTATAAATTATATAAAAAAAATCACCAATCATTAAATCCTATGATTGGTGATTTTTTTTACTGTTAATCAAATTATTCCCTTTTTCACATATATCATATATTTCATCATATTTCTGTTCTATCAACGGCATAATTTGTGCAGTTCTTTTTCCCACAAGATATTTAAAAATAAAGTATGGAAATATCCATCCTATAAATGCCGGAATAGCAAATAAAATGCATGCAAGTATCTTAGGCGGGTCATTGGTCACTGCAAATACCGAAAGTGCCATGAATACTGTACCTATTATCCCCACAGTAATTGAGAGCATGGTAGCTGATGATGTTTCAGATTTTTCAAGTGATTCAATATCATCTACGCAGGCTTCAAAATGTCTCTGAAGTCTTGTCAACTCTGTCTTGTTGTTTATCTTTCGGTCCCGCTTCAGCTTTATTGTTGTTCTTCCTCCGGCTTTGACAGGCTCTGCATTTTCATCAATAATCCAGCCAAAATTCATATATCCATCTAAATATAACGAAGTTTTTTCATTGCTTCCGATTACTTCTTTATATTCGTATCCTACGAAGTTATTCCCACCCTTTATAATCTCATTCATAGTATTCACCTTTTCCTGATTTAGCCCTGTTTATTTCTTCATCGGTAGCAGCCGGTATTATTACTGTAAAAGTACTTCCTTCTCCCTCTATACTATTCACTTTTATAGTAATGCCTGTTAACTCCAAGACACGCAGCGTCAGAGCAAGACCCAGTCCATTTCCCTCTCTTGAATGAGAAGAATCTTCTTGATAAAATTTATCAAAAATGTGCTTCATGGCATACTTGCTCATACCACATCCTGTATCAGATATTGAAACTATTACTTCATCTTCTGTGGAGAATTGTTTTAATGTCACTTTTCCGCCTGATTTCGTGAATTTAAACGCATTGGACAACAAGTTGTTCCATACGATTTCCATAAGGCTCGAATCTGCTATAATAGTAGCTTTATCTTCCACATCTGCGACAAATTCAATGTTTTTACTTTCCCATACATCTTCAAACATAAGTGCAGAATCAACAAGCTGTCTGCATAAATTATAAGGCTCTGACACAGGTTTAATTCTTTGGTTCTCCATTTTGTTTAATTTAAGAATATTACTAACCAGTTCTGATAATCTTTTTGTGGACTCTTTAATAGTCATTGCATACTCTTTTCTTTGTTCAGGTGATATATTTTCATCCTGAAGTGCTTCGGCATAATTTTGTATAACAGATATGGGGGTTTTTATTTCATGAGAAACATTGGAGATAAAGTCTGTTTTTAAAGTTTCTATACTTCCAAGCTCCTCCACCATCTTATTGAAGTTTAAAAACATCATATCAACATAATCTAATTTGTCTGATCTATGATATGGCGGAACGTATACAGAAAAATCTCCGTTTGCCACCTTTCCGGCAGCTTCTGAAAATACCTGCATAGGCTTCTCATATCTATGATTAATCTGGTAATTTATAACTAATGTAAAAATCATAGCAGCTAATAACCAATATCCGGTTACTGTAATCACATGCCCTGCGGATATATTTTTATAATCGATATAGTTGCCCAGTATCAACATCTGTATACTGGTTAATAACCCAAACACAATAAATGTAATAATAAGTATTGATAATGAAAATTGCTTTCTTCTGATTTCCAGATTAACTATCTTTTCCTTCTCATTCATGAAAGTACCGCCTTATATCCAAGTCCGTGAACTGTTACAATTTGGAAACCATCACAAGCTGAGAATTTATCCCTAAGTTTTGCCACATACACATCTACTGCACGCAGACTTGTATCACTGTCTACCCCCCAGAATTCATCCATCAGCTGAGCTCTTGAAAAAGTATGCTGAGGACTGGAAAGCAGCTTGAAAAGAATATTAAATTCTCTTATGGTAACTGCGACTTCCTCTCCATTAACCATTGCAGATATTGCATCTGCATCCAGTATAAGATTGCCTATAGATAATTTTTTCTCCATTTCAATATTTGCACGTCTAAGTAAAGCCTTGACACGGAGAATGAGCTCATCTAATTCAATCGGCTTGACCATATAATCATCAATACCTGCTTTATAACCTCTTTCTTTTGACATCATATCATCTTTTGCGGTCATAAATAAAATAGGAATGGTTTTATTTACTTCCCGTACTGTTTCGGCAAATTCAAAGCCATCAATTCCAGGCATCATTATATCAGAGATTATTAAATCATATAAGTCATTGTACATCAAATCATAGGCTTCACTGGGATTTAGACAGCTCATTGCCATAAATCCATTTCTGTTTAAGTGATTACACACTATTTGATTCAGCTTTACATCATCTTCCACTACTAATATTTTAATCATTTGAATACCTCCATTTACTTCCTTTTTTCCCTGTTATACGATATATTAATCCAAATTAATCATTTGTCTCTCGCCGTTCATCTGGTAATGCCTCCATGATACTACAAAAATCACAATTTAAATACTCACAAACAGATAACAAAACAGACATGGATACCTGTTCATTCTTACCTAATTTAGCAAGTGTGCTTTTACCTATTCCGGTTGCCTCTCTTAATTGACCCTTTCTTATATCCCTGTCTATCATAAGTTTCCACAATTTATTATAGCTTACTTTCATATAATTCGCACTCCTTTCATTCTGCCCAATATTACTTAGTTCTATAAGTACAGCAAAATGTTCGAAAAACCGAACCTTATTACTAAAAAAGCAGACCCTGATTATAAATATAATAGAGTCTGTTTATTTAAGAAATGTTTCTGAAATGTTTCTGAAATGTTAATGCGATATTTGTCGGCTCCTTATTTTTTTATTTTATCTCTTCACTGAGTTTGAAAATTTCTTCAGCATATTTCTTCTTACGTTTCCGGGTAATTAAGGTATAGACGGGATACGCAAGCAATGCAACAATCATACCTGGAATTCCTAATAAAAGTCCGTTCTCCATATTATCCCATACCATTGTAAGCGACATACCGCCTCCCATTACTAAAGCTCCTGCTATCCCCATTAAGCTGGCCACAATTCTTCCCGGCATTTTAACCTTGCTGTCGAGACGTCTTAGTTGTTCTATCTTGTCCTGGTCACGATTGATATACTGTCTGCGAATACTTTCTGCCTGAGCAAGTTCTTTATCTGTATGGTTCACTTCATCATTCATTATAAATCCTCCTTCAATTTGATAAATTTATTCTAAAGGGAAATTATTTGTAAAATACTTGAGAAATGTTTATAAAATATTAAAAAAAGAATAAATAAAATAAATCGTAAACCTTTTTATCAGAAAACAAATATAAAAACTCCTGCGTGTATGTTTAATAACAGCAGGAGTTTCTCTAAATTATCTAATTATTTTTGCTCGCGAATAAGTAATCTACTACATTATATGGTTTATACTGCTCCAGTTTTTTGCCACTGCTTTCATCACGGTTCTGCAGACAATATCCCAATTTTAACAATATCAACCTCAATATCCTCAAATACTGCATCGATCTGTTTTTCAATCATATCCTGGTTGATATCCTGTATGTCAATGACACGGCTTATATTTATAATAAATCAGGGGTACTTCTCTGTATGGAGAAGTACCCCTGCCTTTCCTTTATTCATAACTATCATATTTAGAAAGTCTTTTAAACTTTTATATTTTAATAAATTTATTTAACTGTATTTAAATATTCAAGTACCGCTCTGCCTGATGCACGTCCTGATACTAATGACCATGCGTTCATACAAGAAGGCATTGATTCAATACCATTCGCGCCTCCGACAACTTCTCCGGTCGCAAAAAGTCCTGTCATGACTTCATTAGTTACATCTAAAACTTCAAAAGAATCTGTAACTTTCAATCCTCCAAGTGTTGTTGCAGTTCTTAATTTCAATTCTATTATATAATATGTTCCATCATCAGCCAATTTTTTTGACATGCCATTTCTGTTGAAATCTTCGTCAACACCATTATCAACCATGTCATTAAAGTGCTCTACCGTTTTAGACAGCTGTTCAGAATTAATTCCGGCTTTTTCAGCTGCCACAGCCAAATCATCACTTCTAGCAAATATTGGATCTCCGCTTTCCATGTTGAACCACTCTTCCGCTTTTTCCTCAGGCAATACTGTCGATGTATATTCATACCAGTTGTCATAGCCCTCTTGGTCCATTACAATAAACATTCTCATATCCTCTTGTTTCATTTGTGCTTCTTTTATTGATACAAAATCTGTATTCTCATTTACAAATCTTTCACCGTTTAAATTAACATAAATAGAACCTGTATTGTTTGTCGATTGTTTACTGCCAATAGCACTTGATATACCATTTCTTGAAAGAGCACCATCTGCGGTAAATTCACTTTCAGGCGGATTAACCATGCCTTGTGGGTAAATTTTCATATATTCCATAAGTTGAGTCTGCGCTCCGATTGCTTCTGCCATTTTTATACCATCACCAGTAGAAGATGTTGCACCATAGAATACTACATCTTCCAAACCTTCAGGACGTAAGTCTTTACTTGCACCATAACCTCCGGTTGCAATAAGAGTTGCTTTTGAATTTATAATTACATCGTTACCTTTACCATCTACTGCCTTTACTCCCGCTACAGCATTACCGTTTTTAATTAATTCAACTGCTTTAGTTTCTAACATTATTTCTCCGCCGAGCTCATCAAACTTTTCCTTTAGTAGTTTTACATATGCCGATCCGCCGCCATCAACAACCATAACTCTGTTAAAAGTATGTTCAGGGAAAGTCAGAGGTGATTTCTCAGTAAATTTAACACCAATATCATTTACTAACCAGTCAAATTCTTGTCCCATGTTATTAGCATAAATTCTTGCCAAATTTTCTTGGTTCTTTCCTTTACCACCACGCATCAAATCTTGATAAATTGTTTCCGCATCATCTTGTACACCTCTTTGAGCTTGTAATTCTGATCCACCACCTGCAATATATCCTTCACTTAAAGCGGTAGCTCCACCTACAAATGGCATCTTTTCAATAATCAGCACATCTTGTCCTTGTTCAAGAGCTGTGATTCCTGCTATTAAACCAGATCCACCTGCACCTATGATGACATAGTCTGTATCCACTGTAATTGTTTCTTTTTCCCCTGTCGAATCATTTTTAGCAACCTTTAGAGCCTCTGCATCTCCTCCAGCTTGCTTTACACAATCTTCAACCGCTGCAAGTATTGCTTTAGATGAATTTGTAGCACCAGATACTGTATCCACTGCAAGAGTTTGCCCTTCTACAATTGAAACTGGTATTTTTTCAATTGCTGCATCGCTTATACCAGGTGTTTCCTTATGAGAATCAACTTTGACAGAAACAATTTTTTCCGTGTCAAACGTTACCGATACTGTTACAGGTCCATTGTTACCATCCGATGTTGCAGTATAAGTACCTGCTTTAAACATCTCATTTTTTACTTCACTTTCTTTTGATGCGTCTGCCGGTATATTTGCAGAACATGCACTTGTTAACACTAATGCAAATATTAACAACATCATCATAAAAGTTTTACAATACTTTTTAATAGTCATCTTTAATCCTCCTAATTTATCAACCGCGTTTTAGACTGCAGTCTAATTGATATAATTATAACTATGTGTTTGTTATTTGTCAATCGCTTGTTTATATTTATAACTGCACCAATGATAAATTTATTGATTTATTTATATATTTAATATAAAATTATAAAAAAATGGTGAGGTTATTTATGTCCATTAAACAAACTGCAAGAGAAAAAAATTCAAATAATAATAAACAAAAAATATACGATGCTGCACTTTTATTATTTGACAAATATGATTTTAACACCGTTACAGTCGATGATATATGCAATTACACTAATCTGTCAAAAGGAACCTTCTATCATTATTTTAAATCAAAAGAAGATTTGGTCATAGTTGCTTTTATAAAAGCACTGGACAAATACATGAAAGAACATTATAAATTAGATGAAGCTTGTTCATTTGCAGAACAATTTACAGATTTTGTTTTGTGTATGTTTGATTTTGCTAAATCAGTGGGGAAGGATTTTACCAGAAGATCTTACATCGCTCAAATAAGTACCGAAATAGAGCTTAGAATACAAGGTCGTGTGATGGTAGACATTTTATATAAGTTAATTGAACGAGGAAAAAGGGAAAATCTATTCAAGTTTGATTATAGCGATATAGAATTTTATACAACCATAATCGGAACATTTACAGGTATTATGATAAAATGGTCTACCGATAACACAAATATTTTTGACTGGGAAAAATTTGTAAGAAACCAAGCACTGGCTATATTAATATAAAGATAAGAATATCTTTTAAATAAAAACTTATCTAAGAATAGACTGGGATTAGAAAAAATGTATACTATAAGACCTTCATTCTTTAAATAAACTTCAATCAGGTCCGCTATAGACTGCTCATCGTCTACAACCAAAATATTGATACTCATAGGTTCCATCCTTTCTTCCTGGCTATACTTTCATTATTATAGTACTTTAAAACAAAATTTATATCATAATAATTTTCTTATGAAACCCTTAATGTTTTATTAATATAAGATTTAATCTGTTTATTATACTAATATAACATGACTTGTCATCAAGCAATTTACATATACGTTCATCCTATAAAATTGATTGAAAATTAAAATATTTATATTGTTCCAGTTGTATCCATAATTCAATAAATATTTTTGTGCGCTTTATTTATAGCTTTTATTTAATAGCAAACAAAACGTTCCCTTTGCTTTCAAACAAAGAAAAGGCATCAAAACGATGCCTTTTTCTTTGAACTTGGAGTTTATTTATCTGTAATACTCTTACCTGCGATTTTTCCTGAAACAAGGATTTCTGATATAGCGTTTCCTCCCAATCTGTTTCCCGCAAAAATTCCACCTGTAACTTCACCTGCTGCATATAATCCCGGTATAATATTTCCATTTTTATCAATTACTTGACGTGAAGTATTAACGACCAGGCCTCCCATAGTATGGTGAGTTGATGGGGCAAGATATCTGACTGAGAGCAGACCGTCTTCTTTAAAGGAACCATCCTCGTTGTAATTTCCAATCAGACCTTCAGCTGCTGATTTTGGTATATCCAGTTCATTTAATGTGCCTGTTTTAACTGCATTGTCATAATCTATAATTGTCTTTTCTATAGCTTCATAAGGTATCTCCAGCATATCAGCTGCTTCAGATAGAGTACAGAAATACTCTCTGTCCTCAACATTATTTTCTTTAGTTTTATTTCCTGCATTTGTTATCTGTATAAATGCTCCGCTTTCTCCTCCGAAATCATATGCTCCTTGTGCAAGCACATCTCTCTCTGCGCTTTCATCTACATATCTTTTTCCTGCATTTGGTGTTCCTGAAGGACTGATGAATATAACATTTTCTCCCTTACCTCCTGCAAGATTTCCTGTATTTTCCCATCCGATAGGCATTAACTGTGTAAATTCCATTCCTGTAGTATCCGCACCTACAGCCGCAGCCATTTCCAAGCCTTCACCCTGTGCAAGAGAACGGTTTGTTGTTTTAATTGCAGATGTAAGATCATCACTGTTCCAGTAGCCGTTAGTTTCCATAACCATATTTATATTGGCTCCGTAACCGCCTGTAGCCAGTATTACACCAAGATTAGCAGTAAGCTCAACCTCAGTGCCGTCATATTTCACAGCCTTGATACCTGTAACCCTTCCTGTTGAATCCGTTATAAGCTCTGTAGCTGTAGTACGGTACATAATTGTATTCTTATCATTTGCTTTAAGCACTGTGTTTATCGGCACTGCAAAATATGTTCCCCATTTGCCTTCTACCTTTTCACCGTCTATGATACCTCCGTCAAACCGGTTAATTCTCTGCCATAAACATCCTATGAGTGTTCCTGTAGAAGTTGCATTCTGGAATAATGCTCCCTGATCCATAAGCCATTCTTTTGTAGCCGGAATTTCAGAGCAAACCTGTTTCACCAGGTCAAAGTTTCCGTAAATCCATTCTGTTTTATCATTATTCAGTCTCAGCCCGCCGTAGTATGTCTGGAAAATATGAAGCTCCACAGTACTGAACAGAGTAAGATCTTTCTCTTCTGCTCCTGCTGCCAGCTTAGCATCTGCCCAGTTCAAATATGCTTCTATCTGCTTTTTCAAAGTTTTAAGTGTTTCCAGATATTCTTCATGAACACCTCTGCTCGGAAGATTGTAATCCTCCACATCATTAATAGAAGCTTTGTCCTCTATTGTCTCATCAAATGGTTTTTCACTCCAGTTCAGGATCGTACGTAACGTATCAAGACGCCCCTGGTCTGATTTTGCTTTTTCAAAGGTTTCTCCCGTAGTTTCATAGTATCCTGTGGTTGCATCGGGATCATTCTCATCCCAAGTAAGACATTCCAGTACGGATTGGAAGGAACACCCGGAAACCAGCGTATTTCCTCCTGCTTCTGCTTCCTTTTCAACTATACACACAGTAGCTCCGTTTTGCGCAGCAGCAGCACCCGCTGTTACTCCGGCACCTCCGGCACCTATTATGACAACATCATATGTCTCATTTATTTTTTCTCCCGCAGCTGTTTTATAAGGAGTTTTTCCAAGTCTCAGCGCACTGATCTGACAGCCTGCCTGAGTCGCTGCGTCTTCTACGGCCTTTATGACAGCATTGCTTGAGAATGTGGCTCCTGAAACAACATCAACACCGGTTGATGTGAAATTCTTTATTTCTTCAAACATAATATCGAAAGCCGGAGTTCCTACATGATCCGTTTCCTGTGATGAAACAAGCTCTATATCATTTATAGAATCTGCGGAAAATGTTACTTCCAAAACAACCTCTCCCCCAAATCCGTTGCCTTTGCCTGTGTAGGTTCCCGGATTAAAGGATATTGAGGCAGTCTCCTCTTCTTCTCCTTTGGCCTTGGCTATAGCTTTTTTTGCAGCAGCTATTACGGCATTGCTTGTTACAGTGGCTCCCGAAACCGCATCCACTTCTGCGGATTGAGAGTTCATAATGCTTTCTGATAACTTTTCAAATGCTGCGCCGCCTATTGTGGGAGTTTCTTTTTCCCCTTCTATGGATACATCGGTTATTTTTTCAGTATCGACAGTTACCGTCACCTTAACATCACCGCCAAAACCCTTTTCAACCGAAGAATACGCCCCCGGAGTATATATTCCTTCTTCAACTTCTTCATTTGCCGGCTTTGCACAGCCTGCGGACGTCAATATCAAAGATAATGACAGTAGGAATGCTCCCAATCTTTTAAATTTTCTTAATTTCATAAATACTTTTCATCCTTTCCTCATTGTTAGTAAAATTCATATTACTTAGTTAAAATAGTAACATATTTTGCAACAAAAGATGGTTAAGCAAATATTAATTCTATTTGCCTTAAAAAAATATTTATGATATATATTTTTATTATTTATTATATTTTCTTAATAATACTATAAAGCATTGCGTTTTCTTGCTAAATATTTTTTTAACGATTAAGAAACGTTAATAAAACAGGTTATTTTTTTAACTATACCTTTATATTTAGTAAATCAAATGTCAATTTATCCTATCATGTCAAAATAATATCCTTTACCCCACTCCATTTTCAAATATCTCGGATTTTCAGGGCATTCCTCAATTTTTTCTCTTATATTATGGATATGTACTATAACTGTTCTTGTATCTCCATAGCTTTTATCTCCCCATACCTTTAAGTACAGCTCTTTCGGTGTAAAATACATTCCGGCATTTTGCATAAGGAAAGATAGTATCCTGAATTCAGTGCCGGACAGTTTAATTTCACCTTCAGACTTTATTACCACATGCCTGTTCATATCAAGTGTAAATCCTTCGCATATCATAGAATTTTTTATAGGCTTGAAGGTCTTTTTGAATCTCCTGAGATTTGCCTGTATACGTGCTTCCAAAACCTTATTGTCAAAGGGCTTTACTAAAAAATCATCTCCTCCATGCTCCAGGGCACGAACTATAGTATCACTGCCGTCAAGACATGACAAAAATATTATGGGACAGTCATGCCATTCTCTCAGTCTGGCACATAGCTCAATGCCATCAACATCCGGTAAAAGTATGTCGAGAAGAATTACATCAAAATGATCTCTGGCACTTGCAAATGCTTCTCCTCCGGTTTTAGCCCAGACAATTTTGTATTCTTCTGTTTGTTCCAGATAATAAAAAATCACATTGGCTACCAATGCATCATCTTCAATCAAAAGTATATTTGTCATTTTTTTAACCTCTTCATATGAAATTTGCCCTTTTTTAATGTCATTTTATTAAATAATACTATAAACTCATTGCTCTTACAATATTTCTTTTAAACCATGTTGACTTTATTTATGATAATAGTATATCATTGTATTATTAATTAAGAGGTACTATAATGTATAAAGACTATATAAAACCTGTTGCATTATTTTTAGTTACGGTTATAACAATGTATTTAATATGCTTCCAAATTAATGTCCGCAGCAATACCCTGCAAAATGGACAAGCATTTCCTTATGAAGATAAGTACAAGCTGTACTCCCTTTCATCTTATAAATGGGATTCTGATACAAACAGATATTGTTTCGACATTATGACAGAAGATGAGCACTTCTCTCTGGCATTGGTATATGGTGCTGTCAACAATATCATATATATAAATGATAAAGAAGCGGCACAGCCTGTCGGTTTCTCTAAATTTTCTCAAATTGCATTGGATTCCGGTATATCTGATGAATCAGGCATTGTAACTATAAGCTTTTTCAGCAAAAAGAATCCTAATAGCCTTCCCATATATATAACATCTGATACCGGAGCAGACAAGGCAATATCAATGTATAATATGATCTTTGCATTTTGTTTGGGAATAACCTTCCTGATGTCTGTTTACGGATTATCTCTTTATGTTAATAAAAGAAGTGAAAAATATTTAATATGGTTCTCAGTATATACCGGGGCGCTTACGTTATGGAGTCTCAGTTCAATTTTTCTCGATCTTAACCTGGAATTTTTTCAGCCCTTTTTTTCGCACGCCTATGGATGGTGTGCACTGCTTGACATTGTTATATGCTTTAAAATGTTTGATATAAAGCTTCCCCACCCCTTCGGCTTTCTGCTTGGTGTGAAAGGAATCACAGTATCCTTGATAATCTGGGCAATTTTAGAAACATTGTTCAGGGAACATTATATAGATTATTATTATATATTCTTTTTTTCTATAGCAGTTCTTATATATGCATGTGCGAAAAAACGAAAAGGAGCTTTTCTCCTTCTTATAGGACATACAATAAGTATGGGCATGCGTTTGGTTATAGCTTTCTCTGCGTTTAAAATGACCCCCGTCAGTTATCTGCTTATGATTATGCGCTATTCAAAGCTTTTCAATCTTCCTTTTGCAATATGCTGCATGTTCTTGATTAACAGGTTGTTTTCAGAAAAATTCACCGAAGCTGAAATTCTTGCGGATAAATTGGAGCACACAAATAAAATTTTAGAAATCAAGGTTAATGAACGCACAAAAGAATTGAAAGAGCAGCAAAAACAAAGGAATGCTTTTATGATGAATATTTTTCATGACTTACGAACACCCCTTTTTGTTTTAGAGGGATGCATTAAGAAAATTAGATCTCATCCTATGACTGTCAATCGCGAGCTTCCGGTAGCGGAAGGCCAGCTGGATTTTGTAAAACATTTGGTAGATGATCTGTTTCTTCTTGCAAAATTTGAAGATAAACAGGTTATTCTGGAAACTGAAAGGGTATCCTTGAATCTGATCCTCGAAAGAGTTATTTCATCCTGCATGGTAGTAAGCAATAAAAAATCCGTTGTCCTGAACAGCAAAATTACATGCAGCTGTACCACATGGGGCGATGAATACCGCCTTGAGCAGGCCTTCCAAAATATAATAATAAATGCTGTTTACTACACTAAGCCGGGCGGGACAATCTCTGTTGAGCTATGTGAAAGCAATAGTACGGCATTTGTTACCGTAAGCGATACCGGGGTCGGAATTTCCGAAGAGGATCTTGATAAAATATTCAACCGGTATTACAGACTCACCGGAACAAAAAAACACGAGTCTACCGGTCTCGGTCTTTCAATTGCTCATGAAATCATAAACTGCCACCGAGGCAGCATAGGCGTAAAAAGTGTTGTCGGAAAGGGCACTGAATTTACAGTACAGCTGCCGCTGATTGCTTCTTGATAAGTATGAGGAAAATAAAACAATTCGTCCTCAACCAGTACACCGCAACCCACACCCTTGATTTATTCGATTACTTTAATAGATTTAATAACCGGCTGATTCTCATGCAGCACAGTGCCATTGTTATCTTGAACAGGTGTTTCAGAACAGATTTTATCAACAATGTCCATTCCGTCTGTAACATAGCCAAAAACTGCGTAGCTGCCATCTAAAAATGTGCTGTCCTCATGAACGATGAAAAATTGAGAACTGGCACTGTTATAATCATCCGAGCGTGCCATAGATATGGCTCCTCTTGTATGAGACAGTGTATTTTCAATCCCGTTTTCAACAAATTCTCCTTTTATTGTTTCTTCCGATCCGCCCGCTCCATTCCCCAGCGGGTCCCCTCCCTGAATCATGAATCCGGAAATTATTCTATGAAAAGTCAGTCCGTCATAAAAGCCTTCTTCGGCCAATTTAATAAAATTGTTTACTGTAATCGGAGCACTTTCTCCGTCTAAGTCAAGATAAACAGTTCCATAGTTTTCTACTTCTATCTCCACTTTATGAGTGCCTTTGGAGCTTGATTTACCGAAATTAGTTTCTTCATTTGCATTTTCCGTATCATCATTATTAACATCGTTCTTATTACAACCCGCTAATCCAAATATTGACAGAGCTATAATAAGAAGTATAATATATTTATTTTTTACATTCATAATTTTTATAAAATCTCCTCCGTTTAAATAGTATTTTTATTTGACAACAATTTATCCAGATATATGGATTTAAACTGTTTGCTGGCCATCACCTGCTTTAAAGGCGGTAATTTAAGAATAACTCCAAGTACTGCCGCCATCGCACGATGATTGGCAAATGCCTGATTATCAAATATGAGGTTTTGGAGGGTTCCTTTTTCGATTGCCTGCATTACAAATCTATGGGTACTGTTCACCGGCGTAATGACCTGAACCTCTCTTCGTACTAATTCAATGGCATTTTTAGGACAATTTCTCACACATATACCGCAGCCCAGGCATACTTCATTATCTATTTGAGCTGCCGCCTTGCCCTCTTTGATGTTTTGCATAGAAATTGCTAATACCGGACATACCTTCACACATTTACCGCATCCAATACATTCTTTTGAAATCTTAGGTATATAATTTGTAGTGGCCACCGGCTGCATCGGGCTGAATTTTCTTGCTGCTTGCAAGGCTTCACAGCAGCAACCGCAGCAATTGCAAATGAATGCCGGGTCTTCACGAACATTTTCACCAATTTGCACCAAATTAGCAGCATAGGAACGTTCTAATACATCCATTGCCTCTTTCTTATCGATCAATCTGGCATGATGTCCATTTTCTGCAAGAGAACGGGCAACATTCCCAAGGGTTAGGCAAACATCCAGCGGAGCATTTATCTCACATGGATGACCTGCATGCAGCATCTTATGTCTGCAATAACAAGTTCCGACACCTATATAAGCTGCTTCTTCAATAATATGACTTGCTCTTTCATAATCCAAAATATGAATCATGTTTTCATTGGTCAAGACCGGTTCCTGCACATAAACCCGTCCAAGATACGTCTCTCTTTGACAAAATCTTCTTCTATGTTCATATATTGATAATATAATTCACTTAAATATTTCTGATCAATATCGCCTCTTGTGCGCATCAATGCAAATTCAATAAACCCTGCCATTGGCGGCGGCATTACAAATTGACGTACTCCCTTATAAAATGAATCTACAAGCAGCGCCTTCCCACACAGATGTTCTAAAAAAACTTCTGCTTTCCCTTCACTGATATTCCAGATTTTTGCTGCTTTTTTCGCAGTAAATGGGCGAACCGGCAGCAGTGCGACCAATTCAGCTTCTTTTTCTGTATATAGAACCTGCAAAATTTTATATAGGCTGTCCGTTGGCGGGGCCCCTTGTGTAAACCAATTTATTCTTTCTTCTAAATTCTTATAAGCATCTTTGCTTGTAATATGTCCCATGAATACACCCTCCTGATATGTAGTTGAATAGACTTACAACTATTTTATCAAATTGCATCCGAACTTACCAGAAAAAAAGACTTTTTGATTGGTTTCAAAAAAGGAGGCACTTTATTTGGTCACACCTTAATATTTTTTAATATCAGACGATATAATTTTTAAGGAGGAGTATATTATGATAAATGAAATTAATTCTGTTAAGTCATCACTTTCAGCTAAAGTAACTGATAAAAATGCTGCCGATAACGCTCAGCAAAAAGACATAAAAAGCTCTGACTCAATAAAAGGAACTAAAAAATATGAAAAATATGACAGCGTAGAAATAAATAAGCTTATCTCAGACAATGAAAGAAGAATAAGCGAATTTAAAGAAACAATACGAAAAATGATTGTCAGTCAAGGCGAAAAATCCAATTTAACCTTGTTTGGAGAAAATCTGCATGTTTCTGTTGAAGATTCGCAAAAAGCTGCAGAATCCATAGCCGATGGCGGGGAGTATTCTGTTGATGCAGTGGCTGCAAGAATAATTGATATGGCTAAGGCATTATCGGGAGGAGATAAATCTAAAATCGGATTATTGAGAGATGCGGTTATGAAGGGTTTTGAAGAAGCGGGTTTAGAATTCAATGACGGAGCGGGACTTCCTGATATATGCAATAAAACCTATGACGAAATCATGAAACGCTTTGACGAAT
The DNA here is from genome assembly GCA_023453025.1 of Bacillota bacterium. Lineage (GTDB taxonomy): Bacteria > Bacillota > Clostridia > Tissierellales > Sedimentibacteraceae > Sedimentibacter. The sequence continues at coordinate 50,283 of JAEXUD010000066.1, forward strand.
GGGAAAAAGAATAAAAATAAATAAGGTTCTTTTAATGATTACTGTCATTAAAAGAACCTTATTTGTGTGAAATATTTACATTGCTTTTAAAATCACTTCAATCAACAAGACACTCTTCTCCCTATTTTAATGCTACGGCACCCTTAAACAAACATCTGCCTGTTTTTGTATGATCATAATTCTTCCGTTGCGGAAGCCTTGGTCTCTTTTATTTTAAATTTATTTATCAATTCAAATAATCTTTGTGCATGAGCGGACATTTCCTTTCCGGAAGCAGAATTTTCCTCAGAAGCAGCGGCAATTGTCTGAACAGCACCTGAAAGCTGCTCCATGCCGCTGTTAATTTCCATAATAGCCTGCAGCTGCTCCTGGGATGCATCATTTATTTCCGTGTTGCTCTGCTTCACAAGAAGAACTTGACGGGACACTGAATTCAACGAATCAGCTGTTTGGTTCGCTAAGTTCAGACCGTTGTTAGCCGCCTCGACAGAGGTATGAATAAGTCCCGTTGTCTGGCGTGCCGCCTCGGCACTTCTTGCCGCCAAACTACGCACTTCGTCTGCAACCACAGCAAAGCCCTTCCCGGCGGTTCCTGCTCTTGCTGCTTCTACCGCCGCATTTAAAGCAAGAATATTAGTCTGAAATGAAATATCGTCTATCATCTTAATTATTGATGATATTTTATCAGATGATTTGCTTATTTCATCTACTGCAAGCAAAAGCTGCTCCATATAATGATTGCTTTTCTTCAGCTCATCATCTGCCGTATCAATATACTGCGTAGCAGATACAACATTTTGGGAATTTTTCTTTACATCCTCATAAACTTTTGCGATGGTTGAAGACAATTCCTCCATAGCCGCAGCCTGTTCCGTAGCAGTGGATGCCAATGTTTGCGCTCCGTCTGCAACCTGGTCGGCATTGTCCGAAACCTGAGATGCCACAGCCCCGATCTCTGAAAATGTCGAATTAAGTGATTCTCTGATCAGCATAAGGGATGATTTGATATCCGCAAAGTCACCCGCATACTCTCTGTGAATATCTTGTGTGAGGTCTCCTTCGGAAATTGCTCCCAATATATTAGAAATTTCTGCGATATATCCATTGAGCACTATTGCAGTCTTGTTAAAAATATGGGAAAGCTGACCTAATTCATCTTCTGATTTTACATCTACTTCCGAGCTTAGAACACCATTTTGTATATCCTGTGCCATGGTAACTAATCCTGATGCAGGATTTAGGGATTTTTTCAGATACACTGTAGAAATTACAATCAGAAGAATTGCTCCTGCAACAGCTATTACTAAAATAGTAAAAACAATATTCCAAATAGGTCTCATTACTTCCGTGCCGGAAACAACAAAAGCACTGGACCAGGGTTTTTCAATCTCATTAATATACAGCGGAACATGCACCGTCTTGGATTTTCCTCCATATATCTGATTGATACCATCAAATGAAGCCCTATCACCATTCAGAGCAGCATCAAAAGCACGATCAGTACTTCCCAGTGATTCATACTGTATACCGAATTTACTTTTATCCTCCGAATGGACAACATAGTTTCCATTATCCGTCAGAATGTAGCTGTATGCAGTTTGATATCCGCCTTTATTATAAGCTAAATCCAATATGGTATCCACGGCCACATCGCAATTAACCACACCGACAAAATTACCTCGTTCATCGGTTAAAGGTGTACTGATTGAAATCAGCCATATTTCTTCCCCGTTAGTCAATGTCCATGAATACGGCTCCGTTACCTCCGAATTCATAGATGCTTTTGTATCAGCATAAAACTCCCCATCCTTGTAGTCGTCATATCCATAATTTTCGTATATAATATTCCCCTCTTCGTTTCTATATGCATAAAACGAATATCCATCCGGTGTATCATCAAAATATGTATTAGGTTCCACCGCCAAATATACACCAAAAATATGTCTGTCTGAAAGGGATTTTGTAAATAGATTTTTTGTCAGCAGTTTTGACTCATCAGAAGAAAGATATCCATATGACATCACCGCCTTGCCCAAAGTAGCAGCTGTCTGCTCAAGTGTATTTAGATATTCCCCGGCCACTTTAGCATTTTGTTCAGCAAGCAAATCAATTTTTTCTTCGGTAATTCTTTCCATTGTTATCGTCATCATAATGCCTACAGATACGGTAATAGTAGCGATAATAATAATAATTGCCGTTAAATTTACAATTCCAATTTTAAATACAAGACTTCTAGAGCTATGTTTTTTCATTATTGTTACCTCCTTATAATAACCCCTTACCCGATTATGAAGGCATATTAGCTCATAATTTAAATTATTTTAGGCATTCTATCACATTAATGCAATTAAAGTCCATTAAATATAAAAAAAATTTTAAAAATTTTTGTAAGGATAATGTAAATTCTTACGTAGGTCTCGGTCCAAGGATTTTCCTTTCAAAAAAAACACACCTCTGATAATTTTATAATATCAGGAGGTGCCTATAAGCCGTGCGGTATATTTTGCGTTTATTGATTTCACTGAAAAAACAGTTAGTTGACTTTATGCAACTGTTTCATCTGAATTCAAATTTATAAATTCACCTTTATCAAACCAATCTAGTAGAGGCTGGTTGTACTTTCTCATTAAAATCCCAACAACTTTACCAACGAATATAGCTGCAAGTACAGTACCCTCTCGTACTGTCTGAATTTTGCCTAAGAATATAATAGAAAGTAATGTTGATATAAAAACCATGATACTATCAACCATAGTCTTTGAATCACCGAACTTAATTTTATCATTGCTGGCTTGCACGATAGCCGCCGATAAACCTTCTGCTGGCAATGGCATTATGTTTGACATAAGAAATAATGATGCTCCAACACCTATAACTATAATGCTTATAAATAAATATATTAGTCGAAATACGTAGTTTGAAGGTGCAGGTAACCAAAACAATAAATAATTAGTGCTTGTGTATGTGATTAAAGTTCCTAGAATAAAAGTAGAAACAATTTGTAATAAGTTTCTAATTTTATAATTTTTCCTTAAAATGATCATTTGTAACAGAATCACAACTGAATAAACAAAATATGTAGCAATACCAAGCTCTATTCCCCATACTAATTCAAGAGAGTATGGAATTGAACTAACAGGAGAAATCCCAAGACCTGATTGTTTCGATATATTAATACCCATTGCCAGTATAAAAAATCCTAATAAATAAGTAAAAATCCTTTTTATATTTTTCATATAACCTCCATATTTCTTAACTAAATAAATAATTATATCTTAGTATGACACGTCTTAACGTTAAGTTGCTAGTCTCAATTGCTGTATTAACTTGAAGATTTTTACGTTTGTACTCAAAGATGTGACAGCAGTAATACGTCCCTACCGTTACACTTTCATTTTTAATTGTAAAAGATAATTATAGCAAAAATGTTTACTTCATGATTTATATGTAACCAGCTAATATTCACAATCGAATGAAACTTTAGATATAAGATGATTATTTACTGTATTAACAAAAGAAATATGTAATTCATGATTTAAGTATGATTCTAAAGATTTTTCGTCACTAACCTTCATTTCTATCATTATATCCATATTTAAATCCCTATCTATACAATTACTACATACTTTAACAACTTCAATATCATCTAACCTGCCAATTTTGCCAAACACTGACTTTGTATAAGCTAATATTTCGTCATTAAAATACCCTGGTTTAAATTTTAGTAAAACATAATGTTTCATAAGCTGCTCCTATACATTTTATTTTGTCACTTAAATATTGCAATTTCCATGCCAATAATTAACTCAATAAAACCTATTAAATAATATAATTAGCTAGTCCTTTATTTCAATTATGAAAGTATAATTTTATTTCTGAAATAAAATTTAATGCTATTTGATGATTTTTATTGTAATTTCAGATGTTCAACTTTCTACTTTCAATTATTTAAAGTTGGCACGCTAATTGCAATATATAAGTCGTAAGTATAATCTCCTGTTTGGAAGAAGGTGAATTATGGATTTTTTAAACCAGGACGTAAAAGAAAAAACTAATTTTATATTTGTTGGAGAAGCAGGAAGCGGCAAAAGTGAAATTGCTATAAATTTTGCTAAATATCTCTCAAGTCTTGAAGATAAAGAATGTCATTTGTTTGATATGGACATGACCAAGACTTTATTTAGATCCAGAGATTTAAATATAGAAATAGAAAAAATGAAAATCAAGTTTCATTATGAAGAGCAGTTCATGGATGCACCAACTTTAGTAGGTGGTGTCAATCGATTCTTGAGAGATGATAATTCTTATGTAGTATTGGATGTTGGCGGAGATTATATAGGCGCACGATCTATTGGAGGATTTGCTCCACAGCTTAATAAGGAAAATACTGTTGTATACTATATTTTGAATGCTTACCGTCCATGGTCTTATAGCATGGAGAACATTGATAAAACCCTTGGCCAAATCTTGGGAGTTTCACATATTCATTTGGACCGTCTGCGCTTTATAAGTAATCCTAATTTGGGGCAGTCAACAACAGTTTCAGATGTTATAAATGGTAATAAAAGAATATTAGAAATAACATCTTCCTATATTAAATTTGATTTCATGTGTGTAAAAGAAGAGCTGCATGAAGCGGTTCAAAAACAGGTAGAAATCCCTGTAATGCCAATTAAAATATATCTCACATATTCAGAGATAAGATAAATTAGTAAAAATGAGAAATATGAAAATATAAAAAGGAGTGTATCAAATGCCTAAAATGGAAGTTATTAAAGAACGTTGTAAAAGCTGCGGATATTGCGTCAAGGTATGTCCTAAAAAAGTAATAGCAGTGGGTAAAGATGTAAATTCTAAGGGTTACGAATATGTTCAGCCAGTGAATGATGATTGTATTGGATGCATGGCATGTGGGCGTATTTGTCCAGATGGTGCAATTGAAGTTTATAAATAGGGAGGATTAATATGTCAAGACAATTTATGAAAGGCTGTGAAGCTATAGCTGAAGCAGCTGTAAGAGCTGGATGTAGATTTTTTGCAGGATATCCAATAACTCCTCAAAATGAAGTTCCAGAATATTTTGCAAGAAGAATGCCAGAAATTGGTGGTGTATTTGTACAAGGGGAATCAGAGGTAGCTTCTATAAATATGGTTTATGGTGCTGCATCAATGGGAACTAGATCAATGACTTCATCCTCTAGCCCAGGAGTTGCATTAAAGAGTGAGGGTATTTCATATTGTGCATCTGCTAGAATACCTATGGTTTATGCTAATGTTTCAAGAGGAGGCCCGGGAGTAGGCTCTATTCAACCGGCACAGATGGATTATTTACAAGCTACAAAGGCATCTGGTAATGGTGGATTCCAAATGATGGTACTTGCTCCAGCTTCAGTTCAAGAGGTTGTAGATTTAACATATGCTGCATTTGATTATGCAGATAGAGATAGAAATCCGGTTTGTTTGCTTGTTGATGGTGTAATCGGAACAATGATGGAACCGATTGAATTGCCTGAGTTCAAAAGCGATGAAGAAATAGCAGGGCTGAAGGAAGCAAAAAAATCCTGGACATGTGTAGGACATAAGTTGGATTATCCTAACCGCGCTTGGATTCAACCAGGACAATGGAAAACATCTGAAATGCAAAAAGTAAATGAAGATGCTGCTGATTTATATAAATCATGGAGGAAAGATGTACAAGTTGAAGAATATTTAATAGATGATGCAGAGATTGTAATAGCTGCATATGGAATTTCAGCAAGAACTGCAAAATCAGCTATTGAAATTTTACGTAAAGAAGGGATTAAAGTTGGAATGATTCGTCCGATTACACTTAATCCATTCCCCTACAAGAGTTTTGAAAACTTGGATTACTCAAGAGTTAAGGCTATTTTAGATGTTGAGATGTCAATCCCGGCACAATTCATCAATGATGTTGCAGTTGGCGTAAAGAATAGATCTCCAATAGAATCTTGTCTTTGTTCAGGCGGAAATCTTATGAAACGCAGTTCAATTATTGAATCTGTGAAGAAAATAGCTACAGAGTTAGGAGACAAGTAATGGAAAAAATCTATTCTAGAACTAAAACAATACAAGAAGATAAAGTATCAGGATTTTGTCCTGGATGCTTCCATAGTACAATTATAAAGCTAATCGGTGAAGTATTAGACGAATTAAATATAGTTGATAGAACTGCATGTGTACTCGGAATTGGATGCTGTGGACTTCATATGGACTATATAGCTTATGATAACACAACAGCACCTCACGGACGTGCTACTGCAGTTGCAACAGGAATGAAGCGTGCCAACCCTGAAACATTGGTATTCACTTATCAAGGAGACGGTGACTTTGCTTCTATAGGCCTTGGTGAATCTATATCAGCTGCAAATCGTGGTGAAAATATAACAGTAATTTTTGTTAACAATGGAACTTATGGAATGACAGGCGGTCAAATGGCTCCTACAACTTTGATAGGCATGAAAGCTTCTACAGCACCAAAGGGGCGTATTGCCGGAGAGCATGGTTATCCAATGCATATGTGTGAGATTTTAGACCAATTAACTGCACCTGCATATTTAGAGAGAACAAGCTGCAATACACCCGGTAATGTAATTAAAACTAAAAAAGCAATAAAAAAGGCGTTCCAAAACCAATTGGATGGGAAAGGATTCTCAATGGTTGAAATTGTTTCTAACTGTCCAACAAACTGGGGATTAGACCCACTTGCTTCTCTTGATTATATTGAAGAGAAAATGCTTGTTGAATATCCTTTGGGCGTAATCAGAGATAAATAGGAGGAGAAAAGATATGGAAACAAATTTATGTGTAGCTGGTTTTGGTGGTCAGGGAGTTATGACAATAGGGAAGTTCTTAGCTTCTACAACTTGTGATTACACTGATAAAAATGTTACTTTTTTCCCTTCTTATGGTGCTGAACAAAGAGGCGGAACTGCTAACTGTTTTGTAGTAATTTCTGATGAAGAAATTGGTGCTCCATTAGGGGACGTTATGGATGATTTAATAGTTTTAAATGGTCCATCACTTGATAAATTTTTAAATACAGTAAAACCTGGCGGAAATTTATTTATAAATAGTTCCATAGTAACAGGTGATATTGCAAGAGATGATGTGAAAGTTATAAAGGCTCCAGTTACTGAAATTGCACTGGAATTAGGAAATCCTAAGGTCTTGAATGTAATTATGTTAGGAGTATATGTAGGATACACTGAAGTAGTTCCGCCAGAAGTTGTATGGGGAACTATTGAGAAAAAATTAGGCAGCAAGCCTAAACTACTTCCAATGAACAGAGAAGCTTTCGAAAAGGGCTTGAATATTGGAAGATGTGCCAGAAAGTAACATATTTACTTGTTTTGAGGTTGAAATTTAAATAATTTCAACCTCTTTTTATTTACAAGCTAAATATTCAACCCCATATTTATAAAGTTAATCTTTAAAACGACAACATTAAATGTTATAATATTAATAAATAAGTTTGAAAGCAGATGATATAAATGAATGATTACTATGATAAACAATTTATAGCTGTTATTCCAGATAAAACAGAAGAAGAAAAAATAATTAATAACAAAGAAATAAGTCGTTATATTTATAAAACTATTATTTCAAGACCAAACGAAGAATTAATATATGAAATAAATAAAATATTCGATAATGTCAATATTTCCGGAATAATCACAAGAGGAAGCTTGGCACATTTTTTATTTACAAAAAATATACCTGTTCCTATTTTTGACTTGAAATATGATTTTATTTCATTCTTGAAAAGCATTGAAGAATGCTCAAAAAAAGGATATAAAAGAATCTGCTTTTTTGAAATAGGCTACAGTAATTCTGAAATAAAAGCTAAAGATGTATCCTTACATACTTTTATGGGTGATTACGAGTTTTATTATTATAAAATGACTGATAAAAATGTGATTGAAACCATAATTTCAGACATGGCTAAAAACAAAACTGCAGAAGTAATAATCGGAGATGTTGAACCTACTCAAATTGCCAACAAATACAATATTCCTGTTATACATATAGCCGTTAATAGTAATTCCTGGGAAGAAACCATAAGCTTCGCAAGACATTCGACGGATATAGCAATGAAAGCAAAGTCAAAAAATAACTTTATTGAAATAATAACTAACATAATGTCTGAAGCAGTAATAATTGTTGATTCTGACGAAAATATAAAACGTTTTAACTTACAGGCTGAAAAATTATTTTTCAAAAATGAAACACCTACAAATATTTCAGAAGTATTTGATACATCTATTGAAAATTTGTTATCAGCTCCGGCAAATACGATACTGAAAAATCAAAACAATAATTTTGTTGTTAATAACATACCAGTTATTATGGATGAAGAACAGCTTTATGCTATAATAATAAATAATGTAACTTATGTGGAAAACCTCGAATTATCCATACGAAAGCAAAACAAACAAAAAGGATTAACAGCTAAGACATATTTCAAGGATATAATTTATAAGGATTCAAAAACGAAAAAGATAGTCGAAGTTTCAAAAAAATATGCCAAGTCAAATGGTACAATAGTAATTTACGGTGAGTCCGGAACAGGAAAAGAAGTTTTTGCTTCAAGCATCCATAATGAAAGCTTGCGATCATCTGGTCCGTTCGTAGCAATTAACTGTGCTTCATTCAATGAAAATTTAATTGAAAGCGAGTTGTTTGGGTATGAAAAGGGGGCTTTTACAGGCGCTTTAAACAGCGGTAAGAAAGGATTATTTGAAATTGCCCATAACGGCACCCTTTTTTTAGATGAAATCGGAGAATTACCCATAAACCTCCAAGCAAAACTATTAAGAGTACTTCAGGAAAAAGAAATTATGCGAATTGGGGGAGATAAAATAATTCCTGTTGATATAAGAGTTATTTCCGCTACAAACAAAAATTTAAAAACTATGGTAAAAGACAATTTGTTTCGAGAAGATTTGTATTACAGACTGGCTTTGTTAGAAATTGAATTGCCTCCACTTAGAAAAAGGCAAAGTGATATTATACCATTATTTACTTCCTTTTTAACTAAAATTGCAGAACAAGAAAATAAATCTATATATTGGGACGATATATCAATATTTGACTCGCTACTTTCTTACGATTGGCCAGGCAACATAAGAGAGCTAAGGAATTTTGCCGAAAGAGTAATTATATTAACAAGCAAAAATAAAATAACCAACAATTTTCTAAACGAAATGCTCAGTCAAAAATATGATATAGATAACATTCCCACCTATACTACAAATATTACGAATAATTTGAAGGAATTCGAAAGTAATTATATTGAGTTCCTACTAAATAAATTTGGCGAAGATAAGGACAAATTGTGTGAATATTTAAATATAAGTAAGACAACCTTATGGAGGAAGTTAAGCAAGGAGTAATAAAGAAACAGAGTATTATGCTTATTGCAAATACTCTGTTTCTTTATTAATTAGGATTTTTAAGCTAATTCCCAAGCCCTGGTTTACCAAACTTATTTGCAAAAAAGCTTGTAAGTAATGGGGCCATAATTGCTGTAACAATAACAGCCGTAGCAACAGCAGCTGTTGCTGCTTCAACTTGTCCAGCCAATGAAGGATCTGCCTGAGCCAGTATTGCCGGAACAGCAACTGAATTACCTGCTGTTGTACAAAGTGCACATGCCGCATATCCAGGACGTTTTAGAATAAATTTGTCTGCTGGTAATATAAAAAGCAATGACAATCCAACTACTGCCAACCCAAGTAATATTCCTGTCATTCCACCAGTCACAATATTTGACAAATTGAGACCTGTACCTAAGCAAAATGCAAGGAATGGTAAAGTGAACATTATACCAGGTTCTAAAAAATCTCTGATATCATGATCTAAATTTCCAAGTATGATACCTACAATCAAGGGGATAACTGATGCTAACAATGCAGTTGCGTCAAAGCTTGCCACCCCGGATAAACCCATACCCAGCAAAGTTAAGAACGGGCCATCATTTATGCCTAATAATGATTGTGCTCCCAAATCATTTTCATCTCCGAACTGGGACATTAACCCCAAATACATACCACCATTGCTATTTGTAACAGCTGCTAACAGCATTAATGGAGTCAATCCCAAAATACCTGCAGGTCCGAATATTTTAGACACAATCAGTGTTGGTATAAAGCCTGCTAAAAATTTAGCCGCCAACAATACAAAACCTCTTTTTAACGGTTCGCCTATTTTTGTTACTGTAATTTGAGAGCCTACGCAAACCAAACTAGCTCCTATAAATGATCCAGCTCCTGTCTTAAATGTTGCAGTTGTCATACCTCCAATATTTAAGACTTCTGGAAATAACATATTTAGTATTGCACCTAAAAATAGTGGAACAACCATTAATCCACCCGGAACTTTTTGAACAGTCTTTAAAATTCTCATAATATCTCCTTTAATTGCCAATTTTATTTTTATTTTTTATGCATAACTATGGAATTGGTTTATTGCTACATCAGAAATACCATTTATTTCTGCCTTTACTTCTTCTCCATTACAAACGCTGATTATATAATCCAAAAGCTCACCACCAAGATCTTCAACTGTTTTTACGCCACTAATGCTATCACTTGTATCAAAATCGATAAGGTCCTCGAGACGGATAGCCGTATCTTTGTTTCCAGTAATTTTTACTACAGGAGAAACCGCATTTCCAACCGGAGTTCCCATACCTGTTGTAAAAGCTACAATTTGTGCTCCTCCTGCTATTAATGAAACTACTGAAGCAACGTCATAAGCAGTTCCATCCATAAACATCAGCCCTTTTTTATCAATCATTTGACCATATTCATATACCTCTGTAAAAGGTCTTGTTCCACTTTTATGAACACATCCTAATGATTTTTCTTCTAAAGTTGTTATTCCGCTTGCTCTATTTCCAGGTGATGGATTTGTTTTTCTAATATCCTCTCCGTTTGCTTTAAACATATTATCGTATTCTATTACTTTATTATATAATTTTTGACCTATTTCAGGAGTAATGCCCCTTCCTTTAAGAATATTTTCCGCACCGATTGCTTCCGGTGTTTCACAAAGTACAGCAGTTCCACCAAAGTCAATAATTCTATCTGATGTATTACCTAGTACGGCATTGGCTGAAAAACCTGATGTTGGGTCAGAGCCACCACACTCTAATCCTAATATTATTTCAGATAAATCACATTCTTCCCTATAACATTTATCAGCATCCTCCTTTAATTGACTTATTATCTCAAGACCCTTTTCGACAGTCTTCTTAATACCGCCTTCTTTCTGTATTGCAATATAATGTACAGGTTTTCCTGTTTTCTTTCTTATGGCTTCTAAATAATCGTTCTCACGAATCATCTCACATCCAAGTCCAACTATTAAAACACCATATACATTACCGTTTGCTATCATTCCGGATAAAATTTCCAAAGTTATTTTCGTATCACTGGGACCTTGAGCACAACCGTTTGGATTATACAAATACACTGAATCAGATTTATTTGCTATTTTTTGAGCCACTCCGGCAGCGCATATAACACCAGGCATTACTACAACATGATTACGAATACCTACATGTCCGTCAGATCTTCTATAACCGTTAAATTTCATTATCTTTTCCTCCAATTAATTATCTAAATTGTTTGTGTGAACATGGTCACCTGGTTTAATATCTCTAATTGCACAACCGATTCTTTCGCCATATTTAATTACATCATCATCTTTTGCAATACTCTGCACAGCAGCTTTATGATATATTGGAATATCTGATGTCGCTTTAACTGTAAAGGTTTTACCATTGACTATGAATGAAATATCTTCACCGGCTACTACTTTATTGGTAACCGTCACAACTGTATCATTTTCATGCATTATTACTGCATTAATCATTTTGTTCCTCCTTGTATTGTATAAATTTACTTCCTTTATGTTTAATAAATATTTACTATACTATAAAGTATAAGCAAAATACATGCCAACTATAAAAAATAGATATAATTATATCATACATTGTTGCCAATACAATGTCCTTAATAATTTTCACAGCACAAATTATTGTAATATTAAATATAATTCAAAAATAACCTCTAAAGCAAATGTCAAATCTATTCTTTTTCATTGAATAAAAAGGTTTTAATTTCATTTATGAAATTTTTATTTCATTTGTAAACCATTTACATACTGCTACTGTTAACTATTTGTCACATGAACATAATCTAATCCTTTTATTAGATTTAAAACAAACAGTTCATAAATGAAATTCGCATTTCATTTATGAACTGTTTGCTTGCTTTATATTATTGACTACATGAATATAATCTGCTTTTTTCACTTATAATTAAAAAGGCAGTAGAGCAAGCTTCTCTAATACCTTGTATTCTATTCTGTATATTCTATAAACTTCTCTTGTCCTTTAAGCACTCTAAGTGCACCTAAGGCAAGAGACTCCATTTCATTTTCGCCTGCCATTATTTCTACAGGTGCAATAAATTCAACCCTTTCTCTGATCATATCAGTCATAAGCTTTGAATAGGCAATGCCACCTGTTAATATGATTAAATCAATCTTGCCTTTTAATACTGTTGACAGCTCTCCGATGCCTTTTGCTATCTGATATGCCATAGCTTCATATACTATTCTTGCTTCTTCATTTCCTTCACAAATCATTTTTTCAACTTCTCTTGCATCAACAATTCCAAGGTATGCTTTTAACCCTCCTTTACCGCTGAGCATTTTTTTAATTGAAGCATAATCATACTCACCTGAAAAGCACAAGTCCACAAGAGCTCTACAAGAAACTCTGCCTGACCTTTCAGGGGAAAAAGGTCCCTCGTCGTCGGCTATAACATCTACCAGCCTACCCTGTTCATGTGCATTTATTGAAATTCCACCGCCCATATGAGCAACAACAAAATTCATGCTTTTATAATCTCTTCCATGCATTTTAGCTGCCTTCATTGCCATTGCACGAGTATTCAATACATGGCTGGTGCTTATTCTTGGTAGTACAGGCATTCCTGATATTCGTGCAATCGAATTTAACTCGTCAACCTTCACCGAATCATAAATATATGCTGCTTTACCAATATAATTTGCAATTTCATAGGCGATTAATGCTCCAAGATTGGAGGCATGCTCTTGTATGGGATTATTTCTTAATCTGTTAACCATTAAATCATTAACCCTGTATGCCCCTGCTTTAACCGGAGGAAGCATTCCACCTCTGCCAACAACTGCATCAAGATTATTTAAATCATAACCATTCTCCTTAAGAAAATTACAAACAACGTCTTTTCTCATTTCAAACTGGTCAATAATCTTTTCGTATTTATCTATTTCTTCAACAGGATGATCCAATGACTTAACTATTATTTCTCGCTCATCTTCATATAACGCAATCTTCGTTGATGTTGAACCCGGATTTATTGCCAATATAAACACTGTTATTTCCTCCTACTTACTGCTGATGCAGATAATACTAATGATAAATATTTTTCTTCAAATGTTGCTCCTCTAGAGGTTAATGCAATAGGCACCTTAGCTCCAATAATTATTCCCGCCATTTTTGCTCCTGCTGTTTCTGTTAATACTTTACCTAAAATATTTCCTGCAGTAATATTAGGAACTATTAGGATATCTGCATCTCCTGCAACTGGACTTTCATATTCCTTTATTCTTGCCGCTTCACTGCTGATGGACAAATCGTATGATATGGGACCTTCAACTACGCAATCCTTAATATCTCCAGATAAGTTCATTTTCTTAAGCAAATCTGCATCTACAGTTTCAGGCATTTTAGGATTCAGCTTTTCAACTGCAGCTAAAATAGAAACCTTAGGTTTTTCATAGCCAAATGCTTTAAAAACCCCTACTGCGTTCTCAATTATTTCCTTCTTTTCTTCAAGATTTGGATACATCATCATCCCACCATCCGTAGTAGCAATTAGCTTTTTATATGAAGGAATCTCGTTAATTGCAACATGAGACATAATTCCTCCAGTTCCAAGGCCTTTCTCTTTATTAACAACCTTTCTAAGCAAATCTGCTGTTTGAATTTTTCCTTTCATAATAAAGTCAGCCTTATTTTCTTTTATAAGTTCTACTACCTTTTCTGCAGATTCATTATCATCGACTGTATTTATAATTTTATTACAATCATACTCCAAGTTTAATTTCTTTAAAATTTCACATATTTTAATTTTGTCCCCAACCAATATTGGATCAACTATTTTATCCGCTTTTGCTTTGAATACAGCCTCTAAGGTATGTTCATCATGAGCAGCAGCAACTGCAACTATTTTTATGAAATCATTGTTTTGAACTTTAGATATTAACTCATTAAAATTTTTTAGCACCATAATATCCCTCCTTACTTAACGTTATGCAACATTCATGCCAAAGCAATGAAAAATTTAAGAATCTGTCAATGTATTGTAAGAACTATGGCGAACCTTTTATTTTAAAGTTCATCCCCGGAGTTCATTAAACCAACAGTAAGGAACCATGATGTCTGTATTTAAAAAAGATCTTGTAAAGATAAAACATTTCATTTCAGATGAAGTACCCTTGCATGTAATCAGATTTGTAATTTGCAATCACCTGTTTGTAATTGGGCACTCCAAAATATTTATAATATCAGGAGGTGCCTATAAGCCGTGCGGTATATTTTGGTTCTCCGGCTCATTTTACTCTTCTTCCTTGAACCCACACTTCTTTTATATTAGAAGATTCTGATAACAGCAGTATCTTATGAAGCAAATCTTCAGGATTTTTTTCCTTGTAAAACCTCGGTATATTTTTTTCTGTGTCTATTATTTGCACATCAAATAAATAACCCCTTTCAAGCTTTCCTATCGGTAAATTCAGTGCTATACCACCGGCTGCTGTAGCAGCGTAAAAAGCATTATTAATGGTTATGGCAGAGCAGGGTCTGCCTCTTTCATCACGAGGCAGTGAAGGGTTTACACCTTCTTGCAGCATTCTTGAAGATATCACAGCCTGTCTTATGGATTGATACATGCTTGGGCTGTATCCTCCTGATATATCTGTTGCAATTCCTATATTAACACCCTTATCTCTAAAGTTTTTGAATGGTAATACAGAATTTGCAAAATAAGCATTTGACAACGGGCTATGTGCTATACTGGCTTTTTTATCAGCTATAATCTTTAAATCATCAGCTTCTAAAAACGGAGCATGTGCAATAACCGTTTTCTTGGTTATCAACCCGAAATCATCCAATGCTTTTGTATCATTCACACCGTACTTTTCTTTAACAAATTGATGTGCCCAGTCGCTTTCACTGCAGTGTGTTTGCACATGAGCATCGTACTTCTCTGCCAGCATGCCTAATCCCGCCAAAGCTTCAGGAGTACAGCTTGGGATAAATCTTGGTGTTATAACAGGATAAACCTTCTGTCTGTATAAACCTTGCATTTCTAATACTTCGTTTATGAACTTTTCTGTTTCGCAAACAGCTTCCTCGGGAGAAGCATCTCTATAAAATTCTAAATTACTGTTTGGGTCATCCATTACAACCTTTCCGACTAAACCGCGTTGTCCTGCCTCTCCGCATAAGCCCGCCAATAATACAGATGATTCTCTGTCTGTTGTAGCAAAATACATTGCTGTAGTTGTGCCGTGTTTTAGTGTGGTATTAATAATGTCCCGATATATTTTATCTGCAAATACCAAATTTTTAAACTTTGATTCCAAAGGAAATGTATATTCACCAAGCCATGTTTCAAGGGGTCTGTCTAAGGCAGTGCCTGCCTGCGGCCATTGTGAAGCGTGAATATGCAAATCCACAAAACCCGGAATCATAATTTCTGAATCAGAAAGCGTTCTTAATTTTCCGCTCTTCAGATACATAAGTCTGACTGAGTCGTAATCTTTATGCCCCTCTTCGTAGACTTCCTCGATATAGCCTTCATTATTTATACAAAATATACCGTTATTAACATATTTTATTTCGTTGATATCTATACTAAAAAAAGCATCTCCCCGGATAGCTGTACTGCTAAGCATGATTTGTCCTCCCACATGTCTTAGTATTTTAAACATCTTATAATGTATTTCAAAAATCAAGATTTTGTCTTGCTCATCTGATAATTTATTATTTTAATAACTATATTACAGCCATAAATAAATGTCAACAAAACTTGAAATGTAAAAGATACATAAGAAGCATCCGAGACATGTGAAAGTAATCTATGCCTGAACTTGTGCGCGGATTCTCCAGCTTTTTGCCTGCTGGCGACGCTGCCAGAGGTTTCTGTACTGCCCCTCCCTGGCGAGAAGCTCCTCATGAGTGCCCCGCTGGGCAATACGCCCATCGTCAATAACCAGAATCTGGTCGGCACGCTTGATGGTAGACAGCCTGTGTGCTATGATAATCAGCGTTTTGTCGCGAACAAGCTCATTAATGGCTTCCTGTATGTATTTTTCATTATCCGGGTCAACACTTGCCGTTGCCTCATCCAGCAGGACAATCGGCGCATTCTTAAGGATAGCACGGGCAATGGATATCCTCTGCTTTTCACCGCCTGAAAGTGTTGAGCCGCCCTCGCCGACCACCGTATCATATCCATCCGGCAGTGCCGCGATGAAGTCATGGCAGCGAGCCTTTTTCGCGGCGGCTATAATCTCCTCACGGGTTGCGTCCGGGCTTCCAAAACGAATATTGTTTTCAATCGTGTCGTGGAACAGATACACGCGCTGAAATACCATGCTGACATGGCGCAGCAAGCTGTCGCAGGTCATTTCCCGCACATCAACACCGCCGATTTTTATGCTTCCCTTTTGTGCGTCCCAGAACCGCACAATCAGATTGGCGATGGTGGTTTTTCCTGAGCCGGATGCACCGACAAGCGCCGTCATGCTCCTCTCTTTTGCAGTGAAAGTAATGTCTTTCAGTGTTTCTTTGTCTTCATAGCTGAAGGTAACATTCTCAAAGCCGATATCAAAGGAATCAAGTGAAATATCCTTTCCGTCCGCATCGATAATCGGAACCTCTTTCAGCTTCTCATAGCGGTCAAGCCCCGCTTCCATTACGCGCATCATAGCTGCGCCGGTAGCAAGACCCATAGCAGGCTGATAAATCCTAAAAATGAACAGCGTGACCATCACCACCACAGGCAAACTCATTTCGCCGTTGAAGAACTGCCAGAACGATAGAAACAGAACCACCGCAATAGAAAACGCATAGCAATTCAGATAACGTGTGACCGGCTTCACCATATTGTGTTCAAATTCAATTGCATGGCGGCGGTTATCATCTATGGCTCTGTCAATGCGTTTGGCAGCACTTCCCGACATGCGCAGCGCCTTGATTACGGAAATTCCTTCCGTGTATTCCAGGACAGCCCCCGTAGTTTTTGCCGCTTCCTCCTGCCGGATTTTCGCCTGACGCTTGGTTACCTTCTCCATAGCATTAAACGCAGCAAGCGCAAGGACACACCCGACGATGGACGCAATTGCCACACGCCAGTCCACCCACAGCAGAAAAGCACAGGCGATAATGATGGAGATCAGTCCGGATATCACATCATCAAGCTTCATCATGCCGTAGTCCTCCGCAAAGCTCAGGTCGCCGGTAATGACGCTCGTCACATTACCGATGTTACCGTCAGTAAAGTAACTCATCGGAAACCTCTTGAATAAATCGCCTATCTTAACTCTTTCGCGGGCGGCGACACGGCAGGCCGCATCACCTTGCAGCCGCACAAAGCTGTAGCGCAGAATCCACCGAACAGCAAGAGATGCAAAAACCATGAAAAATATTGTCCAAGCATAAGCGGATGTGAGAGTATGATCCGTGATTTTAATGATTACCAGCAGAGCAGCATAAACCGGAAAATTGGCTAATATTCCTTCCACAAAGCTGATAATAGCAGATACTTTGAGTTTCCAGGCATCCTTACCGGAAAAGCGCAGCAGGCGCGAAATAAATTTAAGCATATTGGACACCTCCTATATCCCAGTCCATTGACTCCATGTGTGCGTCCCACAGCTTTTTATACAGCGGGGAGTGCGCGATAAGTTCGGAATGCTTCCCTTGCTCAGCTACATGACCGTTTTCCAGCAGGACGATGTTGTCGGCATCTATAATCGTCGAAAGCCGATGAGCCACAATAATGACGGTCTTGCCGGCAATGAGCCTTGAGAGCGCTTCCTGTATTTTGTCCTCGTTTTCAGGATCGGCAAAGCTGGTCGCCTCGTCGAGGATAACGACCGGTGCGTTTTTCAGCATGGCGCGGGCGATACAAATCCTCTGCTTTTGGCCGCCGGACAGCTTGTCGCCCGAGGATCCGACTATTGTATGATAACCCTCCGACATCTCCTGAATAAACTCGTGGCACTGGGCGAGTTTGGCCATTTCAACTACTTCCTCGTCGGTAGCGCTCGGCTTTGCGAAGCGTATGTTTTCCATCACCGAGGCATTGAACAGGAAATTGTCCTGGGAAACATAGCTGATTTTATCCATCAGCGCTTCGGACTTAATATCACGTATATCTGTGCCTCCGATTTTTACAGCGCCCTCACCCACATCCCAGAAGCGCATGATGAGTTTTGCCAGTGTGCTTTTTCCCGCACCGGATTCGCCGATTAAAGCGGTAACGGAATTCTCGGGCATAGATAAAGACAAATTTTTAATGACATCGGTATCGTCATAGGCAAATGTAACGTTTTGAAAAACGACGTCATGCCTCTTTGGTGCGGGCATTGCCCCCTCCGGCATATCGGGTATTTCAAGCATCCCTTCGATTCTGGCAGACTTGTATTTCAGCTGCGGAAACTGCGGAATAAAATTAATCAGCCGCATGGCCGGTATACCGGCGCTCATTCCAAGTAACAATGACAGCACGAAGGTAGACAGCTCCAGCGTCCCTCCCAGGTACAGCCAAATCCCTGCAGGCAGCATAACAAGCAGCGCGGCGGGAAGCAGGATTGTATAGCTTGTCATGTATATAAAGGAAGCTTTGTACCATGCAATCGTATTGTCGCGGTAATTGTCGGCGGCATCGCTGTACTTTTTGAAGGATCGGCTCTGCTGCCCAAATACCTTGATGACCTCCATGCCGGAAATGTACTCAATAATCGTACTCGTCATTTTTTCATTGGCGGCATACCACGAATGCATACGCTTGAACCCGTCCACCATCATGAACACCACCGGGATCATTCCAAGGAGGATTGTAGCCAGCGCCGCAAGCGCCATGCGCCAATCCACAACAAACATCGTGAACAGCACTATTCCGAAGGTAAATAGATTCGCAAATCCCTCAGGTATGGCATGGGCGAGAATCAGCTCCATTTCCTCGATGTTTTCAACAAAGTTTTTTTTCGCTGCGCCCGTACCATAAGATTGAATGTCACCCATGGACATCTTCAGCATTTTATCAGCTACGCGCCGGCGCATTCCGGCAAGAGTATGGTATGCCAGCTTGTGAGATGCATCAAGCCCCATACCGTTCAGTTGGTTTTTCAGCAGCAGACAAATAAATATTCCTGCTGCCATAGAAAACAGCCAGGGCAGCGAGGGAGTGCTGTCTCCCAAGAACCCATTCAGCACTAAGCTGACGATAAAGAACGGTGCAACCGAAAACAGCACCGACAAGGTCAAAAATAGAATAGCCTTGGTCATAAGCGGTTTTTTGTCGCCCGCATAAGACAATACACGTAAGTAATCTTTCATAATACTCCTTTCTTAGGCAGCAACCTGCTTATTTTATTTTGATAGACGCAACCTCGACTTGCACAAGCTGACCGCCGAAGGAATAATCCTCAATTTTCTCCTCGTTCCACACCGCAAGCTCCTTGGTATAGGAAATCGGAATCATCATCGCGTTGTCATTTATCTCGCGCAAAACAGTATCATACGTCGCCTGGATCTTAGCCTCGTCCGCTGTGCGAAGCAGTTCATTCATCATATCACCCGCGTTCGGAACAAAGGTCAGCACCTTGCCCGCAACGAAATCAGATACCATTGCAGGGTTCATCAGATGTATAAAGACATATGGATCGCCGTTCATCAGACCGTAGGTTCTCGAAAGCGCAATGTCGAAATCGTACATTGTCTCGCTATAGAACCCCATCATATCCATGCCGATGACAGTAATTTCCATACCGATCTTCTTCAAATCATCGGCGATTGTCAGCGCAAGATCGTCAATCAGAGCAACGCCGGTTATATAGATCATTTCACCCTCGAGCTTTATACCGTTCTTTTCGCGAATTCCGTCTCCATCAAAGTCAATCCATCCATCTGCTTCAAGAACCGCAATTGCCTTCACGGGATCGTAATCTCGTGTTTCCACGTCAACGTCGCAGTATGGCAGGGAGCGCGGGAACAGCGTATCTGCTTTTGTTTCCAGTCCGGAAAAAAGATTGTCGCAGATTCGCTGTTTGTCAATAGCATAGTTTGCCGCCAGGCGAACACTATGCTCGTTCCACGGTGCTTTAGTCACATTGAATCCGATGTTGCGCGTGGTTGATACTACTTCAGATACCGCCACGCCAAAACCGGGCGCATCTTTCAGCTCTTTATATGCATCATAAGAAATTTTTTCCGCACCGACAATCAAATCTATTTCTCCGTTGCGGAGCGCAAGCTGTTTCGCATCGTTGTCGGGAATCACCTTTACATAGAATTTTTCGAGCGCAGGTTCTTCCCCGTGGTAGTACGGATTGCGCACAAAGGTGTATGTAATGCCATCCGTTTCTCCTGCGTACATATACGCACCCGTGCCATAGGTTGCGGTCTTTGCCGACTCGCTTGGTTTTCCATCCGCACCCCTGCCATTCGGCGACGCAATCGCAAGCGGGTTGTACATTGCAAAATCTCTGAGTGCCCCATAATAAGGATTGATGAGCCTTACTTCAAGCGTTACATCGTCCAATGCGGTTATTGTTTCAAACAGCATCGATACGGTGCCGTAGCTTCCATTGTACATTCCTAAAATACCCGGAACAGCCTCAAGGCTTTGCTTAACCGCTTCTGCATCGCAGTCCGTGCCGTCGGAGAATTTTACGCCAGACTTAAGATGGAACGTATAGATAAGTCCATCGTCGGAAACATCCCACGATTCGGCGAGCCCGGGAACAATAGCACTGTCTTCATATTTGACAAGCGTTTCATAGAAATTCGGCAGATAATACATTGCACTGTAATTTGTACTGTAATCCGGGGTCAGGGCAGGATAAAAGCCGCCGCTGAAATCCCAGCTTTCGCAAAAGGTAAGCTCATTTGTCTGAGATGAACCATCGGACTGCTGCGCTGAACAACCTGTCAAGGCCGCAAGAAGCAACGCCGAAGCAATAAAAATCAAAAATATTTTTTTGAACATAATTCTTCTCCTTTTAGTTTTTGTATGAAACGAGGCTTGCAGCCTCATAATCATCTGGTCAATTCGGGGGATTTAGGCAGCAGTGATTCAATGAGCATTCTTGAATATGAATGTCTGAAGTCCGAATATGAACTTGCATTACTGATCTGCTCTACAATACAGCCGTCCTTCATCACTACAACATGGTCGGAAATATACAGAGCAACGTCAATGTCGTGGGTAATAAACAAAAAAGTGCCGAGGCTCTCTTCTTTCAGCTGCAAAATCAAATCCAATATCTGTTTCCGAATTGTCACGTCAAGACCGCTGACCGATTCGTCAAACACAACGAATTTTGGCGCGACAATCAAAGCCCGTGCAATGCACACCCTCTTAAGCTGACCTCCGCTCAGTTCGTGAGGGAGCCGATCCAGCAGTGCGGAAGGAAGCTGTACCTGATCGGCAACATTCAAAATCTTTTTGCGCTCATCCCGCTTGCCGGTATTCGTCAGACAACGCAGCGGCTCGGAAATGGAATCATAAACCCGAAGCCGCGGATCCAGCGCACCTTGCGCGTTTTGTAAAACCATCTGAAACTCCGCCCTCTTAAGGCGCAGTTCCTGTTTTTTCATTGCCAGTATGTTTTTTCCTTCAAGTAATATCTCTCCGGATGTCGGACTCTCGATGCACACCAGCATACGAGCCAGCGTGCTTTTGCCGCTGCCGCTCTCTCCGACCAACGCATAACTCCTGTGTCCGTCCAAAGTAAGTGATACCTGTTTAACAGCATCGACGTATATCTTTTGTCCTTTTTTATCCCGCATGACATAGCGCTTTGACAGATTACTGATTTCAATCATAGCTGCTCCTTTACAAGAAGACTGGCCTTCAAAAGCTCCCATGTATATGGATGTTGCGGAGACGCGAAAATGTCATGTACCGTACCGCTTTCGATAATTTTGCCTTCTTTCATCACAATCACATCGTCCGCAAGCTTAGCTGCCACGCCAAAGTCATGGGTAACAAGCAGAACGCTGATCCCGTTCTTTTTCATCTTTTCAATTTCATCCAACACATCATTTTGGTTTTTCACGTCCAGTGCGGTGGTAGCCTCGTCGGCGATAATGATCTCAGGCTCAAGGATGAGCGCCAGCGCAATCACAATCCTCTGGAGCATTCCCCCGCTCAGGGTATGAGGATAACTGTTCATTAACTGACTGCAACGCGGGAGGTTTATTTTTTCGAGGGCGTTGCAGCCAGCCACAAAGGCCTCTTTTTTTGTTATATTCTTATGCACACGTATGGTTTCCACAATCTGCGAACCGATTTTAACGGTCGGGTCAAACGCCGACATGGGATTCTGAACAATCATGGAAATCCGGTATCCGCAAAGCGCACGGATATCCTTCTCTTTCATGGAAAGAAGCTCCGTCCCCCGGTAAAGGGCGCTGCCGGAGATATGAAATGTTTTTGTATTGAGCAGTTGGAGAATCGCTTTACAGGTCAATGTCTTGCCGCTGCCGCTTTCTCCTACAAGTGCCAATGCAGAGCTCTTCCGAAGCGTAAAACCCACATCCTCAACGAGAGGCTGTTCAGAATCATTAAGTCCGATGCAAAGACCTGATACTTTCAGCAGTTCGCTCACAGGCTCACCTCCTCAGGCGAAACAATGTCCCGCAGTGCCTCTCCAAACAGATTAAAGCCCGCCGCCGCAAGCAGAATGCATGCACCCGGATACAGGACGAAGGAAGGATAAGTATAAAAGTTTGATTTGGCCTCGCTGAGCATTGCACCCCACTCGGCCACGCCTTTTTCAAATCCAAGCCCTAAAAAGGAAAAGCTCGACACCATGAGAATCGCGGAGGCAATTCCCGTGCTCAGATATACAATACATTGAGGAAGAATATTAGGAATGATATGATGTACAATAATCCCCAGATCACTGCATCCGGCAATCTTTGACGCAGTCACATACTCCTTGTTTTGCTCAATCTTTGCATATGTTCTGACTACCTTGGCAAACCATACCCATGTCGAGAAAAATACAGCAATAAGGATGTTGCCAATCCCCTGCCCCAAAGCCCCGACCAGGGAGAGCACAATAACCAGCGGAGGAAATGCCATGAAAATGTCGCATACCACCAAAAAAACGCGTTCGAATCCTCCTCCGATATAAGCTGCCGCCGTTCCTAACGTAATTCCCATGACTCCGACTGCTAAAAGCGACGGCACGGCAATTCCGAGAGAATACCTCGCACCAATCATCAGCCTTGAAAGCACACAGCGTCCCAGCTGATCTGTTCCCAGCGGATACTCTGCGCTTGCGGGCAGGAATTTTTTGAGCACATCTATCTTATTCGGGTCATTCGGCATAAGGAGCGGCGCAAAAACGGCAACAATTACAACAAATAGAATAATAATGAGTCCGGCTAAAGCCTGTCCGTTGTGCAGTGTTTTTTTAATCATATAGTCTTCCCCCCTTACCGGATATCTGTGGATTCAGTCGTATGTTGATAAGGTCTGCAAGTGTATTGAAAAAAACAAAAATAAGTGCAATGACCAAGACACAGCCGTTAATCGTCGGCAAATCCCGACCGATGATTGCATCGACCAAGTGCATCCCAATACCCTTCATTGAAAAAATACTTTCTACAACAGCACTTCCCGCCACCATATATCCGAGATATTGGCAAAACATCGTAATCATTGGAGGGAGGGAATTTTTAAAAACATGTCCCCATATAATACGGCTGTTCCCAATCCCGCGAGCCTTTGCATAAACCACATAATACATGTTAAGGTTAGATAGAATAGCTGCTCTGAAGAGCCGAACAGAAGAAGACGCAATAGGTATCCCAAGCGCAAGCGAGGGCAATACCATACCGCGGAAGCTCCCATGATCTACCACCTTGAAAACATGGAAGGTAACCGCAAATACCAATAACAGCAAAAATCCCAACCAAAAATTCGGGATGGAAATACCTAAAACCGTTACCGCTCTTATCAAGTGATCAAAGAAACTATTTTTCTTTATGGCGGAAAGCACGCTGATCGGTACAGACAGAAATATGATCAAAAATAGGGAAATTCCTACGAGCCGCATCGTAACAGGCAGCTTCTGTGCAATATCAAGGCCGACCGGATTTCTTGTGAGGTATGAAATACCCAGGTCACCCTTTACACTGTTGACAATCCAACTGAAATACTGTTGATGCAACGGAAGGTCCAGCTTCATTTCCTTTCGTATCTCTTCAATCTGTGCCGGAGTAGGATTCATCATGCTCCGACGGGCAAAGGCTTCTGCCGGGTCTGCAGATGACAAATTTGACAGCAGAAAGGACAGTAGAGTTACCCCTATTAATACAAGTATCAAGTTCAAAAATCTATTTCGAATATATGTAAACAAATTATCCCCTTTCGTCAGGTCAAACACTGATTGTTAGCTAAATTTAAGTTAGTCACGTCTAACTATCGTTTAAAAAAATATGCAGTTACTATTCTATTACCAACAATAGAGTTGACACACTCGGATCTCCAGCATAGGTTAGATAAGCCTAACCGATATACAAAATTATAATTTATGCTTATTACCTTGTCAAGTATTCTTTACCAAAAAAATGTCAAACTTACTTGAAACTTAAAAAAATATTAAGGCCAAGAGCCTTGCACTTTGTGTTGCCAGGGTTATTCTAATCTTCCTTTAAAATATTTATAGGCTTCTATTAACTTTAAACTGTATTCTGTTTCGGCAGTTTCATAAAATCTTTTAAATTCTTTATGCTCCAATAAATTTCCGTCTTTAATGACCGCAATTTTATCCCAACTGTCTTTTAAAAAATCTATTTCATGCATTATGGAGATTAAAATTATTTTTTTATCTTCTTTAATTTTATTGAGCAGCCCGTATATTTCTTCACTGCTTTTTTCATCCAGCATTGATGTGCATTCATCAGCTATTATAATATTCGGGTTAGTAATCAAAGAGCGTGCTATACACAGCTTTTGCCTTTGGCCTCCGCTGAGGACCTCAACCTTCTCACTCAAGTAATTTAACAGATTCTCGTCTACATACCCAAGGGCTTCCTCAATGGATATATGCTTATATTTGTTTCTTCTGCAAATAGCCGTTGTTTCCTTTAATGTTTTTAATACTGTATAATTGCTTTCCAGAGCACTGTACGGGTCCTGAAATATATATTGAATTTTGGCGCATTGATTAAATGGTCTGTTTTTTAAAGCAGTAAGCTGTTTATTGTTTAGCAGCACCTGTCCGCTGTCTTGTTTTTCTAATCCAATAATAATCTTTGCAAGTGTCGTTTTTCCGCTGCCGCTTTCACCGACTACTGCAGTGCTTTCACCACAGGCAAATTCCATGCTGATATTATCCAGCACCTGTTTGTCTCCGTATTTTTTATTTAGATTTATAACCTTAAGCATTTTATCACTTCTTATAGTTTTATTACTCTGTCACAGAGCTTCATTAAAAAATCATAGTTGTGCGAAACCATTATAATCGAAGTTCGACTTCTGATTTTATTCAGAAAGTCAGCTATTATCTTTGTGGTAATTAAATCAAGTGCCGATGAGGGCTCATCCAACACCAATAGATTTGGCTTTTTCAGCACACAAAGCATTATTGCGGCTCTTTGCTTTTGACCGCCGCTCATCATGTATGGGTAATAATTTAATAAATCTTTTTCTAAAGAAAGACCTTCCAGCATATTGCATATTTCATCTTCATTGTAACCAATATTATTGCTGCGCAATAACAGCTGCACATGATTATTTAAAGTTATTTTAGGGTTTAAGGCATCCTGGCAAAATTGAGGACAATAGCTTAAATAACTATATTTCTCCTTTCCGATGCTGCTTAAGTCCTTGTGAAACAGCTCAGCCTTTGTATATGATATTTTACCCCTGAACTCTATCCCAAACAATGAATCCAGCAAGGAAGTCTTGCCGCAGCCGCTGCTCCCGCTTAAACCGATAAATTCCTTGTCTTTAATTTCTAGATTTTCATATGCAATAATTTTGTTGTCATTATAAGCAATACTATAATCCTTTAATTCCAGCATAAATTTTCCTCTATTCTTCAAAGGTTAACAGCGAAAGAGACAGCACATAGACAAATACACATAATATGGCAGGAATCAGGTACCATATTATAACATCATCATAAAATAAATTTTCGTAATTCATTGCTGCCTTTATCAGTTTGCCCCATGTTTTAGATAAGGGATCTCCTATTCCGAAAAATGATAAAGTTGTTTCATACATAACAGCCTTGTTGCATTGCAATATAAAGCATGTGACTGCAACCGGATATAAATCAAAATATAATTTCTTAAACAAATCAACGATATTGCCCTTCATAAGCATTGTATATTTAACCTTATTTTTTCCCATGCAGCCCATTATTTTTGAGCGTGCTATTTTATAAACTTTCGACCAGGAGAAAAATACTATGGAAAGTATTGTATTGATCATATCGGGTCTGGAAAAAACCGCAAAAAACATTATGATTATAATTTCAGGCACTATGAGAAATAAATTGGACAAATGAAAAATTACCCCATCCACTTTTCCTTTATATAAGCATGATATAAAAGCCAGAATTATACCTGTTAACGTACTTAAGAATCCTGATACCAGCGAAATAAATATCGTTGTTTTAAAACCGTTTAACAGCATAGAAAATATATCTCGTCCCATTTCATCAGTGCCGAGCAAATGCATGGACGAAGGCCTCAAAAGCACATCATGGCTGAAGTCATCTGTTTCAAAAGGCATTATAAAATCACTTGCCAGTGCCGTGATTAAATATAGAATTAATATTATCAGGCATACCTTTTTAGTAACTGTTAATTTTGCTATCATAGTCCTCAGTATTTCTCCGTGTTGTTTTTAAGAATCATTTCAAATATCAAGTTTATAACTAAGCCATACAGACAGGTTATTATCAATATTCCCTGCATTAAGGGATAATCCCTGCCGGATGTGGCTGATTTTAACAGCAGTCCTATACCCGGATAAGAAAAAATAGCTTCAATAAAGATTGAGCCGGTAATTGCATAAATGAATTGAACATTAATTTTTCCCAATAATTCCGGAATGATATTTTTATATATGAATTTGGATCGAATTTGTCTCTCATGAATATTTAAATAGTTTGCAAATGTTACATAGTTTTCCTTTTTTATTTTTTGAGTACTGTTGTATGCCAAAATGTATATACCCGGTATTTCACAGATAGTCAATGTAAAAAAAGGTAAAATAAAATGCCGCAGGACATCCTTATAAAATTCAGATGTAAAGAATTCAATGCCAGGTGTATAGGCGCCCCATGCAGGAAAAAGCTTCAGCCTGTAGCCCGCTATTCCCTGTATAAGAACTGCGGCTAAAAAAGCAGGCATTGCCTGAACTCCTATCATAAGCATCATTTTCAGCCTGCTTGATTTTCCTGTCAATGATGTCTTGATTCCAAGGGTTATTGCTGTTATTAATGAAACTGTCAATGAAGAAAATGACAGCAGCAAAGTCCAGGGCAATCTGCCTTTTACCAGGCTTATAACCGGCATACGGTAGTAAAAGGAATAGCCTAAATCAAAATTACTTAAATGCTTTAAATAAAGAATGAATTGCTCATGAACAGGCTTGTCCGGTGCATAGTATTCCTTAAATGCATTAAAGGTTTCTTCCGGCAATGACTGATTTAAAATGTAGGTATCATATTGAGCATATGATAAAGGACTCCCGGGGATTATCCTCGGGAGTATAAAGCTGATAAATAATATTAAGAAAATATAAGCTGAATACTTAGCCAAGATCTTAAATTTCATTATTTATTCCACTGTCCTCTTACAAATACCAATTTATTATGTATTGTCGGAACTGCCAATGCAACTCCGTCCTTAGTATAGAACCACCCGTCAAACACTTCCGGATTATATGCACTGCATGATTTATTATAATAAAGTGTCAGTGTGGGCAATTCCTCAGCAATTATTTTTTGCAGCTTTGCTACTGATTCATATCTGGCATTCTTATCAAGCTCACCTAACTGCCGGTTGAATATTTCATTGAATTCCTTGTTGTACCAGCTCTGACCGCCCTGTGTTGTTACCTGAGGTGTGGAAGCCTGAGTTTCCTCGGACACAAAACCCTTTAATAACACAGGATCTCCGCCAAATGAACCATGTCCGTTAAACGCAAGGGTAAACTTCCCTTCTTTTATTAATGAAGCTATGGAGTTTTGATCCATCGCCTTAACCTCGATGCTTATACCAATATCCCCAAGATATTTTTTCAGTAATTCTGCAACAGGTACATATTCTTCTGAAACGATAAATTCATAAACTAATTCTCTGCCGTTATATTCAACAACTCCGTCTCCGTTTGAATCCGCTATACTGACGGATGTCAACAATTCTTTAGCTTTATCCACATCATAGTCATATGTCTTAACATCTGATGAATACCATTCTGATGTCGGATGAATGTGACCGGCGTTTCCCGGATCAGCTGCCCCTTTACGAGCCTTTTCAACCAGTTCATTTCTGTTAATAGCATAATACATGGCTTGCCTTAATTCTTTTATATTTAATTCTTCAACACCGAAGTTAAAATACATTCTTCCGACCCACAGTCCGGGGCCTTCAATAACCTTGTACTTGCTGCTTTCCTCTTTCAGCTTCACTGCTTCGCCGTACTTGATGTTGGCTGCCATGTCTATTTCGCCGGCAACTAAGGCTTCCTTTGTATTTTCAACAGACGACATTATCAGCTTGTCAATTTGAACTTCTCCGAGGAAATAATCCTTATTTGCATTGAATACATAAACTCCGGATTCCTTGTCATAGCTTTCAAGAATTAATGGTCCGGAGCCCACAACAGCTTCTGCTGTATTGAACTTTTCAGGTTCTGTCACATTCTCCCAAATATGCTTTGGCATAATCGGAACATTTCCTGCCACATCTGTTAAAAACGGAACAAATATGTCTTTTAACTCAATTTCAACTGTAGTTTCATCAATAGCCGTAACTGTTTCTACGGGATCAACGCTAACCCATTGATAGGGATGTCTCTTCAAGTAATCAAATGAAAATTTAACATCTTCAGCAGTGAGAGGTTGTCCATCTGTGAATTTAACATTATCATTTAAATAAAATGTATATGTCTTGTTGTCATCTGAAACCTTCCATTCTTTTGCCAGAAGCGGAATAGTGCCTGTCTCATCCTTCCATACCAGGGTGTCAAATGTAAAGCTTACCAATAAATAACCTCTACCCTTTGGAGATGAAGTGTATACAGAAGGATACCCTAAATTGTCTCCATCCATTCGCAATACTCTTTCTTCTCTTGGTGTTTCGCCAGCTTCTTCAACTGCCGGTTCTTCTGCTTTTTCAGCGTCCGCAGGAATGCTTTCAGGCTGTTTATCAGAACAAGCTGCAAAGCTAAGCACCATAAGCATAGCTAAGATAATTGAAAATATTTTCTTCATAATTCCTCCGAATGTTAATTTTATACCATATTTATTATACTTATATAAATTGTTTAAATGAAATGAATCTTTTTCATGGTAAACGAAGAAACTAAAAAACAAACTTATAATTCAAGTTCCTTTTGCATTAAACAGCATCTTTGTAAGTATGCTGCCGGCATTCAGCAGGGCTTGTTTTAATTGTAATAATACCGATTACACAGTTGATTGCACATAATAGTATCGACGCGGTTCTGGTTCTGATGAGAATAAAGGACTCATTATTTAAGTTATGGGTTGGGTTTTCGGGAGCAGCAATAATCTCCGCTACAATGGGTGTTTTTTGTATTTGTTATATAAGGTTTTATGGTGCTGTCGTCAGTGCTTGTCAGAAAAACAGTATAAATTATATATCTACCAAAGCCTCTTTCAATGTATGCCATGCCAATACTGCACATTTCACTCTGGCAGGCATATTGGATATATTTTGAAAGGCTATGGCATCCTCCAGTTTTTCAAGCTCATCTTCATCTGTTACTTCCTTTTTAATCATTCCTATAAATGTATCAACCAGCTTCATGGCTTCTTCGACCTTCAATCCTTTTATCAGGTCTGTCATAATGGATGCTGATGCCTGAGATACGACACAGCCTGAGCCTGTGTACGAGGCATCCTTTATTATGTCTCCGTCAAGCTTCAGGTGCAGAGATATGTCATCACCGCAGCTGGGGTTGTGTCCTCTTTCATTTACATCGGCACCCGGCATCTCTCTTTTATTGTGATGATTTCGGTTATGCTCCATAATCAGTTCTGTATATATTGAATTAAGCTCCATATCCTAACCACTTCCTTGCATTTTCAATTCCTTCTGTAAATTTATCCACATCTTCTGTTGTGTTGTACAAATAGAAGCTGACTCTTGAGGTTGCTTGTGCATTAAGATAACTCATCAGAGGCTGACAGCAGTGGTGTCCTGCTCTTACAGCAATCCCGTATGAATCTAAAATGGTTGCAATATCGTGAGGATGTACATCGTCTACGGTAAAGGAAATTATTCCTCCTCTCATATCCAAATCCTTGGGACCCTGGATTTTTATATATGGAAGCGCAAGCATTCTTTCAATTGCATATCCTGTCAGCTCCTTCTCATGATTGTGTATATTATCCATGCCTATATTCTCAAGGTACTCTATGGCTTTTCTGAGTCCCGCAGCACCTTCTACATTTTGAGTTCCGGCTTCGAATTTAAAGGGAATGGGAGCAAATGTAGCATCCTGCTCTGATACATATTCAATCATATCTCCTCCCAGTAAAAACGGAGGCATGGCTTCAAGCAATTCCCTTTTGCCGTATAACACCCCTAATCCCATGGGACCCAGCATCTTGTGTGCAGAAAAGGCAAAGAAATCCGCGCCCATCTCCCGAACATCCACTTTCATGTGAGGTGTGCTTTGTGCTCCGTCCACCATAACCACTGCGCCCTTTGTATGAGCGTAGTCTATCACATCCTTTACGGGATGGACAGTTCCCAAAACATTTGACATATGAGCTATGGACACCAGCCTTGTTTTATCGGTAATTTTACTTTTTAACTCATCCGTGGAAATCCTGCCCTCATCATTTAAATAAATATATTTTAATACGGCATTCTTTTCTCTTGCCATCCTCTGCCATGGCAGCATGTTGCTGTGATGCTCCGATATAGTTATTAATATTTCGTCATTTTCTTTAATAAATTCCCTTCCGTAAGAATATGCCGCCATATTGATGGATTCAGTAGTATTTCTTGTGAAGATAATCTCATCTGCACTCTCAGCATTGATAAATCTTCTCACTGCTTCCTTAGCCGAATCATATTCCTTCGTAGCCCTTATGCTGAGCTGATGGACTCCTCTGTGGGGATTACCGTGAGACAGCTTATTGTAATCACTCATGGCATTTATCACCTGCAGAGGCTTTTGAGTGGTTGCTCCGTTATCTAAATATACCAAATCATTATTATTTATTTTCTGATTAAAGACCGGAAAATCTTTTTTTATTTGCTGTGCATCAAGTTTATGCATTTGCAAGCCTCCTCTCTACCTCGCTGCTGATTAAGACCTGCAGATTCTCAACGGGAATTCTGCTGATTATAGGTGCAAATGATGCTTCAACTATTAATTTTTTTGCATCTCTTTCGCTTAATCCTCTGCTCATGAGATAGAAAAGCTTGTTTTCATCAATTTGTCCCGCACTGGCAGCGTGCTCTCCTATTACATCATCTTCTCCGCACATCAATGCAGGTATGGAATCCGACTTCACCTCAGGGTCCATCAATATAACATATTCCTCTTCAACACCCTTGGAGCTTCTGGCTCCCCTCTTAAAGTCAATATTACCTCTGAATACTTTTTTAGCATTGTCCTTAAGCACGCCCTTGGACTCAATGCTGCTTACACTTCTGACACCCCGGTGAATCATTGAATACTCCAGATCCATCCTTCTGTCGCCGTCAACCAGGTATATGGAGGACATGCCGGATTCGCCGGCCTCTCCCTTAAGAATGCTCAGGAAATTAACTACACTTACATCGCTTCCCAGCTCCACAGAAATCCAGTTCACTTTTCCATTTCCTTCAACCACTGCAATATTCGAATCAAAGTTTCTTGACATGTTATTTATTCTCTGCACCTTTATAATGTTGATTGCCGAATTTTCCTCTGAGCGCACAACAGTAAATCCACTGTGAAATACCTTCTCGGTGTCAGCGGAGCTGTAATCTATAATAATTGTGGCTTCACTTCCGGACTCAGCAATTATAATGTTTTTATCAATGACAACAGGATTTTCACCATCCATGTTAAATTCCACACTTATGGGTTCCTGAATTTTCACATTTTGTGAAAGGGATAAAAATATACCGCTGTTGTAATTTTTGTCAACAAATGAAATCAATTCACTGTTTTGCCTTCCTGTTTCATCTAAATCTATGTGCTTATCCTTTTTATTTGTGCTGTACAGCTCTACTCCCCGGTTAGGAAGTACGCCATGCTTTATATAATCCTTTTTGTAGCTTTTTACATCAGGAAATCCAAAGTCATCCAATTCAATTCTCTTCCAAAGCATTTTGTCCCTCCTATCCTATAGAGCCTTCAAGCTCTATATTGATTAAATTATTCAGCTCAACAGCATACTCAAGGGGAAGCTCCTTGGTTATGGGCTCTACAAAGCCCCTGACTATCATAGCCTTGGCTTCTTCCTCACTGATTCCTCTGCTCATAAGATAGAATATGGCCTCATCGCTGATTCTTCCTATCTTGGCCTCATGACCTATATCTATATTGTCATTATTTAATTCTATTATGGGCAGCGTGTCTGATCTGGATTTATTGTCAAGCATCAGGGATTCACAGGAAACCGAAGACTTGCATCCGTATGCATCCTTATCCACCTTGAGAAGCCCCCTGTAAAATGCATGCCCTCCGTCTCTTGAGATGGACTTGGAATTTACGGTTGATGTAGTATGGGGTGCCGCATGGATAACCTTTGTGCCTGTATCAAGGTATTGTCCCTTGGCAGCAAAGGTTACTCCCGTAAATTCAGACCTCGCTCCTTCCCCTCTCAATATGCTCATAGGGTAAAGCATTGTCATCTTTGAGCCAAATGAGCCAGAAACCCATTCAATAGTGCCGTTTTTATCAACCAATGCTCTCTTGGTATTGAGGTTATACATATTTTTTGACCAGTTTTCTATGGTGCTGTACCTGAGAGTGGCATTTTCCCTCACAAAAAGCTCCACAGCCCCTGCATGCAGGTTGTTCACCTTGTATTTAGGAGCCGAGCATCCTTCTATGAAATGGAGTCTTGCTTCTTTTTCCACAATTATAAGGGTGTGCTCATACTGTCCCGCTCCCGGGGCATTTAATCTGAAATATGATTGGAGGGGAATATCCACCTGTACGCCCTCCGGAACATAAACAAAAGACCCTCCGGACCACACGGCCCCGTGAAGTGCGGCAAATTTGTGTGCAGTCGCAGGAATAAGTGTCATGAAATACTCCCTGACAATGTCCTCATATTCCACCATGGCTGACTCCATATCCGTATATACCACACCCTGCTCCGCCAATTCCTTTCTGATATTGTGATACACAACCTCAGAATCATATTGTGCACCCACACCTGCCAGAGCCTCTCTCTCAGCCTGCGGAAGTCCCAAAAGCTCAAAGGTGTTCTTTATATCCTCAGGCACATCTTCCCAGCTGTTTCTCATATCAGCATCCGGTCTTATATATGCTGTAATCTCATCCATATCCAAATCAGATAAATCCGCTCCCCATTCGGGCATGGGTATGGATTCGTATATTTCCAATGACTTCAGTCTGAAATCAGTCATCCAGTCCGGTTCGTTTTTTTCTCTTGAAATTTCTCTTATTATCTCAGGACTCAGTCCCTTATCCGACTTATATTTATAGGTAAATTCATTTTTAATATCATAGATACCTCTGTCTATATCCTCGATATATGTCTTTTTCCTTTCCATAATCTCACCCCTCATTTACCGGAAAACTCAGCCTTTATATTTTCATATCCGTTTTTTTCAATCTCTTCAGCCAATTCCGCTCCACCGGTCTTTACTATCTTTCCATCCAACAATATGTGGATGTAATCAGGTTTAAGATAATCCAGCAGTTTGTTATAATGGGTTATTATCAGTATGGAATTTTTATTTGTTTTAAATTTTTGAACGCCTTCCGCCACTATCCTTATTGCATCCACATCCAGTCCCGAATCGGTTTCATCAAGGATAGCAAGGCTGGGCTCGAGTATGGACATCTGAAGAATTTCATTCTTCTTCTTTTCTCCACCTGAAAATCCCTGATTTAAGTATCTGCCTGCATATTCCTCCTTCATCTCCAATTGCTCCATCTTATTCTTCAAAAGCTTTTTAAAGGGAATAACCCTTTGAGTTTCTCCGGAAACGGATGTCTTTGCAGTCCTTAAAAATTCCTCTACGGTAACTCCCGGGATTTCTTCGGGATACTGAAAGGAAAGAAACATTCCTTTCTTGGCCCGTTTATCAGGACTCAGGTCATTTATCACTTCTCCGTGAAATTCTATTTCTCCGCATGTAATTTCATAATTCGGATGACCCATCAAAGCATAGGCAAGAGTGGATTTACCTCCTCCGTTAGGCCCCATGATTACATGTGTCTCGCCCTCTCCCATACTGAGATTTATGCCCTTAAGTATTTCTATGTCCTCTATGTTTACCTTCAGTCCGGTTATGTTTAATAAATTGTTTTTCATATGAACTTTCCTCCTACGTTCAACATCTTGATTCTGTAATTACAAAAAGCCTGCATATGCCGTCCATCTGCAAGCTCCTGCTTATATATTAAACAGCACTACTTAGTTAGTTCAGATTTGATTTGGTTAGTTTAGACTAACTATGATTCAAATTAAATTCCCTCTAAAGGGAATTTAATAATTTCATTCTATAATTGTTAGTTTAACAGTCTGCATGATGTTTGTCAAGAACACGGGAATGAATTTTATAATTTCTACCCCACGGCAGCAACTTTGTAAGAAGAATCCTGTACCTTGTGAAGCCTGGCATAAATTCCACCACAGCTTAACAGCTGCTCAATTACCACTTCTCCGGAAGCCACCGGCATCCCTCCGAATCGTATAATAACGTATAAAAAAACTTCAAGGAGGATTTTGTTTGAATTTCACGAACGAATACACGATATAACCTTCCCGGCACTTGGAAAAATGGCTGGATTACGGACTATTTGCTGCCAATTCATGGTTTACTTCTGATTATATTAAGAGATTATTTCGCCGCAAAATATCGATTTTAATTATTACCGCTCTTATACTGTTTATGGAAATGGTTTTTAAAATACTTATATAAAAAATATGTTATAATATTAAAGGAGAAAAAGTGACGCAAAATAAAGAAAATATACACCCCCTGCCAACTCTGCCATTATTTCAAAAAAATACGGAGCAATTTATCCTTTGTTTTTGAATATGGTCTGTAACGTATTGGAATATCAAGCCAAGTTGCTTTTTTTACAATACTCCTGTAATGAGTAAAGGTGTCAAAGCTCCTTTTCCCGTGATAGCTTCCCATACCGGAACCTCCTACGCCGCCAAAGCCCATGTGAGAATTGGCAAGGTGAATAATAGTATCATTGATGCAGCCCCCTCCAAAAGAACATGTATCTAATACATGCCTTTCAACATAGGAATCTTCGGTAAACAAGTACAGCGCCAGTGGTTTCGGGTTGTTCGCGATGTAATCTGTGCATTCATGGATATGCGTGAAGGAAATCATGGGGAGAACAGGGCCGAATATTTCTTCCTGCATAATCGGTGAATCAACACTCACTTCATCTATCAGCGTCGGTTCTATGAATCTTCTTTTTTCGTCAGTCTTTCCTCCGATAACAGTTCTTCCGCTATCCAATAAACCTGCTACACGTTTAAAATGTTTGTCGTTAATTATAGTATTCATATCCTCCATATTACCGTCGGGGAAAAATTCCTGCAAAGCAGATTGATACCACTTAATAAATTCATCTTTTACATCTCTGTGTATAAATAAATAGTCGGGTTCCACGCAAGTCTGCCCTGCATTTAAAACCTTTCCAAACGCAATCCGCCTTGCCGCAACCTTTAAATTTGCTGTCTTATCAACAATAACCGGGCTTTTTCCGCCAAGCTCGAGCGTTATCGGTGTAAGATGCTTCGCAGCACTTTCCATTACAAGACGCCCCACTGCAGGACTTCCCGTAAAAAATATATAGTCAAACCGTTCCTCAAGCAATGCGGCATTCTGCTCCCTGCCTCCTTCTACAACAGCTATGTATTCTTCCGGAAACATCTTTCTTAAAATTTGGGCAATCGCCTTGCTTGTTGCAGGAGCATATGCCGAAGGTTTAACGACAGCGGTGCAGCCGGCCGAGATGGCACCGATCAGCGGCAGAAGACATAGTTGTATGGGGTAATTCCAGGGGGACATAATCAGTGCTGTTCCATAGGGTTCCGGAGATATAAATGATTTTGCAGGAAACTGTGCAATGGGTGTGGGAACTCTTTTATTCACCATCCATCTGTGCAGATATCGTATATGAAAGCTTAACTCTTCTAAAACCATTCCAATTTCTGTCATATAAACTTCCGCAGGGCATTTATTCATATCAATTTTCATTGCATCATTAAGCACACTCTCGTTTGTCTTAATTGCAGTTTGTAATTTTAGCAGCATTGCTAGTCTGAACTCAAAGCCTTTAGTATTGCCCTCACAAAAGTAATTCCTTTGCTTTTCAACTAAACTGTGAAAGATCATTTTTTGACACCTCAACATTCATATGTAAATCTTTGAAGTTTCCTTTATTACACTTGTAAAGTCTCTTGAACACCTGAAAATTTCTTTCATAAATAGCCTTTGTTCTCTTTTGAGGAACAAAAATGTGTTCTGCCGTAACATAATCCTTTATTGATTTAAGACCAGGAATGATTCCCAGACCGACTCCCATAACTGCCGCCGCACCTACAGAGCCTACGTTCTGCGGATTGGCTGCAATATCAATTTTATGACCTGTTATATCGGCTAAAATTTGACCGGTTACAGGTGAAAGAGCTCCTCCTCCCACAAACCTTATGGTATCAGAAGTT
The DNA here is from genome assembly GCA_023453025.1 of Bacillota bacterium. Lineage (GTDB taxonomy): Bacteria > Bacillota > Clostridia > Tissierellales > Sedimentibacteraceae > Sedimentibacter. The sequence goes on from JAEXUD010000066.1 coordinate 87,765, forward strand.
TTTATTTTTTTCTCCTGACACTCAAGCATCCATCTCAGATGATAGCAGATACCCTCTGCCACAGCTCTGATCAGCTCTGTCTTTCCTGTATTTAATGTAACATTGAAAAATATCCCGGAGGCATTTGGATCTTCAAAAGGGCATCTGTTTCCATGAAGCCAGGGGGTAAAAATCACACCGCCGGCTCCCGGCTCTGCCATGCTTATGGTCTCCATCATATAATCATACAAGTCAGTATAAATTGTTTCCTGACTTTCCGCTACATTTTTCTTATCCAGATAAATACCTATTTCATCCAGGGCAAGATGATCCTTTACCCACTCAAGACATTTTCCCGCAGTTTCCATTTCCGCAAAATAATTATAATTTTCACTCTGTGCCCCGACAATTGCTGCAATCATATTGAATACGTCCACTTTTTGTTTGCCGACAATTGTAGAAACCCATCCGGAGGTTCCCAGGTATATATGTGTATCTCCTATTTCAACACATCCTGCTCCGATTCCTATTAATGATGCATCCCCGCCTCCGCCAAATACGGGTATGCCGGGTTCAAGTCCTAAATCGGAAGATGCATCTTGAGTAAGGAATCCTGCAATATCTGTGGATTTTATAACATCGGGCAGATGCTGCATATTGATGCCGTACATTTTGCACAGCGCTTTACTCCATCCTCTTTTCCCGTTTCTGGTATCATAAAGAAGTGATGCAAATGCAGAATCCTCAGTCATAACAAAACACCCGGTGCACTTGTAAATCAAATATTCTTTTACATCCAGCCATTTATGTATCCTTTCAAAATTATCAGGTTCATTATTTTCAACCCATTTATATTTCCAGACCGGGTCTTTTACGCTGGTGGAGGCCGCTCCTGATATAATCAAACTTTTTACAAGCTTAAAGGCATTGCCTCCTGCAACCTGGATTCCGTGTACCATTCCTTCTTTTATTTCCTTAACGGCACGCTGATCCATATAGCTCATTGGTTTTCTCACAGTTATACCGTTTTTATCAACGAGTACAAGCCCCTGCATTTGGGAGCAAAACGATATCCCCGCTATTTCCGACGGCTTGATGCCGGTTATATCAAACAGTTTTTTGGTGGTGGTGCACATAGCATTCCACCATTCACCCTCATCCTGTTCTGCTCCTCCGTTTTCAGCTATATAAAGCCCATATCCCTCATGGACACCGGCTATCAGCTCTATTTTCTTGTCAATACCAAAGAGGCAGGTTTTAACACCTGTAGTTCCTATATCATAAGCGATTACATATACCATAATTTTATCCTTTTCTTTGTGCATAAGCACATTAAATAGTTTTATGAACAATCTCAGACTGAGAAAAAGTAAATGCAGATTCCAGAAACTTTAACAGTTCAGAAACAACCTTTTCTTCATCTTTAAAAAAATCTTCTCCGCAATATATCTTTGCTCTCTCTGCATAATAATCACAGCAGTAAGAAAACTGCAGCATTGTAAGCAGATTATCAAAGAAAAATGCAAAGAGTCCGGGATTAATATCATTTCTTATGTCTCCGTCCCTTATAGCCTTTTCGATAAACTCTGTATATACCTTTGCTGTCATACTCTCTATTTCTTTAGCATAAAGCAGTGCATATTTTTTGCCGCTCCCGGATGTAATTACGTTATACATTTTAATATGCTTACTGTATTCTCTTGAATAGCTCTGCACTGCTCTTATCATTTTTTCCGCACGTACCAGAATCTTGTCCTCACATTCTGCAACGTCATGCAATACCGACTCTAAAACGCTGAGGCTTTTGTTCAGACAAGCCTGAAAAAATGCTTCTTTATTTTCATAATACTTATAAAGAACTCCTACACTGATATTGGCTTTCCTTGCAATCATATTGATACTTGCACCATCCAGGCCTTTTTCAGCAAATTCCTCTATTCCAGCTTCAAGTACTTCTGCCAATTTATCCTCTGTCAGCTTTTTCAACATAGTTAACCTCTCTATTTTTTCATCTTTGAATATTTAATTTTATAGAATAACCGTTGAACAAATGCATCCGCTGTGCTTATATGGTCTGTTATATTCAGCGCTGCCGCATATAAGTCTGCAGCGCATCCTTTTCTTAAAACCATGACAACTGCTTTCGCATCATCTTCAGTTGCACCGGTGCAGAGCGCGCCTTCATTCTCCAATAAAACAGCATTTTTGTTCTTTAATTCTCCGGCAACAGCTTTCACATTTATTATACCATTTTTCACTGTATTTATATTTACACCTGCAATCTGTGCAAAATCATCCAAAAACGGCCTTAAAATTCGTCCGCTACTGCTGACTTTTACTACCTCATCAGCAGTTGAATGGATGATATAGTTTACTTTACCTGATTTATATATTTCAGCATGCAATAATGCTTCTCCGGGTGCATCTTCCTGTAGTCCGTCTATATTATAAACAGCAGACTTCCCTTTACATTCCAAAACAAATGTATTTCCTTCTTTCCGGCTTTTTCCGTAATCGGGAATTTGTATGCTTCTCTCCTTATTTTCCCCACATGCGTCTTCATACATCTCTTTTGCCATTTTTTCAAGAGTAAGAGCAATTTCAAAAGAATGCTCAAGGCCGGTTCCCATACAAATTGTTCCGTGATTCTTCATTAGTATGGATTTAGTCCCGGGATTATTACCGACAGCTTCCGCCACTCTTCTTCGTAATTTCTTCGTAGAGGATATACCGTAAGCGGCACATGGAACTTTGTCTCCTAAAATTCTATTGTATTCATCATTGTACACCTCAATATCCTTTCCTTCAATGCTGATTACAGAAGCCATTGTCTGATGGGTATGAATTATAAAGTTAACCTCCGGACACAGCCGGTAAGTGTCTGCATGTATTCCCTTTTCGCTGGAAGGTTTTATGTTTCCCTCATAGGTGCAATCTGCTATATCAACTGCAACTGTCTGTTCCGGTATCAAGGTTTCATAAGCCAGGCCGCTTGGAGTTATAACAAATTTTTCATCCGAAATTCTAGCGCTGATATTTCCCCATGTCCTTGCTGTAAGGCCATTGCTCAACAGCATGTTCCCGGCGCTGATTACAAGCTCTTTTGCTTTTTCTGTTGAATGTTTCATATTTACTCCGATCTATGTTCTTAATCAAATATCAGGAAATTTCTATAGGTCCGCATTTAGATAAAACTCTGTCAAATCTCAATAGTACATCATCAATCATTTCTTCTGTATATGAGGCATTGGTATACAGTCTTGAACCGGCTAATGTAACAATACCTTCCGCCATATATGCTGCTCCCATATGCTCCATTTCTTTTTGACGGATGCCTGTTTCCTTTAAAACCTTTGGTATTTTCCACGGCCTTTTCCAATCCACGGAAAAATGCATGGTTCCTGCATTATCTAAATGACAAATAGAACCCTGATTAAAAGCCACAAAAGGAAGGTCATATTTTTTTATTATATCCTGCAAGCCCTTGGTCAAACGATCACCCATACGTCCTGCAGCTTCACAGGCATTAGTTTTTTCAATCTCACATAGTGTATAATATCCTGCCGCACAGGATACGGGAGTTGCCGCCATTGTACCGCCGCACATAGCTTTCGGGATTTTTTTACCTGATGAATCAATCCCGGCACCCAGATGCGCCATGCACTCCTTGTGTCCTCCTATTCCTCCGGCACCGGGATAACCTCCTGCAATTATCTTACCGAAGACTGTCAGGTCGGGGTCCACGTCAAAATATCCTTGTGCTCCGCTTGTTCCGATACGGAATCCGGTAACCACCTCATCAAATATTAAAAGTGCTCCATACTCATGAGCTAACTGCTCCGCTCCCTTTATAAATTCTTTTGAAACCGGTCTGGTACCGCTCTCCGGACCCATAGGCTCAATATATACCGCTGCTGTACCTCCGTACAATTTATTTTTTTTCAGTTTTCTTTCAAGGTCATCAAGGTCGTTGGGGAAAAATTCGTCCGTGTGTTTAAACACAAAATTCGGCACGCCCTTTGACATCAGGCCCTTTGTTCCGGGAACGCGTATGCCGTAAGCAAGCTGATCGGACCATCCGTGATATGCTCCGCCCATTTTCAAAATATTTTTCTTTCCGGTTTTCAACCTTGCAATACGGGCGGCACACATACATGCTTCAGTTCCGGAGCCCAGCATACGGAACATTTCAACAGACGGCACCATTTCTGATATTTTCTTAGCCAGTTTATATTCATATTCGTGAAAAAGCCCGGTTGAAGGACCGCATGTGTTTAAAAGCTCTATAACCTGCTCTCTTACAGCAGGCGGATTGCTCCCCAATATAGTGGGGCCTCCTGCCTGCAGCAGGTCATAATACCAATTCCCGTCAATATCATATAATTTTGCGCCTTCAGCTTTCGTTATTACAATAGGAAAAGGATAATTAAATGCCAGGTTATGCTGTACTCCTCCGGGTATTATCTCTCTGGCTTCGTCAATCATAGCTTTAGATTTAGTACATTTCTCATTAAAATAATTTTCAACATATTCATCTAATGATGACTTCTGAATAGAATACACCGGCTTCCTGATTAATTCATCAAGCTGCTTGGTAACCTTTTCTGCATCAAGATAATTATCAATGGCAAATCCGTTATAAGCCATATGTTACCTCCTTTTTCTTGTGAATCATTATTCACGTCATACACATATTATATTCTTCCACTTATTTCCTGTCAACAGTAAATTATATGTTCTATGCACTTGTATTCTCATGATATGACTGACTTTTCCATTGAGTTGTAATTTGACAAGGGGTAGTCCGGTAATTATAATTCGTAATCTATTATGGTTTCTTTTTAGCCAGATCGTTAGTATCGATAGATTTCCGGAATACGTAAAATCGATCAAATAAAAATTCAAGAGTAAAGTTGCTCAGCATAATCAGCAGAGTAACTATGTATTCGTTCCAAAGAAGAGTATCTGCAAGGTATCCCCCCAAAATTGTTGAAAATGGGGTAAATACACAATAGAAGCCGAATGTTTTCAGCATGGCAGCGGATACATTGTCCGAAGAACGAAAAGTATACCGGCGGTTCAAGGTAAAATTCCACAATACAGACAAAACCAATGCTGCTAAATAACATGGCCAATAGGGCAAATTTGTCAGCTCATTAAGCAATGAAAAGGTAACTATCTCTATTATTCCGGCTGAAGCCGAGAATAATGTGAATTTAAAACCGCGAATTATTTCCTTTTTTAAGTTCTGATCATTCTTGTCATCATACTTTTCATCTTCTTTTTTTGATTCAGTATTCATTCTTACCTCCACTTTTAAAATTAAATAAGTTGCAAACTTACCTGCAATGGCAAATCCGTTGTAAGCCATTGTTGCACCTCTTTTCTCGTGAATATATATTCACATCTTAAATACATTATATTGTTCCATTAATTTCCTGTCAACAAAAAAATAATCCACATTCCGTTTACAACCGAAATGTGGATATTCTAAACTGTCTGAAGCGGTGCCTGCTTGGGCTATTGTAAAGCATGCACTTTTTTTAATAAATAATCTTAATTCTGTTATTTAGCGGAAAGGTTCTTTTGATTATTGATATCCTTCAAATAGTATTCTTCCGAATTGAAAAATTCTTTTGTTTTTGCAACTACAACTCCCGATAAACCGATCACACCAATCATGTTGGGTATAACGGATAATCCAAATAAAAAGTCAAGGAATATCCATAGAAACTGCAATCCTCCAATTGCTCCTGCAAAACATGCACCTAGATAAACATAACGCATAACAAGTGAAAAGTTTTTACCAAAAAGATATTCTGCCAATTTTTCACCGTAAAACAGAATAACATATATAGTGGATATAACAAATAAAAGAACTGAAAAGCTGACTATTATTCCTCCGATTGGTCCATAAAAATTATTGAATGCCTGAGCTGACATAGCCGAAGCCTCTATATTCGGTAACTTCCATATATCTGTACTTAAAATAACCAAAGCGGTCATAGTACAAATCAAAATCGTGTCCACAAACACAGTAATCATTCCCCAGAATCCTTGGCGAACCGGATGATCTGTTTTAGCGGCTGAATGTGCTATAGGAGCACTTCCCATCCCTGCTTCATTCGAGTAAGCACCTCTTGCTATACCCCATCTCATTGCCAAAGCTACCGTACTCCCGGCGAATCCGCCAACTGCTGCATGCGCTGTAAAAGCACCTTTAACGATTTCCAGCAATACCGAAGGAATTGCCGCAATATTGGCAATTATAATAAACAAGCACCCCAGCATATAAAGTGATGCCATAAATGGTACAAATTTTTCGGAAATTTTTCCGATTCTGGAAACACCGCCGACAACAATCAAACCAACTATTACAGTAATAATAATACCCGAAATATTTTTATCCAGCCCCAGAGATGCGGCAGAACCGGCGGCAGAATTTGCCTGAACCATGATACCTGATACAATTGTAAGCATGAATAGAAAAGCATAGGTGTTGCCAAGTGCTTTAGACTTCAATCCATTTTTCAGGTAGTACATAGGCCCGCCTACATAATCACCTTTAGAATTTTTTTCTCTGAATACAATACCGAGCACAACTTCTGAATACATAGTGATCATACCCAAAATTGCAGTAACCCACATCCAAAATACAGCCCCCGGTCCTCCAAAATAAATTGCTACCGGAACACCTACAATATTTGCCGCGCCAACTGTAGAAGCAAGTGCTGTAGTCATTGCCTGAAATGGCGTAAGGCTTCCTTCTCCATCTTTTTCATCCTCAGAACCTTTTTTCTTTTTAAATAATGAACCTAATGTCTGTGACCAAATATAACTAAAATGTGTGACCTGCAAAAATTTCAATCTGAATGAGAGGAAAATACCGCCTCCAAGTAAAAGTATCAGCATAAAAGGCCCCCAAAGCATTCCTGTTGCAGTGTTAATAAAATTTACAATTACATCTTTCATTATTTACCTCCTGTTTTATTTTAGATTTATAAAAATAATTTCTTTATTAATTCGCTAATCAATGTATATATGTTAGTATTCAAATCTTTAATGTATACTCGTTCTGTGAATTTATGCAAATCCTTCCCCCAGGGACCAATATTTATAACCGGAATCGAAAAAGAACTAATTGTTTCAAAAGGTATTGAATATAAACCATCTTTCAGAAGCGGCATATTGTTTTTAATATATGGAACTGTTGAATCATAGTTTTGCAGTGAAACATAGCTCAAATCCGAAATCCCCATAAAGTAATGCTTTTTTTGCACTTCATTTCCATATAGCGATAAATTAATTTCACTTAAGATATTTGATACTTCTCTGATTTTAGAGTCCAAGTGTTCAAATTTAACATTTGATATGTGAGGGTAATATGGGGGTGAAATCGCTATAACAACAGCCGGTCCACTGTATTGTGTAAAATTCATAATTTCCTTTATAATTTCAAAGTTGCTCTCAGGCATTGACATCTTTCCGCTTTTTATACTTTCAGAAATTTTTACATAAGTTTTTTCCAAAATGTTTTCAACTTTACCTTTATCCTTTTTAATGGCATCTGATAAAAACTCATCATAAAGTCTTACATTTATGGGAAAAGAGCACCTATGCTCTGAATTTCCATAAAAAATATCTGCATTTCTATTATAATTTTCTATAGCTTCTTTTAAAGAATCCGCACAAATCTTCTTCATTATCGACAGAATATCCTTAGGTGTCTTGGTTAAGGTTAAAAAACTTAAAAATCCACCTGCAGATTCGGGTATGGAGGCATCATAGCACTCCTTAAAATCTCTTGCGAAGCTCCAGGAAGGAGGCGGTGCTATTTCTCCTAAATCTCTGTCACACAGCTCACTGTTTATCTCTGTATTATTTATTATCTTAGAAAGAATCAGGTTAGGGTTAAATCCGTTAAATATTTCTCCAATGTGACTTTTTACACCCCTTACATAGACAGTTATCATTGTTTTACCAACTGAACCTTCATAAATTACAGGTATATTATCATCTTCCCTCATATGCGGTTCTGAATTAATTACAAGTGAATATTCTAACTTGTATTTTTCATCTAAACTTTTAAGCAATATGCCTGCATGACGCATCCCTGCCGAAAGCGTTTCCTCATCGGGTACAGATAGAAATAAAATATTTGCTTCACACTCATCAGTTTGTGCAAAGTCTTCAAGTACTTTAAGCTGTATGCACATCCCGCCTTTCATATCAGCTGTTCCGCGGCCAAACATCCATTCTTCCGACAATAAATCCCCAGTTATTTCATCGTTTAATTTCATATTCCTTAATTTTTCAGCAATTTTTTCTGTATCATGAGCTATATCTTTTAAGTTTCCATAATCATTTACATCTACTGCATCATGATGATTCAAAAGGATAACGGTTTTATCACTGTTGCCTTTCTTTAATGCCCATATAATGCTCCTCCCTAAATCATCTGATGGAATTCTTTCCATTCCGTAGTATCCGGTTGTATCAAAATACGGGATATCAGAAATATGCTTTAAAATTGCATTCTCCATATCAATTTCCATTTCTGTGTGAGTGTCACTTTGAATAGAAACAAAAAATTTAAGCATATCTATTATGTTACTTTCTTTCAATATTACACCTCCAAAACCTTCATTCACTTAAGTGATGGTATTATAGACATTATATCAGCTATCCGTTTGATAAAAGTTACATGTATCGTTTGAAAATCGTTTAAATATCATTTTTTATATTGTTTTTATTATTTTTGCTGTATAATAAATTATGCTATAAAACATGGAGGCTGCATTTTGAGTATAGATAAGATCTTATTTAACGGAAATATCATAACTATGAGACATGAATCTGAAAGGCTGGAAGCTATAGCAATATCCGGTGATAAAATTGTTGCTGCAGGAAAAAACAGCGATATATTAGCTATGAAATCTGATAATTCAGAATTGATTAACCTAGATAAGAAAACAGTGCTCCCGGGTTTTTTTGATTCCCATCTTCATTTAGTTTCAACTATTCTAAGCAACATAGCAATAAACTGCTTTGAAGCAAAATCCATTTCTGAAATATTAGAATTAATTGAAGCTGAAAAAAATGACATGGGCAATATGCCTTTAATCTACGGCAAGGGAATTTCAGATTTTACATTAAAAGAAAAAAGGTTTCCTACACGAAGAGAAATAGACCTTGTTGCACCTAATATCCCTGTAGTCCTCAGCAGTATAGAATTCCATACAGTTATTGTGAATTCCTATGCAATGCATTTATTTAACATTCCGTTCACAACTAATTCTTTTGAGAAGGATTCACAAAACAGATTTACCGGGAAAATAAGCAACCGCGGAAGCTACATAGCAAGAAAGAAAATGTTTGAAATGATAAGTGATAAAATCTACCTGGATAATTTGGACAAAACAATGTCTCAAATTATAAAAAAAGGCATAACAACAGCAGTTACTGTTGAAGGAGGCTCATTGTTCCATGATAATCATGCTGAATTCATTTTAAATAATAAAGACGTATTTCCTATTGATGTTGAATTATTCTATTCTACAACAAATACCTCTAAAATATTAGGTGCCGGACTGCCCAGAATAGGCGGAGATATTTTTTTGGACGGCTCATTTCGTTCACAAAATGCAGCTCTTTATGACCCATATAGCGATAATAATAATTCAACCGGATTTTTATTCTTTAACCGTGATGAATTATTTGAATTCATATCACAGTCCGACAATCTACGGCTTCAAATCGCTATACATGCTGTAGGCCCAAGAGCAATAGATATGCTCCTGGACTGCTATGAACAAGCAATGAAAGAAAATAATACCAGTAATCAAAGACATCGTATAGAGCATTTTGAGCTCCCTACTGAAAAACAAATACTTAAAGCTAAAGAATTAAATCTGGTATTGGCAATGCATCCGACATATGAGCTTTATTTCAGAGAAAAGGGAGATATGTACGATACTCGCATCGGTTACGAAAGATCAAGATTAACAAACCCTTTAAAAAACATTATAGATAAAGGTATTACAGTTGCAGGCTGCTCGGACAGCGATGTTCTCCCGATAGATACAATGCTTGGCGTACATGCTGCAGCAAATCATATCAATGAAAGTTCAAGAATTTCAACCTATGAAGCTCTTAAAATGTATACAATAAATGGGGCTTATGGCATTTTTCAAGAAAATATAAAAGGAACTATAGACAAAAATAAATTAGCTGACCTTGTTGTGCTTTCTTCCGACCCAATAACAACGAAAAAGGAATATCTAAAAGACATAAAAGTTCTTCTCACAATGAAATCCGGAAAAATATTGCATAATTCTCTTGGAGGATTAAGGTATGATTGAGTTTAAATTTCTTGGAACATATAAAATAATAAGCAACGGTATTGATATAACACATAAATTTTCATTAAAGGACAAAGGATTGCTATGCTATATATTAGCAAACAATCAGGATATATTTAATAGAGAAAAACTTGCTAATATGTTTTGGGATAATTATAAAAGAGAATCTGCCTACAGTAATCTTCGCTACACAATATGGCATTTGAGAAAAGTTTTTAAAGAGTATGAAAATGATATTGTAATTCATTCTCACGGAAAGAATGTTATCGAAATTGAAGAAAAAAATGTATGTATTGACCTGAGAGAATGGCAAAGGCTGACTGAAACTTATAAATCGGGAAAAGATAATTCTCTGAATATATTGATGAAAATATCAAATACTTATGATGGAGATTTTTTAAAGGACTTCTATATTTATGATAATCTTGAATTCAATGATTGGGTATTCAATATGAAAGAAAGTCTTCAGAGATTTTATTTTGAAGTTCAAATGGACCTGGCAAAGATATACTCGGATAATAATCAAATCAGAGAATCAATTAACCAATTAAACAAGCTTATCAAAATAGACCCGCTTAATGAATCTATCTATTACACAATTATTAAGTATCAGTATAAATCAGGTAATAAGGTTGCTGCTGTCAATACATACAGAAACCTGAAGCTCTTGCTTAGAAAGGAATTAAACATTAGTCCCAGCGATAAAACACAAGAATTATATCATCACATTTTGAAAGATGAATTTAAAGAAGAGCTTAATGAAAACACATATACACCTGCAAAGAGTACTAAAGCTAATATAAATGAATCCCAAAAAAAGAAAATTACCTTTTTTGTGTCATCCGATTCTATTTGCTTAAAGGGATTTCACCAAGAAATTGCAAAGCAGGCCAGAACAGACAAAGAATATTTTATTGATATTTGCCAAAGCCCCGGAAAAAGAATAAATTATGAAGGAATATTTGAAATTTTAGATGAGGTTCAAGAATATTTTGACCATTATGATACTTCGAGAAAATTAGAATATGAGGATATTGTTTCGTCAATAAAGAGCTCCAATTATATTGATTATCATTTATTTAATAATGTAACACAAATTCTTGATGCATATATGAAAACATATATAATAATCAGAATTTGGAACTTTCACTTCCTGGATTCCAAATCAACTGATTTCATATCGTTTTTATATAGAAATATGAAATTAAATGAAATACACATTAAAATAATAGTTGATGAAAAATGGATGAGTGAAAGAATGAAATTTTTTATAGAATCTTTCTCTGAAGAAAATGGATTTAACCGGCTTGAGACCGTATAAATAAACGCAAAAAATGAAGATTATATTTATTATAGTAACCATACATTTTATATTTTCATAATATATGGATATATGAATGGAGGTATTATATGATAAATAATACAGATAGAATCGCCATGACTTATGATTACATAATAGTTGGAACCGGGCCGGCAGGATGTGTCTTGGCAAATGAGCTTTCTGAAGACGGGAAAAATTCGGTATTGCTGTTAGAAGCCGGCGAAAACAATGATAATGATATTTTAATCAGGGATCCGACGGCAAATTTAAATTTCTATAGGCCTCAATTTTTTTGGCAGGGAGAATCAGCTCCTCAGACTTATGCAAATGACGAAATATTTGTGTGGACCGGCGGAAGGCTTTCCGGCGGCGGTTCTTCTGTTAACGGCGGGCAATATGTAAGGCCAACTCAAAATGCGCTCATGGAATGGGAAAGGATAGCCGGTCCCATGTGGGGTCCGGCTGCCGCAATTAATAATTTTACAAGAATTGAAAATTTCAACGGCAAAACAAATAATCCATATGCTCATGGCTATACAGGCAGATTAGATGTTCGACAAGCACCTGAATATGTTCCGGTTATGACAAACAAACTTGTTTCTGCAATAGAACGAGGAACAGGCTATGGGATAATATTGGATTATAATGACCCAAGTACACCTATCGGTCCATTTTTAAGGTGGCAGCTTACTCAAAAACCAAACAGAGAAAGAGAGAGTGCGTCAACAGCATTTTTATCGCCGGATGCTGTAAATAACATGGGCTTCGGAATAAATGGAAGAAGGTTAATCATCTGTTATAAAACAACCGGACTTAGAATCATTTTTGATACAAATAAGTCTGCGGTGGGTATTGAATTTCTTAAAGAAGGGAAATGCGGTCTTGCCCGTGCAAGAAAAAAAGTAATAATTTCGGCCGGGATAAACAGTACACAGCTTTTAATGTTATCCGGAATCGGACCTCATGATATGTTAAGCAAGCTGAATATTCCTGTAATTTTTGACAACCCCAATGTTGGTAAAAATTTAGTAAACCATTATGCAAATACAGCTGTTTTTAGTGTAAACCCCGGGGATATTCAAGAAGTATTGCTTGAGCCTGCTGCCATATACAATGGCGGTGCATTTTTACCTTCACCAAATGAAAATACCAATAAACGAAGCATACAATTGATAGGCTCTTATTCAAACGGTTCATTAATTGTTATGATAATACCATTACTTCCAAAAAGCAGAGGCAGCATAATATTACAAAATAACGACCCTCTGAAAATAGTATTGGCAGATTACAACATGCTTGAAAACCCGCAGGATTTAAAGCTTATAAAATCTGTTTACAAAAATTATATCAGAAATATTGCCGGTGAGCTTTCAGCCATAGACCCTCAATACCAGCTTGTTTCTCCCAGTTTTGAAATAATTGACAATGATGAACTGTTAGAGCAATTTATCAGAGATGATATATTTATTACGTATCATCAGCAAAGTTCGGTCAGAATGGCTTCTTACAGCATGGGAGGAGTTGTTGATTATATGGGAAGAGTTTATGGTGTAAATAACTTAATAGTTGCAGATTGCTCAATTATACCGAGCACTGTTGACGGAAATACACAGGCTGCCTCATATCTGATTGGATATACAATTGCAAAGCAGCTTATAGCAGAAGATCAACTGCACCAAACACCGCAGCCATATCCATATTATACTTATTACTAGACACTACAGGGGGACGCCAAAGGGACGTTTTATTTGCCATGCCATAGTGCTTTTTAACTACTCCTACATAATCTTTTAATAATCGCTATTCTGCTAATTTATAAATTTCGAACTTTCTCTTACCGACGTTTTGTTTCTCTAAGCGTTTAAACCGTTTGGAACTTATTTTCTGGTTTTTATTCATGCTGACAGCAACTACAGTTTCATCACTGCAAATCTTTGCTAAAGATTCCATCAAACATCTAAGCTGGTCTGTTCCTCCCTGCCAATTTACTAAATTGCCGTATGGAACATCCGTGATAATAATGTCTGGTTTAATATCCATTTGAAAGGGTTGTAAAGCATCTGCCTGAAATAACTGAACTTTAATTTCCTTTTGTATCATATTCAACAATTTTATTCCACTTAATTCTGCTTCTCTGTGAGACGTTTTATTAAACTGTTCATAGAGTAAATGAATTTCATCTGTTCTTCGTTTAATTCCTTTTTCAGACAATAGTGAAAGGTTGAGTTTTGCCACCTCAAGCATCTTATAATCTATATCACTGGCAATTATTTTTGATATTGATTGTTGATTAAGTAAGCCTAATACCGTTACAGTATATCCTCCCCCACAACAGCAGTCATACAGGCATATATCCTTCTTTTTATCTGAATATTCCAAGCATCTACCGTATATTTCATTTGCAAGCCTGACAGGAAAATTAGGCACTCCATTAACATGATATAAAACTCTTCCACTTGCAAAGTTTTCATAATTACAGTTTTCTGCATACTTATATTCCATATCTATTCACTTCCTATTATGTGTGTATATTATTTTAATTCAATTTTATTCATAGTTCAATAAATAAAGTAAATTACCGGTGTGAAATTTGAATTCAGACTTCAAATATTCAATTTTACTAAAGTATTATGATGTGTTATTATAGCTTATATAAAAATTTTACTATTTAAGACTAAGGAGGAATATCATGACAATTATGAACTTCAAAACTATATGCAGTCTGGGAACGGGGACTATGGGCTCTGGTATTGCTGTTGTATTTGCGATGGCAGGGTATGATGTACATATGTTTGGACGGTCAGAGGAAAGTATTAAAAAAGGCTTTGACAGCATAGAAAGCATCCTAAAAACTTATGCGGAATATGGCTTGATCAGCCTTGGACAGATTCCTGAAATAACTGATAAAATAAAGGGGTTAACTGCACTTGATGAAGCAGCTGAAGGGGCTGATTTTGTTATTGAAGCTGTTTCTGAGGATTTAGATATAAAGCAAAATATTTTTAGTGCCCTTGATACGCTCTGTCAACCACATACTATTTTTGCAACTAGTACTTCTGGAATCAGTCCATCACTTATTGCTGAAGCAATTGACAGAAAGGATCGTTTTATTGCTGCTCACTTTCTGAATCCTCCTCATTTGATGTCTTTAGTAGAAGTGATACCCGGGAAATTCACTTCTTCCGATACTATAGATTTAACTTTAAAATTATTAGAAAAACTGGGAAAGACCCCTGTGCTTTTATCAAAAGATACGCCGGGCTTTATTGTTAACCGGCTCCAAATGGCATTAATGCGCGAAGCATTATCAATGATTGAACAAGGAGCCGCATCTGTAGAATCTATTGATACAACGATAAAACATTTAAGCCGTCGCTTTTCAGCTACCGGTCTGTTAGAAGGAGCTGATCTTGGTGGTTTGGATGTATTTTATAACATTGCTGATTACTTGATGGAAGATTTGTGCAATAGTACTGGTATTCCTGCAAGCCTCGTCAAGGCAAAAGAAACAGGAAATTTAGGTGCCAAAACAGGGCAGGGATTTTATAATTGGACTGATGCAAATAAGATAAATGAAATTAAGAAATTACGTGATGACATCTTATTTTCTTGGCTCAAAAAATAATTAACTCTTTTAAATCGGAATGTGAATTAAGTCATATCCCTATTGGCTTAGAAAAATTATGGAGCAGGCAAAGGGGTCGAATCGACCCCTTTAAATTTTCATTGCGCATCCTTTATGTCTTCCAAATCTAAAAAGTAAAATTCCCTTTATGCATCGTGGATATCTTGAAATGCAACTGAATTTTATTAACAATCAATTGTTAGGGGAAATGCAGTAGCAAAAGTATAACTGCTGCATAGTATATTAAAGACAAGCTGCAGCATTGTAATTGGGGATTAAATATATGCATATTTATCCAATCAGCAAGCAATCAAAGTTACACGAAAGGTAACTTTTCGCACGTGTGGAACCATGAAGAAATTTTTTCAGACAAGCAAACTATGTTTTTCGTTGAAAATTACGCATTGTCCATTTTAATCCCATTTTGTATATTTCAAGCTATATTTGTATGAATATAAATGATATGTTGTACTCTGGTATAAAGCTTTACTCTCATCCAATACTTTAAACAACCGTCTTCATCTTATTACCCCAAATCTACAACCCAGGCATAAGGAACATAATCATCCACAATTTTTCGCGACAGGTTGAGCCAGCCTTTGCATTCATCCAGTATAATTGAATCACCTGTTACAATTCTTTCCATATCGGATAATACAACATCAACATTCGGAATAAGCTCAACTTCAACCGGTAAATTCCATAATTCCGAATACTCCAGTATTTTGCTCTTTAATCTGCCTGAGTTGGAAACAGGGGAGTCCAAATAAAACTTAACCATAGGAACTTTTAATTCGTTTAATATTTTTCCTACTAGTCTTAATGCAATATCTGTCTTGTCAATTAATTTATATGTACCGCGAAGCCCTGCCAGATCTCTTAAAACTCCGTCTTTTCCAAGCAATATAGGACTTCCTGACAGAGCAACCTCCAAGGTAATAATTAAATTAAATCCATCAATATACAAACATCCTTCCTTGGCACATTCGAAAGAAAGCAGGGAAGATTTTCGTTTTTCATATTCGGCTGTTGATGATGTTGTCCTTTGCAAGGCTGTTCTTGCTCTTGCCGAGAGCTGGTGGTGATTGCCCACCAGCTCAATGATTGGCTTTATTTTATAGCCTCGGTCTAAAAGCCACTGTACCTCTTCCTGAGCAACCTTAAGCCTTGCAATATTTTCCTCGGAAAAATTCTTGATATCTTCCGGATTAAATCCTCTTTTTACTATTTTAGAAGACAAAGCAATACCTGCTTTCACTAATAAATTGATTTTCTGTTTTAATCTGCTGATTTGAGAAAATAAATATTTATATCATTCCTATTCTATCCATAATTCAATAAATATTTTTATACACTTTATTTATAGTTTTTATTTATTGGCAGACAAAACGTCCCCTTGCCACGCCCTTGCCATGTCCCCTGGCCATGCAAGCTATAAAGCAATTTACTTTAAAATTTCTTTGACAGGATTCTGCCATCAATTTGTTGCAAGTTAGCACAACCTGTCAGTATCATAGATGCATAAAGCTCTTCAGTATATTTATTTATTAAAAATTCTACTCCTTCAGCATTGCCGCCATAGCCGGCCACTATTAAC
Organism: Bacillota bacterium; assembly: GCA_023453025.1. Taxonomy (GTDB): domain Bacteria; phylum Bacillota; class Clostridia; order Tissierellales; family Sedimentibacteraceae; genus Sedimentibacter. Next base: position 104,648 of record JAEXUD010000066.1, read on the forward strand.
GGTCGTCCGATCAGGACACCATCTGCTCCCAAAGCCAGCATTTTAAGTACATCTGTACCTGAACGAATCCCGCCGTCAACCAATATAGTAACTCTGCCCTTTAATTCTTTTGCTATATCTGGCAAGACATCTGCAGTACCGCAAGTATGGTCGAGAACACGCCCTCCATGATTTGAGACAACAATGCAATCTGCGCCGGCTTCAGCACACTTTACGGCATCCTGAACAGTCATTATCCCTTTAACAATAAACGGTAGTTTGGTAGACTGTGATAGTTCCATAAGTTGTCTCACAGTTTTAGGTCCAACGGGTTGTCCTTTAAGTTTCATTGTAATTAAACCTGCGCCGTCTACATCCAGCCCTACGGCAACCGCTCCATTTTGCTGCGCTTTATCAAATGCTTCCAATATGCCGTCATGATTAAGGCGCGGTTTAATTATAACTACTCCGCGACCGCTTCTGTTCATTGCCTGAAGCCATTGAGAATACATTTCTTCATCCACAGGGTCACCAGCCCAGGCTAAACTTCCGGCAGAATGGCTCCCTGACATGATTGCTTCAGCAGCTTCATTTTCTGATAATCCGCCACCTGTGTTTATTTGATAATTAACCATTGGTGCGGCCATAATTGGAGTTTTTAAATGTTGACCAAAAATTGATATTGTAGTATCCGGGGATATTGCTCCATGTATGGCTGACAAATTTAATTTTACAGCTGATAAAGCCCTTACATTCTCCATAAATGATGATCCTGTTCCTGTTCCGCCAACACCGGGAACTTCACCTGCACAAGCACGTCCGTCACATACAGGGCATACTCTGCAGTATCCATTTAACTTCTTTTTTGCATTTGATTTTAATGTTTGTAAATTTAGAGCTTCTTTCATTCTATACCAGCACCCTTTCATATTTTATTCAGTTTCGTATACTATAGTATACGATATGAGTATAACATTTCACTCCAAAAATAGCAAGACCTATTTTTTGTTGAAGTATATAAAATCACACCAAGCAGTGGCATGCCATCTGACTACAGATGATATTAAATATTTCCTTTAAAAATGATGTCTCGATTTTACGCCCCATGAGAATCTATTATAAGGTAATAGTGGCATTCTGTATCTCCTATATTTTCAAATTGATGCTTATTATTTGCTTGAAAAAAAATAGAATCTCCGGCTTCTAAATAAAACTTTTGATCTCCAATAAGCGCTAATAACTTACCTTTACTTATTGTTATATATTCTTTTACACCATTCCTGTGAGCAGGAAAATCAGGTGATTTTGCTCCTTTAGGAATAATATTCTTAATAAATTCAATTCCTTCTGTTTCCAATTGGGGTGAAATCAAAATCCTTTGAAAACCTGTCAGCTCATCTTGATAGGTAATTCTTTCATCTTTTTTTATAATAACAATTTCTTGATTCTTTGGTTCGTCAAGTAATGAAGATAAAGTAGTACCAAGAGCCTCAGCAATTTGAGCAGCTACTTGCAATGTTGGGTTTTTTTCTTCGCGTTCAATCTTTGAAATCATTGACTTACTTACTCCGCTTAAATCTGATAGTTTTTGTAAAGAAATCTCTTTTTTATTTCTTATCTCTTTGATTTTCGTAGAAAAATTCATATTTTCTCCTTTTCTATACATACGCACTATAGTATACGTTATTTTTTCAAGCATCATTTATTTACACAAAATATATACTATAATATATAATATATATTCGGATATATCAATCTTTTTTAGGAAGTAATTTATAATTTTGTTATGCTATATACTATAAGTTATCATTATTCACTCATCACACAAATGTATCTCCATAGCTTCAAATATATCTCCATTTATACTGATTATTTCATCAATGGCAATCACTGTGCCATCATTCATTACAACAACTCGTTCATATTCATCTATCTTTTTAACCGAACTTATAGCAGTAACATATTCACCACCGTTCTTTCTTACATCCGGTTTAAAATATGTTATTGAAATTTCAGGCTGTTCTTTAATACTATCTGATACAATTTGCATCCTATGACTCAATTCATCTTTTATGCTTTCATCCAATTCTACTCTTTCATCAGTCAGTCTTGCGGTTTCTTTAACGGCAGCACCATGACCTGTCAGAGCTGCGAAAGGTGAAAACTGAGCTGCACGTTCGATTGCTGACATATGCGGATGTGTCGCAGAGACATGGTGTGGAAGATTAATAATGTCATCATATTTTTCTGTCATTCTTTATGCCCTCCAATCTGCTTGTTCCTTTCCAATGTTGTAGCCCCTTCTTCGAGATTCATACCCTTCAGTATAGCATTTTTCCCATATTTCTTTTTTATCTCAAGCATTGCCTGCTGTACCTTTTTTTCTCGTTCAAGCTCTGCTTCCTCTTCCTCTTTTTTGACCTGCTCAACAGCATAATCAGTAAAGAGATCAAGCTGTTCAATGCTGTATTCCTTTTTAACAGTTGATTCATCAACAACATGATTTGCTGTAATGTTAACTCTCCTGACCAGTAAGTTTTCATCAACAATGCGTTCAAAGAGCTCCATGACTGCATTTATAATCAGCTTTGTGGAAGAAGTCTGTCTGCCGAGATTTACTGTACCATGGGCAGACTTTGGGACAGAACGGCCATAATGATCTGTTGTAATTGGTCCATTATATGATTTCTTTATTTCTGGCTTTGTCAGATTTTCAATATCATATCCAACTGTCAGAACGAGCTGGTCGGTTACAAGTCTTTTATCAACCAAATCAAGCACCAGCAAATCGGTCATTTCCCTAGCAATCAGTTTTGCGTTATCAAATGGATAAGCACATTGAAGCACCTGCCCGGAGCCGATACTGTTTGTACTTGGTTTGTACGCTTTGACATCAGCAATTGTGCATGGCTCCCAGCCCCACGCATGATCTATCAACAGTTCAGCATTGACACCGAACAGCTTATACAATAAATCTTCATTAAAGTAATCTGCAGGCTTGCCCACAGAGCATTTTGCTATATCTCCCATAGTGAAGAGACCTATACCATTCAGCTTTTTTGCATACCCTTTTCCAATACGCCAAAAGTCTGTTAAAGGTCTATGTTCCCACAAAAATTGTCGGTAGCTCATTTCATCCAGCTCAGCAATTCTAACACCATTTTGGTCTGCCGGTACATGTTTTGCACGAATATCCATAGCAACTTTACACAAGTACAGGTTTGTTCCGATTCCTCCTGATGCAGTTATACCTGTCGTGTTAAGCACATCAAGAATCATTTTCGTGGCAAGTTCACGGGCAGAAAGCTTATAGGTTTTCAAATAATCAGTTACATCCATAAATACCTCATCTATAGAATAAACATGAATGTCTTCGGGTGCAATATATTTTAAATAAATATTGTAAATACGAGTGCTGTACTCTATATAATATGCCATTCTCGGTGTGGCAATGATATAGTCTACTGACATATCCGGAGAGCATTTAAGTTCATTATCGCTATAGGAAGAGCCGGAAAAAGCTCTGCCCGGTGCATTTAAAAGACGCTTTGCATTTACTTCCCTTACCTTTTGCACAACCTCAAACAACCTCGCTCTGCCAGGAATACCATATGCTTTAAGAGGAGGAGATACGGCCAGACAAATAGTTTTTTCAGTACGGCTTGCGTCAGCTACAACAAGGTTAGTGTCCAACGGATCAAGTCCTCGTTCCATACACTCTACCGAGGCATAAAACGATTTTAAATCAATTGCGATATAGGTTCTGTTCTTCATGCTTTTCTCCTGCACCTCCTTTTAAAAAACCCTAATAAAGTTACTGATATCATATCCACATAACAATTATAAATCCTTGCTCTTAGATTTTTTATATAAAAAAGCAAGGGTAAAAACCGTATATTTTTTGCTTCGATTTTTGCCCCATTTTTGCACCCAAACCACCATATGTTGTGGTTAAACCCTAATTTTTGCCTTTAGAACCACGATTCTGCATCAGAATCACGCACTCCGTATGTTTTACGATTTACTTGCCTTGATCCTTCAATCTGAACTATTCGGAATTTCCGAATAGTTGCTGGCCCGGTAAGTTCTCTATACTTTATAGTAATCTTCTTTATATATTTTACCATCAGATACAGTTGTTGCAAAATTTACAACAGCTGTATTAGGTTTTTATCCATATGGACTTTTGCCATATCGAATATATGTTCTTTTTTTATTGTACTATAGTTTGTAAAGTTTTGCAAGAAAAAAAGGATATAAAAGCCTTTCACCCTCATATCCTTATTTTAATATATTTATATTATAATTTAATTGTTTTTGGCGGTGTCCCCCCTTGCAAGTGATACGTCGTCGCATTTCTGCCTTATTTCCTAAAAAAAACCAAGCTGTAACAACTTATGTATTGTAGAATATAATAATAGCGATACTATACAGGAGTTGTGTTCATACTGAAAATATTGTTGTACGGCAGTGCACGGAGACAGGGACGTTATTTCGAAAAAAACGCTGCATATATATTCAAAATGAGGTTGCACTTTTTTAGGGTTTTTCTTCATGAACTACATCTTCATTTCATAACAACTTAAATTTCGTTGAAATACTCACATTTTCTAAATGTAAATATATACGTATCAAATTTATATAAATGCAATATCTCATTAACCAAAATAGTGGGATTGCTTAATACGAAAAATAAAATTACCTTATACAGGGACGCTGAAAAGCTAAATCAATCAGAAGATGTGTTATCCAAATACCTGAATGAAAATGATATTCTCATTTCTTTAAGTATAATAACACATTGATGTAGCCCTTAAACAGACCCGTCCCCCAATGAAAAATGCTCCGCCTGAGCTTGAATATAGTATATATAAACCTAAATTTGAATTTGTCAAGAATATTGTTGTATCCGATTTAGCAAAGCTTGATGACTGGTCAGACAGAAAACTTGAAACCCTTGACAACGCCATTTTTTCCACTGAAAAAACCTATACCTTTCACAGATGAGTAAATTGAAACATTTAAAAGCAAGTTGCTAATTGGGCAACAATAAGGTTTAATCTGGATGACAGAAAAAAGATAACAACTTTATTTGCTATCTTTCTTAGGGTTATTGATTCTAAACTTTCGGTGAATTACTTTACTGATGTTGGCATCCATAATTCCATATAGACACCGTCAGGCGAACTATCATAGTACATTTCTGGAGAATAAACATCCATAGTCAATCCGTGTTTTTCCAGCCAAAGGCCACTATATTTAACTGCTTTGTTGATAGCTATGGTTACAAGCTCTTCAAAATTTTCTGCTTCGAAACCACATACAACATATTCTTTGGCAGGAAGTTCCCATTTAATATATCTTTTATCTTCTGTACCTTGTGCTACTTCAGCACCTGCAAAGTAAGTAAAATAACCTTCTGGCGCATCGCCTAAATAGGCAACTCCCAGTTCACGCCCTTCCTTTATGCGAGGAATAGATTGTTTTTCTTGATGGAATTTTTCCCAGACCTGACCAGGCATATCCACACCTGTAGCTTCACCAAGTGGTATTTGTCCATCAATAGGAATAATTCCTGTCACACCCATAAATATGATTGGTTGTAGAATTGTTCTGCGATTGAACTCTAAAACAAGTCCATCACTTATAAGGGGAACACCTTCATCAATCATTGTGTAATTTAGCAATAAATCAGGTTTATCAAACTGATTGAGCATTACAGGATGCTCGCGATATTCTTCTGGTGTCATCTTATAAGCTTCCTTGAATGCTCTCGTAAATGTTTCGTGACTTCCAAAACCGCAGTCCAAGGCAACATCTAAAATGCGGCGCTGTTTATCAGCTAGAGACTTACTAGCATATGCTAATCGGCGCAGTTTAATATATTCTCTTACTGGTTTTTTAACAAGACGAGAGAATAATCTTTGATAATAAAAAAGAGATAAGGATGATTCTTTTGCAAGTTGTTCAATATCAATTTTTTCACTGATATTTTCCTCAATAAAATTTAATGTTTTTTGTATGGCTTCCCATGCGTGCATGATATGCACCTCCTTTTATGATAGCATATCACTTCTATAGTTTATCCGCTTGACCTACTCTGCCCTTATTAAAAAATACTTACCCTTACTCAAAACCAGTTCAATCATTTTCTAAATAATGTATAACGCCTTCCCGGGATATACTTTTTGTTTGCATATTTTTTCTCTATCAGCAACACTGTTCCACATGCCTTGAGTAGACAAAAATGATGTCGTGGCGAGTTGGTGTTTTCCTTGGCGGCAGGGTATCTTCTCAATATAAACCAACTGTGAAGAGTAATATTTTTTTCTTCATCCATTTGGGAGTTCTTCAAACTTTGGTACTTTCTCTAAGTCATTATCCCAGCTTGCTTTGTTTGCATAATAGATGTGCCCTTGCGGTTTAATGTTTATGTCACTATCAATACATCCTGCTGGAACAACAAGTAGTTTCCCATCAAATTGAATATTTGGCAGAGCTGATCCACAATTAATGCAAAAGCTTTTTATGTGTCCTTCTGAACGTAAGTTAAAGGTTTTAGCTTTATCTTCACCAGACAGCCATCTCAACTCTGCTGTAGAAGAAAATAGATTAGCTGCATGGGCTGAGCCTGTATCCTTACGGCATCGTTCACAATGACAAAGAAAAAAATTTTCAAAATCCCCTTCTATCTCAAAAGTAACTTCACCACAAAGACACGATCCTGTATACTTCATAATTAAATCTCCCTTAAATAATTATTTATATTACTTATACCTGCCATGTGAGATTTTAAACATAAAATAAAACTCTAAATCTATTTTTATGCTCATTTCTGAAAATTTCTAATATGAAATGATTGAATTTAGTCATAAAAAATGTTATGCTACACAAGGTAAACAAAAAGTGTCATTACTGCATAATAATGAATTTCAAAATTGCAATTGGAAAGATTATATATTGAAGAGCTTATTTTTATAAGCTCTTTTAAGGTGATAAAGAAAGGTAATAATATGATAAAAGTTGAAAACTTGTCCTACTCATTTCCACAAAAAAATCTATATAATAAGATTTCATTTACATTAGAAGATGGTCAGCATTGCGCTTTTATAGGCACAAGTGGAAGTGGAAAAAGCACACTGATAAATATAATTATGGATCCAGAGGAATATATGTTTGACGGTAAGTTAGAGATAGACCCAAATTGCAGAATTGGGTATGTAAGTCAGTTCTCACAACTGGACAAACCAAAAGAAACTACTGTTTTTGAATATATAGGCGAAAAATTTATTAAGCTGCAAAATGAAATAACATCCATTTGTGCAGAAATGGAAACCTCTTCGGATATAGATACTTTGCTGGAAAAGTACCAGCAAGCACAAGACGCATTTGATGCAATTAATGGAGATGAATTTGAAAGCAACATTAATAAAAAACTAAATCTTGCAGACTTAAGTAATCATAAGGGTCTTATGATTTCTGAGCTTAGTGGCGGCGAATTTAAACTTATTCAAGTTATTAGGGAAATGCTTAATCGTCCTGACTTAATAATTATGGATGAACCGGATGTGTTTTTAGACTTTGAAAATATTAATTCGCTTAAAAACCTGATTAATTCTCACAAAGAAACAATTTTAGTTATTACTCACAACAGGTATCTGTTGAATCATTGTTTTAATAAAATTTTACACCTTGAAAACATGGAACTCCAGGAATTCGATGGAACATATATTGATTATAACTTCTCATTACTGCAAGCTAAAATTGAGTTACAAGAGCTAGCTGCTGCCGATGATGAAGAAATCAAGAGAAACGAGATTCTAATCAATAAATTAAGATTTCTTGCAACTGAAGTTGCTGATGCATCTAAGGGAAGAGCCTTGAAAGCCAGAGTTAAAATTCAGCAAAGATTAATGGAACGCAGGATTAAGACACCATTTGTAGATATTAAACAGCCGGATATCAGTCTGGCTAGTGATAATAAAATCGAAGAAGCCATTGCTTTAAAAGTCAATGATTATAGTGTTGCCTTTGATGAAATACTTTTAGAAAATGTTAATTTTGAAATTAAATCTACTGATAAAGCAGCTCTTATCGGTCCAAACGGTACAGGAAAAACAACTTTATTGAAAGACATATATAAAAATGATCATGATTCCATTGAAATAAACGGTGATGTTAAGGTTGCTTATTTATCTCAAAATCAAGGAGAAATACTAAACGAAAACAATACAATACTTGAAGAGTTTGCAGATGTTGGATTTGAGACTTATCAGGAAATTAAATCATATCTTTCAAATTATTGTTTTAACGATAAGCTGATTAATCAAAAGATAGAATCTTTATCCGGCGGAGAAAAAAATATACTGCAATTAGCTAAAGTTTCAGCTAGTAAAGCGAACATGCTGCTGCTCGATGAACCTACAAGCCATTTGGACACCTACTCACAAATAGCACTCGAAAAAGCAATTAAAAATTATAACGGTGCAATTTTAATGATTTCTCATGATTACAATTTTATAGTAAATTGTATGGATTATGTTTTAATCATTGAAGATAAGACAATCAGAAAAATGAGTATGCGTAAATTCAGACAGATGATTTATGCCAAACATTTTGATAAAGACTATTTAGAAATTGAACAAAAGAAAAAATCCGTGGAAACAGAAATAACATTAGCTTTAAAAAACACTGATTTTGAGCTTGCAAAAAACTTATCTAAAAAATTAGAGGACCTGATTAAATTACTTTAAATCTGTATTGATGAAATTCATAAGAAAATTACAGTAAGCATTAATATTCAAATTTATACATTATGAGCAGTGGTAACCCATCCTGCTTTTTTTTATATTTATTTAGGAGTATAATATTTGAAGTCGTTCCAGTTTCTTCATTTAGCTCCTCCAATTGTCAATAGAGACTATTTAAAGGTATCATCAAACAATTCAACATTTGGCTCTAATTTATATATTACATTTTTACGTTCAACGATTATAGTAGCTTTTTTACTCAATTCTCCATCCTCTCTTATAGATAACAATAATGCTCTATTTGGATTAATTGCAACTGGATTGCCAATCATTTTAAGCATTGAAAAATCTCCTGTTGTGTCACCATAAGCGTAGCTGTTTTTTAAATCAACATTATATTCTTTAATCAGATTATTAAGTTCTCTCTGTTTGCTTTCAGAATCCCACATTTTCACTATTTCACCAGTGAACCTATTTTGTGAATCAACCTTATAAATACTACCTCTGAAATCTGTTACCTCATACTTTTCAGCCATTCTCGATACAAGAAAATCAGGACTTCCGGATATGAAAAAAACTTTATGATTTTGTTTTTTATGATATTCGATTTGATTTCTAGAATATTTATAGATCATATCACCATTGGATTTTATAACATGATCAGCAATATATTCAATATAAGACTTATCAAAGCCCTTAAGCTCATCTAAGTAAACACCGGCTAAGCTTTCTAAGTATTCCTCAAAATCCCCATATCTTTTCTCCCACTCCAAATATACCTTTTTTACCTTAGCATACCAAACTTCAGGATCTATTACTTCAAAGGTTATAAGCTTTTGGAAGTGTTCTATCATCAAAGAATTTCTAAATATTGTACCATCTATATCGAAAAAAGCAGCTTTTGTCTTCATATTATCGCTCCGGTTTTACTTTGACATTGCTTTCTCATCAGATTAATGAGGGGAAACAATGCTCGCTGTCCCATCATAATTAATCCATCGCTTTCTTTCTTCATGCTCCACTGTGCCAAAACCCCCATAAGTGTTGTGCTGAAAATTTCAAAGAAGTCATCACAACTCATGTTAAGTTGAAAGTCACCATCACGTAATCCTTTGCGGAGCACTTTATCTATAAATTGTTGTTGTAGCTCTAAAGAGGTATTTTCTGTTGCCAACTCTTCATCAATCATCGCTTTCACATAGGATTTAGTAAATGCATGACCATCCTTGTTTACATAGTTAAGGTAGGAAGTAACCGCGTTTTGGTAAAGTGTCACAGCGTTAAGGTTTTCATCGTAAATAAACAGCTTACTCAGTTCCTTGTTAAACCGTGAAGTTAGTTTAATAAGAATATCCTTTTTTGAAGTAAAATAGCTATAAAATGTGCCTTTTGCTACATCACAGGCTTTACATATCTGGCTAATGGTTACACAGTCATATCCATGCTCTTTCACTAACTTCATTGCCATGTCGGTTACCTTTTTTTCAGTTTCAAGCGCTTGCAAATCGCGGTTGGTTGGCTTTTTTTCCATATAGAACATCCTTTCCTCTTTTCATTCGATTTATTTTATCATACATTTTCTGAAACAACAAGCATGACGAAAATTTTCAAATGAAGCTTTAAATAGAAAAGAATGTTCTTAATAAAAGTGCAACGTATGAGTTTAAACCCATACGTTGCAAGAGTAAAAATGAGAATAGGGTTTACCTGTTGCTTACATAATTCGCTACAGACTCACCACAAACATATGCGCTGGTGAGAACCCAACCGTTGTTTGCTCCACCGTATGTTACATATGGTTTTTTTTCGGTGAAAAGAACACCTGCACAATCACTGCCGACGCAGAAAAGTCCCTCAATTGGTTCACCTGAGGTGTTAAGCACTTGTAATTTGGTATTTACATCCAGTCCTGCACAGGTGTTGTATGAGTAGCTTGCCATCTTTACGGCATAGTAAGGACCTTCACCAATGGTTTCGAGAAATTGAGCATCCTTACTAAACTGTTCATCTTTTCCATTTTCACAATAGTTGTTGTAGTTCTCAACCGTATTTTTTAGAACAGATGAATCTATGTCTATTGCTTTAGCAAGCTCCTCAATGGTGTCCGCCTTGAAGATGAAGCCCATCTCAATTCCTGCGTTTAATACATCATACGTTTCTGGTAAAGGAGTATTTACTGGTATGTCCCCTGTGTAACCAAGAAAACCTGATGACACACCACCCAAGAAATGTTTGAATCCATTGTCACGCACGTCATTAATCTGGTCACTGCTCCAGATGCTATAGAAATTAGGACCTGCCAACCAAGGATCTAACATAGCTACACCTGTTTCTGCCGTGAAGCGTTCTCCTCGCACATCGACAGCCAAGCTGTTGGGAGTAATTCCAAGGAACATTGGAAGGTCGGCAACTGACCAAACGCTTTGCTTCCCTGTGTTAAAGCTTTTCTGACCTTCAACCTTGTTAATAGGAAAACCGTAGCTGTGAGGTATAAACATATCTGAACCGGACATGTGTACCTCAGGAGCCATTCCTATGTTATAAGGTGCTGCCCCAATATCGAAGGCAGATTGTATCATCTTGCCGTCATTTCCATAAGATCCGTATATTTTCCAAGCGCCCTTGAGTGGATAATATTCATCTGAAAGGTATTTGTTTGTCATTTCTCTATTTCCTAAAAAACCGCCTGTTGCTATAACAACTGCGTCAGCTTTGATTGTGTACTCGATACCGGTCACGCGGTTTTTTGCCTTTGCACCGACAACAGTGCCGGTCTCATCTGTTATAAGTTCATAGGCTTCTGTTTCGAGCATGTATTTTCCGCCCAAATTTGTATAATCTTCGACAAGTTTGTCAAAGTATGAGGCAATCTCACGCTTGTTATATCCGTAGGTAGGTGCATTGGGGTGTTCAGGTGATGTATTCGGGTACCATTGGAATTTAACTTTATACCAATCTGCAGGCGTAAATCCAGGTTTGGGGTCAAAATCGAACTTTGCTCCATGATCAAGAGCTAGCCAGTCGAATGCCGGACCTGAATTTTCAAAATAGAGATCCAACATTTCTTTCTTACTGTCGCCTTCCGTATAATCTGTCCATGCTTTGTACATGGCATCTGCGTCAGTAAAATCTTCACCATTGTTGTATATTTCTTGTACACGTGGAGGATTGATGGATTGTATTTCGGAAGTGAGGGCAGTAGTGCCGCCGTAACGTCCCTGTTTTTCAATAACCAATACATCCGCACCTTCTTCTGCGGCACGAAGGGCAGTATACGTGCCGCCGCCACCCATTCCTATTACTAACACCTGAGTTTCTAGTTCCTCGCTTCCACCTCTTTTTTCTTGTGTTTCTTTGAATGCATCGATAGCGGACTCTTCATTGCCAGCCGCTGCAAGTGCCTGTTTGATGCAGTCTTCAATTGCAATACGAGCTGCATTGCTGGTAACAGTTGCGCCACTGACCATGTCTACATTGATAGACTGACTATCAAGTATTCGCGGAAACATAGTTGCTGCCACGGCGTCAATCATGGAAGCCGTGCTTCCGGAATCTTCGCCAAATGCGATGGACTCTATTGCATTTTCAGAAACTGTTACATTAAGTATATCAGGCCATGACATGTTGAAACCATAGGCCTGTGCAGTATATGTTCCTGGTGCCATCATAGCCTTAGGGGTGCTGTCAATGTTGACGGCAGCCGGTGGCTGTGTTGCATCCTGTTGCGTACATCCTGCTGCAGTAATCAGTATCAAGATTAAGCAAAGCAGCAAACTTAATTTTCTTTTCATTTTATTACTCCTCTTGTTTTTAAATTTCACTGACCCTCGGTCATTGAGTTAAGTATATAATAGCATTTTGACACTTTATTGTCAATCTATGTTTAAGGTGCGTAGGCAAGTGATTTTTAGCAAAAAAACAGCCATGAAAGTTTTCTTCATAGCTTCTTTGCTGATAGACATTAAATTATTTATTGCTTATGGTTAAACTGGTAGTGAAAAACTAGAAGCACAAGGGTACGGGTGCCTTATATGCTCATTTGAAATGAAATAGAAAGCTTGAGAAATCATGATAAATTAGCTATTGAGCGCATTTTTATTCTACTAAAAAGTATCTCGTCATAATTATCCCAAACCAAAAAACAATTGCTATAAAAACATACAATAGAAACAATTCGGCTTTCCCCGTTGAAGAGCTTACATCTTTAATATTATTATCTGCTATCTTAAAATTGTCAGTAATCTCATTACCATCCTCGTCATAGAAAGATATGCCTGTAAGATGGTAATCATATAACGTATCTTCTTCGGATTCCATCAATAGAGTTTCGAGTTCATTAGTATTATAAAACTCTAAAAATTGGAGATTTGGCGTGTGGAATTTTAATGATCTTTTAACTCTGTAATCCGATTGATATCCAGGTCTTGTATAAGCAGAATAGTCTAATCCATAATACTCTATCTCATTGGAAAGATTATAACCGCTTACAACAACAATTTTATTACCTCTATCTTCAATGGGATAAAACTGCACGACCGATGAATACTTAGATGATTCAGTCCTAGTTTGAATGATCCTATATTTATTGTTAAATCCTTTAATAAACTTTGCGATTCCGTTTATGGTTTCATGATTTTGGTCTTTAAAAGAAACAAAAAGAGCACCATCCATTTCTTTTGTTTCAAGAACATAAGCATCGATCCCTTTATCAAAAGGAGCTAAAAATTCAGTGATTGCGTATGACAAATCAGCTTTATCCATGGAATATTTAAATTCCATAGCATACAGCGAGTACGACAGAATTAATGTCAAAATGATACTTATAGCTGCTGCAAGCAATCTGGTTTTTTTGACTTTCTTAAGAAATTTGAGTTCAGGCTTTGGAGCTTTATCGATTTCTCCAATCTCTGTAACCATCTGATTATAGGTTTTCTTACACTCTGCACATGCTTTTAAATGTTCTTCGATTATCTGATTTGTATCTTCACTAGTAAGTTTTTCAATATAGTTCGGAAGTAAATCCTGAACAATACTACATTTAATTTCCTTTTTCATCATTTACTATCCTCCATCATTCTTTGTTTCCCCCTATAAAAAGTAACACGTGCCCAAGTCTCATTTCTTTGCAGAATTTCACCTATCTCCCGAAAACTTAATTCGCCTGTAAGTCTTAAATAAATAACTTCCCTCGTCTTTTCATCCATGCTATGAATTTTTTGATACAATTCGATTTTTGAGTCATTTTCCAGAATCAATTGTTCGACATTGTCACCAGTTGGGATAATATTGGAGAAATTATCAATTGATCCTGATGAATGTCGGCTTAATTTTTTATATTCTTTGTACCATAAATGTTTTGCTATCTGACAAAGCCAAACGGATACCTTACTGTCTCCACGAAAGCTGTCATAAGTTTTAACGGCTTGGTAGAAGGTCTCTTGAGTCAATTCTTCAGATATATCAGCATTATGAGTAATGGAAAATAAATACTTGTATACGGTTTGGAAATAATCATTGTACAGTTTTTCTAAATCCTTCACTCATTCACCTCCTACTTATATGTGTCATAAAAAAAGAATTCGTTACAAAAAAGAAAATTTTTTTCTGTAATTGAATATTTGCATATTGTCTTACTTAAAATTATAAGATATTTCCAAATATTTATCAATGTAAACACAAGTTAACTTAAAAGGCCGACTCAAATAATTGATCCAAGTCAGCCATCTTATCCCTTAAAGCTGGAATTTGTCGGTTTCACATAATGCTTTAGTGACATTTATTTTTCACCATACTTCTCATTCAACAATGTAATATTACTACCGTCTTTGTTTACTCTTTAACTGGTTAAATACATAATTTAATGTCCCACCAAGTATGACGATTATTAATAACGCAGGTTTAATCTCATGTATTAGCAACCCTCTACTCACTATACATGGTGAAGAAAAAATCCGTGGAAACAGAAATAGCATTAGCTTTAAAAAATACTGATTTTGAGCTTGCGAAAATTTTATCTAAAAAATTAGAAGAACTAATTAAAATACTTTAGATTTCGTATTTATGAATTTATAAGAAAATTACAGTTTTTTAAACATTAATATTCAAATTTATACATTATTGCAGTGGTTAACTTATGCTGCATAAAATTAGCGTAGCAGTTTAAAACCGCTACGCTGCAAAGTCTAGCTTTTAGGGGTAAGTTCTCATTTTTCCCTACAAAATCTCTTTATTAAAATGTCCTCTTGTGTCTGTTTCCTGATTAAAGACAGCTTTATCCACTCTGCCATTTAATTTGCTTAAAGCATTATTAACGGTTTTCACAACCTGCTCTTTTGATTCAACAGTGAAGTTTAATCTGAATGCCTCGATTCCTTTTATGCTTTGCAGCTCATCTAAAAGATTAAGTGTCTTCCCATTAAGGATAGTCGTTGTACAATCATCATGAGAAATGATAGGGAATGTTCCTTGCTCATCTTTTAACTCATAGCTCTTAGTTTTGCAAACAACGCATTGATCCATTTTTTTCATCGGACAATATTTTGTAAACATCAAAGGAGCCTTACCATATACAATCATTTCCAGTGCAGGCCAGCCGTCATTTTCTTCATAATAGGCATTAATTAAATCTTCAATTTGTCTCTTATTCAATTCATAAGACAAAGTTACTCGCGCAGCATCTAATCTGTATAGTTCATAGCAACTGGCAGAATTAACAACATTCAGAGAATAGTCCGTAACAAAAGGATTGGTTTTTCTGTAGTGATAAATTCCGCCATATCCTCCTATTAGCAGCTGCCCTTGTTTTTCCTTATAATCGTTCTGGTTTCTTCTAATAATGTTTTCAAAATAGATTTCCTTAATTCCACAGCTCACGCAGGCATCATACTGTTCCTTAGTCGTTACAGATGCCGTAAGGTATGGTTTCTCAGGAGCAAAGCTTATTTTTTCTTTTGCTTTTAATGTTTTGGTTCTTTTCTTATGGCTGTTAAGCTTTAAGTCATATAAGCCCTGTACAATATCTCTTCTTGCTGCATTTAACAGTTTAGCTGGAATAAATGCATTGCTTTCCTCAAAATCCACATGATTAAGCTCGAATATAGTATCATTTAATCTGGAAAATTGCTTTATTACCTGCTCTTTTGTTGTTGGATTATTAATTGCGACCCCTAGTATTTCCTCGCTTTCATATAAATAATTAAAGCCTAAGCCCGACCCGTCTATGATAAGCTTTGAATCCGGATATGCATACACTCTGATATCCAGGTTAAACCGTTTAAATTCTTTTTCCAGTGATGATTCTAATTCTTTGTAATAGAAATAATCCTTCGTTATATATACTAAATCACCCTTGGACATCTTTTCTTTGATTTTGATATAGCAGATATCATCTGCTTTGTTGATTAAATTGCCGTCTTTATCATACAGCTTTACAACAGTTAAATTAACATCTTCATTGTTATGACTTATTCTGATTGTATCGTTTTGATTTAAAGTACGTATAAGTGTTATTTCATACATGTCTTTAACAATCTTGCTGATTCTTCCAACTTCATAACCAAAGTTATTAGGTCTTAAGATGTTTGTAATATTCTTCTTATCTTCGTGAAACAAATATCCTTTAGTAAATGTTCTGTTGAATGTTTTGTTCAGATTTTCCTTATCTTCTTTGTCTACCTTATTATCCAGGGCCATCCGATATTTTGATACAACATTAGCAACATACGCAGGCTCTTTCATTCGACCTTCTATTTTTAAAGAATCAATTTCTTTTAAATCATTGATATAATTGATTGTATTTAAATCCTTAGTAGATAGAATATAGTTTTTACCTAAAGATGTATCTGTTGTCTTATCAATTAGTTCATACTCCTTACGACATGAACCGACACATCTTCCGCGATTTCCGCTTCGATAGCCGATTAATCCGGACATCAGACAGTTTCCGGAATAAGATACACATAATGCACCGTGAACAAAGATTTCTAAAGGTATTTTAGCTATTCTTCTTATCTCTTTTACTTTTTCAATCTCAACCTCACGGGACAGAACAACTCTTTTTGCACCAAGTTCTTTAAATAATAAAGTCCCGTCTAAATCGTCTATTCCCATTTGAGTTGAGCAATGTGCTTCCATATCAATAAAGTTTTTAACTAAATAATCAAAAGCAGCTAGATCCTGGACGATAATTCCATCAACACCGATTTCATTTAACATGTCCATCTGCTCTTTCATCTCTTCAACTTCGTTTTCGAAAACAATGGTATTCATTGTTACATAGATTTTAACATTCCTCAGGTGCGCATACGTAACAGCCTCTTTTAACGATTCTAAATCAAAATTAGATGAGTATGCACGCGCACCAAATTTTTGCATTCCTAAGTATATTGCATCACAACCATTAGAAATTGCAGCTTTTAAAGCTTCCATATTTCCTGCAGGTGCTAATAATTCAGTCATTTTTTCCTCCAAAACGTAGAAATTCTCTGGTAGAGAACTACAGCATTTTCAAATACATATTCAAACGCTCATTAACATATCCTGCAAACAATTTTTCCATAGCGGAGAGATTGTGTTTTACATGATATTCATCAAAAGCGTTATAATATAAAATACGATCGGTGAACTTGATATTGATAGGCGGGAAACCAGCATTCATCAGTTCCAAGTTAACAAGCAGACGTCCAGTTCTTCCGTTTCCATCAATAAAAGGATGAATACTTTCAAACTCAATATGGAAACGAGCCAGCTTTGTTATGATGTGTTCTGTACTTTCAGCAAAATCAACCATCAACTGTTCCATCTTAGGCTGAATGTGATGCGGCTGCACTGGTTCATTTTGTGCACCCATGATGCGAACAGGTATACGGCGATATGCACCACGGTCATCTTTTTTATCAGCAAGAACCAAATAATGAATCTGCTTAATAGTTCGTTCACTCATCTGAACATTGTCTTTTACCAGTTCACTGACAAGCTCAAAGGCTTCTTTATGACCAACAGCTTCCAAATGGTCTTTCAAAGGTTTCTTATCGATAGTAATGCCACGAAGAACCATATCTGTTTCACGCAATGTCAGTGTATTACCTTCAATAGCATTAGAGTTGTATGTGTATTCTACAATAAACTCTTCAGTCAACCTAGCAGCTTCACCCTCTGTCAAAGGACGTTTAGTATCCAGTTCCTTCTTTTTGCGGTCAATCATATCCAACAGACTTTCGGTAGATTTATATCTGCCATCGGAAGGTTTGACTGCATCTATAGGAATTTTCCATCCTCGGCCTTCTTGATATGCACCATGAATTTTCCCCTGAGAACAAAGAACTCTTATTCTTCTATCCGAAATTCCCCATATTTCTGCTGCTTGCTTTACACTCATAAACATAATAAACACCCCTTCATCCATAGTATTATACCTAATTATCGGAATAATATCAACGCATTCGGAATGATATTTTCAAAATTATCGGAACAATAAATCAAGTCATTGGTATAACCCATTTTATGGCTTTTTAAGCTTGGCTGCAGCTTTTGAAACTGAATAATATTAACAAAGACCAGTTGACATAATTATTATATCAATTGGTCTTATATTATACAATACGCATTGTTATAGAGCACTTGCTCTTCTTGTTGAATCATGCGGGACATTTTTGCGTTTTTCGCCGCATAGATATTGAAGGCAGGGTGTGAGAAATTTTCAGCAGATATGACACAGTACCTTTTTCACTTATCATAAAAAACCCGTAGTCATCCTTAGTCATAAATTCCCTCAGGAATTGCTCCGAGTCCATAGGGGATATCACTTTTATTCAGGTATTTGGACAATGCATCTTATATTTGATTTCACTTTTTATAGTTTCCGTACAAGGCTATTTTATTTTTCATATTAGTAATTCCTTTGTTCTGACTTTAATAAGATATTGCATTTACATACATTTGATATGTATATATTTACATTTGAAGAATGTGATTATTTCAACGAATATTTAGCTGTTATGAAATGGATGTGCACTTTATGAAGAAAAACCCAAAAATCCATGACCTCATTTTGAATATATATACAATGTTTTAGTCGTCAACGGTTTTAAGATCCGCTAGTCTTGAAACCGACATTGAATATGCTTTTGAAAATTTATTAAAATATCCTCTTGTCATTGCAACCTATGAGCCTGATTTAAATTCTATAACCCTGGTGTCATCTCCCGAGCGGTGTATTTTATGGATATTACGTGTATTTACAATAACTCCGATGCAGCATTTGACAAAATACTTTCTGTTGATTTCGTCGTTTACCTTTCCTATATTCTTTGAAATATTTTCCTTCTCTCCGTTTGTCAGATGAATTCCTCAGGCGTGGGTGGAACAACAATATTTTCAGCATAAACACAACTCCTGTATAGTATTGCTATCATTGTATTCTTCAATGCATCAGTTGTTACAGCTTGTTCTATTATAAATATAGTTTAGCGAAAAAGTTTGTTCGGACGTTTGTTTGCAAAATTTTTAACTATGTTGGTATGGGCTTTGCCCGTACTTACTGTTATGACATTACTCTCGTTTTTAAGCCAGTTTTTAGATAACACGAACATATCGCAGGATGGACTTCATTGCCATCTCTACTTGATAAATGGATCAAGCAGAGATGGTGCTATATCATATTCATTTATTATATCGCATTTTCTTTTACCATTTTGATATAGCTTTACTAATTGGCTTTTAAATTCGGCTGTAAAAGTACCGCGTTGTTTTCTATTTGATTCTGGCATGGTCTGCTCCCTATTTTTTATATTTTTATTCTACATGACCTTAAAATTTCTGTCCAGTTTATTATAGCCTATCCACATTTGTAATTTTTTCTTATCGGGTTACAGTTATTATAATGAGTATGATTGTTTTGTTATATGGTTGCATTTTAGATGAGATTTTATTTGTGTTAAACCATTCATTCAAATGATATAGTATCAATAGACTCTTTCACAATTACTTTTGATAATGCACTCCTTGCAATTAGGATTATTAGGTCTGCACCATGTTCGTCCAATTTCCCAACATGAGAAATCAATAATTCCAGGAAATTCAGGATTTAGTTCTCTTGCTTTATATATAACAGAATCTAAATCTGCATCCTTGCCCACCAAACCAGTACGCTTCATAACCCTTAGAATATGTACATCAGGAGAGATATCAATTGAATAGTAATCCGAAAAAGGTACTTTAAACTGCCTGGCAAGTATATCTGCAGCCATAGTGGCTATTTTCTTCCCACTGCCTTTAAATTGCAAAAACTCATATACAACCTTTGCACTGCTTGGATTGTTTCTCCAAATCAGTGTGGCATCTCCATTGTACTTAGTCCTAATATCTTGAACAGCTGAATAGAAAACTCCAGCCATTGTATCGTTGAATCTATGTAAAGTATTGCAGTTGAATATATCCTTATATTCTTCTAAAGATATATTTGCTAAATCATCTATCTCAAAGCTACCTATAATTTCTTTTATCTTATATGGAATACCATGCCCGTTCAGCTTTAATCTGTCGATCCATTAGGCAGGCCAACACATAGGCATGTGGTATATTTTCAATATCATTTAAAAAGTCATTCTGTTCATTATCATCAACTAAGTGGACAGAGGATTATTGATTCTTCATGCTCACCAATCATTTCAACTGAAATCTTCTTGACCACTGTAATAAATTTTTCATTACATTTATTTACATCATCAAATGCTTTATCAAGCAACTCCATAGAAGATACTTTTCCAACTGTCATATGTGGAACATAATCATAACCTGCATAAAATTGTTTTAGTTTATCTTTATACAGCCTATCATAAATATTTTTAATTACATCAATACCTTGTACTACATTTAAAAACAAGTAATTCCCATATTCATTTTCCTGCTTACTGAACCCTTCCAATTCAATTTTAAATGAGTGTATGTCGCTCAAGCACTCTTTTAAATGCAAATTAAGTTCCTCATTAGTCAAGTCACTGTCAAAAGGAAAGACCAAAGTAATATGTGGCAATACTAAGTCTGCTAATGGGTCATATTTCTTACGGATATCATTAATAACATCAATATTTTCAAATATAGAAAAAATCATAATAGTTCTTGTCCTCATAACCACATCTCCTCTACAAATTGGAATTTATCCATATCTTTTGCGTAAATAAAACAATCAATTTTATTGTTCAAATCAATCTTACTTTTTTGTATTTGTCTAAAGCTTGTGCCATCTTTTTATTCTCAGTCTTCTTATAATCACACTTATAGCTGTACATATCAAAAAAGACAGGATAAAAATAATCCAAGCTTTTATTTCACCAATAGGACACCATGCTTGCCTGCCATTCTCTTACCCACTCCCTTGCCTATGATAATACTATCACCCTCTAAAACAGAAAACACTTAACATACACTTATCAAATACATATCATTTACTTATAATTTGCTTATCATTATCAGAGAATAGTATAATAATCACCGTATCCTCGAACTCCATCTTCCCAACATTTTTTCAGCGAAGCTACTGATTGCTTTACATATTCACGATCTGAAGTAGCACGTGTCCCTGCATATCCGTTCCCCGTATCCCAACTCTCCCATCTAAACTTTACATCATCAATTTCTTCAGCTCCCGTTATTGTTGAAATATATACATCACCGGACCAGTCAACTCTTAATTGATGTGAAATACAATCATTTGCATTTGCAAGCATATCTTTATATATATCTTCAGTAATATTTTTTACATTGATTGTTTTACATTCATTATAATTGAAACAATGATTCAATTATATTTTTGAAAGCCTCTCATGAACAAGAGGGAGTAATATTTTATCAACTTCCTTTCGGAATTCTTCATCTTCTAAATAGCGTTCACAAAATTCTTGGTTTTGTGTCATACGACTTAATACTATATCCATTATGTTTTCATCATAAATTATTTTAAATAGTTCTAAAGGATTCTTTGAACGTAGCACCAATTCTTCATTAGCTGACATATCCCTTATGAATTGTTCTAGCACCTTATCCATTTCAGTAAAATTCGTACCAAGCCTCTCATTTAAATTTTTTAAAATTTCTGAGAGATTTTCTTTCTCTTCTTCAATAGGGAGTCCCGTACCAGAAGTCTTGTTGCTTAATATACCAACCTCATATTGGAGTTCAAAAGAACCCTCATAAACTTTTTGCAAACGATAATATTGCAACATAACATCATTATCAAGGTTTGGTATTCTTTCTCCATCATCTTTTGGAAGCTTACGAAGTAGGGATTTGCCATATGCATAGAACTTATGCAACCTGTCATCATTAAGACTAATAATATGGGTTAGGAATGAATACAAGCGAATAAATTTTGTAAGAGCACTCTTAAAGTCCCTCTTCTCTTGTTCCTCTCCCAAGTAATTATATCTATCTACAGCAGGGTCAATAAATGAATTAAGTTTTGCAAGGTCAATATTGGCTTGCCTCTTTTTTTCTTTGAAAAACACCTTCGCAAAGGCATCTATTTCCTTATCATTGTATAACATAAAGCTATCAAGGACATTTTTAATATCATATATAACATTAGGGTCTGTGGTTTCTTCAACGCCTGTTTCAACATAATAATCCTGGAATGCCTTCTCTATTTCTTCACGAGTGTTTACGAAATCCAATACAAATGTTTCTGTCTTACCCGGACAAGTACGGTTAACACGAGATAATGTCTGAACCGCCTTAACACCAGATAATTTTTTATCAACATACATTGTGTGAAGTAGAGGTTGATCGAAGCCCGTCTGATACTTTTCAGCAACAAGTAATAACTGGTATTCTCCAGATTCAAATTTCTCTGGTAGCTCACTTTCAGAAATATTATTGATGTTTTCCTCTGTGTATTCCTTGATTACACCTGTTATATTATCCTTTACTGTGCCAGAGAATGCTACAAGTACACCTAAATCCGTATAGCCCATCTTCTTAATGTATTTTACAAATTCAAAATAATAACGAACTGCATGAAGGCGTGATTCTGTTACAATCATTGCTTTTGCTTTACCACCAATACGGCTTTGCACTTTACTACGGAAGTGTTCAATAATAACCTCTGTCTTTTGTGCAAGATTATGTGGATGTAACCTCATATACTTTCCAAGAGCCTTATTAGCTTGACCTGTACCATACAGTGGATCATCCACCGTTTTCTTTCCAAGCTGAAAATATGTTGTGTAAGTAGTATAATTTTCAAGAACATTAAATATAAAATGCTCTTCAATTGCTTGTTTCATACTATACACGTGAAA
This sequence comes from Bacillota bacterium, assembly GCA_023453025.1. Lineage (GTDB taxonomy): Bacteria > Bacillota > Clostridia > Tissierellales > Sedimentibacteraceae > Sedimentibacter. Next base: position 127,671 of record JAEXUD010000066.1, read on the forward strand.
TGGCTCTGGTTTACCTGCGGCATTTCTTGTTCCAAAGATTTCAAGTGTTTTTTGCTTTGGCGTTGCTGTAAAAGCAAAGAAGGATAAATTTTTCTGCCTACCATGTGTTGCCATTTCAGTCTTTATTTCATCTGCAAGTTGTTCATCAAAATCTAGTTCTTCTGCTTCTATCTTTGCTTCCTCAAGAGCATATTCATGCAATTTCTTTTCAATTGCATCTTCTCCTTGTATGGATATATCAGCAAGTACTTCCTTCAAACGCTCACTTGCTTTACCTGTCTGGGAAGAATGTGCCTCATCAACGATAATAGCAAATCGTTTCCCATCTGTAGCCACCTTTTGCACATCGACAAAAGGAAATTTCTGCAATGTACAAATGATAATTTTATCACCTTTTTCTAAAGCGGTGGTAAGTTGCTTTGCATTTTTATCAATTCGAACAACCACGCCGTCTTTGTGTTCCATATTAAATATATCACGTTGTAATTGTTTATCTAGAACTCGTCTATCTGTGATAACAATAATGCTGTTAAACACAGGTATGTTATTAGCATCATGCAAATTAGCAAGATGATGTGCAAGCCAAGCGATAGAGTTTGACTTACCCGAACCTGCCGAATGTTGAATAAGATAGTTCAGACCACTGCCATTATTGTAAACTTCTTCAACTAATTTTCTAACAACATCAAGCTGATGATATCTAGGAAATATAAGTTTTTCCTTACCTGTTTCCTCATCTTTTTTCAGTTGAATAAATCTTTGCACAATATCAAGCAAACTATCTTTTTGCAATATACCCTTCCATAGGTATGATGTACGGTAATCATTTTTAACTGGTGGATTCCCTGCACCCTTTTTATATCCTTTATTGAAGGGAATAAAGAAAGTATCTAATTTTTGCAAACGGGTAGTCATCCACACTTCTTCAGTATCTACGGCAAAATGTACCAATGCACGTTTTTTAAATGCAAACAATGTCTCTCGTGGGTTTCTGTCATTTTCATACTGGGTAATTGCATTTTTATATGTCTGCCCAGTAAGAGGATTTTTTAGCTCAATTGTTATAATTGGCAAGCCATTTAAGAATATAACAGAATCGATAGAATTTTTATTTACTGTGCTATATTTTACTTGTCGGGTAATCTGGAGTACATTTTTATTGTATAAAGCCTCCAAACTTTTATTCATACCACTTCCAGGCTTAAAATATGCTAGTCGAATCGAAACACCAAGGTCAACAATACCATGGCGAAGTACATCTAGCATACCACGCAAGTTAAGTTCATCATTCAATCTTTTAAGAAAGCCATTCTCAACGTTACTACCATGTCTTTTGCACAAATCACTCCATTTATCTGGTTGCGTGTCCTTAATGAAAGCTATGACTGCTGCTGTATCTATAGCAAGCTCACGGTTATAGTCAGAGGGATTACCCTTGACGTAACGAGTAGATTTAGAACCACTGCTTGTCAGCCAGTATTCTATTTCCTCTTCAAAGGTTCTTTCTTTTGTATCAATAGCCATATCTTTATCCCTCCGTTACTTTTATTTTTCCTGTTACTGCATCGTGAATCACAATTTTACGATACTCTTTTAACTTTTCAATTTGTTCAGTGATATCAGCAATTAAACCGCCAACTTTGGCTGTCTTTGCATCAAGATAATTTGCAATTCTCTCTTGCTCTTCAATAGGTGGTTGTGGAAAACGCATATTTAAAAATTGGTCTGCCTGCAACCTCCAACGTCCAAAATTAGAAACTCCCTGTCCAAGCCTATAAAATATACGATTTTTATAACAGATCTGAAATAGATATTTATAATAACTATGGCACTGTGGCTTAGAAGGTAAAAAGCGAAACACTCTATAGTCTGGACTAGTAACACCCTCATATGGGCTACAATCCACCCATCCAGTCAATAAGTCCATAGAGTTCATTGCAAAATCATTAACATTAACTACTTGATAGTTTGCGTAGGATTCTGCCAGCTGACCTTCATTTAACTCAATATCCTTGATTTTTATTCCATTTTGCGTAATGGATAAAACCTCTCTATCTTCCTTACCATAGATACGTTTAACAATTTCAAACATCCATTTGATTTTGGTTACTTTCCAATGTTCTGGAACAGAGCCAATCCAGTCTACACCACTGTCTTTCATAGGAGTAGATTTATCCAGACCTTTTGTCACCACTTCAGCAATCAGTTCACGCTTGTAGATATCAAGCATTTCTGCTTGCTTTTCAAGGTTGGAGATGAGAAAATCTAATTGTGCAGTTCGGTTATCAAGATAAGAAACAATAAGATTTTGCTCATTTATAGTCGGTACAGCAACTTTTTCACAAATATATCCAGTTACATTAAGGTTTTGTATACCTGTGGTCTGATTATAATACTTTCTAGTAAGTTCGTTATGATAAGCAGATGCAAGACTGTATCCCAAAAATCGACTATTTACATTATCCAGATTAGGTCTAAAAACTTCGAGAAAATTTGCAAATAATGCTGGAAATCTCTCCGCAAACATAACTACTCTTCCAACGGGATATTTTTCTCCACCACCTGATTTTTCAACAAGTATATCTCCATAATTCAGGGATAGCTTTTCAATTTGAGCTGTAGTATAATTTCTAACGGTATACTCTTCGTTGTACACGGATAGATGATCAAAGTTAAAATCTGCTACTCTAATACAAATCCTATCATTTTCATCTTCAGCGGGTTCATCCCCCCAAGCTCCTCCTTGATGTGCTAGAAGCAAGGTTTTAATTCTTCGCAACTCCCACTCAATAGGGATTGCACCTATCCAGTCTATTCCGCTATCCATATATTCCTCATAGATTTCCATGCTTACACCTCCCCAAACAACTCAGCGATAGCACTCTGAATTTTAGCACCTACCACTTGAATCTCATTTAGAGTTTCCTCAGCATCACCAATTTCTATATACTTGTAAAAATGACGGGTAAAGGGAATTTCATATCCTTTTTTCGTCTTACTCTCATCTACCCATGCATCAGGTGCATAAGGGATAACCTCACGTTTAATATATTCTTCAATATTCTCTTTGAAAGGAATCTGCTCGGTATCGCGCAAATCTGCATCCGGCTCAGGATTTCCTTTTTTATCTACACAAATATCGGCAGTTTCATCCTTTTCAGAAAGAGCCATAAGAATAGCTTTCAGTACAGGAGCCTTTACACTAACTCCTGCTTTCTTAAATGATTTTTGTAATAATTTAGTAAACTCCTCACGATTCATGAATAATACTTCAGAGTCTATCTGACGGATAGCATCAAGAATGGCTTCCTGTTGCTTTTGGCCTTTCTCAACTTCCTTTGCAACCTCCTCTGGTTTACGCTTACGGCTTTTTGCAAGATTTACAAACGCAGTCTGCTCTTGAATACGTACAACACGCTCCTCAGTAGTTTGGAAATTTAGACGGAGTGGTCTTTCAACTGTAACTTTCCAGTAGGCAAAATCATCTTCATCAAAAATCTTACATAACTCACCCGGCACAAAATCACCGTAAATGTTTGTTAGCTGCTGTATATATTCTTCAGTAAGCATTTTACGTTTTTCTCCCAATGGCTTACGCATACGTTCAAAGAAAGGTGTACCGTCAATTAGCTGAATTTTACCTTTACGGATACCTTTCTTTCTATTCGTAACAATCCATATATAAGTAAGAATACCTGTGTTATAAAACAGCTGATCAGGCATAGCGATAATTGTTTCAAGCCATCCACTCTCTATAATCCATCTGCGAATTTCACTTTCACCACTTCCAGCATCTCCTGTAAACAATGGTGAGCCGTTAAATACAATAGCAATTCTACTACCACCATCTTCTACAGGCATCATTTTTGAAATCATATGTTGTAAGAACAATAATGAACCATCAGAAACTCTTGGAAGTCCTGCTCCAAAGCGCCCTGCATATCCTTTGTCCTCTGCTTCATCACGAATAAACTTTTCATACTTTTTCCACTCAACACCAAAAGGCGGATTGCAAAGCATATAGTGGAACTTTTCATTCTTTAATGCATCCTCAGTAAAGCTGTTTCCGAGATGAATATTTTCATATCCCTTACCTTTTATCATGGTATCGGATTTACAAATAGCATAAGTCTTTTCGTTTAATTCCTGCCCATATACCTCAATAATTGCTCGGTCATTCTGCTCAGTAGCATACTCAATTCCTGCTGATAACATTCCCCCCGTACCAGCTGCAGGATCATACAGCTTTGCCATAAATCCTGGTTCACAAATTTTCTCCATATCTGGGGTAAAGAGCATAGAGACCATGAGACGAATAACTTCACGTGGAGTAAAGTGTTCACCAGCAGTCTCATTGGACATTTCAGAAAATTTTCGTATCAGTTCTTCAAATATATATCCCATCTCATTGTTACTAACTTGGTTTGGATGCAAATCGATATCATCGACAAATTTTGTCACCACTAAGTAAAGCAAATTAGCTTTATCCAGTCGTGCAATTTGAGCATAAATATCGAAGGACTCCAATATGGTCCTTGCATTTTCAGAAAAACCTTTAATGTAATCTGTAAGATTATCTGCTATGTTGATTGCATCATCTTTCAGTTTCTCAAAAGTAAACTCGCTAATATTGTAAAATTTATAGCCTGTAGCCCTCGTTAGAAATGGTTCTTTATTCTTATATTTCAAAGTTTTATTTAAATGTAATACTTCTATTTTTGTTTCTTTAAGGACACTATCTAAACGACAAAGTACGGTAAATGGCAAAATAACATCTCCATATTCACTTTGTTTATAATCACCTCTAAGCAAATCAGCGACTTTCCATATAAAATTTGATTTTTCAGATATATTAATACTCATTGATATCTATTCCTTTCTCTAGCAATCTCATATAACGCTCATAAGACATAACAACTGCCATAGGCTTGCCATTTTTCTGTATAAATGCTGCTTTATCATCTTCTACTAGACCCCGTATCAACTTAGAGGATTGCCCTCTGTTAAACTCGCCTATATTAAGATGTTGCATAGGTACTTTTGGTTTCTTTTCCTTCAAAAGCGTCCTCTCCCTTCAGTACGATACAATAACACACTTTAAACTATAACATAATAATATTGTAATTACAATATTAATTACAAAATAATTTTAATACTTATTTAATGTTGTAAATGTAATTATAATTTATATTTAACTTTCCAACAAAAAAGACTTGATACGCATTATTATCAAGTCTTTATCTAGCCATCTATTCATCATTACCGTAACACTATGAATCACTTGAAATAGAAAAAATTCTATTTCAAATTTGCTAAAAGGTTATATCTTTTGCTAAACTGTTAAACCAAATTAGCAAAACTGCACACCGTTTTTCTACTTCCTCATCATAACAAAAGCCATTATTTTCTTAAAACACACTAGGAAAGTGACTTTTTCTTTTGTTTTCAAAACAAAATCAACCCTTGAAAACAGCCTAAATCAGCTATTTGTAGATGATAAAATTGAATTAACAGAAAACGACAAATAAGATTTTACAGTTTTAGATGTCAAGATATGTAACTCCAATGTATAATTATAGAGCATTATACAAAGGAGGACAGCACTTTGAAA
>JAEXUD010000053.1 GCA_023453025.1 Bacillota bacterium
TTCGGACACGAATAATTCTAAAGTTCATTGCGACTAAAAATCCTACAGCTTGCAAACTCGCTGACACTCAAACAGTGCAAGCTGCTTAACGGATTTTCAGCCTCCACTCGTTAAGAATTATAGTCGTGTCCTGCAAATGTTAGCTACATATTTTTCTTATTTTTCTTAAGTTTTATGATAGTAAATTGTTTCATTTTGTTAATAGTTTTTTTATTGACATGAGCGTAATATTAGTGTACTATTTTACTATGATACTAATACGCTAATACAACCGAGGAGGTGAATTATGGAATTTAACAATAATATACCAATATATATACAAGTTATGGAAAGAATTAAACAGGATATAGTAACCGGTAAACTAAAGCCCGGCGATAAAGTACCTTCTTCAAGGGACTATTCAAACCAGCTGGGAATTAATTTCAATACTGTTGCAAGAGTTTATAAGGAGATGGAAATGGAAGAAATATTATTTACGAAAAGAGGCTTGGGAACATATATTACAGAAGTACCAAATAGGATTGACAGCATGAGATATGAAATGGCAAAAAAACAAATAGAAACATTTATAAGAGGCATGAAGCAGATAGGATACTCAAAGGAAGAAATGATTAGATTGATAGAAAATGAAGATGATTATAAGGAAAGGGTTGAATAATAATGGAATTATTAAAGATAGAAAATTTAAATAAAAAATATTATAACAAAACAGCTATAAATAACATCGATTTGACTTTGGAGCAAGGTAAAATCTACGGATTATTAGGCCCTAACGGAAGTGGAAAAACCACGCTGATGAAGGTTATAGCCGGCCTTCACAAACAAACATCAGGCAATGTTTTATTAAACAATGAACCGCTTTCATATAAATCAAAAGCAAATCTATCTTATATGCCTACAGAAAATTTTCTGTATGATTCTTTTAAGGTCAAGGATGCAGTTCAATTTTATGCAGACATGTATGAGGACTTTCAAAAGGAAAATGCATTTAACCTGCTTAAAGAAATTAACGTTGACACTGAATTCAGAATATCGAAGCTGTCCTCCGGATTGGTGGGAAAGCTAAAGGTTGCTCTTGCTTTATCCAGAAACGTAAATTTGTATATGCTGGATGAGCCGTTAAATGGTGTTGATGTATTGTCAAGAGACGTCATTATGGATTTAATAACAAGATCCTACAGTGAAAACAAGACAATAATAATATCAACACATTTAGTCAGCGAAATAGAAAAAATACTTGATTCGGTCATATTTTTAAAGGACGGAAATATAGCCTTGAACGGTAATGCAGAGGAATTGAGATTATCCCACGGAACATCCATTGAAGGAATCTACAAGGAGGTATTTAAGAATGCTTAAATTAATCAAATATGAATTTATAAAAAAATACAAATTAGCGATTATTACATTAATTATATCTGTTTTATTGAATCTAATGCTAATTACAAAGGGATTAGCAGGCAGTTCAATGTTTCTGGCACTTTTCCCTATTGTTATAGCTGTTGTATACATTGGTGATATTATTAAAATGTACAGTGATGACTTAAATAAAAAATCAGGATATATGCTGTTTATGACTTCAAACAGCGGTTATGAAATAGTTGTTTCAAAGCTTATTACTGCTGTCATTGAAGGCTTGGCAATACTACTTTTGTATTTTATATTTGTCCTTATTAACGGAACCTATATAATGTATATATCCGGAGCCCACATAAATCTCAATGAAATATTTGCTTCTGTAAATAATTTGCTGTCAGGCAGCTTTGGATTTAACTTAGGTCATATGTTTATGTTCTTGCTTACTGCTCTGTTATTCTTAATAAGCTTTATAACTACAGTATATACTGCAATGACTATTAGAAAAAGCATATTTTCAGAAATTAAATTTGGAGGAGCACTGAGCTTTATAATATTCATCTTGCTGAACTGGGCACTCGGTAAAATATCAACTGAATTTTATGATATTTTATCACCTTACTATGGTTCATTTTCAGCCTCACGACCTACTGCAACAGAATTAATATATATGTTGCTGCCTGTGAATATATTTTCAATAATACAAAGCTCAATATTAACTCTTTGTTCAGGCTTTCTTTTAGAAAAGAAAATAAATTTATAGAAAATAATTATAGGAGTTAACTATGAAAAAAATTAAGGCTTTAATATTAATAGTATTAGCAGTACTTTTACTAAACGGCTGCGCTTCAATTAATGAAGTTGACGAAGATAAGGTTAAGGATGTAACTGACAAAATTACAGAAGCAATTATTGACTCGGTTGGAAAAGAAAAAGCAGAAAGACAAGAATCTCACACTATAAATGCTGAGGATTTTGATACTTTAAAAATTAGCAGCTCTGTTGGAGATATAACTATTTCTTCTCATGATTCGCCAGATGCGGTCATAAATCTAAATATTGCTGCACATACCGGTTCCAAGGAAAAGTCAGAGCAGTTGATTGAAGAATTCATCTACTCTGTTGAAGAAAATATGAATTCTATCAATATTGACACTGCATTTAAGAAATTAAATATGGACGACAATAATGTATCAACAGATTTATCGATAAATGTTCCAAAAAATATTGAAAATATCATTATTTCCTTAAATGTGGGTGATGTACACATCAAAAACATAAATGGAAACTATGAAATTGAAAATAATGTAGGAGATATCAGCATAGAAAATTCAGCTGCTTCTTACAATATAAAAACCAATGTCGGAGAGATTAATTTAACCGATGCCGCAGCAGTTAATAATTCTGAATTTATCACAAATACAGGGGATATAAAAATTTCTTTGAATGATATAACAAATGCAGCCAAAATTAAAGCTGCTGCAGATGTTGGTGACATAGGCATTTCTATTCCTGATGATTCAAGCTATGAAGCAGTTATAAATGAATTTATGGAAAAGGAAAGAACCGAATCCAACAAGGATAAGCAAACAAAAATTGAAATAAAAACAGGTGTTGGAAGCATAACCTTTAACTAATATGAATATTTTTGTGTATAATAAAAGATATCGAAAGGTATCTTTTTTTACATTATTCTTGTTTCGTTTTGATAATATAATGGTATAATATAATTGATATACATTTCTTTACTTTATTAATAACTTATTTCAAAGTACAATTAATATATACAATTCTTTTTTTAATGGAGTGTCTATGGAAAAAAATAATGAACTTCCAATTTATTTATTTCATCAAGGTACAAATTATTATTCATACAAATTATTAGGTGCACACAAGGATATAAATAATTCAGGAACAGTTTTCAGAGTTTGGGCGCCAGAGGCAAAAAATATACATGTGGTCGCCAATTTCAATGGTTGGCAAAAGAACTCAGACTTTGCAATGGAAAAAATAAAGGGCAGCGGTATATGGGAGAAGCATATTCCATTAATTAACAGCGGAGAATTGTACAAATATCTTGTCACCACAAAAAGCAACGAAGAAATATATAAATCTGATCCCTTTGCATTTTCATCACAGACAAAGAATGAAACTGCATCCATTGTTTATGATATTAATAAATACATGTGGAGAGATGCAAACTGGCAAAGCTATAAAAAATCCATAAATTTGTATGAACTACCCATAAATATTTATGAGCTCAATCTTACTTCATGGAGGAGAAAGATAGATGGCAGCCTTTATACATACAGGGAAATCGCACCCTTTTTGATAGCGCATATAAAAAAACATAGCTATACTCATATTGAACTGATGCCGGTAATGGAGCATCCCTTCGACGGTTCATGGGGGTATCAGATTTCAGGATATTATGCCCCTACAAAACGTCTTGGAGAACCTGATGATTTAAAATATTTTATAGATGAATGTCACCTGAATGGCATAGGTGTAATCTTTGATTGGGTTCCTGCTCATTTTCCCAAGGATGCTCACGGCTTGTACATGTTTGACGGAAGTTATCTCTATGAATACAATGAGGCTTGGCTTAGAGAAAACATCGGCTGGGGCACCCATAAATTCAATTTCGGAAAATCAGAAGTCCAATCATTTTTAATTTCAAATGCAATATTCTGGTTGGAAGAATATCATGTTGACGGGCTGAGAGTTGATGCGGTCAGCTCAATGCTTTATTTGGATTATGACAAAAAAAAGGGCGAATGGAATCCTAATATATACGGCGGCAATGAAAACCTTGAAGCGATAGCTTTTTTAAAAAAGCTCAACGAGACGGTCTTCAAGCTTCATCCTAATACCATGATGATTGCAGAGGAATCAACCGCATGGCCTATGGTTACCAAGCCGGTATACCTGGGGGGGCTTGGATTTAATTTTAAATGGAATATGGGTTGGATGAACGATATTCTGGAGTACATGGAAACTGATTCATTTTTCAGAAAGTACAAGCATAAAAATATTACTTTTTCATTGCATTATGCCTTCAGTGAAAATTTCATCCTACCCTTGTCACATGACGAGGTTGTACATGGGAAAAAGTCAATTTTAGATAAAATGCCTGGATCTTATGAAGAAAAATTTGCAAATGTCAGAGCACTTCTTGGATTTATGACTGCTCATCCCGGAAAAAAACTCAACTTCATGGGATACGAGGTCGGTCAGTTCACAGAGTGGAATCATGACAAAGAAATTGAATGGTTTCTGATAAACTATGAATATCATAAAAAACTGAACATATATATTAAAGTCTTAAATGAATTTTATCTGAATAATTCTGAGCTATGGGAAATAGATTATTCCTGGGACGGTTTTAAATGGATTTCCAATGATGATTATGAGCAAAATATAATATCATTTAAAAGAATCAATAAAAATAAAGATGAATTGGTTGTAGTTGTTAATTTTTCTCCTGTTGAAAGAAAAAATTATTTAATAGGTGCCTCAGAAGGAACTTATGCAGAAGTTTTTAACTCCAATGATGCGGAATTTGGGGGAACAGGTTCTGGAAACAGCAGCAGGATATTAACATCAAAGGGAAATTTACATGGTTATGACTCTTATATATCCTTGACCGTACCTCCTCTGTCAGTAATTTTTTTAAAAAAAGATAAAATGCAAAATATGAAAATGGGAGGTAGAGTATATGAAATTATCTAAAAAAGAGTGCGTTGTCATGCTGCTTGCAGGCGGGCAGGGAAGCAGGCTGGGCGCACTTACAACAAAAATTGCAAAACCATCAGTGCCCTTTGGAGGCAAGTACAGAATTATCGACTTTCCTTTATCAAATTGCGTTAATTCAGGACTCGACACTATTGGAGTTTTAACACAATATCAGCCGCTTATCTTAAATTCTTACATCGGAGACGGCAAATCATGGGACTTAGACAGAATGAACGGCGGCATTCAAATACTTCCGCCTTATCAGAGAGTAGGTGACTCCGAATGGTATTCCGGTACAGCAAATGCTATTTATCAAAATATAGATTTTATTAACCAGTATGACCCTGAATATGTGCTGGTATTATCCGGTGATCATATTTATAAAATGGATTATTCTTTGATGATAAAGTATCATAAAGAAAAAAATGCCGACTGTACAATTTCCGTGATTGATGTTCCGATTAAGGAAGCCTCCAGATTTGGGATATTAAGCTCTGATGATGAAGGCAGAATAATTGATTTTGAGGAAAAACCCAGAAAACCAAAAAGCACCAAGGCTTCCATGGGAATTTACGTATTCAGCTGGGATAAGCTTAAAGAATACTTGGAAATTGATGATAAGAACGAAAAATCATCAAAGGATTTTGGTAAAGATGTAATACCGCTTATGTTAAATTCTGATGAGAAGATGTATTCATACGAATTTAAGGGCTACTGGAAGGATGTCGGAACAATTGATTCCTTGTGGCAGGCAAATATGGATATATTGGGAGACAGCGGCTTTGATTTATCAGGAGACTGGATAATTTATTCAAGACATGCTGAAAGGCCTCCGCAATATATCAGCGGTAAATCAAGCGTAAAAAATTCCATCGTATCTGAAGGCGCAGTTATATTTGGCTCTGTAGAAAACTCAATAATTTTTTCAGGAGTTAAAATAGGTGAAAATGCCGTAGTAAAGGATTCAGTAATCATGGCTGATGTTCAAATAAAGGATAATTCTATTATAAATTATGCAATTATTGATGAAGCCGTTGTAATAGGTGCCAATCTTAAGGTCGGTACACCAAGAGATAAAAATCTGGGTATTACAGTAATACCCAGAGAAAGTATAATTAACAGCATGCAGGAGGTGTAATATGAATGCTTTAGGAATTATATTTTCAGACATGCAGGATTGGAGTATGACAGAACTTGCTTCACATCGATCATTAGCTGCCATACCGTTTGGCGGAAGATACAGGCTTGTTGATTTCACCTTGTCGAATATGGTGAATACCGGAATCAACAAGGTGTGCATCATTACCAGGAGCAACTACAGATCCCTGATGGAGCATGTAGGCTCCGGGAAGGATTGGGATTTATCAAGAAAAAAAGGAGGTATCCTCATTTTTCCTCCATATGCTATAGGCGAAAATCACGGCCTGTTTCATGGCAGGCTGGATGCTTTAAAAAGAGTATTGGATTACATATCCTCTTCAAAGGAAAAATATGTTGTAATGTCAGATTGTGATATGATATATAATATAAATTACAAGGACGTAATAAAATACCATGAAGAAAAAAACTCTGACATCACTGCTGTCTATATTAAGACCAATGTGGATAAAAACAGTTCTATTCATAAAATCATATACGAATTTGATGATGACGGAAGGGCTGATGATATATTAGTATACCCTGTTACAAAAGGTGAACACAATGTAGGGTTAAATACCTGGGTAATGAACAAAGATTTCCTGGAATCCATTATTTACGATGCCATAGCAAGAAATTACAAGGATTTCAGCTACGATGTCCTGGCTAAGAAGGTGCATTCATTGAGAATTTTTGGTTATGAGTACAATGGATACTTCGCTCATATAGATTCTCTGCAAAGTTATTATGACAACAGTCTTGGGCTTTTGAAAAAGGAAAATTTACAGAGTTTATTTTATTCCGCTACGGGTCCTATATATACAAAGACAAAGGATTCAACCCCGACTAAATACTGCAAGGAAGCCAGTGTGAAAAATTCACTTATAGCAAGCGGCTGTATAATTGAGGGAACAGTTGAAAACAGCATAATATTCAGAGGAGTAAAAATCGGTAAAAATGCAGTGGTGAAAAATTCAATAATCATGCAGCATGGAATCATAGGAGATAATGCAAGACTTGATGCAATTATAACGGATACATATGCTCAGGTAACAAATGACAGGGTATTGCTTGGATATTCCAATTGTCCGTTTTTCTTAAAAAAATATTCAGTAGTATAGGAGTATAATATGAGTAAATTAAAAATATTGTATGCGGCTTCTGAGGCCGCTCCATTTATAGCTACAGGAGGGCTGGGGGAAGTTGCAGGCTCTCTTCCTAAGGCTTTAAAGGAAAACTACGGTAATGATATAGACATAAGAATAATGCTGCCCTTATATCAAAACATACAAAACAGAAGCGAACTGGAGTTTGTTGGAAAAACTACCGTACCCCTGGTATGGAGGCAGCAATACTGCGGAGTATTCAAGAAAACAGTCAATAATATTACATATTATTTTATTGATAATGAATACTATTTTAAAAGAGAGGAATGCTACGGGAGCTTTGATGATGGTGAAAGATTTGCATTTTTCTCAAAAGCAGTGTTGTTCATACTTCCAATGCTGGAGTTTTTTCCTGACATCATTCATACAAACGACTGGCAGACATCACTTATACCTATATATTTAAAAACAATCTATTCAACCTCAGCAGAATACAATAACATAAAAACAGTTTTAACCATTCACAACATTGAATACCAGGGAATTTATGATATCAATATTTCAGAAGATGTATTCGGTCTTTATGGCAAAGAAAAATCATTGATTGAATATAAGGGAAGCATAAACCTTTTAAAGGGTGCAATGGAAACATGTGATATTATCAGCACTGTAAGCGAAAGTTATTCCAGGGAAATTTTTGATGATTACTACGCTCGCGGGCTTGCTTCTATAATCAGCAAAAATGCCTCAAAGGTAATCGGGATATTAAACGGAATCGACACTGATTTGTATAACCCTGAAACTGATACTTCACTGTTTGAAAACTACGATGTAAATAATATTAAAAATAAATATGCAAATAAAACAAATCTACAAGTGATGACAAACCTTCCGCAGGATGAAAACATACCTGTCATCGGAATTATTTCAAGACTTGTTAAGCACAAGGGATTTGATTTGATTATTAACGGAATCGGAGAAATACTGAAGGAAAAGGTGCAGGTCATTGTTCTTGGCAAGGGTGACAGAAGCTATGAGCTGCAATTCAAGGCTTTGCATGATACGTATCACGACAAGGTAGCTGTCAGAATCGACTTTAACCCGGATTTTGCAAGAAAGCTTTATGCCGGGGCCGACTTTCTTTTAATGCCTTCCATAAGTGAGCCGTGTGGTATTGCACAGATGATAGCTTCCCGATATGGTACTGTACCTATAGTCAGGGAAACGGGCGGCCTTAAAGATTCAATAAAAGACGCAAGCCTCGGCTCCGGAAATGGCTTTACATTTAATGAACAGACACCTGAAGCATTGGTTGATGCTGTCAAAAGGGCACTTAATGTTTATCAGAGCAGGGATGACTTTAAAAAACTTATCGAAGCAGTAATGAATGTAGATTTCAGTTGGAAAAAATCTGCTGAAAAATATTATGACATGTATAAATATATGCTGGGAGTTAAATAATGCCGGAATTAAAAATAGACTCAAAGACAATCAACTCATTAATAGATGAAGAAATATCAAGGTATTGGAATATAAACCCTAACAGTGCGAATTCCAATCAAATATACAGAGCTCTTTCTTTGGTTTTAAGAGATATACTTTTAGATAAACGCAACAACTTTATAAATGAAGTAAATAAAAACAGCTATAAGCAGGTTTATTACATGTGCATGGAATTCCTTGTGGGAAAATCCTTAAGAAACAACTTATATAATTTAAAAATTGAAACTGAAGTTATTGAGGCTTTAAAAAAATATAATGTTTCCTTAGATGAACTTTACGCTATAGAAAAGGATCCGGGACTTGGAAATGGAGGACTTGGCAGGCTTGCCGCATGCTTTATGGATTCACTGGCAACACAAAACTATCCAGCCACAGGTTTTTCAATTAAATACGAATTTGGTCTGTTCAAACAAAAAATAATAGATGGATGGCAAACAGAACTGCCTGATGATTGGCTTACAACCTCTGATGTATGGCTTGTGCCAAAAACAGAAGAACGTGTAATAGTAAAATTCGAAGGAAAAATCAGAGAGGAATGGACTGGTGACGGATTAAAAATTTATCATGATCATCCTATTGAAATTGAAGCAATTCCTTATGATATGTTCATATCAGGCTATGACAGCAAGGGCGTAAGCTTATTAAGGCTTTGGGAGTCCAGAAGCTTAAATTCTATTGATATGAATTTATTTTCACAGGGTGATTATATCAGGGCATTGTCAGAGGATTCCATGGCAGAAGCTATATCTAAGGTTCTGTATCCGGCTGATAATCATTACGAAGGAAAAATATTAAGGCTTAAACAGCAATACTTTCTTGTTTCTGCTTCTGCACAGGATATCGTAAGAAAGCACTTTAAAAAATACAATACATTGGATAATTTCAGCGAAAAAGCTGCCATCCACATTAATGACACTCACCCTGCCCTCATAATTCCCGAGCTTATGCGCATTTTTATGGATGAATATAATTATTCATGGGAAAATTCCCGGGAAATAGTAGAAAACACTGTATCCTATACAAACCACACCGTGTTGACCGAAGCCCTGGAAACTTTTGATATGAATATAGTTAAATCCAAGCTTCCAAGAATATTTATGATTATAACTGAAATAAATAAAAGATTCTTAGATGATGCTAAGTCAAAGTATCACGGCGACTGGAACAAAGCAGTTCAAATGTCCATCTTTGGCTGCGACAGGGTAAATATGGCCAATTTATGTATAATTGGAAGCCACACCGTAAATGGAGTAGCAAAATTACATACAGATATACTTAAAAGAACTGTGTTTAAAAACTTTTATGAATACAGCCCTCATAAATTCATCAATGTAACAAATGGAATAGCTCATAGACGCTGGCTCAATCAGGCTAACCCAAGATTAAAAAATCTACTGGATGAACTATTAGGAGCAGATTACTATATAGGGCCTGAAAATCTATCAGGTTTAAAAAGGTTCATCAATGATGATTCCGTACTTGAAGAATTAAATGATATTAAACTGTGCAACAAGAAAAGGCTTGTTGACTTTGTATTCAAGAACAGCCATAATGTGATGAACATTGACTCCTTATTTGATATTCAGGCAAAAAGACTTCACGAATATAAAAGGCAGTTGTTGAACGCACTGAGGATAATAAGTCTTATAATAGATATAAATGAAGGAAACACTGCTCATATAGTGCCTGAAACCTTTATATTCGCCGCAAAAGCAGCACCCGGATATTTCAGAGCAAAGGAAATCATTCAATTAATTTTTGCTTTAAGCGATTATATAAACAAAAATACTTTTATTAAAAAATACATCAATGTGGTCTTCCTGGAAAACTACTCTGTATCATTGGCTGAAATAATAATTCCTGCCGGTGAATTAAGTGAGCAGATTTCCCTTGCCGGCAAAGAAGCCAGCGGAACAGGAAACATGAAATTCATGCTGAACGGCGCTCTTACTATCGGAACATACGACGGAGCCAATGTTGAAATGATTAACCAGGTGGGAGAAGAGAATTTCTTTTTGTTCGGTATGAGGGATTATGAAGTTGAAAATCTGTGGAGACAGGGATATTCTTCAATATTATATTATCAAAAACACATTAAGCTTCGTAAAATAATTGATTTTTTAAATAAGGGGATAAACTCAAAAAGTTTTGAATCTATAAGCAACTACTTAATTGGCGGTAATCAGGTCGGCGACCCATACATGTGCTTTGCTGATTTTGACAGCTACATAGATGTTCATGGTAAAGCTTCTCACTTGTATTTTGAGGATAAAAGAAAATGGAACCAGATGTCATTGATGAATATTGCAAGTTCCGGAATATTTTCTTCCGATAGGACCATAAGGGATTACTCTGATAAAATCTGGAACCTTAAGCAAATTAAAAGATAAAAATAATAAAGAAATTTATTATAAGGATGCATGCTATCGAGCAGCATCCTTTATTTGAAAGAGGAGCAGCAATGATAATATTTGAAAATCAATCTGAATTTTATCGAAATCCACAGGGTGGAGTTAAAGCAGGTCAAGAAATTACGCTGAAAATTCAGGTAAAAAATCAATCAGCATTTAGGCCAAAAATAAAAATAGAAAAAAGACATGATTACGACAGCTTGTTTTATAAGGAAGTTTTAATGGAATGGATTGGAAGAGAAAACAACTGTGACTTATTCAAGGGAACCTTTTTAATTAAAGAAAAGGGACAATATTTTTATTCCTTTATAATTAATGAGGCTTATTCCTCAAAGCAATATGAGCTGTTAATATACGCTGAAAGCTATAATACACCTGACTGGATAAAGGGCGGAACTATATACCATATATTTGTTGACAGGTTTTATAAAACTAAAATATTAAACAAGAACAGGGAAGACATCATAATCAGAAATGACTGGGGAGGATGCCCTGATTATCTACCTGATGAGGAAGGAGAAATTAAAAATAATGATTTTTTTGGCGGAAGCTTAGAAGGCATAATTGAAAAATTACCTTATATCCACAGCCTGGGAGTAAATACCATATATTTATCCCCGGTTTTTGATGCATATTCAAATCACAAATACGATACCGGAGATTATTTGTCCATAGACCCTATGTTTGGCTCTGCCGGTACATTGGAAAGATTATGTTATGAAGCAGAAAAATTTGGAATTTATGTTGTACTGGACGGTGTATTCAGTCATACAGGTGATGACAGCATTTATTTTAATAAGTACGGCAGATATGAATCTCTTGGAGCATATCAAAGCAAGAACTCCCCTTATTACAGCTGGTATACCTTCAACAAATGGAATTCTGATTATGTAAGCTGGTGGGGAATTAAAACCCTTCCTGCACTTAATAAAAACAATGAAGTTTACATTGAATTTATAACAGGTGAAAAAGGAGTGCTGAAGTACTGGCAGAATATAGGTGTTAAAGGGTGGCGACTGGATGTTGCCGATGAGCTTCCAAATGAATTTCTGGAAAAACTGCGTGAAGCGGTCAAAAACCAGGATAATGATGCATATATAGTGGGTGAAGTATGGGAAGATGCTTCCAATAAATTCTCATATGGAAAGCTGAAGGAATATTTCTGCGGAAATCAGCTTGATTCAGTAACCAACTATCCGCTTAAAAACGCAATAATTAATTATGTCAAAAGCAAAGATTGTAAAGCTTTATATGAAACTTTGAATCTGACAATTGAAAAATATCCTCCACAAACCGTCAATTGCCTGATGAATATTCTTGGAACTCATGATACCGCAAGAATCCTGACAGTCCTGGGAACGGATAGATCCCCGCAAACTAAGGATGATAAGTCAAAGTACAAATTAAATGAAGAAGAATTAAAAAAAGGAATAAAGCTTCTTAAAATAGCAAGCTTACTTCAATTTACTCTGCCGGGCGTACCATGCATTTATTATGGTGATGAAGTGGGGGTTGAAGGCTTTGAGGACCCCTTTAACAGAACATGCTTTCCATGGGGAAGTGAAAACATAGAAATTTTAAATCACTATAAATTTTTGGCTCAGCTTAGAAATAACAAATTGTTTGCAGCAGGAAATTATAAAAATCATTTACATGATGAGGGAGTATTTGTCTTTGAAAGATTTGATGCTGATAAAAGAATACTCATTGCAATCAATATGTCAAATGAGTCAATTACATTGAAATTCAAAGAAAATTTGAAGGTGTTTGGCGCCAAAACCATTGGAAATACATTTAAATTGAACACAGAAGAATTTTTAGTGCTGTTATAAAGAATAGGATTATAAAATGGACTCTTAATTTAATAGCCCATTTTAATGAGTTCTGTCGCTGTTTATTGTCATTCGCTTAATTTTATTTGATAACTCATGTATCAGCATTCCCTTTTTAATTCTCCAGATCCAATTTCCTCCCAAGGTTGAAGGAGTGTTTATCCGTCCTTTGGAATCCAACTTCAAGTAATCTTGAAGTGGTATTATTGCAAGACTTGCCTTGCTATCCAGCACTCTTTTAATTATATTATTAATGGTTTCATCTTCACTTATTTCTTCATTAATATTTAATTTTTTTAATACAATTTGCTTTATATTTTCATCCAGCTTATTATACCACCCCTTCAGGGTATCATTATCATGAGTACCCGTATATGCAACAGAATTTTCCTCATAATTTTCGGGAAGATATGGATTGTCAAGATTGCCGTCAAAGGCAAACTGTAAAACTTTCATCCCGGGAAAATTGAATTCATCTTTTAACCCTGTTACACTGTCTGTAATTATACCCAAATCCTCAGCAATAATATTTAAACTACCCAATTTCATAATTACATGCTCAAATAATTCCCTGCCGTTTGCAGTATACCATCTGCCATTTACGGCATTTTTTGAGTTATCCGGAACAGCCCAAAATTCATCAAGACCCCTGAAATGGTCAATCCGGACTGCATCATATAATTCAAATGACCATCTGAATCTATTTGTCCACCATTTATAGGAATTTTCTTTAAGATATCCCCAGTTATAAACAGGATTTCCCCAAAGCTGCCCATCATCTGAAAATGCATCAGGAGGAACCCCAGCTATTAATGAAGGTAAAAACAGATTTCTTTCTGTCCATGCTTCAACACTATCCTCAGCAACATAAATAGGCATATCCCCTATAATCAAAATATCCCTTTTATCAGCATATGCTTTTAAATTACTATATTGTTCAAAAAACAAATACTGTACAAAGGTCCAAAATTTCATATCATCCTTAAGCAGTGTTTCATATTTTTTTATAGCTTCTTTATTTCTTTCCGATATTTCTTCATCCCATAAATGCCACGGTTTTTGATTGAAATGATATTTTAATGCCATAAACAATGAATAGTCATAAATCCAATTATTGTTTAGCTTAAAAGCAGTTGTTTCATTATCAATTATACCCCTAGAGTTCTCAAAAGCCTTATATAATATCTTATATCTGTATTTAAATTGTTTTTCATAGTCCACATATTCTTCATCTGAATCAATTGCTTCGCAATCAGAGTATGACAAATAGCCCTTATCAATCAGCAGTTCCAAATCAATATAATAAGGGTTGCCTGCATATATAGAAAAGGATGAATATGGTGAATCCCCATAGGAAACAGGCCCTATGGGCAGCAGCTGCCAGTATTTTTGATTTGCCGAATGCAAGAAATCTATAAAATTGTATGCTTCCTTTCCGAAGGTTCCTATTCCATATTTAGAGGGTAACGCACTTACAGGCATGAGTATTCCCGCACTTCTGTAAAACATAGCTTGCTCCTATTATTTAATATAAAACCATTATATTAAAAAAGAGCAAATATTGCTATTCACTCTTTTAATTTACTATAAATATTTTTTTAGAGCTTCAACCTTGTCTGTTTTTTCCCATGGAAGGTCCAAATCGTCTCTTCCGAAGTGGCCATAGGCAGCTATTTGTTGATAAATAGGTCTTCTTAAATTAAATCTTTCAATTATGGCAGCCGGTCTTAAATCAAAATTATCTACAACAGCATTTTGTATTTTTACTTCATCAATTTTGTTAGTTCCGAAGGTATCAACCATTATTGATACCGGCTTGGCAACACCGATTGCATATGCAAGTTCTACTTCACATTTGTCAGCCAATCCTGCAGCGACGATGTTTTTTGCTATGTGTCTTGCTGCATAAGCGGCAGAACGGTCTACCTTTGTAGGATCCTTGCCGGAAAATGCTCCGCCGCCATGTCTTGAGTATCCTCCGTAGGTATCAACTATTATTTTTCTTCCTGTTAATCCCGAATCTCCTTGAGGTCCGCCTATAACGAATCTCCCTGTAGGATTTATAAAATACTTGGTGTTTTCATCCAGTAATTCTGAAGGAACTGTTGTTTTAATAACATGCTCAAGCAAATCCTTTTCAATTGTTTCTCTGTCAACCTCAGGACCATGCTGAGTAGAAATAACTATTGTGTCGATTCTAACAGGTGTATTGTCATGATATTCAACTGTGACTTGAGTCTTCCCATCCGGTCTTAAATAATCAACCAGCTTGCTTTTTCTGACCTCTGTCAGTTTTCGAGAAAGCTTGTGTGCCAAAGAAATTGGCATTGGCATCAATTCGGGTGTTTCATTGCATGCAAAACCAAACATCATACCCTGGTCTCCTGCACCAATCATATCATTTGTATCCTGATGACCTTTTTTATATTCATCCGCTTCGTTAACACCCAGTGCTATATCCTGAGATTGTTCCTCAATAGAAGTAAATACTGCGCAAGTTTTGTAATCAAAACCATATTCAGCATTATCATATCCGATATTTTGAACAGTATTTCTAACTATTTTTGGTATATCAATATAGCAGCTTGTGCTGATTTCTCCTGCTACAAGCACAAATCCTGTTTTAGTAATTGTTTCACAGGCAACTCTTCCATTTGGATCTTGCTCTAAAATTGCATCCAAGATCCCATCTGAAATCTGGTCACACATTTTGTCCGGATGACCTTCAGTAACTGATTCAGACGTAAATAACCATTTTTTCATCTTTTATTCCTTTCTTCGAAAAAAATTCGCAAATATCTATAACGCAGTCTCATTCACCAATGTATTTGCTCCTTACGTCGCATACATTGGGAATTCGTTGCGGTTGACCTACCGCCATTTTTCAGAAAAAACCATCTTAAAAATGGGGTTAGGGCATACACAAAAACCTCTTCCGCAGAAGAGGTCCATATTGTCTGTTTAGCCTCATCTTTCGGATAATCCGCGGGAATTGGCACCTTGAATAAATCAGGCTGCCGGGTTTCATCGGGCCTCGTCCCTCCACCACTCTTGATAAGGAGTATTTAGTTTGCTAAATGATAACACAAGCATGGTTCATTGTCAATATGTAACGGAAATTATTTTTTGCTTCAGAGGAGTAATTTTTTTTATATTTATTATGCAAAAATGTTTTATCTCCATATCATTATGGGAACAAAAATATATCCAAATACGTCAAACTTATATAAAAATCCTTTATTGCTATAAATTGCTTATTTATTAATAGTAATTTAATATATAAGCAAATATTTTTGTGTTATAATGGATTGAAATTATAAAGGAAGGATGATTTATATGATTATTAAGAAGATAGCAGCTTTTTCTGCAGCCTTGGCGATATTACTAAGCTCATATGCTTATGGCAGCAGTCTTTATAATGTATATGACCTGTCAGAAGAAACGAGACTTTCAACCGGCATTACATACGAAAAAATAGAAAGATACACTTCATCAGGATGGATGAACATAAATGTCATAAGGTCGGACTTGACAGACAAGTACACTGAAGTAAATCCCATAACAAATGAAAACGGAGTTTCTAACCGCACACCCCTCAGCACTATGATTAAATCATCAGGGGCAACAGCAGCAGTAAATGGTGACTTTTTTTACATGGGAGACCCAACATATACCTATGGAGCATTAATTGAAGACGGAAAGATAATTACATCTCCGCTGCCTTACAGCTATGGTTATCCGACTGTATCAAGACTATTGGACGGAAATGTAGACATATCAGTATGGAACCCTAAGATTTCATTGTATGGGTCAGATGGCACTGCTTTTGATGTTACAGTTTTTAATAAAACATCCTCCCTGGACTGGGCACCCACTATACTTACAACCGACTGGAATAAAACATCACCCGGTTATGATGGCAAAAAGGATATTTTAGAAGTAGTAGTAGTTGACAATACGGTTTCAGAAGTGAGAAAAAATCAACCTTCAATATTAATTCCTGAAAAGGGGTATATAATTGCCAGCTGTAATGCAGCTTCAATAGGCGAAATGCAAAGGGCATTTGCTCCCGGTCAACCGGTATCGCTTAATATTGAGCTTGATTTCAATCCTGAGAATACAGAATGGGCTTTTGGAGCTTTAAACTTCCTGGTTAAAGACGGCGCATTGAATGAAATAAGCGATGAAGTATTAGGAACAAATCCAAGGACTGCAATCGGGTTTAACAAAGACAACACAGAAATGATTATGGTTACTATCGATGGAAGAAACAAGAATTATGTTGGAGTTAAGCAAACCGAGCTTGCTGAAATAATGCTTGGTCTTGGCGCCTACAATGCTGTAAATATGGACGGTGGAGGCTCCACTACCATGGGTGTGGACTTTTTAAAGAATTCTAACGTAACCGTTGTTAATATTCCCTCTGACGGAAGAGAAAGAAAAATAGCATCCGGCGTCGGTGTATTCAACACTTCACCGGAAAGTGATGAAATCAGCAGTATAGAAATAATACCAAGCCAGGATGCATTGTTTAATAATACTGAGACAGCTCTTAGCTTAAAATATTACAACGAATACTACACTCCTTTGGACATAAATGCTAAAAATGTTGAATTCAATGTATCTCCTGTGAATGCAGGAAGAATAGAAAACAACATATTTTATCCAAGCATAGCCGGTAAAGCAGTTATAACCGTAAATGTAGGCAATGCAGAAGGTAAACTGGAAATTGAAGTTCTTGATAAACCTGTTGCACTTAAATTTAATACGGATTCTTTGACAATGGGATTTAATGATACCTATGAACTGGGAGAAATTCTTGGAATAGACAAGGATGGAAATTCTGCAAATATTCCAGCTGAATATTTATCTTATACCTATCGAAACAGAGTCGGAAAGGTTGAAAACGGCATATTTACAGCAGGAGATGTAAGCAACACAGGAGCCATAACAGCAACCTTTGGAGATGCTATTAAACATATTCAGGTTAAGGTTGGCTATAGATATAAAACTTTAAATAGGTTTGAAGATCTGGAAAACTTAAAGTTAACATTATATCCTGAAGGTTCATCAGGAGATATGTCTATTACAAAAGACTTTGTCAAGGAAGGTTCTAATTCATTAAAATTAGATTACGACTTTACAAAAATGACTGATCAAAGCATTGCCTTTGTTGAGTTTGGTGAAGACGGCGAAGGTATTAAATTAGAGGATAAGCCTAAAGCAATAGGAATGTGGGTATATGGCGACAGCAAAAACCATTGGCTTAGAACCAGAATAACAGATGCATACGGCAATCAAATCAAGCTTACATTTGAAGATGAGGTAAACTGGACCGGTTGGAAATGGGTTGAAGCGCAAATTCCGGAAGGAACATCTTATCCTGTAACATTGAAAAATATATATCTTGCTGAAATAAATGAAACCAGAAAGGATTCCGGCTCCATATATATTGACAATTTAAGAATCATGTATGAACCCAAGGATAAACAGCTTGGCTTAAGAGCAGAAACAGAATTTGTTGATTCAATGAAGATTAGCTCATTAGATAGTTTTACTGAAAAGCTTGTTGTATCTGATAATAAGAAAGAAGTTATTTCCGGAAACGGAGACATAATATTTTATGATGGAATTATTTCAAATGGCACAATGAGCTCAAGCAACACTACTATGTGGAACAATATTAAAAGTATGATGAATTACAAAGATAAGGTTCTTGTTTTGACTATGAACTCTGATTTATATAATATCAATGATGAACGTGAAATCAGAGTCTTAAAAGAAATCCTGGAAAAGGCTGAAGAAAACAATCAAGTATTTGTTGTTTACAAGGGTGACAAAGAAAATACAGTAATAGAAGCAGGAGTAAGATATATTACTTATGATGACAGTCTGGAGCTTGGCATAACTGTCGAAGGTGTAAAGTATAAAAATTAATTAGCTGACAAAAACAGAATTTGCTAATAGAAAAAACGCCGTTAAGCGGCGTTTTTTATAATCATTTCACTTGAAATATTTTTATATTGCTGTTAAAATAGCCATAGTAAAATATTTGGAGGAATACAATGAGTTTATATACAGAATGGAATGAAAACCTAAAGGGCATTACATCACAGGAAGAGTATCAGGAATTCTTCAAGAATTACATGGGAAAAGAGGCTGAATGCTATAGAAAAATTCTTGAATCAAAAAAACCGATATTAGAAGGGAAAATTGAAGATTTAGCTATTCAGAATGAAATGAGTAACATGGAGTTTATCGGATTCCTTGATGGAGCCAACACCAGCTTCAATGAGGAATTAAGCTTAGATGACTTAACAGAGGATTCTGTAATCAAGGTAGAATTTGATTGGGAAAAACTTCTGTGGAATATGCATGATGCTAAGGCCGAATGGCTTTATGGAATGAATGAGTGGAGTAATATTTTTGGAGAAGAAAAAAGAAAACAAATTAAAAAGGACTTTAACAAATCAAAACAAGTTATAGTTGGAGAAAAAACAGGAAGAAATGATCCATGTCCATGCGGCTCAGGTAAAAAATACAAAAAATGCTGCGGTAAATAACAATACGGGAGAACCTCATGAATAAGACAAAAGGCATTGCTTTTGGCATCTTAGCAGCTTTAATATATGGTTTCACTCCGATACTCGGAAAACTGTCATACCTTGAAGGAAGCAATTCTATGTCTTTAACATTTTACAGAAACCTTTTTTCAATACCTTTTCTGTTTTTTATGCTGAGATATAAAAAGGTAGAAATTAAAATTAATAAATTTGAATTCAAAAAGCTTGCTATACTGGCATCATTAGGATCAACACTGACTGCTGTCACCTTGTATGGAGCGTATAACTTTATATCCGTAGGAATGGCAACAACCATTCATTATATTTATCCGGTTCTTGTTACTGCAGCCTGCATATTAATATTCAAAGAAAAAGTGAGCAAAGAAAAAATCATTGCCCTCATAATGTCAACCATGGGGGTAATGATGTTCTTTGAAGGTAGTTTTAGTATTATAGGAGTAACCTTGGCTTTACTGTCAGGTATTTTTTTTGCAGCTCATGTGTTGTTTATAGACAAAAGTGGTTTAAATGAAATGTTTGCATTCAAGATAACATTTTATTTATCAATATTTTCGTCAGCTTATCTGTTTATAGCAGGTATGCTCAGCGGCAGTCTTATATTCTACATGACATTGAAGGGATGGCTGTTTACAGTATTAATAGCATTTTTTGCAGCCTTTCTGGCTAACACCTTCATTCCGTTAGGGATAAAATATGCCGGACCGACAGTAACCTCAATCGTAGGTATGCTGGAACCCATAACAAGTGTCATCCTGGGTATACTGATATTAGGTGAACCTATTACTGCAAGAAGTATGATGGCATGTATTTTTATATTGACAGGAGTGCTTATAATTATATTAGCTAAAGAAAAATAGGACATTATTTTTATCCAATTACTCGTTCAGATTCTTCCAGACATCTACCGAATATTTAATTGCCTCTATACCTACATCTAAATCTCTGTTTTTAATAGCGTCAATTATCGGTCTATGACTTATTAGCGCTTCCTGACCATATTTCTCGCAACCATTTTTATAAATATTTGGAACATACAAATCCATTACAAAATTATATATTGTCTGAATTAATTTATTGCCTGTAGATTGTCCTAATGCTGAGTGAAACATCAATTCGGTTTCAATCAACATATCATCATGAAATTCTCCCATATTTAATTTTATTGCTGTGTAGTTATAAATATTTTCTAATGTTTTAATATCCTTTTCCTTTGCGTTTTCAATAGCCAATTTAATTATACCCAGCTCAATCATTTCTCTGAGTTCTCTTAACTCATGAATGTCATTATTATTAATTATTAATTTAAATAATAACGGGTCAAATAAAATTCCATCTGTTGTATCAGATATATATGTCCCGTCTCCTCTTTTAATTTTTACAATTCCATATGCTGATAATATTTTCATAGCCTCTCTGACTGATCCCCGGCTTACATTCATCATGTTTGCTAATTCTGTTTCACTTGGTAATCTGTCTCCGGGCATTAACTTTTTTGTAATTAACAGTTTTTTAATAGCCTTAACTACAATATCAGAAGCAACCTCTCTTTTTACAGCCTGAAATTTATCACTTATGTTATCACTACTATTTTTAAAAATATCCGACATTTTTTCCTCCTGTTATATAAGCTCTTGTTATACTTCAGATGCCAATTATCATATCATTGTTTACGTTTTCCAATTATAGCATAAGCCTTATATTTAGTCAACATATGCAGGAATCACATAATTAACAAAAATAAGGACCTGCGTCCTTATTTATAAACTTACAAATTATTTGCAAGACGGCATGCCTTTAAAACATGCTTAGCTAACACTGCAGTAGTAATTGAACCCACTCCAGCAGGAACAGGAGTAATAAATCCTGCCTTATCTTTAACCTTGTCAGTATCCACATCACCGCACAAG
>JAEXUD010000056.1 GCA_023453025.1 Bacillota bacterium
GCAACAATTTGACAAACGCGAGCTTGAAATATATAAATATTGGTACTAAATGCGGAAGTGGCTCAGTGGTAGAGCATCGCCTTGCCAAGGCGAGGGTCGCGAGTTCGAATCTCGTCTTCCGCTCCAAAATAAATTTTATGAATATAAAAATAAAATTTAACAAATAATAATAATATTGTGTAATGCGGGTGTAGCTCAATGGTATAAGCAGAGAGCCCAAATCATGGTTTTCGATTTGGTGCGAATCGCTTAGTCAGGTATCATTAAGATTTACATAAGCTCAAAAAAACAGTATAATATATACACATGCGGGTGTAGCTCAATGGTAGAGCCCCAGCCTTCCAAGCTGGTCGCGAGGGTCCGATTCCCTTCACCCGCTCCATTATCAAACTTACTGTGGACTCATAGCTCAGTTGGATAGAGCAACGGACTTCTAATCCGTGTGCCGGGGGTTCGAATCCCTCTGGGTTCATCATAATTGGGGTATCGCCAAGCGGTAAGGCACCAGACTCTGACTCTGGCATTCGTGGGTTCAAATCCTACTACCCCAGCCAATAATATTGGGATGTCGCCAAGCGGTAAGGCACTAGACTTTGACTCTAGTATGCGTAGGTTCGAATCCTGCCATCCCAGCCAATTTATAGAGGAAAGGGGACATACCTCTTTCTAAAGGGAAATTACAATTTAATATGATCCATTAGCTCAGCAGGCAGAGCACTTGACTTTTAATCAAGGTGTCCGGCGTTCGAATCGCCGATGGATCACCAATTTAATAATGTGGAGAGGTATCGAAGTGGTCATAACGAGGCGGTCTTGAAAACCGTTTGGGTGTAAGCCCGCGTGGGTTCGAATCCCACCCTCTCCGCCAACGGAGAAGTACTCAAGTGGCCGAAGAGGCTCCCCTGCTAAGGGAGTAGATCTGATAAGGATGCGAGGGTTCAAATCCCTCCTTCTCCGCCATTTACATAGTAGAGTGCAATTTGGCTTGTAGGATGTAATTTCCTAAAATGATACTATGCATGAAATACAGGGGATTGGTCAAGTGGCATGACAGTGGTCTCCAAAACCATTAGTGGGGGTTCGATTCCCTCATCCCCTGCCATAAAAGGTGAGGATCAGTTTTCGGGGCGTAGCGCAGTTTGGTAGCGCATCTGGTTTGGGACCAGAGGGCCGCGGGTTCAAATCCTGCCGCCCCGACCATTAAAATTAGGACATTAACAGGGGCTTATAGCTCAGGTGGTTAGAGCGCACGCCTGATAAGCGTGAGGTCGATGGTTCGAGTCCATCTAAGCCCACCATATATCAAACCATAATATATCAATATTATGGGCCTTTAGCTCAGTTGGTTAGAGCGCCCGGCTCATAACCGGTAGGTCCAAGGTTCGAGTCCTTGAAGGCCCACTTAGTGCCCAGATAGCTCAGTCGGTAGAGCAGGAGACTGAAAATCTCCGTGTCCGTGGTTCGATTCCGCGTTTGGGCACCAACAAAAAATAGTTGTTTAATGCATATTAAACAACTATTTTTATTTATTTAAAATAATACATACAAATTTACAAGCAATAAAAAATGGCTTAGCAAATCTTAATGCAAGCCATTTTTTTATTAGATGGACTAACCGAATAATGACAACAGTACTCCTGCCGCAACTGCCGACCCAATAACTCCCGCAACATTAGGACCCATTGCATGCATTAACAAATAATTTGAAGGATTAGCTTTTTGGCCTTCAACCTGTGACACTCGTGCAGCCATAGGAACAGCCGAAACACCTGCAGACCCTATAAGCGGATTAATTTTGCCTCCTGAAATCCAGCACATAAGCTTGCCTATCAATAGTCCGCCAATTGTACTGCAAATGAAAGCTGTAAGTCCAAGAGCTATAATTTTTAAGGTTTCAGGCTGCAAAAACTTTTCTCCTACGGCTGTGGCTCCGACTGTGAGACCGAGGAATATGGTAACAATGTTAATCAGTGCATTTTGGGCTGTATTTGAGAGCCTTTCAACAACACCAGATT
Source organism: Bacillota bacterium (assembly GCA_023453025.1). GTDB lineage: Bacteria > Bacillota > Clostridia > Tissierellales > Sedimentibacteraceae > Sedimentibacter. The sequence continues at coordinate 2,016 of JAEXUD010000056.1, forward strand.
CCTTAAACAGATTTCCAAGCATAAGCATTCCAATCAACGGTGCAACAGATGGTAACAGAAGAATACAGAATAATGCAACAATGATCGGAAAACAAATTTTTTCCAGCTTTGAAACTTCTCTCAGCTGTTCCATTTTGATTTCACGTTCTTTTTTTGTAGTCATAAGCCTCATTATAGGAGGCTGTATTAAAGGAATAAGAGCCATGTAGGAATAGGCCGCAATTGCTATTGGTGCTAATAAATGAGGAGCAAGTCTTGAAGTAAGATATATTGCGGTGGGGCCATCCGCACCGCCTATTATAGCAATTGATGAAGCTTCTTCAGGCGTAAAACCCAGTGTGACAGCTATTATAAAGGCTATACTGATACCCAGCTGAGCTCCTGCACCCATAAATAAACTGCTAGGTCTGGCTATGAGCGGTCCAAAGTCTGTCATTGCACCAATGCCTAAAAAAATAAGAGAAGGATAGATGCCTTTTTTAACCCCTAAGTACAAGTAGTACAGCAGTCCGCCGACTTCTGAAGAATTAGAAGGCTCCTTCATCAGATCTGTTAATGGCAGATTAGCCAGCAAGACTCCAAAAGCAATAGGAAGAAGCAAAAGCGGCTCAAATTTTTTCACAATCGCCAGATATAATAAGCCGCCGGCAATTAAAATCATTATTAATGATTGTACTGAGAGATAAGCAAAGCCTGAATCTCCCAAAAGAGTTATTATTGATTCAATAAACACAAAATTACCCCCTTATTGTATAGCCATCAAGTTGTCATTGGTTGAAACGGCAGAACCCTTTGAAACAAAAATTTGAGCAACAACACCATCTGCTTGAGCAAATATTTCATTTTCCATTTTCATAGCTTCCAGGACTATGAGAAGCTGCCCCTTTTTTACCTTTGCTCCTGTGTCAACCTTAATATCAAGTATAGTCCCGGGCATAGGGGATTTAACAGTATTACCCTTAATATTACCTGCTGCTTCAGCAGGTGCAGTATATGTATCAGTGCTTTCTGTTTTTTCGGCTTCGGCTGATGGAGCTGCAGTAACAGCCTGTGTCGTTTTTATTAAATTAGCTTTGCCTTTCTCTACCTCAACCTCATATATTTTGTCATTAATATTTACAATATAAATCATATATTTCCTCCTGGAATTTAAGATTGTTTTTCAACAAGTCTGATTGATTTGAAACATAGTTCGGATAAAGGAATTCCTGATTCATCACTGACTATTGCCATTATCATGGCAGCAGTGGGCTCGTCAACATTCTTTAGTCTCAGTGTACCTGATGAGAATATTTCTTCATCAAGCTTATAATTGTCATCTTTTTGATTTAAAACTGTTTCAGCAGCCTTTTCATTTGAAAAGGTATTTATAATTAAAGAAAATAAACGTATAATTGCAAATAATGAAATAAGAACAGTAAAAACTATTGTTATACAAAATAATGCAACTAGAAAACTTTCAGCTATAGACATATTTTCACCTACTTTTTGGTTATTGTATAATATACAGTCTTAGATTCAAGATCTTCTCTATGTTTGAAGAATTCTTCCGCTATTTGAGGAAATGCAATGTAAGAAAGAACATCCTCATCATTTCTGGCTATTCCTTCAAGCTCCTGCTTGGTTTTTTCAAATAAAGGCTCCAATGTATCAGCAAAACGTACAGTCATCGGCTTTTCATCTCCTAAAACCTTTTTTATCAGGTCTGTATTAATTTTGCCGGGAGTATGACCATATTCACCTCTGATATAAGCTTTTACTTCCTTTGATATGCTTTTATATCTTTCACCTGATAACACATTAACTGCTGCCTGGACACCAACCATCTGACTCATTGGCGTAACTAGCGGAGGGAAGCCAAGATCCTCTCTGACTCTGGGAGTTTCGGACAGAACCTCATCTAACCTATCAATAGCATTTTGTGATTTAAGCTGTGATATAAGATTTGAAAGCATACCGCCGGGTATTTGGTAAATCAGAGCATCTGTTTCTGTTCCCATAACAAATGGATCCAAAAGCCCTGATGCAATGTATTGAGCTCTGAGAGCTTTAAAATGGTCATTTATTTTTTTTAGAATGCTTTCATTAAGGTCTGTTTCTAATCCCATTTTTTTAATAACATAATTTAAGGTTTCAGTCGGCGGCTGTGAGGTTCCGTTACTGAAGGAAGAAATTGCAGTATCTATGCCATCGCATCCTGCTTCAATTGCCTTGGCATATGATATTGGCCCCAGGCCTGTAGTTGAATGTGTATGCAATATTATAGGTATATTAACATTTTCTTTTAATGCTTTAACAAGATCATAGGCTTCCTGCGGCCCCATGATGCCTGCCATATCCTTTATGCAAATAGAATGAACACCCATTGATTCCAGCTGCTTGCCTAATTGAATGTATTTTTCAATATTATGTATTGGGCTTACGGTATAGCAAATACAGCCCTGAGCATGCTTCCCCTGCTTCAATACTTCATCAAGTGCAACCTGTATATTTCTAAAATCATTCAGGGCATCAAATATGCGAAAAATATCAATACCGTTTAAAGCTGCATGGGCAACAAATTTCCTTACAACATCATCCGGATAATGCTTATATCCAAGTAAATTTTGTCCTCTTAAAAGCATTTGAAGCTTGGTGTTTTTAACCTTTGACTTAATTTTTCTAAGCCTTTCCCAAGGATCTTCATTTAAATAACGAAGGCAGGAATCAAAGGTAGCACCGCCCCAGCATTCAAGCGAATAGTATCCTGCCTGGTCAAGCACTTCTAGAATTGGTTCAAAATCAGAAAAAGGCATGCGCGTTGCAATTAAAGATTGATTTGCATCTCTCAGGACAGTTTCGGTTATATGTACTTTCATGTTTTACTCCTTTAGCAAGAAATGTTTCAAAAGCTCATGATAATATTATTGTTTAAAGTGTAAGTCTTAATCACTAAATAAGGCTGCTTTTATTATTATGGCTCATGATTTTATATAGATTATATTATAAACAGATTTATATGTCAATGAAAAAAACGATTTTAGCCTTATAAAATAAAACAAAAACTTAAATAGTCATATTTAAATTACGATACAAAACGTTACAACCTTATAAAATTAAGTTTGGTCTTTTTAAAATTAAATAAAAAAATTATAATACCTTTTAAGTTTAAAAAATAAGGTGATTTAAATTTTAAGCCTAAAAATAAAACTGTCATTAAATTAATGACAGTTTAAAATTAGTATTTAAAATTGTTTTTGCCAGAATGATTATATTGTTATAAAATATCTTGTCGTTAAATATGACAGGCATGAGATTTTTTTTAATTCCTTCGATTGCAGTATATGTTTTTACATTGTATTCATTGTTATCAATAAAATAAAATTCGTTGATTCTGTCATCCTTAAAAAAACCTACAGGGATAATCAGCTCCATTGTCTGAGCTTTAGTATCGATCTTTAAATTAAAATTAATATTTGTATTGATATAATCGGTTTTTTGGTCAGTAATTATATTAAACTTACAAATGAGAGAATTCTTTTTAATTTTAAAATCCTCATTGTTAATTTTAATAATCATTTCATCATAATATAAAACATCATCATACAATTCAATAATGCTGTTAAATAATACGGGAAGATTAAACACGTCCTCATAGTTATGCAGCATTATCAAATACGAAAATTCCTTTCTTGGTTCTATTCTGTATGCTTCATATAATGTAATTATATCTTCCCCTGAAAGAGTATCTTCTCTGATAATATTAAAATATTTTTCAACAGTTTTTAATTTGAAATTTTCGATATCCGCAATCTTACTTTTTACTTGTCTGATCCAATTGTATAAATCTAATTTAATAAATGAATCAAAGGTGAAATTTATTTTATGCTTTTGGTATTTGTTTGAAAGAAATGGAATATCAAAGCTGTTTCCATTGTAGGTTATGATGTATTTTTTTGTGACAATTAAATCTCTCAAATATTTTAATGCCTCAGGCTCGTCAATTTTATATTCGCAATAAATTTGATGTATTCTGTAACAACCTTTTTCATAAAGTAGTGCAGTTATAGAAATTATATCCGAATATTCCCGGGATAAACCTGTTGTTTCTATATCTATAAAAAAGACTTCCTTTAAAAAGCTGTTTAAATCTTCTTTGCCTGTAATATCATTTATTATTTGGGACTTTGTAATCATATCTTCTCCTGCTTGTACAAATTTGCTTTGATTTATTTCCTAATATTTGGTAAAATATCCTGAGGTGTAATATGTATATTTTAATTTCTATTTTTGCAGCTTATTCAATTGGAATAATATCATACGAGTATGGTTTTTTCAGCTATACTTTTACAGCTGTGCTTATTTTGCTGATTTATAATTCCTTAACTACAAAAAAAATAATATACAACTTAGTTATAATCACATTTCTTATTTTTTCATTTATTAATTGTAATTATAATTCAATTTTCGTTTTAAAACAATATATTAATGAGAATGCAGGTATTGTTGCGGAAATAAAAAAAAGAAACAAATCAAGCTCTGAGTCTGAGTATGTAAGCTATGAAGCCTATGTTACAGGGATAAATAATTATATGCTTAAAGAAAAAGAAAACACAATTATATATATTGACAAAAAACTTGCAGTTGAAGAAAACAGCATTGTACAGTTTAATGGCAGGATTGGTGACAGCAATTTCAGCAAAAATAAAATGCTGTTTAATTATAATAACTATTTGAGGTCCAGAAAAATCGGAGCTGTTATTTTTGCTGGTGATTATGTAAACATTATTGATGAGGAATATTCTTATTTTAATAAGATATCTATAAAATTCAGAAACTATGCTGAGGAAACCTTTTACAATTCATTAAGCAAAAAAAATGCAGATATTATTTTGTCTGTTATACTAGGTGATGTGGACTATCTTGACGAAGGCTTGTATGACAATATAAAGCTAATGGGATTAGCTCATATTTTTGCCGTATCCGGAACACATATAGTTCTCATGTACGGAGTATTGCTTTATGTGCTGAAATACCTACTTTTAAGTCGCAGAGCAAGTTTTTCGGTATCCTGGGTATTGATCTGGTTTTATGGGTTCTTAATAGGCTTTCCGCTGACTGTAATGAGGTCCCTGGTGATGTTTACACTGTTGTTTGGCTCAGAGGTGTTTTACAGGAAGTACAGTTCATTAAACTCAATAGGACTGGCTGCTCTTGTTTTAACTGTACATAATCCCTGCTGGATTTTTGATGCAGGCTTTTTATTGTCGTTTTCTGCGGCTTTAAGCTTGATTATTTATAACAGGTATATAGTTAAGAATGTATTGACTCGAAGCGTAATACTAAGGACTTTATATCTGTATTTGTTTTTACAGCTTTTTACACTGCCGGTGGTGGCGTATTACTTTAACTATGTGCCTTTAACGGGGATTTTATATAACCTTCTGCTGTTGCCCATATTTACTGTTATCCTTATATATGGATTTACGCTTTTGATATTGAATGTTTTTTTATCAGGTTTTCTGATAATTCCATTTGAAATTTTTGATTATATTTTATACAGCTTAAGGTATATTGTTAATTTTACAGAAGGATTTTCATTTAATGGTATAATTGTGCCCTCTATGTCTATGAGCTCAGCTGTATTTTTTTATATCATGCTTTATTTTTCAGTATATTTGTTAAACAATAAAAATATGAATGCAGGAAAGCTCGGATTTGCTGCCTTAATCAGCATTTACTGCCTGAATTATATAATAATGCCTGTTTCCGATAACAATCTGTATTTTAATGTTGCCGATGCAGGGCAGGGCTTGTTCACAACAATAAAATTTAAAAATACAAATTTAATAATCGATTGCGGCAGCACAAGTACCAAAGAATTTGGGAAATATACTACTGTACCCTATATTATAAAGCGCGGTATAGCAAATATTGACGGTGTGTTTATTAGCCACTGGGATTCGGATCATTATTCGGGATTGAAGGATTTAATAAGCAGTGTAAAAGTAAAAAAAATATTTGCCCCTGAAATAAACGAAGAAATTAATGAAAATATCACAATAATAAAAAAGGGAAGCAGTACAAAATTGGAGGATTATTTTGAAATAGTGATTTTATGGCCTGATGAAAATTATCATGGGAATAGCGTCAACAATACATCACTGGTTATTTTAATGATTTATAATAACCAAAGAATACTTCTGACAGGAGATATAGAGGAAGAGGTGGAAAGGATGCTGTTAAATGATTTGAGTCATGCTGATATAATTATTGTTCCGCATCATGGAAGCAAGACTTCATCAACCGATGCATTTGTAGAAAAAATAAGTCCGGATATTGCGGTATTAAGCTATGGAAGAAACAATTACGGTATACCGTCAGAGGAAGTTATTAAAAAATATGAAAAAGAAAATAGTATTGTTCTGTCCACATTTAACCATGGAGAAATAAATTTTATTTTAAAAGGTGATAAAATGTATTATAATACTTATACAAGAGAAAAATCAGATAATTATCACGAATTATATTTTATTGGATTAATTCCGAATTTTATAAATTTTTGTCTGCTGTATGCATGGCTAATCAATAATAAAGGGGAAGGGCATGAGCTATAAAATAATTAAAGATTTGATTGATAAAATGAAGCTTTCAAGCTGTATTGCAATATATGGGACAGAGGAATATTACATAGATAATACGGTGAGTCTTATCAGGGAAAAATATGTTGATAAAGACTATGAAAGCATGAATTACATGGAATTTGACAAAATAGAAAACAGCTTTAATGACTTTTATGAATTCGTAACTACATTTCCTTTTATGTCGGAAAAAAAGGTTTGTGTTGTTAAGGAAGCCGGTTTTTTGACCTCAGCAGGAAGCTTGAATAAAAGAGAAGAGGACAAGATAGTTGAAATAATAGATACAATTGACAGCTGTATAATAATTTTTCTTATAAAAGGAGGAAAAACAGATTCAAGAAAGAAATTAGTTAAAAAATTAAAGGATAATAAAGCTGTGTTTGAGCTCAATAAATTAAATGAAGGTGAGCTTGCCAAGTATATAGTAAATAAATTCAAGAACAATGATATAACTATAAGCATGCAGGATGCGTTATATATCGCAAACAATTCCGGATACCTGGAATACGAAAGTACAGTAAGCTTATACCATGTGAATAATGAAATTGAAAAAATATCCGCCTATAAAATTAATTCAAAAAATGTCAGCTTTGAAGATATAGACCTTTTGTTAATTAAATCCGTTGAAAGCAATATATTTAAGCTTGTGGACTTTATATGTGAAGGCAAAAAGGAAAAGGCATTTGAAATATTGGATGAAATGCTTTTAAACAACACTCCGGAACAGTTCATAATTCACATGATTACAAGACAGTACAGAATGCTGTTTCAATATGTTGTTTTACAAGGGAAGGGATATAGTTATAATGAGATATTAGATAAAATGAAGCTTAAAAATTTTGTTGCTTCTAAGCTTTCCAAACAATCAAAAGCTTTAAGCAAAGAGAAAATTCAATATTATATGGAAAAGATTCTTGAGACCGACAGAAAAATCAAGACAGGTGAAATCGACAACAGGATTGGTCTGGAGCTTATAACAAATGGGATTATAAGATAAAAAACCGGCTAGACCGGTTTTTTTATAGCTGCGATTCCAGAGATTCATCAACTAACACCACATTCATGACTATGAGGTTAGTTGATGAATCTTTCGGATTTTAGTATTAAATTTATGCAACTTTATTTAATCTTTGAGCCAGTCTGCTGACTTTTCTTGAAGCTGCTTTTTTGTGAATAGTGTTCTTTGCAGCTGCTTGATATAATTTCTTTTCACATACTTTTAATAATTCTTTAGCTTTTTCATAGTTTCCTTCTGTTAAAGCCGCTTCAAATTTCTTTATATATGTTTTGATTTCAGACTTTCTGCTCTTGTTAACCTCAGTTTTCTTATTTATAACTAAAATTCTTTTCTTTGCAGATTTAATATTTGCCAAAATCTTCACCTCCTTCAAATGGTCTTATTTCAAATGCTCTAATATTTTAGCACATTATTTGTACATTGACAATATTTTTGACAGCAAATCAATTATACAGGCAATTCTATTAAAAATCAAGTAAAAAGAATAAAAAAAAGAAAAAATTCAATAATAAATCTAATATGTATTTAATTTCTATGTCATTGCTATGAATAACCCATGCACTGTCATTCTGATAGCATGGCCCTCGTCATTCTGAACTGAAAGTGAAGAATTTCCGGAATGACATAAAAAGCTTTTGGTTATAAACATAATTATTATGAATAAAAAGGAGACTATTATGTATTACAGAACAGATTTAGCTTATGAAGCTAATGAGTCACTTGCACAAAAGGTCGAAGGAATAAAATTAAAGACCAAGGACTACAAGCACGGCGAGGTAGTGGAGCTTGAAATAATGGATGAGGCAGCTGAAAAATCAGTAGGTAAGAAAAAAGGGAAATATATAACCTACGAAACTAAAAGCTTGAAAAGTTTAAATAAGGAGTCAAGGCTAGAGGTTATTAATATACTTGCCCAGGCCATCAAAGATATATCTCTTTTAAAAAGAGAAAGAGTGTTGGTCGTCGGACTCGGAAACAGATGTATAACAGCAGATGCTCTTGGACCGAAGACACTGGACAAAATCAAGGTTACAAGGCAATTTTTCAAGGCGTACAACAAGGATTTTGATGAGGATTATAACGAGCTGTCAATTCTTGAACCTGGAGTTTTGGGCACAACAGGAATTGAAACCATAAATACTATTATCGGAGTTGTTGAAAAAATCAAGCCGACACTTTTAATAATAATAGATGCATTGGCATCACGTAAAATGAGAAGATTATGCTCTGTTGTCCAGATAACAGACGCAGGAATTGAACCCGGTTCCGGAATTGGTAATATGCAGGGTTCATTAAATGAGGAAACATTGGGAGTAAAGGTTGTGGCAATAGGCATACCTACTGTTGTTGATACCGCAACCATTGTCAATGATACAATTGAAATGATGGAGGAAAGCCTGAAGGACAAGACAGATGACGTGGGTCAAATTATGGGAATTTTAAGCGATTTGGAATACAATGAAAAGCATATGTTCATTAAGGAAATTTTAAGTCCCATGTATGGAGAATCCATTGTCACCCCAAGCGGTGTTGACGAGCTTATAGAAATTTTATCTGAGATGCTTGCTGAAAGTATTAATAAAGCAGTCCATCCGGGATATGAATTAATTTCGTAATTAAATTGTAAAAAATAACAGTATTATTCAGGAAACAATACACATATACATTAATATATTACAAATTTGATTAATATATTACATTTGAAAAAATATGTGGAGTTGGATCATGAAGAGACGAAGAAGAAATAAAAGCGGAACAAGATTTTATATGATGATGTCAATTTTATGCTTGACAATACTTTTTGTAGGGTACAGCTATGTCTATAATTTGTCTGAGAAAAGAAAATCAGGGCAGGATGTAACAACCATCTCTATCAACTATAATAAAGATGATACCGATGAGGAAAATGTAAATCCAATAGACAAAATAATGTCCTACTTCAACATTTTTTTAGAAAAAACATTCAAGGAAGACAAAGATTCCGGCAGGCTCATAGAAAGCAATGAACAGGAAGCAAAGGATGTTTTTAAAACGATTGACAGTAAAGAAGATACTAAAGATGAAGAAAAAGACGACTTGAAAATATATGAAGAAAACAATGAACCTCCGATAATAAATCAAACAGTATATTTAGCTGATAACAGACAGGAGGATTTTTTCAGAGTAATAGAATCACCTACATACAGAAGCAGCGCTCCTCGTGACATGAACATAGACGCTGCTTCTGTTAATGAAAAGTTAAACATAGTTTTTTTCCATACTCATGGAACAGAAGCATATCTGCCGCATAAAGAAGGGAACTTCAGAACCCAGGATGAAAGGTACAACGTTATGGGCATCGGAACAAAAATTGCGGCTAATCTGCAAGGCTATGGTTTTGATGCCCAACATCTGAAGGATTACAATGATTATCCGGATTATAACGCTTCCTATGCGAATTCAAGTAAGGCGGTATCAAAAGTATTGTCAGACAGCAAAAAAAATCTGGTTATAGATATTCATCGAGATGGAGCGGATGAAGATTCTGCATATGAAAGAATATTATCCAGTGTAAAGACAGTTGAGATTAACGACAAGACCGCAGCAACCTGTACTATCGTTATAGGCAATAAAAACGGGAACTATGAAGAATTAAAGAAAAATGTACAGAAACTGTATGAAATATCACAGGAAATGTACCCAGGACTGTTCAGAGATATTATAATAAGACAGGGAGCATATTTTAATCAGTATCTTTCGGATTATGCGCTTTTGATTGAAATAGGAAGCACGCTGAATACTATAGATGAGGCAAATTATTCAGCTGAGCTTCTGTCGGAAATATTAGCTGAGTATATTGGAGAAATTAGTAAATAATACTTTTACAATACATTAAATTTTGATATAATACCCTATATCCAAATGAATAGGGAGGTAACATATTTTTGGACAGAAAAAAATACATAAGAAACTTTTCGATAATCGCACATATAGATCATGGCAAATCAACATTGGCTGATAGATTAATAGAAAATACAGGGCTTCTTTCCCATAGAGAAATGCAGGAACAGGTTTTGGACAATATGGATTTGGAGAGAGAAAGAGGAATTACAATCAAGCTTCAAACCATAAGTCTTTTGTACAAGGCGCAGGATGGTCATGACTATACCTTGAATTTAATTGATACTCCAGGTCATGTGGATTTTAATTATGAAGTTTCAAGAAGCTTGGCCGCATGCGAAGGAGCAGTGCTGGTGGTTGATGCCTCACAGGGTATTGAAGCTCAGACCTTGGCAAATGTATATCTTGCTCTTGACCAGGATTTGGAAATTGTACCTGTAATAAACAAAATCGACCTGCCCAGTGCCAGACCTGATGAAATTAAAAAAGAAATAGAGGATGTAATTGGTCTTGACTGTGAAAATGCACCTCTTATATCAGCAAAGGATAACATAAATATAGATCAGGTCTTAGAAGCAATAGTAAAGCAGATTCCGCCTCCAATAGGAGACGAGGAGTCACCCTTAAAGGCACTTGTATTCGATTCATACTATGACAGCTACAGAGGTGTGGTGGCATATATCAGGATTAAAGAAGGCCAGGTAAAAAAGGGCGACAGAATAAGGATGATGTCAACAGGCAGGACATTCGATGTTACAGAGGTAGGAGTAGTATCTCCTGTACAAAGACCCGTAACCGCATTGTATTCAGGCGATGTGGGTTATTTGTGCGCAAGCATGAAGGAAGTAAAAAGCTGTCGCGTGGGAGATACGATAACAAGTGACACAAAGCCTGCAAAGGAACCGCTGCCCGGCTATAAAAAGGTTACATCAATGGTTTTCTGCGGCATTTATCCGGCTGAGGGCGAGGAATACAACGCTGTCAGAGATGCTTTGGAAAAACTGCAGGTTAATGACGCTTCCTTGACATTCGAGCCTGAAACATCCATTGCACTCGGCTTTGGTTTCAGATGCGGATTTTTAGGACTGTTACACATGGAAATAATTCAGGAAAGACTTGAAAGAGAATTTGACCTGAATATAATTGCAACAACACCAAGTGTTATTTACAAGGTTTATAAAACCGACGGAGAAATGATGATAATGCAAAACCCTACAAACATGCCTCCGGTGCAGGAAATTGATTATATGGAGGAGCCTATAGTCAATGCTTCCATAATGACACCTACAGAATATGTGGGAGCTATAATGGAGCTTTGTCAGAACCGAAGAGGGGTTTTTGAAAATATGGAATATATGGAAGCAACCAGGGTAATACTTCATTACAAGCTTCCGTTAAACGAGGTTATTTATGATTTTTTTGATGCGTTAAAATCAAAAACAAGAGGATATGCATCACTTGATTATGAGCTTCACGGTTATGTGCGCTCAGAATTGGTTAAAATGGATATACTTATAAATGCCGAGCTGGTTGATGCATTTTCAATTATAGTTCATGAGCAGAAGGCGTATGAAAGAGGACGTTCAATTGTAGAAAGATTAAAGGATGTAATACCCAGACATTTATTTGCTGTACCTTTGCAGGCCGCAATAGGGGGCAAAATAATTGCCAGAGAAACAGTAAAGGCTCTCAGAAAAGATGTCCTGGCAAAATGCTACGGCGGAGATATAACAAGGAAGAAAAAGCTTCTTGAAAAGCAAAAAGAAGGCAAGAAGCGTATGAGACAAATAGGCAGCGTGGAAGTTCCCCAGGAAGCATTCCTGGCTGTTTTGAAATTTGATGAAGATTAAGAGGTGAAAATTATGAAACAAGGTACAATAATATTAATAGTGATATTAGCAATAATCGGCATATTTGTATTCAGCATATTTGGAAGCTATAACTCATTGGTTTCATTGGATGAGGAAGTAAATATTCAGTGGGCAAATGTGGAAAGCAAGCTACAAAGAAGATATGACTTGATTCCTAACCTGGTTGAATCAGTAAAGGGAGCAATGGCTCAGGAACAGGAAGTTTTTACGGCAATTGCCGATGCAAGAGCAAAATTGGCAGGAGCAGGAAGTGTTTCAGAAAGAGTTGATGCCTCCAATGAATTGGAAGGTGCATTGTCAAGACTTTTGGTAGTAGTTGAAAATTATCCGGAGCTTAAATCAAACCAAAACGTTACGGCATTGATGGATGAGCTTGCAGGAACCGAAAACAGGATTTCTACCGAAAGAGACAGATACAATACAGTAGTAGGAAATTACAATGCTGTAATAAGAAAATTCCCGAAAAATATATTAGCCGGAATGTTTGGATTTAAAGAAAGACCATATTTTAAGGCAACAGAAGGTGCTGATGTAGCACCGCAGGTAAACTTTGATTAGTATGTGGAGTGTGATTCGTTTGAAGAAAAATCTATTGGCCATATTGATAGCGGTGCTATTGATTATAGCAGGAGCTGTTGCATATGGTCAGGATTTAAAGCTGCCGGAAGCAACTAGAGAATTTTATGTCAATGACTTTGCCGGCATAATAAGTGATGATGCTGAAAACAACATAGTTCAAGTTAATTTAAACTATGAAAAAACAAATGAAAAGCCTCAGATAGTAGTTGCGACAGTACAAAACCTGCAAGGGTTGGATGAAAATAAATATGCCGTTGAACTCTTTGAAAAATGGCAGATAGGAAACAAAGACTATGATAACGGCGTATTGGTGCTGCTTTCTCTTGAAGAAAGAAGAATTAAGATAGAAGTGGGCTATGGGCTCGAAGGAGCAATCACCGATTCCGAATCAGGCAGAATACTTGATAATTCACTTGATTATTTGTCTGCAGGAGATTACTCAACAGGACTTGAGAGCATTTTTTATCAGCTTGCAGAAAAGGTGAATGAAGAATACGGGTACAGCAATGACGAAATATTCAGCAACGTTGATGTTGATGTACCTGATGAAAGACAATCCTCTGATGACGGAGCAGTTGTCAGACTGATAATGTTAATTGTTTTAATCATAATAATTAATATTTTTGGCGGCGGCGGAAGAAGAGGAAGGCGAAGAGGAATGTTTATAATGCCGTTTATAAGACCGGGCGGCTTTGGAGGCGGAGGCTTCGGCGGAGGCGGTTTCGGAGGCGGAGGACGCTCAGGCGGAGGCGGAGCAGGTAGAGGCTTTTAACCCCTTGTCATTCTGAACCGTAGGTGAAAAATCTCCTCTTTTAAACATAAAAACAAACAGCACATTCCCAGTATATCTACTTCTGTTTGCAGAATACATTGGGAATGTGCTGTAAGTTATTAATTATTTTATACTTACGATATTCTCCCTAAAAATATAATTTCATCAGTATCGGCATTTATAATAGAAAGTCCTTTTTCCTCCCAGTTAGAAGAACCAAGATATCCGATCCTCTCATCCCAGGCATCGTCGTATTCATCCTTAGTAACCTTTTCACCATCAACAAAGTATTCAATTACAGATTCAATTAATTTAAATCCATCTGGAGAAGCATATTCAGATTCGTCATCGTAGTCGTAATCGTCATCATAATCATCTTCATAATTATCATAATCATAACTGTCATAACCAATATCAATATCGGCATCTGTATAAAGGTAACCGTAATTTATTAAATTATAAAGACATTCGTACATTTCATCCATGTCTTCATCATTGCTGTATGCATCAGCTAATTGAATAAAGAAATCCAGTATATCCTGACTTTTTACCTCATAAGTTACCTTGTCCTTGGTGTAAAGCATTTCTTTAAAATCACCGCTTTCATTTGTTATTGCAATTTTCATGTTCCATCCCCCTCGAATCTAAATATTTATTTGTAAAATATATTAAGCTTTTAAAAATTTATCATACATTTTTTAAAATTATTTAAAATTAAATAGACAAATAAAACATATTTATTAATCTCATAAAAAAAATGTCGCTATGTGTAGTGAAATTCATGTGATTGACAAACCATATTCTTGTAATTCTGGGGCACCAGCGACTTCTTGTCAAAATTTGATTTGCTTGTTAATACTTAAAAAGCAGTTTATAATAAATATAAAGATTTGGGCATCAAAAAGAAAATTATAAATGAGGAGGTGAATAGCATGCTACATATCAGGTCACTTAACTCGACCAATGTTTTAATTTTGCTTGTAATTCTTGTTATAGCTGTTTCGGCAGTGCAGCTTCTTTCAAACTCAGACAGCAATGACAAATTAACAATTGCGATTCCTCAAAATGCTGTTGTTTATACAGATGAAGAGTCCGTTGCAATGCTTAGGGATGAGGGACAGTATGCTATGACTGATTTAGTCCGGCAGGAAGTTTATCTGGTTGACGGAGAATTAAATGTTGATTTTTGGTTTGATGAGGGTGTAAAACAAAATCAGATTGACAGTGCGCGGAGCTTTGTTATTACCAGATTTGTGCTTAGAAGCGGTCAAGGAGCATTCTTGGGTGCCGGTCCATATACAGACATCATAAAAAATAAAGAGATAACCTGGAAAACCGTAAGCTGCAGGATATATACAGGAGATGAGCAGGTATCATACGAAGCCTACAATGATAAAGGTCAATTAATTAATCAATAGTACAAAAATCCGGATTAGCTGTGAGGCTGAAGCCGGATTTTTTCCTGATTGTCTGTCGGTAATTTGTTTACTGCATTATAATCTGATTGTTGTGCTGCAGTTCAATAATGTTAACTGCTGTGGGTTCCTGAGATTTTTTAAAGTCCCTTGTTATATTGAAATTATCCCAAAAGTGCATCGGAACAAATACCTTTGGCTGCATCTGCTCAATAAAATATTGTCCCCCGCTCAAATAATTTTCTTCAAGTCTTCCGTCAACAGGGAAAAATGCAACATCAATAGCGACGTCTTTGATTAAAATGTCTTTAATTATGCTTTTAAAAGCAGTTTCCATTTCCTTTTCTTCCTCAGGAGTATCATCCGACCATTTCCACCAGTTCAAATCTCCGGCATGAAACAGTTTTATACCATCAATGCTGCACAGAAAGCTTATGCCCTGGTCTGTGGAGCCAAAGGTGCTTATTTTTAAATTGTTAATTGAAAACTCGTCGTTTTGTTTTGCAGTATAAAGATTGTTTACGCTGTTGTAAAGCTTTATATCACTGCTTAATATGTAGTAGGTGTTTTCCTTCCTGCTGCACCAGGACATTATTTCCGCATTGAAATGGTCCTGATGACTGTGGGATGAAAATACATACAAGGGTTTTTCACTTTTAAAAATATTATTCAAAAGCTCTTGAAAATCAAAATCTTCGTTTTTATCTTTCTTATTTTTAAAATAATCAAATATTAAAAAAGAGCTTTCGGTTTCAACAATAAAGCAGCTGTGATAAATATAATATATTTTCAAGATTATTCATCTCCATTCAGAATTTTTATAATATCATAACATAAAAAACAGTATTTAAAAAGAATATTTCATTATTTAAAGTTAAAAATATAGTATAATTCATAATAAAATAAAGGAATTTTATGAAAAAATAATAAAATTAAAAATAGTATTTGTAATTAAAGTAAATGCATAGTATAATGAGAAGTTAATAAAAATAGAACGAGGTAGAAAAGATTAATGAAAATTGAAAATGTAATTTTGAATGACAACATTCAAAAAGCCTTAGATGAAATGGGCTTTACAGAAGGAACCCAGATTCAGCAAGAGGCAATTCCTGTTATACTAGAGGGAAAAGATATTGTAGGCCAATCAAATACAGGAACCGGAAAAACAGCTGCATTTGGTATACCAATACTTGAAAAGATAGATAGAAATATAAAAATGCCGCAAGCCATTGTTTTATTGCCAACAAGAGAGCTTGCTGTTCAAGTAGCAAATGAATTCAGAAAATACGGAAAATACATGGACGGCATTAAGACCGTAACAGTTTACGGCGGTGCTGATATTCGTGATCAAATAAATAAGCTGAAATCGGGAGCACAAATTATTGTGGGAACTCCGGGACGAGTTATTGATTTAATAGACAGACACGTTATAAAGTTAAGTGAATTAAAAATGGCAGTGCTGGATGAAGCGGATGAGATGCTTAAAATGGGCTTCAGAGAAGATATTGAGTTGATTTTAAGCAAAATAGACCATCCTGTTCAGACATTGTTGTTTTCGGCAACAATTCCGGATGCAATGAGAAATATTATTAAAAAGTTTCTTAATAATCCTGCGACAGTCAAGGTTCTAAGAGAAGGTATAACAGCCAAGGAAGTAAAGCAAAGCTATTTTCTTGTTAAGCATTCCGATAAGGTGGATGCGCTGGGAAGACTTATCGATACCTACACACCGAGATTGGCACTGGTATTCTGCAATACTAAAAAGTCTGTTGACGAGCTGTATGACCAGCTTATCGAAAGAGGCTACAACTGTGACAAGATGCACGGTGATATAAAGCAGTCTCAAAGAATTGACACACTGAACAAGTTTAACAACGGGCTCATAGAAATATTGATTGCAACAGATGTAGCTGCAAGAGGCTTGGACATTAAAGAGGTTGATATAGTAATAAACTATGAGGTTCCTTCAAAGGAAGATTACTATGTTCACCGTATCGGTAGAACAGGCAGAGCCGGCAAGGAAGGGGCATCCTTCACACTTGTTTCTGCCAAAGAAATGAAAAAAATTGAAATGATTGAAAGATATACGAAAAAGGATATCAGAAAAAGAACGATTCCTACAGTTGACAAGGTAAATGAAGTTAAACAGGATAAATTCATAAGAAATATAGTTGAGGTTATAGAAAAAGAAGACCTGGGAGAAAACAGAGAGCTTGCTGGCAGGCTGATGGCACAAGGACATGATGCAGAGACGCTGATTGCCGCAATGATTAAAAAGCTGGTTAAATTCGACAACTCAGAGGAAAGAGATTTAAATGATATAATTCCGGAGCGAAAGAAATTTACCAGGGAATCAAAAAGATTAGATGATAAGGATACAGTAAGATTTCATGTAAACCTGGGTAAAAAGCAGGGAATCAGACCGGGGGATATACTGGGTGCTGTTGCAGGAGAATGCAATATACCCGGCTCCGATATAGGCGAAATAGAAATTCTTGAAAATTATTCTTTCTTTACCGCAGCAACCGAGCATAAAAGCCGCATCCTTAAAAAGATGGAAGGTGCTCAGATAAAGGGCAAGGATGTCATAATTGAACTGTCCAAGGAAAAGAAATCAAGACAATCAAGAAATAAGACATCAGATAATAATTGGGGAAGAAAGAAAACATCAAGAAAAAAATCTTAAATATATATTGACAAAAATTATTAGTCAGTAATATAATAGGAAAAATGAACTGTGAAGGATCGAGTAAAACAGATACGGCAACAAAGAGATGGAAGATAAGGTGAGAGCTTCCTTTGCATGGCTGTTTGAAAACTAATCCGGAGTTAAGACCGAAAGCAATGTCGTAAGGTCTTGGTATGGATGCCTTAAATCTGTCGAGAAGCAACTAAGGTGGAACCACGATATATTCGTCCTTGAACATTTGTATGTTCAAGGACTTTTTATATTTATAAAGGTATGGGGACACACCTCTAAAGTATGGATAGCCTTGGAGTAAGCTTTAGAGGAATGTACCCGATTATATTAAAACTTATAAAATTCAAAATCAAATTGGAGGAATTATTATGATAAAATTAACTTTACCTGACAATTCGGTCAGAGAATACGAAGCAGGAGTGCTTGCTTTAGACGTAGCTAAAAGTATAAGTGAAGGACTTGCAAGAAATGTTGTCGGAGCTGTTTACAACGATACGACAATAGGGTTGATGGACAAAATAAATGAAGACGGTTCAATTAAATTTTTGAAATTTGAAGACAAAGAAGGAAAGCATATATTCTGGCATACATCATCACATATTATGGCGCAGGCTATAAAAAGATTGTGGCCGGAGGCAAAGCTGGCAATCGGACCGGCTATTGAAAACGGATTCTATTATGATATAGATCTAGATTACAGGTTGGTTCAGGAAGATTTCGAGAAAATAGAAGCAGAAATGAAGAAAATCGTTAAAGAAGGACTTGAGCTTGAAAGATTTGAGCTTCCCAGAGCAGAAGCAATAAAATTCATGGAAGAAAAACAGGAGCCTTACAAGGTTGAGTTAATCAATGACTTGCCGGAGGATGCTATAATTTCCTTCTACAAACAGGGAGATTTTGTTGACCTTTGTGCAGGACCACACCTTGAATCAACTAAAAAACCAAAGGCTGTAAAGATACTCAGCATTGCCGGAGCATACTGGAGAGGAAACGAAAACAACAAGATGCTCCAGAGAGTATACGGCATCACTTTTGAAAAAGCAAAAGAATTAGAAGACTATATAAAGATGATGGAAGAAGCCAAAAAGCGTGACCACAGAAAGCTTGGCAAGGAATTAGACTTGTTTTTCATGTCAGAAGAAGGTCCGGGGTTCCCGTTCTTCCTGCCAAAGGGTGTTGAAGTTAAAAATGAGCTTATGAAATTCTGGAGAGAAATGCATAAAAAAGCAGGCTATGTGGAAATAGAATCCCCGTTGATGCTGAACAAGCACCTTTGGGAAGTGTCAGGTCATTGGTACAATTACAGAGAAAACATGTATACAACTGTAATTGATGAGCAGGATTTTGCTATTAAACCCATGAACTGTCCGGGAGGAATTCTGGTATACAAAAATTCAATGCATTCATACAAGGATTTCCCTATGAGAGTAGCTGAAGTAGGCAGAGTCCACAGACATGAACTTTCCGGAGCACTGCATGGATTAATGCGTGTCAGAGCGTTTACACAGGATGATGCTCACCTGTACATTTTGCCTGAACAAATAAAGGATGAAATAAAAGGTGTTATCAAATTAATTGATGAAATATATAAAAGATTTGGTTTCTCATATAATTTAGAGCTGTCTACAAGACCGGAAAAATTCATGGGGGACATAAAAGACTGGGATATGGCAGAAGCTTCATTAAAGGCAGCATTAGAAGAGCTTGAATTAAACTATGTGATAAATGAAGGTGACGGCGCATTCTACGGACCAAAAATAGACTTCCACTTAACAGACTGCATAGGAAGAACATGGCAGTGCGGAACAATTCAGCTGGACTATCAGATGCCGCAGCGTTTTGAAATGGAATATGTAGGAGCGGACGGTCAGAAGCACAGACCAATTATGATTCACAGAACAGCATTCGGAAGCATCGAGAGATTCTTCGGAATACTCATCGAGCAATTTGCCGGTGCATTCCCGACATGGCTGGCACCTGTACAGGTAAAAGTGCTGCCTATATCAGATAAATTCATGGGCTATGCCGAAAATGTCAAGACACAGCTGGAGGAATTGAACATCAAGGTTGAACTTGATTCAAGAGCCGAAAAAATCGGATATAAAATAAGAGAAGCGCAGATGCAGAAAATTCCATACATGTTTGTAGTGGGAGAAAAAGAAGCCGAAAGCAAGACTGTATCAGTAAGAGAAAGACAAAAAGGCGACATAGGAAGCATGAGCATTGCAGAAATCAGCAGTATAATTTTAGATAAAATAAGCTCAAGAGAAAATGACTCACCACAGTCGATATAGTCATTGATACCCAGAGTATCAGCAGATTATCACCACTGACATCAGCAGACGGTCATTTTGAGCATCAGTAAATTGTAACCGAAAGCATAAACCAGCAAACTGTCATCCGGAGAGGTAAAGGATGACAGTTTTTTTATGTAAATATTGTTTATGATTAACATAAGGGGTATAATAATAAATATGGAGGTAGTATGCTAAAAATAGGATGTCATTTATCAGTTTCAAACGGATATGAAAAAATGGGAAAAGACGCACTGAAAATAGGCGCCAATACTTTTCAATATTTTACCCGGAATCCAAGAGGAAGCAAAGCAAAAAAAATAGATGTAAAAGATGTGGAAAGGCTGAGAGATTTAATGGAAAAACACGAATTTGCCAAGGTAATCGGACATGCGCCGTACACGCTAAATATATGCTCTGCCGACGAAAGAACCAGGGAATTTGCATTAGAGGTTTTAGAGGATGACTTGTCGAGGATGGAATTCCTGCCAAACAACTATTATAATTTTCATCCCGGAAGCCACGTGAAGCAAGGTGTTGAAATCGGTATAAAATATATTTCAGATGCATTAAATAAAGTAATAAAAGAAAATCAAACCACTGTTGTTTTACTGGAAACAATGTCCGGTAAAGGAACAGAAATAGGACGGACCTTTGAAGAATTAAAGCAAATAATAGATGGTGTCAATCTTTCTGAAAAGCTGGGTGTGTGTCTTGATACATGTCATGTTTATGATTCAGGATATGATATAGTAAACGATTTGGATCGTGTTATAAATGAGTTTGATAAGGTTATCGGACTTGACAGGCTGTACGCAATACATTTAAACGACAGCAAAAATCCGTTTAACAGTCAAAAAGACAGACATGAAACAATAGGTAACGGACAAATCGGCATGGAAGCAATAATCAGGATTATCAATCACCCGAAATTAAGAAATTTGCCGTTTGTTTTAGAAACACCCAACGAGTTAGAAGGTCATGAAAAAGAAATGAAAATGCTCAGAGAAGCATATAAGAAACTATAATGAAATTATAACACAAGGAGGGCATATGAGCACTGTATATTCAAAAGACGTTCAATATCACATTAATATGAAGGAAGGCGATGTAGGCAGGTATGTTATATTGCCGGGAGATCCTAAAAGGTGTGAAAAAATTGCAAAGCATTTTGACAATCCTGTCCTGGTTGCAGATCATAGAGAATATGTTACATATACAGGATATTTGGACGGTGTAAAGGTAAGCGTTACATCAACAGGCATAGGCGGACCATCTGCGGCAATCGCATTAGAAGAATTAGCAAATATAGGAGCAGACACATTTATACGTGTGGGTACCAGCGGAGGCATGGACATAAATGTAATGGGAGGCGATTTGGTTATTGCTTCCGGAGCTATACGTATGGAGGGAACGAGCAGAGAGTATGCACCTATGGAGTTTCCCGCGGTGTCTGATTACAATGTACTGAACGCATTAGTAAAAGCATCACAAAATTTAGGGAAAAAATATCATGTGGGCATAGTTCAGTGCAAGGATTCATTTTACGGACAGCACTCACCTGAAATCAAGCCCGTAAGCTATGATTTGATGAATAAGTGGGAAGCATGGTTGAGATTAGGAGCATTAGCTTCAGAAATGGAATCAGCAGCACTTTTTATCGTGGGAGCCTTCAGGAAGGTTCGCGTAGGAGCTGTGTTAAATGTAGTGGCAAACCAGGAAAGAAGAAGACTAGGCTTAGAAGACCTCCAGGAGCATGACACCGAGGCAGCAATAAAGACAGCAGTGGAAGCAATCAGAATACTCATAAAAGAAGACAATACACAATAGGGTCAGTGTGTATGAAAAAAATAATTCTAAATAACAAAACCATTGAAATTATATATTCAATGGTTTTGTTGAGTTAAATAAGAAGAGAGGTTATACCCATTCCCAATCAGTAAGCCATACTCCATAAGTAATTGACCATAAGCGTTTCTGCATTTTTCCGTCTACAACCCGGTATCTCCATTCTGTTTGTTCCGCTTGTATAACTGCACCGCCATCTGTGTAATTGATGACTTCTTCAGCCGCATAAACAGGACTAAAAGCTGAGACAAGGCATATTAAGAGTAAACTGATTGCAGAGAAGCGTACTAAAAGATTTTTTAAATTTTTCAATAAATTCACCTCCTTTTTGATGCATTTGTATTATTTAATCGGTAACGAAGAAAATGGTTCTACATCTATTTTTTCTATATCACATCTGTATTTTCCGTCTGCATATAAAGAGTATGTTCCGTCTTCGTTAACTGTCAGGTATGAATTTTGAGGAGTAATTGTAAAGGTTTCTTCATAACCCGCCTCAACTGTTGGCTGATACATCGGCTGTATTACAACCATGTATGAGGCAAGAGAGAAAAATAAAATAAAAGTACAAAGTAAAAAAATCGGAAGCATATTCTGTTTTTTGCCGGAATTATAATCCATCACAAGCTTGAACCTTTGCTCGATTTTTCTTGTTTTGCTTGTGCTGACCATGGCTGCACAGTTCATTGGAATTGCTTGCGGCAAAGTGTTTTTTGCCGTTTTGATAACTTTTAATATGATACTCAAATAGTTAATACGAGCTTCCTCATCCATTTTTGAGGTGATGCTTAAATCACACTGAATTTCCAGTATATGATTCAATTCACGCCTCAAAATATGAACAAAAGGATTCCACCAGAATACTGAGCAGATTAAGTACATGCACAGCTTGACCCATGCATGCCTATGCAAAAAATGAGTACATTCATGAAGAAGTATATTTTTAAGTTCATTATCAGAAAACTGTGTATCCGGAAGGCAAATAACGGGTTTTAAAAATCCTGTTATCATGGGAATGCTGATTTCTTCGGATTTTATGATTTTTATCTTCGTGTTATTACGGCTTTCAGCCAAAATTTCGTCCATGCATGAAATAATCCTCATATCATCAGTAGGCAAAACAGCATTTACAGACCTATACAGCTTGTTCGACTGATGCACGTATTTCAGCAGGTTGTATATGATTCCCGCAATCCAGACAGCAATCACTGCGTCATAAATATGTACTGCTATACTGCCATTGTAAGCAGTAAACAAACCAGTGTTTAAAAACTTCAAAACAGCAGGAAAAATATTATTAGAGCCGATAACAGCAGCATTCGGGATTTCAACGAAATAAATCATACGAAAAATTCCCGCAACGATCAAAAGAGCCAAAGGAACAAGACTGAAACGAATGAGAAAGCTGTTCTGCTGGCGCATGAAAGCAATGACAATTATGTACACATTGAACATCAGTATGGAGGTAATGACCGAAAAAAGTGTTACAGTCATTTCTTCCCACTCCTTCGTTCCTGCAAAATAGCTTCCAGCCTGTCAAGTGTTTCACTGTCAATATCCTCATCCTCAACAAGTGCGGATACAAGTCCGGCTATGGCAGAGGATTTGGACTTAATATAATTTGTGCCCTGCTTAAATTGCATAATCTGGTACTCCTCCTGAGTAATCGCAGCAGAAAATGTCCTGCCATAATTTTTTCCGGTTTTGACAAAGCCGTCCACCTTGATTGCCCCTTTTTCCAACAAACCGTTCAGTAAAATGTGAATAGTGCTTTTCTTCCAGGAACGCTCCGTAGAAAGCTCTATAATTTCAGAGCGTGACAAAGCCCTATCCTGCGTCCACAAAAGCTCCATAACTTCTTGCTCGTTTTTTGTAAAAGAAAATGCTACATTATCCATAAGAACACCTCTAAATGTTAAATTCAATAAATTATATTAAATATTAATATATTACATATACTATTATAGAAAAATTTATACATAAAGTCAACGGAAATTATTGATAAAAAATAAAAAGATATTATATATTTATATATTGACAACAAAAATTATATAACATATAATATAATTATAAAAAATATAGATATATATCTTAAAAATATTTAGATTAAAATTTAATCAATATGAGTGAAGCATATTGAAAATTGGTAATTCGGGGGGGATGTAAAATCCACATTTTCCTATTATAGAAAGTGAAAATGTGGATTTTATTATATGATAAACTTAAGGAATGGGGAGATTCCTTTGGGATATATCAAATATGTACGTGGCTGCTGTTGTCACAGAACCCAAAGTGGATCAGAGTCACAAGGAGCAACATCATGAAGAAACGTAATATAGATTATTCGGCGCGAAAGTTATTTTCTTGTAATGGTATCAAGGAAATGATGTCGATTATTTAACAGCTGACGGCATTTTTTTCGTGTTGTCAGGTACAATTGTTTAGATAAAGATAAGGATTCAAAGTGTCAACGACTTCGTCCTATTGATACAAGCGCATGGACCTTATAAATGTCTTTTTTGGAATGTTATAATTAATCCATATCAGGGGTGACGTGGTACTATAAACAATTGAATTTATATGTAACAGTAAAAGTGTTGTGAAGATGTCAAAAAAGACAATATAAGCGTCCATACAGGGAAGTTACAGGTGACAGGTGCTAGGTATCAATGGAATTTGGAATTTATAAAATATAATGAGTGCCGTAATGCCAAGGGGCCGGCAGACTGCGTAAAAATAATATTGATATGTTTTATAAACTTTATTGAATATCCTTTGATTTTATGTTTTTGCGCATTTGCCTTCTTCGGAATAGTCCTAGGAGGACAATTATGCGAGACTTTGCACAAATGCAAGGTACATATTTAATGAGTGAATATAAATACTTTAAAAGTGCATAATAATCGAAAATTTTTTGGTGTAGGTCTTTTAATGAAAACCTGTATATTTCAATGAAAAACATTCAGCTAAAATAATTTTTTTAAGATTTTGAAAAGATAAAGCAGAAAATGTCGCAGGCTACGTAAAATATTTCTGCATAAATATGTTCACCATATATATCTTGCTACCACACATAATTTTTTTAACATAAGAAACTTCCTTTACTTTGATGTACAACCCATAATATGCAGCAATGAAGATTTTGCTACAAAAACTAAAGATGCTGAGAATTACTGAAGAAATTTTATATTCATACAAAAATAGAAATAAATTAACGAAATAGGGTTTGAATCAGGAATCCCATAATTTCAACGAAAAATCATATTGGTTTATTTGAAAATGTTCACTCATGGTTCCACGTGTGCGAAAAGTGACCTTTCGTGTAATTTTGTTTACTTGAACATTGGATAAATATACATGTTTAATATATAGGACATGAAGTTCATATCTATTATATGCTTGTCTTTACAGAATGATACAACATAAATCCGGTGTATATGTCATTATAATAGACATTTTGAAATCTGTACTGGATTGGATGGAACACAACTAAGCTATAATTGGTGCAGCACATTAATAGGAAGGATACTAAGATATAAATATTTAATTTACGAGGTTGGTGAAAATGGTCAGGAAAGATATTATTGCAGTATAGAGGGGTAAATAGTTTAGATAAAATAGATTGGCGGTATGTGCTGATGACGTGTCTCTCTTACATAATTTGTATGGTTTGGCTGCATTTTTATGGACCATACAGAAATATAGGAAAAAAATTATAAATATTTTCTTTCTGCAATGTCCTGACCCCAAATATATTGACATAAAAGTAAAATAATAATACTATATTGATAATAGATATATCGAATATAGATATAGTATTTTGGAGATGATGCTATGGCAAGAGAACAATTAAAAACCTTAACTGAGCAAATGTATTACATTCTTCTGGCATTAACGGAGCATCAGCACGGCTACGGAATTATGCAGGAGGTAGAGAAGCGGACTGAGGGCAGGGTAAGGATAGGAGCAGGCACTTTGTACAGCCTTTTATCCAGATTCGAGGAGGAGGATATTATAGTACAGGTCTCGGAGGAGGACAGAAGGAAGATATATACCCTGACGGATAAGGGATTAAATATTTTGAAAGATGAGCATGAAAGATTAAAGAAATTGGTTTATGACGGCAATGAAATTTTGGAGAGGAGAGTGCGGCTAAATGAAAAATAAAACTAAAAGGGTGTTTTGGGGCTTCTTTTCCATTGATTACAAAGCTATGGGAGAATATTTGGAGGAAATGGCCGCAAAAGGCTGGATGCTGGAAAAGGTGGGGCGAAGTATGGCTAAGTTCAGAGCCATAGAACCGCGGAAGCTTAAATTCTATGTAGACGTATTTAAGGAAGGAGGGCCGCTTACTCCGGAAAAAACCGAGGAATCGGAAGAATACAGGAAGCTGTGCCGGGAATCGGGATGGATATTTATAACATCACAGGACTATTTGCAGTTTTTTTATGCTAATGGGGAAGGTGACCCGGTTCCTATACAAACAGATGAAGAAATCGAACAGAAAATAGTCGAGCTTACGCTGTGGAAAAATGAGCTGCGCGGTATAATTATAATTTCAATAATTTTTGCATGGGTATTCAGCAGATATTTTCCTGTAAGCTATACGAATCTTATAAGCTTTACAGGATTTACCGGAACAGTTTTATTTCCTGTACTTTACATATTTACTGTGATCCCCTCAGTATATAGCATAATTAGGATTATAAAAGCCAGAAGAAATATCAAGCGTGGTTTACCTATAGAAAAGCCTGCCTTGAAAAGCGCGCGAAGACGTGTAATGGCATTTCATGTTCCGTTATTGCTTGCTGTATTATTTTTTTTATTGTCATTTATTGGTGACGCATTTTTCGAACCTGATGTTGTAGTGCTGGCTCTGATGGGACCGGGAATTGGTGTAGCCGTAGGGTCAGGTATACGGTACTGTGTAAAGAAAAATAAAATTAAAAGTGGAGAAAGTGTACTTTATATAGTAATCGCAGTAATTTTAATACTCATTTTCGTGCCTGTAATTGCTTCATCAATTATAGAAAGGTCCGAAGATATGGATAGGGTAGATTCCATACCGGAGGGCTATCCCGTAGTTACAATGGAAGAGATATTGGATGAATCGGAGCATGGCAGCTTATTGAGCAGAGAATTTAACCCCAGAATGAGTCCTGTTACACCTAAGTATTATTATTATTGGGAAAACAGAGAGATAAATGGTAGTAACAAGTCCATGGAAATCAGGTATTATAAGACTATAAGTCCATATTTTGCCGATATGATATTCAACGGAATAACGGACAGATTAGAAAAGGGAATCAAGTGGAGAGGAATGACCATATTTACAAGAACCATTATCACGGATGATGATTTGAAAAATTTATGGAATGCGGACAATATGGCACTGACAGAGGAACGTGATGAAATTGTAATCCAAAAGGGAAATATTGTGCTTCGCATTTCAGGAGACATAGATTTTAATGACAGTAAAATCAGAGAGCTGATGATTGAAAGATTTTTTGAGGATTCTGGGCAGCTTATTTTTTGACACTCAGGTTAAATTAAAAAGAGCGGTGGCATAAAATTGTTGATTAAATTTTAAGCGTATGCTGGCTGACTTAATATCTGAAATTCAGTCAGCCACATAAAGGAATACAATATTTTCTACCGTTTCAATACCATTCAGAGCGAAGCAGCCTATATACTACGCGGTCCTTAAACATTCCGTCATGCCATTGATATTCTTTGAATTCGGCTTCTTTTATCATGCCGCATTTTTGCATTACCCTTTCAGAGGCTTTATTTTCTTTTAAGCATCCGCATAAAATTCTGTATACATCATTTTCTTCAAAAGCAAACTGAATAACTTTTTTGAGAGCCTCTGCCGTATATCCGAATCCCCAGTATTTGTCCCGTATAAAATAACCCACTTCAACGTGTTTCCCGACAGGTGTAAAATCTAAAACAGTATATCCGATTTCACCTATGTGTTCGTTTGTCAGCTTATTTTCTATTCTGAAAAAATAATACTTTCGGTCAGTACATCCGATTTGGTCAATTGCCGTACGCAGATTAGCTTCGGATTCTTCTATGCTGTTTGTCATCAGACCCTGCAAAAACCACATTACTTTTTTATCAGAAAGCAATTCATGGTGTGATGCAAGGTCTTCGCTTGAATGGTCGCGAATAAAGAGTCTGTCCGTACATAATTGAATCATAGCCTGTCTCCATTTCTAATATATAATTTTAAGTAACTTTATTATAAACCATGCAACAAGTTAAACACAACCGCATTTTTTACAGTTTTGAGAAATATTATAAAACGGTTATTTTGTCAATCTATACTAAAATCCTGCTTTTGTTTTCGTAATACATTACTGTTGTAATAAACATTGGAATATTGAAAATTCCGTGAAGCAATTTTTCTTGAATATGGAATAAAATTTGATATAATAATAGGTAATTTGAGGGGATACGATTTGTTCGAAAGTAATGAAACGAGGTTTAAATAAAAATAAAATTAAAAATTGTGGGTGTAAAAAATGAGGTCTAAAAAATTAATAATAATATTATTTACCTTAATTATAATATCAGTAATATTATTCTTTGGGAATTTTCGTGATAATTATATTCATACAGTGAACGTAGATGATACATGGATTTATGATTTAGGATATGGGGAGGAGCAGGTTCACCAGCTTACATTCAACTGGCCGGGAGATAGAAGCTGTCCCGAAATACCTGTAAATATTAATAACAAAATTTATGAATTAGGTCTTGATACAGGATGCGGAGCCGGTATATTTTTTACCAATGTAATTGAAGATGAACTCAATTATGTGCTTTTAGGTGAGGCAGAAGCGTTGAACAGAGACGGTTCTCACCGTGGTTGGAATAAACGTATTATTATTGACGAGTTTACTGTATTTGGCGATAAATACAACAACATAGAAACCACTATATCTGATTGGAACATATATTCTTCAGAAAAATTTAACGGAACAATTGGTCTTACATATTTTAAATCCAAAACAATTACACTTGATTATGCCGGACATAGGATTGCAGTAAGCAATAATCCTATTGATTATAACAATTTAAATTCAGATAAATATATAGTGCTGCCATTACACAGGACAACTACTAAAAATCAGGAATCACTGCCATTCTTTGAAGCAGAATTAAACGGAGAAGAGGTTATTGTATACATGGATACAGGTAAAAACTATTCGTATGTGTATAATTCTGCTGTTACAAGTATTATGGCTGATAAACCGAATAATTTCATTGATGTGCCCATTAAAATCGGCAGCATTGAAATGACATTAAGCGAGGTGGTTGAAATAAATGATATGGCTCAGGCACAAGGGTTGCCACATCCCACAATGATTGAATTTAATTCTGACCAACTATGGAAAAATAAATTATTGGTGACGCTTGATTTGATTGACCAAAAGATAATTTTTCACAGATTAGTTAAGTAAAAAGGCAGGAGGAGATAATGAAAGTTCAAGAAATAAAAAGCAGGGGTATTTTATTCACATATGATGAATTGGAGTGGGATTTAAATTTTTATTTAATAAAGGGCAGAAAAAATAATTATGTGATAGATACAGGCTTGGGTCCTCAGAATGTTGGCAGTGCTATGGAGTATATAAAAAATGACAGCAGGAGGACTATTGTTATAAATACACATTATCACTGGGATCATATATGGGGGAACTGCTCCTTTGAGAATTGCATAATCGTGTCTCATGCATTATGCAGAGAGATGATTTTGAGAGAGTGGTACGGGATGATGCACAGAAACAGCCGATACAGCCGCGGGATAGTTGAGATGTGCCTTCCGAATTTAGTTTTTGAAAATGAGCTGTATTTTCCTGAGGATAAAATCAGGATATTTCATACTCCAGGTCACACAGTTGATTCAATAAGCATTATGGATGAAGAAGATGGCGTGCTTGTGCTTGCGGATAATATTGGTGACAACATGGATGAGATTGTTCCAAGCATAAGTTGTGAAAAAGACGTGTATATAGGAACAATGGAGAAATACGAGAAAATGGATTTTGACATTTGCATTTCAGGACATAATAAGGTGCTGGGTAAAGATGTAATTCATGAAATCCTAGAATGCATAATTTTATGAGAGGAAATATAGCATATGAAAAAAGCACTGGTGGTTTATTATTCGCTTTTTCAGAATACAATGAACCTGGCATTTGAGATTGCAGAGCAGATAGATGGCGATATAAGGGAATTAGTGCCCGACAATAATTATTCCTTTGATTACAATACAGCGGTTAAGGAAGTAAGAAACCAGATTGACCGGGGATTTTGCCCTAAGCTGATTTCAGGAAATGAACCTGTAGATGATTATCAAACAATATTTATAGGTACACCGAATTGGTTTAAAACATTGGCTCCGCCTGTTACGAGCTTTATCAGGCAGCATGATTTATCAGGCAAAACTATTATTCCTTTTTGTACCCACGGAGGTGGAGGGTTTGGGCAAATTGAAAAGAATATTGCTAAAGAGTGCCCGGACTCCATAATCGTGCCCGGTATTGCTGTGAATGGCATTGCAGAGCCGGAAGAAGTCAGAAAATGGCTCAGTGATATAGCTAAACTCTGATTACAAATGCGAGGTATGGCTTCCGATAATTAAGAAGTAATAAATTGCAGTCTCATGTCACATCTGCAATTGTCCATTAAATAATTAATAAAATCAGATATAAACTCTTCCTATATCCAGCTGAAAATTTTATGTATTAGCCAATAACAATTAAACATGGTAGCATATTATTGTAAGTTATAAGAAATATATGAAGAGAGGAAGACATATGAGAATTGTCCAATTCAGGCGACGTGTTGCGATTTATTATATAATGTGATTATAATTAAGAGTTTAAGGAAAATAGAAAATAAGCAGATATATAAATACAGATTAGACGGAGGAGCAATATTATGAGTAAAAAAATATATTCAGAAAGAAACTTTAAATTTGAAACATTACAGCTTCATGTAGGACAAGAGAGTCCTGACTCTGCTACAGACGCAAGAGCGGTTCCTATTTATCAGACATCCTCATATGTTTTTCATAACAGTGAACACGCAGCAGATAGATTTGGACTGAGGGATGCCGGAAATATTTATGGAAGGCTTACAAATCCCACACAAGATGTATTTGAAAAAAGAATAGCCGCTCTTGAGGGCGGTGTTGCAGCATTGGCAGTGGCATCAGGAGCTGCTGCTGTGGCTTATACGTTTCAGAATCTTGCACGGGCAGGCGAGCATATTGTATCAGCCAAAAATATTTACGGCGGAACCTATAACCTTTTGGCGCATACACTTCCGGAATACGGTATTTCAACGACATTCGTGAATCCTTTTGACTATGAGGAGGTTGAAAATGCAGTTAAGGGCAATACAAAAGCGATATTTATCGAAACGCTGGGTAATCCAAACTCAGACGTTGTGGATATTGAGAAGCTTGCAGAGGTTGCACATTTACACAATATACCATTAGTAATCGATAATACATTTGCTACGCCTTATCTTGTTCGACCCATTGAATATGGAGCAGATATCGTAGTTCATTCTGCTACGAAATTTATAGGAGGACATGGAACGGCAATAGGCGGAGTTATAGTTGACAGCGGAAAATTTGACTGGGAGGCAAGCGGAAAATTTCCTTCACTGACAGAACCTAATTCCAGTTATCACGGCATAAGCTTTTCAAAGGCAGTGGGTGCGGCTGCATTTGTAACAAAAATCAGGGCAATACTTCTTCGCGACACAGGAGCCGCCATTTCTCCGTTCCATTCATTTTTGTTTCTGCAGGGGCTGGAAACTTTGTCTTTGAGAGTGGAACGCCATGTGGAAAATGCAATTAAGGTAGTTGAATATTTGAACAATCATCCGCAGGTGGATAAAGTGAATCATCCGTCATTATCAGACGATCCGGTACAAAGAGAGCTGTATAAGAAATATTTTCCAAATGGTGGTGGATCGATATTCACATTTGAAATAAAAGGTGACTCTCAAAAAGCAAAAGATTTTATCGATAATCTTGAACTTTTTTCACTGCTCGCTAATGTGGCCGATGTAAAATCACTTGTAATTCATCCTGCATCCACAACACACTCGCAGCTTAACGAAGCCGAGCTGCTGGATCAGGGAATTAAGCCATCTACAGTCAGATTGTCCATAGGCGTTGAAAATGTTGATGATATTATAGAAGATTTGAAAGAAGCATTTAAAGCAGTTAAGTAAAATATAGATCCATAATTTAATATTACAATGAAAAG
Organism: Bacillota bacterium; assembly: GCA_023453025.1. Taxonomy (GTDB): domain Bacteria; phylum Bacillota; class Clostridia; order Tissierellales; family Sedimentibacteraceae; genus Sedimentibacter. The sequence continues at coordinate 34,312 of JAEXUD010000056.1, forward strand.
CACTCCTTTACTGGAATATGGTAAGGAGTGCTTTTGGGTTCATCGGGTTCATCCACACTGAAGTGGTCGTCCCCGAAATGGGGGTTATTTTGCGTTTATGTTGATGAACTCTGCTTTTAATTTCGAATAAACTATTTTCTGGCTTGAGTAAAGCCCGTAGTAGCCCGACAGCATGTAGCTTACACTGCATGCTATTGCAAACAGCAATAGTCCTTCGACGCCAAATAGTTCAATGCTTAAGATTATTGAAGCAATTGGTGCATTTACTACTCCGCAGAACAATGCTACAAGACCTATGGCTGCAGAGAATCCGGGGTCCAGGCCGAGGAGGCCTCCGACAAAACATCCAAAGGTTGCTCCGATAAAGAATGTAGGGACAATTTCTCCTCCTTTAAAGCCGGCACCTATGGTTATTGCAGTAAATATAATTTTAAGTAAGAATGCTTCGGGTTTTACAATACCGTTCATGGCATTTGCTACAATATCCATTCCTGCGCCATTGTAATCACCGGTTTTTAGCAATATTGTAAGAATTACTATTATCAGTCCGCCTACAAAACCTCTTTTATAGCCATTTTGCAGTTTGTGTTCCATAAAATGTTCTGTCTTGTGCATAGTGACACAAAATATAATACTTACTGCTGCGCAAAGTGCAGCAAGTGCAACGGTTTGTATTATTGCTGTTAAAGAAAGAGCAGGGATTATGCTTAATGTATAGCGTACCGGTTCAACACCGAAATGCAGGGACACAGCATATGCTACCAGGGATGAAACCAAGCACGGAACAAGGCTGGAATAATAAATAACTCCAATACTTATAACTTCCATGGCAAAGAGTGTTGCAGTCAATGGTGTGCCAAACAATGCTGAGAACACCCCACTCATTCCGCAAAGAACAATCAGATGCATATCTTTGTTATCTAAATGAAAAATTCTGCCTGCCAGGGACCCAATACTGCCTCCCAGCTGCAATGCGGCACCCTCTCTGCCTGCAGAGCCTCCCAGTAAATGCGTAATAACAGTGCTGATAAAAATCAGGGGAGCTAATTTGAAGGGAACATGGTCATCAGTTCGAATTGAATTAATAATTTGATTAGTTCCGGTTGAGTCATACATTTTAAATAATTTATAAAATACTACAATTGCAATTCCGCCGGCTGGCAATAAATATATTATCCAGCTGTTCATCAACCTGAATTCTGTTGCCTTTTCAACACTCACATGAAACATGGTTCCTATGAATCCGCCAATTAGTCCGGTTATACTGGCAAATATAACCCATTTGATAAATGTTTTAATATAATTCTTGGCTGAACTATATTTTCTGTTTAATAATTCCAAGCTAACACTTCCTATCAATTAATATACCGCAGATTATTGTATCACTTTTATAAAATTTGTCAAAAATATTTTATCCATATTTATGGTATAATACATTTTCCAAATAAAAAGCCGCAGCTAAGCGACTTTTATCGATATCAATATAAAAATTATTAATCTGTATAAAATAATATTATCACAGCTTAAACAACTTGTCAAACGATTGAAAATTGAAAAACATAGTTTTATTAATAAAATTAGTTAATTTCTAATCTATTTTTAATTAATCATTCAATGATAATTAATTATTTGATTGTATATTAGTGATACAGAAAAAATAAAATTTGGAGGCAAATAATGAAAGTAACATTGGAACAAATCGATGAGCTTAGAAATAGGGTTAACGTAAGCTATGAAGAAGCAAAGCGCACATTGGAAAAAAATGAAGGTGACCTGATAAAATCAATAATAGAGCTTGAAAAGAAAAAGGGAAGAAAAAATGAATACAAGGGAAGCTTTACAAGCTTTACTGACAGGCTTTTGTCCTTGAAGATGTCTGTTAAAAATAAAGAGGGAGAAACCCTTATCAATTTACCATTATTGTTGGTATTAATTGTTTTCGCAATGGCATTTTGGGTTGTTCTGTTTTGTTTAATGCTGGCTATACTTACTTCATGTAAAATTAAAATCTACAGAGACAAAAATCCTTTAAATGTAAACAGCTTGAAAAAAAATATGAAGGAAACTGTTGATAAAATCAAGGTTAAATCAGAAGAGATAATCAAGGTTGATGAGGAAGAAGAAGTTAATAATAATTCTGAAGAAAACGAAATAATCATAGAATAAAACGAATATCAGGTCATTGACCTGATATTTGTTTTAAAAATTGATATGTGGATTTATGTAAATATAAAGAAAATTTGATATTGATGGCAATAAATAGTATAATGGTTAAAAAACATGAGGGCATTTATGGATAAAAAGAAAATTTTAATAGTAGAAGATGAGCAAAAAATAGCCAGATTTTTGGAACTGGAATTAAAATATGAAGGTTATGATGTAGTTATAGCGAATAACGGAAGAGACGGACTTGAAAAAGGAAGGGGAGAGGATGTTGAGTTAATTATTCTTGACCTGATGCTTCCCGGATTAAGCGGAATAGAGGTATGCAGAAGATTACGGCAGACATCTGATGTTCCGATTATTATGCTTACAGCAAAGGATGATATATCGGATAAAGTAACAGGTCTTGATATAGGAGCAGATGATTATATGACAAAGCCTTTTGCTGTTGAAGAGCTTCTGGCAAGAATCAGGGTTTTATTGAAAAGATCTAAAAACAGCAGGGAAAAGTCAGAATCTTCTTCTATTGAAATAGGAAAGCTAAAGCTATGCAAAAACAATTACAAGGTTGAATATGACAGCGAAAATGTAGATTTAACAAAAAAAGAATTTGAGCTTTTGGAATTTATGATGATCAATAAAAATATTGTATTGACGAGAGAAAAAATTCTCGACAAGGTATGGGGCTACGATTATTTTGGAGATACAAACATCATTGATGTCTATGTAAGATATCTAAGAAGCAAAATAGACCAGAAATATAATATAAATCTCATAGAAACTGTAAGAGGCGTAGGCTATATAATAAGGGATTAAAAAAACATTATGATTAGATTACTGTTAAAAGCATTGCTCAACTTGATTTTATATCCGTTCAGATTAATATTGAAGCTATTTATAAGTCTTTTAAAAAGACTTAGATTTTCTATTGCCTTTAAAATTTCAACTTCATATTTTTTAATATATGTTATAATTATAATGATAGTTGCTATTACTACATCAGCCGGATACTTGGTATTTGAATTTGAAAAATTTCAAACAGAAATAATAAATGAAGATGTTGAGGAAATTATTCAGGAATTCCCGGATTTTAATATTGAAGGAAAAACCCATAAAATAAACTCTGTTGAAATATATGACAGCAGCTTAAATCAGATCTATCCTTCAAATAACGAAAAGAGATACTCAGATAATATAATTGTAATAATGGAAGAATTGATTTATAATAAGGAATATAAATATTCAACAAGCTTTTATTCTGATAATGCACAATATTATTTAAATATAAACTACAACGCCGAATCCATGATCGGAGATGCTTATAGAATAGCATTTCTGGTAATGATGTCAGGAGCAATCGGTCTTTTATTGTTTGCACCCATTGTTTCAAGAACCAGCTACAGGATGATTGGGCCTATTAAAAATATGACTGAAATAACAAAGACAATTACAGTCAATAATATTAACACAAGACTGGACATAAAGGGTACTCAGGATGAATTAAAAGAGCTGTCTCAAACCTTCAATGAGATGATGGACAGAATAGAGGAAGGCTATAAAACTCAGCAGCAATTTGTATCGGATGCTTCTCATGAGCTCAGAACTCCAATAGCCGTTATCAAAGGATATGTGAATATGCTTGACAGATGGGGGAAAAATGACAGGGCAGTTTTAGAAGAATCTATAGCTGCAATAAAAAATGAGACAGAAAACATGCAGGATTTGATTGAAAAGCTTTTGTTTATAGCCAGAAGTGATAAAAGCACATTGATATACACAAAGGAAGATTTTAAAATATGTACAATATTGCATGAAATTGAAAAAGAAACAAAAATGATAGATTCAAAGCACAGACTATATTTTCAATTTTATGATGATGCCAATGTCTATGCTGACAAAAACAGAATAAAACAGGCAATAAGAATTCTCATAGACAATGCCATTAAGTTTACTCCACAGGACGAATATATTATGGTTTCAGGCTTTATACAGGATGACTACTATGTAATTAAGATTGAGGATACGGGAATAGGAATCGAAAAGAAGGATTTGGAAAAAATATTTGAAAGACTTTACAGGGCAGAGCAGTCAAGAAGCAAGGAAATAGGAGGACACGGACTCGGTCTTTCAATTGCAAAAATAATTATCCTTGGACATAAGGGGAAAATCAGAGTAAAGAGCACTGTAGGAAAAGGCTCCGAATTTTCAATAATGCTTCCATATATATAAATAATAATTTAAAATAAAATAATAATCGACAAATAACAACAAAAGAAGTCAAGGAAAAATCCTTTTAAAAATTGTATAATAGCTTGTACACTATTATACAGAAGGGATTTGAGAAGAGTGAATTTAGAATTTATTGAATCTGGACAAGTCTTGACAATCAAACTCAAGGGAGAACTGGATCACCACAGCGCAGATGAAACAAGAGTGATGATTGATGAAAAAATTAATGAAGGAAAATTTAATAAAATAGTTATAGATTTCAAAAACATTGATTTTATCGACAGTTCTGGAATAGGTTTTGTAATCGGACGTTACAAGGTAATAAGAAAACGAAATGGAGTAATTGAAATTATTAATGCCAATAAGAAAGTAAGAAAAATTCTTGACATGAGCGGCATAGGAAAAATAATTGAAATTAAATAGGGGGATAAAATGCAAAATAATTATGTGATTTTTAAAATACCAAGCTTGTCAATAAATGAATCCTTTGCGAGGTCGGCAGTTGCAGCATTCTGCTCCATTTTAAATCCTACTATCGGTGAAATAAATGATATAAAGACTGCCGTTTCAGAAGCTGTTACAAATGCCGTGATTCACGGTTATGAAAATACCGTGGGAGAAATAGAAATTTCCTGCAAAATCAAGGGGCAGCTGGTTGAAATTATAGTCGAAGATTTTGGCTGTGGTATACTGGATGTTGAGAAGGCAAAGGAACCATTGTACACTACCAAGCCGGAGTTAGAACGCTCAGGAATGGGTTTCGCAGTAATGGAGTCATATATGGATGATGTGGTGGTATTATCAGAAAAAGATGTTGGAACAAAGGTTATAATGAGAAAAAAAATCAGTGAAAAATAAATTTAAATAATATAAATCTTATTTAGATTGAAATTACAAATATTAATTATGCTCATAAGTAAATAATCTCTGATAAAATTTAACATTTTATATTAAAAAAGGCACATATAGTGCTTTTTTTTAGTATTCAATATGTTTTTTTGTAAATAATACTTATGAGGTGATTTATATGAAAAAAAAGATTTTTTTATTAGTTATAATTTTATTTATTAGCTTCACGGCTATATATTTTGGCAACAGTATAGACAGATCTTTGAAAAAAATACCTGAAAGTGCAATATTGCTGTAGGAGGTGTAAATGAAGTACGATAAAGAAAGCTATAAGCAGGTAGTTGATGAATTTACACCAAAAAATAAAATGCTTAAAAATTGTATTTGGGCATTTATATTTGGAGGAGCTATCTGCTTATTAGGAGAAATTATTAAAAACATATTCATATCCGGCTTCAATGTACCTGATAAGGATGCAGGACCAATGAGCTCTGTGGCACTTATTGCATTAAGTGCGCTTTTAACCGGACTAGGATGGTATGATAAACTGGGGAAAATCGGAGGAGCAGGTACCGTTGTTCCAATTACAGGTTTTGCAAACTCGGTTGTATCACCGGCTCTGGAGTATAAGAGAGAAGGATTTATTTTAGGTACGGCTGCCAATATATTTAAATTGGCTGGTCCTGTATTGGTTTTTGGGTATTTATCAGCATTTATTGTTGGAATTTTAAGCTTGTTATTCAGCTGATATAAGTATATTTCAAGGAGTGTGTAAGTTGAAAAAAATTGGTAAACAAACATTTCAAATAAAAGATGACGTCTTTGTAAGAGATGCATTTACAATTGTAGGTAAAAAAGAGGGTGAGGGACCGCTTGGAGATAAATTCGATATAATTGTTGATGATGATTTGTGGGGAGAGGATTCTTGGGAAAAATCTGAATTAAAGTTTCAAAAAGAAGCAGTGAAGCATTTGATGGATAAGAATAATCTTGAACAAAAAGATATTGATTTATTAATTTCCGGTGATTTATTAAATCAGATTACATCCTCATCCTTTGCAGCCAGAGATTTGATGCTGCCGTATATCGGTGTTTACGGAGCGTGTTCTACAATGGCATTAACATTGGGATTAGGTTCACTTATCATCGATGGTGGATTTGCGAATAATATAATTTGCGTAACTTCAAGCCATTTTTGCAGTGCTGAAAGACAATACAGGCTTCCTCTTGAGATGGGAGGACAAAGACATATGTCTGCTCAATGGACTGTAACAGGTTCTGCTGCAGTTTGGCTGTCGAAAGGAGGAAGCGGACCTAAAATAAAAAATGTTACATTTGGCAAAATTCAAGATTTAGGAGTTAAGGATGCCAATAACATGGGAGCAGCTATGGCACCGGCTGCGTATGATTCTCTGAATCAGCATATGGAGGATACCGGGATAAACTACGATTTGATAGTAACAGGAGATCTGGGTACAGTCGGTAAATCTATAGTCAACAAAATGTTTATTGAGGATAAAAAAAGTATTCAACAAAAATATGATGATTGCGGAACAATAATTTATGATATTGAAAAACAGGATGTACATTCTGGGGGAAGCGGCTGCGGATGTTCTGCAACTGTATTTGGTTCATTTTTATATAAAAAGCTGTTAAATAAGGAAATTAATAAGCTGTTATTTACTTCAACAGGGGCACTTCATTCTCCGACAGCTTCATTGCAGGGAGAAAGCATACCGGGAATTGCCCACTGCATCGGAATTGAAATGTGAGGAGATAATATGAATTACATAATGAGTTTTGTAGTTGGGGGTATTATATGCGTGATAGGGCAAATCATTATTGACACCTTTAAAAAGAACAATGCATATCTTTTGGTTTTGATGGTTGTGCTGGGAACCTTCCTGGGATACTTCGGAATATATGATAAGCTGGTTGAGATAGGTTATTCAGGGGCAACAGTACCTCTGTTAGGCTTTGGGCATACATTGGCAGAGGGCGCAGTTGAAGAAGCTGCATCGAAGGGATTCATGGGAGCCTTGAGCGGAGGAGTAATTAAGACAGCACCCGGTGTAGCGGCAGCATTGCTTTTTGGTTATTTCGCAACAGTTATATTCAATCCGAAAGGAAAGTAATAAGCAAAATCCCTACCGACATTTTTCGGACATTCTGAAAAATGGGGTAGGGCTATAAAGAGTTTAGAATGATATCTAAACTCTTTTATTATGTTCTGTCGGAAACGTTCATCGACAACATTTTGTTGATAATTGTAATTACGAGTGATAAAATATGGAAGTAATATCTAATATATACCAATATAATTAAGGTACATTACAGTAAAAAAAATATATACCTAATGTTCAAGAGAGGACAAGTATGAAAATAAAAAATAACGTTGAAAATGATTTTTTCTATTTATTTAAAGAAGTTTGGAATTATCAAAGAAACTTATATATATTTTATGTATTAAATTTGATTTTTACATTAACCTATTCTTTGCCTAATATTTTAGCCCCAAGGTTTATGATTGTCGAACTTACCGGTCAGGGGAGAATAGAGTATATTTTAGCTGTCACTGCTATTTACTTTCTATTAATAGCTGTGTCAGGATATTTAAATTCTTACATAAAATATCATTATCAAATTGGCATTTCTTATATCAGGTACGGGTTTATGGAAAAAACAAAGGAAAAAATAATGAAGGTGCAATATAAAAGCCTTGAGGACCCTAAATATTTAGACGAATTCTGGAGGGTAATATCAGCTACATCCGATATAGAAATAGGGGTACAAGGAATTTTGACACAGTTATTTATATTGTCAGCAAATTCTGTTACTTCATTTTTTTATATGGGTATTATCTCAAAATTGAATTTATGGATTGTCCTTTTATTGGCTGTAAACATATACTTGGTTTATTTGTTTAGAAGTAAGGCTGGTAAACATGAAGTTGAAAAATCAAAAGAGGCAGTATCCTATAGAAGACGTGAGCAATACCTGGTAAATATTATGGGGGATTTTGCATATGGAAAGGATATTCGAATTTGCGGACTGTCAAACTTTATTCTTAAGAAGCTTATGGACAATCATGAACCAAGACATGCTATTGAGGTTGACATACAAAGGCATCATTACCTGGCAGATTTTGCTGAAAGTATACTTTCATGTGTTCGCGACATTATAATTTATTCTTATCTCATAATAGGTGTTCTGAATGGTCGAATTTCTATTGCAGATTTTACCATGTTTTTTATGACAGTTGCCAGTCTTACTATCATATTAGAAAAAGTATTTGAAGATGCTGCTTTTATTAACAGTGACATGTTCAGGATAGCAGAAATGAGGAGTTTTTTAGAGCTTCCCAATGAAGAAGCAAAGGGAGGAAACTATATACCAATACCGGATTCCGACCAGTATGAACTTACCTTTGAGCATGTAAGCTTTAATTATCCCGGTTCAGATCATAATGTTTATACTGATTTTAATTTTAGTATAAAAGCAGGTAAAAAACTTGCCGTTGTAGGAATTAACGGTGCGGGAAAGACTACATTGGTAAAGCTGATTGTCAGATTATATGAACCTACGGAAGGTCGAATATTATTAAATGGAACTGATATCAGAAAATTTGCATTGTGGGATTATAGAAAGCTTTTGACTGCTGTATTTCAGGACATTAATGTGTTTGCAATGTCCTTGAGAGAAAATATATGCTGTGATGATGAAAATTTTGACGAGGTTAAATTTAGATATGCTTTAGAAAATGCAGGTTTAGCGGGAATTTACGAGCAATACGGAGAAAATCATGAAATACCGCTTACACGTTATCTTTCGGATGAGGGTGTTGATTTATCAGGAGGAGAAAAACAGAAGGTCGGGATTGCCAGAGCTCTTTACAAGGACGGGAAAATTATGATTTTTGATGAGCCTACGGCAGCCCTTGATGCGGCTGCAGAATATGCCTTGTATAATAAATTAGCGGAGATTTCAGAAAATAAAACCCTTGTCTTTATTTCCCATCGTTTGGCATCTACCAGATTTTGTGATGAAATAGTTCTGATTAATAGCGGAAAAGTCGCAGAAATGGGAACACATGAAGAACTGATGAAACAGGAGGGAGTATACTATAAAATGTTTTTGGCACAGAAAAAATATTATGAGGAAGGAAAAAACAGTCATGAAGAAAAGCTGGAAGAAGGAGTTATATAATCTTAATTATTTTATTCGCAGGGTGATTAAAGCATCACCCGGTTATGCCTCCTCCTCATGTATACAATCAGTTTTAGAAGCTTCTATTCCATTTGTGGGAATACTTCTTCCCAAATTTATAATTGATGAATTAATGGGGGCAAAACGGATTTCAGCATTGTCTTTTTATGTGTTAACAGCGGCGGCGGCTTCTTTACTATTATATGCTTTATCAAGTGCACTAAAAAGGTACATGAAAGCAGAGGCAAATAATATAGTGGTGAAGTTTGAAGCTGACATAGGCTTTCACAATATGGAGGTTGCTTATGAGAATCTTGAAGATATTAAGTACATAGAACTGAAGGACAGGGCAATGATGCCGATTCGCGAACGTATGACTCTTCTTTTTATGGTTTATTATATTCCGGATATGATAAGATATATTGTTACGGCTGCAGGTGCACTTTGCATTATTTTAAGGTTTGATGTTATTAGTTTAATAGTAATTTTAATACCGACCTTTCTCATAGCATGGCTAAATCAAAAATATCAAAAAAAAGATATAAAAATACAAAAGGAATTATTAAAAGCACAGAGACCCTTTATGTATTATTATAACCTGATGTCAGATTTTAGCTCCGGAAAAGATATTCGTTTATTTAAGCTTCATGAATTATTGATGAAACGAAATAATGAATGCGATGATGTAATACTGAAATTCAAACAAAAAACCGGCAAACTTCGCTTCAAGTTTGAAGGAATGTCAAAAATCTTAGAAGGCTTAAGAAGTGCGTTTGTATACGGCTATATTGGAGTCAAATCTTTGTTGCAAAATATAGGAATTGGTAACTTTACTATGTACATAGGAGCAGCAAATACATTTTCTGTTTCTGTTGCAAAGCTTTTAGAGGATATTGTAACCTTAAGGCAGGATTGCAGGTACCTTGATGATTATGTAAAGCTAGAAGAAATGCAGATAGAAGAAGAAAAGGGCGGAATCACCGAAATTGATATAAATAATATGTTCATAGAATTTAAAAATGTTACTTTTCGATATCCGGGGTCTGAGCATGATGTACTTAAAGACTTAAGCTTCTGTTTGAATTCCAAGGAAAGTATTTCTATAGTCGGAAAAAATGGAGCAGGAAAAACAACAATTATAAAGCTTCTTGCAAGGCTGTTCAAACCTACGGCAGGAAATATTTTTGTGAATGGTATTGATATTCAATATATTGATTCAAATACATACAAAAAAATTATATCTGTAGTTTTTCAGGACTTTAAAATATTGCAGTTTAGCGTTGCTGAAAATATTACAGCAGGACAGACAGCAGATGAAGAACGCCTTAAGCATGCACTTGAGACAGCCGGTATTATGGAAAAAATAAACACATTGCATAATGGAATAAATACTTTTGTCGGCAAACAGTATGATAAAAACGGTACTGAATTTTCCGGCGGGGAATTACAGAAGCTGGCGATTGCCCGCTCTTTATACAAGGACTCTCCGGTTATTGTCTTGGACGAACCAACAGCAGCTCTGGACCCATATGCAGAGGAAGAGGTTTATGAAAAGTTTAATGAGCTAACCAGCGGTCGTTCGACAGTTTATATTTCTCATAGGTTGTCGAGCTGTAAATTTTGTGATCGTATTTTGTTCATAGATGATGGCAGAATAGTTGAGAACGGAAGTCACAATGAACTGATGAATAGCAATGGGAAATATGCCGAAATGTTTACTCTTCAAGCAATTCAATATATTTCTTAGAAAAAATAATGTATTTTATTTTTTCTGCTTTCGATATAAAAATGGGGCAGTCGGGAAATAGGTAATTTTAGCCCCATGAACTAAAAAAGAAAGAACCTCCAAGATTAGAGGCTTTAAAAAAGTCATTTCATCTTGAAGAGTTCTTTTTTTGTGTTTGGAATATTGTTTTTTTGTACAACAAATAAAGGTATTAAATTAGGGGTTTTGCTTTTCCTTTAAGCTGCTACTTCTGAAGTTTTTCCTTCAAATTTTTTG
>JAEXUD010000062.1 GCA_023453025.1 Bacillota bacterium
AAACCTTAAAAACATTCAATATTAGCCGTTCATTAAGTATGAAAGGTTGTCCGTATGATAATGCTGTTGCTGAAGCAACTTTTAAGATTATTAAAACAGAATTTGTATATGGTCAATATTTTGAAACTCTTAACGATTTAAAATATCAATTGTCAGATTATGTTAATTGGTTTAACAATCATAGGATTCATTCGTTTTTGGGATATTTGACACCATATCAATATAAAATTAATACCCTTAAAAAAATTGTTTAGTTTACTGTTGACAATCCATTCTTAACTTTTTGCCGATAAAGTAAGTAGAATTAAAGGTTAATGGCTTTAATATTATAATATCTGCTTTGTCTGATGAAGAGGGTCCACTTAATCTTGATAGTGGAGATATTATGCTTTACAGAGTATCGCAGCTCAGAAAATAGATTCTGCAATAAAAATAGGTGTGGATGAGAATGAAAAGTATGATAGTAGAAAAATTGTTAAATTCGGAGACATTTATCAATTTAGTGATGATGAACTTAAATTAGTTATGAGGAGAAGGCATTCCGAATTATTGAATTATTTCTTAAAAAAAGCTAAGTAAACTTTAGTTAAGCTGTTAATTGAGTATAACTATAGAAACACATCTGAAAGAATATTTGCAACAATCTTAGTGTAGCACAGTGGCAAGATAAAAATAATATTAAGAGTGCAATTAATCCGCTAAAAGATTTTATAGAAGAAGAGATATTTAGATAAAATGTCGAAATTTAGTCAACATAATCCGTAAAAATTTTACGGATTATGTTGACTTTTTATGGGAAAGTTATTTATAATGTTTTTAAAGAGGTGAAAATTATGATTAAATTTTTTGAAGTTTCAGGTTTTAAAAATTTTAAGGATAAGATTGTATTAAATTTTTCCGATGTAAGAGATTATAAATTTAATTCAGAGTGTGTTACAGATGGATTAATAAGTAAAGCTATTATTTATGGTAAAAATTCTACTGGTAAATCAAACTTGGGACTGGCTATCTTTGATATTGTTTCTCATTTGACAAGTAAAAACGTTACCACAGGAATTTATGATTATTATCTAAATGCTAACATTATAAATAAATTTGCAGAATTTCACTATGTTTTTAAATTTGGCGACCAAATAGTTGATTACAATTATAAAAAAGATGAAAAACAAGTTTTGATATATGAAAAATTATTATTAAATAGTAAAATGTTGTTTGAATACGAGTTTAAAAATAAAATTGGGAATATAGATGGCATTAAGGACATAGCACCTTCGCTTAACTGGGTATTTCAAGACTCAGATTCAATTTTAAAATATGTTATTAATAATACTGTGCTTGATGATTCTCACCCTATCAGGCAACTAATGCGCTTTGTTTCAAATATGCTATGGTTTAGAAGCTTGAATGAAAATAGATATATAGGATATAAAAATAAAAGCAACGACTATTTTGATTTTATTTTTGAAAAAAATTATCTTGAAGAATTTGAGGAGTTCCTTCATTTGTCGGGCATTAAAGAAAATCTGAAAGCTATAAAGGATAATGATGGTATAAAACGCTTATATTTCACTGGAAAAACACCATTGCCTTTTTTTAAGGTTGCTTCGAGCGGAACAAAAGCGTTATATAATTTTTTCTATTGGCTTAAGACCGCCGAAGATGTTTCTTTAATGTTCATTGATGAGTTTGATGCTTTTTATCATTATGAATTGGCAGAAAGCATAGTTGGTATAATTGAAAAAATGACAAAGACACAAGTTATTCTTACTTCACATAATACAAATCTATTATCGAATCGTATTATGCGACCGGATTGTTACTTTATACTTACAGAAAATAAATTGACATCTTTTGCAAATGCTACTAAACGTGAACTTCGAGAAGGCCACAATTTAGAGAAATTATATATGAGTGGTGAATTTAATGAATGAAGAAAAGACCAAAATTCTTGTTATTGTAGAAGGTGCAAAAACAGATGTGAGGTTAATGGAGCATTTATTGAATGTATATGAAATTGATGAAAAACATGAGATTGTTTCTTATAATACCAATATATATTCTTTGTACAAAGAGATGTTTAGAGAAGTCGATCCGGAAAACATTGATATTTTACAGCTTATGAAAGAACATGAGAAAGACCCAAGGAAAAAGGAATTGTTTGATGTACATTATTCTGATATCTTGTTAATTTTTGATTTTGATCCTCATGACCCTCAATTTTCTGAGGATAAAATATCAAAGATGATAAATTTTTTTGTTGAATCTTCGGATATGGGGAAATTATATATAAACTATCCAATGGTTGAATCATTTTATCATATGAAAAGTATTCCGGATGAAGAATATGATTCATATACAGTATCAATGGACGAGCTAATAGCAAAGACATATAAGCAACGTGTCAATTATGAAAACAGGAATCATGATTATTCAAAGTTTGCCATAAATAAAGAAGAGTGTGATTTAATTATACGTCAAAATATAAATAAGTCATGGAAGTTGTGCAGACTTCAACGTCTATCTAGTGATATAGACATAGAATTACCAAATTCAAATGAAATATTACATAATCAATTGTTAAAAATGAAATCAGAAAATAGTTTTGCTGTTCTATGTACATGTGTGTTTTATATTGTAGATTACAATGCAAAACTAATACTATAGTTTCTATTGTTTTAATAATCATTTTAGCAAACACCGATGCCTGTCACTGTATTTTCAAGTAAACAGGAGGCTTATCCGCCCCCTGTATTTTATTTAGAATAATTTATTTGTTATGATTGTTATGATTTCCGCGGATGCCTTTTCCTTCAGGCCACCTTTTATATCAAATGCATCTGCTAGAATCATATCATCCATAACCGTACTTACCTGTTCTGTGGTCAATTCATCTAAGGGATCATTCAGGTTGCAGGAGAAGGTACTGCCTTCCTCACATTTGAAGGACATATTCAGTTTTGTGGACATTGCATCACCCCCTTGCATTCAGATTCATATTGATATTATTCTTCTAAAAGCGTGTATTCTTCATACTTGATAATATCTGTAAGAGAATGCTTTTGCAGAGAAGCAACTTTTTTCGCAATGTTAAACAAAACTTCATTTTCAATTTCCGGACGTGTTTTATCCAGAGTTTTATATTTTTTAATCTGCTTATTGTTTTCATCAAGACCTGCGTTCAGCACAATTCTGACCTTACTGTTCCTGTGAACTGCTATTACAGCCATAATCTCACCTCCCTCACCCATTATATATACAAGCTGTCATAAGGTGACAATAAGTGGCGGATCATCAGTAGTTGAATGCATTAACGCCCGTAATTGATAGAGAAATCGACTTGAAAAATTGCTTTTGACCGGTCCTTGACATTGGAATTTCCACACCGGACTTCGTTGTGATAGTTTTATAGTCATCACTTACCTGCTCAATATTAAAAAAATTAACAATAACTCCCTTACTGCATTTTATAAAATAATTTGCGTCAAGCTCAGCAAATATTTTGGACAGGGAATTCGTCACTTCCATAATTTCTCCGCTTCTAAGGTAAAATACCGATTTTGTTTTTTGCTTATAAATACATTCGATGTCTTCGTGTTGAATCAGGCGGGACATTTTTGCGTTTTTCGCCGCATAGATATTGTAGGGGCAGGTGTGAGATGTTTTAACTGCTTCAAATATCTGATCGAAAAGCTCTTTTTGTGTCAAAGGGAATTTCAGCTTTCCGTAAGCGTAGCGTGCAGTCTGCCGGTCAAAATTTTTATAAATTTTCAGCAGATATGAAACAGTACCTTTTTCACTTATCATAAAAAGCCTGTAGTCATCCTTAGTCAAAAATTCCCTCAGGAATTGCTCCGAGTCGGAAATCCGGTGTATTTCAAATGGGATATCATTTCCATTCAGGTATTTGGACAATACATCTTCTATTTGATTTAACTTTTTATAGTTTCCGTACAAGGCTATTTTATTTTTCATATTAGTCATTCCTTTGTTCTTATTTTGATAATATGTTGCATTTACATACATTTGATATGTATATATTTACAGTTGAAGAATGTTAGTATTTCAACAAATATGAAATGGATGTGCACTTTATGAAGAAAAACCTCAAAATCCATGACCTCATTTTGAATATATATACGATGTTTTTTCCTTAAGGGGGTGAAATGCATGAATACAACTTCTGCATAGTATTGTTATCATTGTATTCTTCAATACATCAGTTGTTACAGCTTGTTCTATTATAAATATAGTTTGGCGCAAAAGCTTCTTCGGACGTGTTTGCAAAATACTGACTACATTTTGGATTTAGATGGGAGTATTATAATTATAAAACTAATAAAAATTCCCGTGCTTCTTATACTAAATTAAGCATTCATTGACAAAATAAAAAAAGGTGAAAATGTATATGACACAGGGATTGATGTCAAGGGGGCATGGAGCCGTCTATATTAGATAAATAATGAACTTGTGTCAATAATATAAGTATAATTGTGTATTATTGACTTTTATATGGAAAAATGCATTTCAATACTATATAATATTAAAAAAGTGTGGCAAATAAGAATATTTGGAGGGAAGTTATGAAGATAAAAGTCTGTGTAGGTTCAAACTGTACATTGTTGGGTTCGATGGGAATATTAGATCAGATTGATGACTTGAAGGACATTATTAGTGAAGATGCAGACAACTATAGTGATGAAGAATTGGATGTAGAGGCAATAAAGTGTTTAGGATTTTGTAAAGAAACTACAGAAAAGGTAGCACCGGTAGTTGTTATAGATGATGAGCCTATGTTTAACGCTACCAGTCAGACTGTAATGGAGAAAATTGTTAAAAGAATGAGAAAGTGACAGCAAGAGCATCGGAGGAAGAATTGTTATGAAGGAAAGCTATGTTAATCTGATTAATATTAGGAGACAGGTATTTGCAAAGATTGCTAAAATGGCATATGATGATACGGACTTAAGTGAATTGGAGAAATCATCTTATGAAATTTTACCTGGAGAAGTAGCTATATATAGAGATAGTATATTTAGAGAAAGAGCAATAGTAGACGAACGACTGAGGTTGACATTAGGATTAAATGTAAGGAAGCCAACGGAGTACCATCGTGTTACAGATGGTATTTCTGAAACAGATGTGGATGAAACTCAATTTAGTGAGCCTTTAGTAAATGTCATTACCTATGCTTGTGAAGCATGCCCGACCAAATCCTTTTATGTTACAGATAATTGCAGGAAATGCTTGGCACATCCCTGTACTAATGTATGCCCGACAAACGCAGTTTCTATTGGTAAGGACAGAGCAAATATTGATCAGGACAAATGCATTAAATGTGGAAGATGCAAGGAAACATGTCCTTACAGCGCAATTGTAAAATATGAACGGCCCTGTGCAGCAGCGTGTGGTGTTAATGCAATAGACAGTGATTATTTAGGCAGAGCTCAAATTAACCCGGATAGATGTGTATCTTGCGGGAATTGTATTATTCAGTGCCCTTATGGAGCGATTTCGGATAAGTCTCAAGTATATCAACTGATAAAAACACTTAAGAAAAATAATCATATGTATGCAATAATCGCTCCGTCATTTTTGGGACAATTTGGACCATTAGCTTCTCCTGTGCAAATTTTTGAGGGTATAAAACAGCTTGGATTTGAAGATGTGGTAGAGGTAAGTTTAGGAGCTGATATTACGACTTTACGCGAAGCAAAAGAATTTCTTGAAAGAGTACCGAGCGAACATCCTTACATGGGAACAAGCTGCTGCAATTCCTGGACAATAATGGTCAATAAGTTATTTCCGGATCAATACCAATATATATCAGATTCTTCTTCTCCAATGGTTGAGACTGCAAAATATATTAAGAGTAAGGATCCTGAAGCAAATATAACATTTATAGGACCCTGCATTTCTAAAAAGTTAGAAGCATTAAGAGAAGATGTTAAGGATTATGTGCATTTTGTAATAACCTATGAGGAACTTATGGGTATGTTTGTTGCTAAAGGAATAGAATTATCAGAAATAGAGGTATCAAAAGAAATACAGGATGCTTCTGCACTCGGCCGCGGCTATGCTATTGCAGGAGGTGTAGCTGAAGCAGTAAAAAATACCGCTTTAAAAATTGACCCTTCAAGGGAGATAAATGTTGAGGGCGCATCCACCCTGCATGAGTGTGTGAAACTTATCAGGTTAGCAAAGGCAGGAAAAAAGAACGGTTATTTACTTGAAGGTATGGCATGTTCAGGCGGGTGTATCGGCGGACCGGGGACAATAGCATCATTAAATAGAGTCAGGAAGGCAGTTACAGAGTTTAAAAATCAGTCAGAATATAAAACTCCATTTGAGAATGATATTATAGACGGAGAATTAAGGAATAAGTAATAAGTAATACGTATATAGGGTATTGGCGGAGGTGCAGGCACAATAGAATTTTTTTCATTCTTGTCAATAACACTGGCACTTCTTGTATATCCTAAAAAAGGAGTTGTTCAGGAAGTATATCCCTGTGTAATATGATAGTTTTTAGTGTTATAAATTCATTATAATAGATATCACATATACGGAAGGATACTTGTTATGGCAAGTTACGGTAAATGACAGCAACGAAAAAATATTGGATTTTATAAAATAATATATAATTTCAATCATATATAAAGGAACACAGAAATCATAAAAATAGGGGAGAGATATTAAAGTGAAAAAAATTTTCATTATATTATTAGTATTAATGATAATACTTTGTGCATGTAATTTAAAAAACAACAACATAGCTATTAAGAATACATCTGATCAGGAGATGGCTGTTTCAAAACCTGATGCGGATTATTCCAATATGCATGAATTAGCAAACAGGTATGAAAAATCAGCATCAGGAAGAACATTAGATACAGATTCACCTGTGTTATTTACAATGGGTATCTTAGCTGAATTTAATAAAGCTGAAGATTATATAAAAGATTATATCTTTACAATGCCATATGAAAATACAAAAGAGATTGCATCCATATTTTTCTGCAAGGAGCTTATTGCTATAAAGAATGATTCTGTTTATCATAGTTTTTCGGATGATGACAATTATAAGGATATAATTCTTGAACCCTTTGAAATTAATGACAATGGTGAAGAAGTAAGTGTGTTATACGGACGATTTATTGATAATGAAGACGGCAGCAGACGTTGGCTTTATCCGGTTACTTACACCATGGTTTCTTATATTCTCACGGAGGATGAAATTCCGCTTATTTTAACTGATGAACTTAAGGCTGGAGAACAGCAATATCGAATAAAAAATATTGAAAATATAACGAATTTAAAATATGCAAAAAAGATATATATGGAAAATGGATATGGAGATTTGGTTGTTGACAAAACATATGAAATAAGCAGCCCTGATGACATATCAGAAATGGCAAAAAGAGTAAACAGCGAAATATATAATGAGTTAAACGCAACATATACACTTACTAATGACATTGACATGAGCAATGTGAAATTTACACCTATTGGAGTAAACAAATCAGATATTCGTTATTTTGATGAAAGAAATCCGAATTACATTGGATTTTGCGGAATTTTTGATGGAAACAACTTCACAATTTCTAATTTGAACTATGTTGGAGAATCGACTGTTCCTAATGAGATGGGCAATTATTTTGGATTTTTCTCTGTTTTGGGAAAAGGGTCCCATGTTAAAAATTTAAATATAAAAAATGCCAATATAGACTATAAAGGCGAATTCAGTAATGTATCAGCAGGAATACTTGCCGGCAGGATGTTAAGTGCAACAGCTGAAAACTGCAATGTCAGCGGTACTGTTAGGGGTATAAGTGAGGTAGGAGGATTTGCGGGGAGTACGTCATTTTATGATTATAAAATAGAGGATAGAAATAGTTGCAGTGAAATATATAACTGTAAAGCAGATGCAGAAGTTTTTGGCGAGAACTGGGTTGGAGGTTTTATAGGCTCAAATCACAGGACTATTGTTACAAATTGCTCTGTAAAGGGAATAGTCACATGTGATAAAATCACGGAAGATACCAATATGCCAATAGGTATTGGGGGCTTCGCTGGTCACAACCATTGGGCAGAGATATGGAACTGCGGAGCTAGTGTTTGGGTTAAAACAATGGTAAATGCCAGCTGTGTAGGTTCTCATGTTGGGTTAAATGAAGGTGATATATATGAGTGCTTTTATAACAGCACCGTTTCTAATTGGAAGCCATCAGGAGACAGCCCAAGAGTTGAATTGCAAAATGATGTTGTAGGTCTTCCTGATGATGAGTATTATAAAAGAGCTTCTGAAAATTAGTATTTAAAAATATTAAGTCCGTGGAACGGGTAATTATGTAAGCGATGAAGAAAAAGAAATAGCGCGACTAAAGCGTGAACTCCGTGATACACAGGACGCACTTGATGTATTAAAAAAAGCTATAAGCATTCTGGGAAAAGAATATCCAGATGATTATCCTTATCATAGTTATTTAATATTAGGATTAACAATAAAAAATCAATTTTTACATGTTGTTTGCGGAATTGGAGATAATAAGTTATGGATAATAACTGCATACTTTCCAAGTTTAGATAAATGGAAAACTGGCTTTAAAAAAAGAAAGGAGCAATAATATGAAATGTTTTATGTGCAAAGGTGATATGATAAATAAAAATACTAACTATATTTTGGATTTAGATGGAAGTATTATAATTATAAAAAATGTTCCTTCTTTAGTTTGTGATCAATGTGGAGAAGTATTTTACGAAAATGAAGTAATGAAACGAATCGAAAAAATTGTAGATTTATTTAAAAATGCTTTAACCGAAATTGCTATAGTAAATTACGACGATAAAGTAGCATAATATTTTAATTTCGCCCACAATCAAAAAAGGGGAAATCGAAAATGGGAAACTAAACATCGACAAAACATCGGTGCCAGTTGCGAGTCAGATGGAGGTCTAGATATTTTCCATTAGTATTATCAAGCTATTTACCGTAGGGACAGGTGTGAGAAAAGTCAGAAGTTAAAATTGATAAATTAAGCAATATTAACAAAGTCTTCAGATGCTGGCATGAGATAGAAGATTATGAGGTAAAAGAACTATTGGATTTTCTCAGAAAGAATAATTATATTGAAATATTGGAAGATGAAGTAATCTCAGGAGTTGAAACAGAAAAGCTTTTGAAGGGGAGTGAGTTTTTGGCTTTATTTGAAATGGAAGATAATTTTTATGTGTATGACGGTCATAATAAAATAGGAGAGCTTCAACATACCGAAAGATATCACAAGAGTATTAACACAACTTAAAAGTGTATTGTAGAATAAAGGGTCATTTGATATAATAACAATATCGAAAGGTCTTTTATATTTATTCCGGTATTAATCATGAATAAATTTAAATAAGGAAACATTAAAATATAGAGAATAAAAGGTATATTATGAAATATTTGCGACCCATCCAGGAAGCCACATATTTAAACATTGCAAACTCACCTAATTACAGAAGAATCATGAGGATTTTCTCAATTGTCAGACAATTTGGCTTGTTGAAGTATTGCCTGATGAATCGGATAAAAAAGCTGCAGCCGGATCAGTAAAAGAAGAATCCGATATATCAAAGAAAGCTATAACAGCAAAACCAACCTCATCAAAATTACTTGTTGACGGCAATGAGATCGAGATAGCAGCGTATAACATAAATAATAGTAACTATTTTAAGCTTCGTGATATAGCGCAGGTTGTCAGCGGTACAACTAAACAGTTTGATATTGCTTGGGATGGTCAGGTAAATGCCATATCTATAGCTTTATACAAAGCTTATACACCTGTAGGCGGTGAGTTATCGGTAGCAGGTGATATTTTAGAAAAAACAGCTGATTCTACATCGTCAACAATTTATTTAGATGGTGAAACAGTAAATTTAACAGCTTACAACATAGACGGAAATAACTATTTCAAGTTAAGAGATATTGCAGCCGTTATAGATTTTGGTGTTACATGGGACGAAGCTGCCGGCACTATCGGCATTGATACATCTGTTCTGTATCAGTAGCTTTCTGTATTTAATCAAAAAACCTCTTTAAATTTGAAGAGGTTTTATTTGTTTCAAAATGACTGTGCCGCTTACTATTAATGTTTGTACTTAAACAAAAGGAAGGTTTTTATGAATACAAATGAAAGGGCGATATGCAATGAGTAAAGCGGATATGAAATTTGAGCTGATTAAAGAAAAACTAATAAAGACACCTGTGCTTCTTATACTGGTAAAAAGACATAAATCAGGTTATAATTATATTAAGAAACTATAAATATAATATATAACGATCAGAAAGGTATATATGTTAAACGATAAAAAGAGATTTATTTCATGGATTCCCGTACTCATATGGATGATTATCATATTTTTGTTATCGTCACAGCCTGCTGGAGAATCTAATCAATTGAGCAAGGGATTTACAAGTATAATTATTGAAATATTAGGGCGATTTTTGCATTTAGATATAGAGGTCAGCACTATAAACAATTATGTTGTGCAATTTAATCACTACGTCAGAAAGTTTGCTCATTTCAGTGCTTATTTAGTACTGGGATTATTAGCTTCAAACGCTTTTATAAAAAGCAGCAAAGAAAAGAAAAAAGCATTTATATATACTTTTATTTTTTGTGTTTTGTACGCCATAAGTGATGAGCTTCATCAGCAGTTCGTTCCGGGACGAGGTCCGATGCTGAAGGATGTAATGATTGACAGTGCCGGAGCGGCTGTTGGCATTGTCTTATATAAAATTGGATATAAGTATAAAAGGAGAACGGTCTGCAAATAGAAGGAAGTATAAAGTAAATAGGCCGGGAATCCCCTTTGTTTTAGAAAATAAGAAATTACGACTTATTGCCAATTGTTGATATGTAATCTTGATTCCAATGGCACTTCCTTTTGAGGAATTATTTTAGCACTAAAATTTTTATATCCAAATGGAATTATAGCTGCTACCTCAAGCTCCTGTGGAATATTGAGAATCTTCTTTATTTCAGATGTATTTTTAGGTATGAACGTAACTCTAAAAACCTGACTTTCGGCCAAACTTAACAAGATATTCTCAATACAGCACCACACTGAAGCTAAACAATTTAAATCATATACTCTTTTACTTTCACTAATTTGTGTCTTTGGACTATATACTACAACTAACAATTCAGGTGCAGTTAATAGCATTCTTTTCTGTTTTGGTATTGCATCCAAATACATACTTTTAGCGAGAGTATCATGTCCTTCAAAATTTTGTTTTAACTCATCAGTTATTTTTTCTGTCATTTTTTCTGTCTGCGTTAAAGCAAGTCGTATATTTTGTTCTTTGACTAAAATGAAATCCCATTGTTTAAGGTGATTGTAACTTGGGGCTTTCAATCCAGCTTTTAACGATTTTTCAATAATTTCAAAAGGAACTTCCTCTTTTGAAAAATCTCTAACCGTTCTCCTGCAATTTATAGCTTCTAATAATTCCATTTCTTAACCCCCTCATAATTATGTAATTTGTACATAGGTTTTTTAAATTACAGTATATTATACAGAATTTTTGTTCGATCATCAAGTGTTGATTTTGTTTCACAATAAAATACAATTGTGAACTTTACATATAAATTATAACACTAATTATCAGATGTCCTGTCACTTGAGTTACTTGAGCAAAAATTCCCTCAGGAATTGCTCCGAGTCGGAAATCCGGTGTATTTTAATGAGCGTTGCATTTGTATACATTTGATACGTATATATTTACATTTGGAAAATGTGATTATTTCAACGAATATGAAATGGATGTGCACTTTATGAAGAAAAACTCCAAAATACATGACCTCATTTTGAATATATATGCATCATTCTAATCGCCAAGAGTTTTAAGGTCTTCCAGCTTCGAAACCGACATTGAATACCTCCCTGTCTCTGTTTATCAGGTACATTTATTATCTCCCCGGATGTAATCTATTTCCTCGTAAGGTATTTTACGTGTTAAATATATATGACATTAATATGTAACTCTGGTCATAGCCATTGTATGCTTGTCTTTATGAAATGCTACAAATTAAGGACTACGATTCTTGCCGATTTGCTTTTGTTGATAAAAGATAATAAGTATGATGTAATATTATTAGATTAATTGATTGCTGCGGAATATATTAAAATCACATGTTATTTCATTAAATGTTTATACTAATAATAGTCTAACATGAAGGAGAATAACGCTATGCCAGAGCTTCCGGAAATGGAAACATACAGAAAATTACTTAATGAAAAGATTATTGGAAAAACTGTCACAGATATTGAAGTTAACAGAGAGAAGTCAATTAACGTATCAAGCTTGGAATTTGTTCAGGAAATAAAGGGAAAACAGATCATAAAAATAGATCGCCGGGCTAAGCATCTGATTTTCAGGTTGAATTCAGGAAAAAACCTTTTATTGCATTTAATGCTGGGCGGGTGGATGTATATAGGAAGCGAACATGATAATCCTGATCGTACCAAGCAGGTCATTCTATCTTTTGGGGATATGAAGCTTTATTTCATCGGCCTGAGATTAGGATATTTACATCTCGTTGATGATCAGGATTTACGGCAAAGGTTGTCAGATTTAGGGCCTGAGCCGTTAGATCCAACATTTACTTTCAATGATTTTCAAAATATTTTACAGGCAAAACGAGGGAAGTTAAAAATGATTCTCGTAAATCAAAAAATTATCTCCGGTATCGGTAATTGCTATTCAGATGAGATTTGCTTTGAGGCAAAGATTAAGCCTGCTGTGACAGTAGATTCTCTTGATGACGACAGCATGTTATCTGTTTATAATTCAATTCACAGTGTTTTACAAAATGCTGTTTCTCATGGGGGATATATGGATAATCCGTTGCTTTCAGGGGATCAGCATACCGGAGGATACAACAATCATCTGCTTGTTTATGACAGAGAAGGGGAGAAATGCAAGCGATGTGGAGGAACTGTTATTAAAACAGAACTCAATTCCCGTAAATGCTTCTATTGCCCTGACTGCCAGCAAGATTAGGTCTTATCACAACATTTATTAATTTAAAATATCGTTTTTATTAGCAAAGACCAGTTGAGATAATGATTATATCAATTGGCCTTTTATTATATAATACGCATTGCTATAGCTCTTACCTAAAAAATAATTAATATAGCAGAAAAATAGAAAGAAATGTTAAAAGTGCCTGTTCGTAATTTATTATAATTTTTTTATTAACCTACAATCCTTAAAATGATTATGGCAGTTTTTTAAAAATAAAACAATTTTATTAATGAATAAATGAGTAAAATTACTAAACTTAGAATATACTAACACAAGTGAGTATTGTTATTAAAAAAGGAATCTATTGATAAACAATTTAAATAAGGCTAATGCAGGGAATTCAAACTACGGAGGATAAAAATGAAGAAGCTTAGCGTAACAATTTTAGTGCTTTTGTTAATTATGGTATCTTCTTGTACAATTAATAAAGCAAATCCAGAAAAAATGGATACAAATAATGCTGAAGGAAATATCAGTGAAGACAATTTTAATGAAGAGAACATTGACGAAGAGAACATTGACGAAGAGAACCTTGATGAACAAAGCATTAATGAAGAGAATATTGATAAAGAAAACATTGATGAAGAAAACATTGATAAAGAAAACATTGATGAAGAAAGCATTGATGAGCAAAGCATTAATGAAGAAAGCATTTATGAAGGCTATGATTATGTAGAAAATATTTATGAAGGCAGCGCTGAGAACTATAATTACTTAGACAATAATGAAGAGCTTGAAATAGCAGAAGAAGTAATTAACAATAGCAAAACAAATGAAATGGCATTTCCAAATGGTGACAAGTATGTGGGTGAACTAAAAAATGGAATGATGCATGGATATGGAATATATACATATGCAAATGGAGATGTGTATGAAGGGGAGTTTATAGCAAATTTACAGCAAGGTCATGGTAAATTCACTGCACAGAACAGGTATACATATGAAGGTGAATTCAAGGATGATTATATAAATGGTAAAGGAATAACAATATATTCAAATGGTGACAAATTTGAAGGCCAGTTTTTCAATGGAAGGAAGGAAGGTTCAGGAACCTATACATATGCAAATGGAGACAAATTTGTGGGTAATTTTGAAAATGGAGAAAAATCAGGTCATGGAACGTTATATTATAAAGATGGAACAATAGTTGAAGGGATATGGGAACACGATGAATTATTGAATGAAAATAGTCAGCCGGAAGATAAGGAAAATGCTATGCAAGGCAGCAATTAACTTTATGAGGTTATATACTATCCTTTAAGGATAGTTTTTTTCTGCTTCTGCTGATACATTAATGTGTCAATGTGCTTCAGAAAATCTGCGGCTTCCGCATACAAATTTTTATCATAAACAGCATAGCCCATACTGAATTCTATAGAATACAAATGAGATTCAATTATATTATAAGCTTCAGTGGTGCTGTGAATTCTGCACACCATTGCTTCTAAATCATCTTTATCCGATATGTTTAAGATTATGCAAAATTCGTCGCCTCCAAATCTGGCTATAAAATCATCTTCCCTGAGACAGCTTTTAAGAAGTTTTGCCGCCGTTTCCAATGCCTGGTCGCCTATACTGTGACCATAGGTATCATTTATGTATTTAAAATCATTTATATCGATCAAAATAGCTGAAAATCCCTTTTCCGCAGTACAGGATTTTATTTTTTTCCTTAAATATGCATCTAGTTTTTTTCGGTTATTTACATCTGTCAGATGGTCTGTGTACATGCTGTAATTCTGTATATTTAAAAATACCACAAGGAGAGAAAAAACAACGCTGTTAAGCATCAGCGATATTCCATAAAACCTTATTGAAAGAAGTATACTTATAGATGGCGGAATTGAAAAAAATATAAGTGAAAAGAAGCTTTTTTTATTCAATTTTCTGTGATTTATTGTAACTATAGCAAAAGCCGCAAGCAACAAAAATATTGTAATAAGTGCAGGGAAAATAAAAAATTCACCTCTGTGGTATATATTTTTTGAATCAATATAATAAAACCATCCGTAAAATTGAGAAACTATCAATGTGATTATATAAATTACGTTAATGGCGCAAAGAAAATAAATGAGGTGCCTTGTTTTCTTTTCATCACAAAATACATACAGGTGAACATATGCTACCCATAGGGATGGTATAATGGGGTTCATGAGAAAAATCAGAAAATTACCTATGGAGTTGAGCATAGGGTATAAAGGGTGAGCATTACCATCTAATCTGCTTAGTATGTCAACAAACAGCATCACGATAGCAGTATATAAAGTCATCATATAAAGCTGATCCAGGAATGATTCATTTTCAAATAATCTTAGTGCATGGACACAAA
The DNA here is from genome assembly GCA_023453025.1 of Bacillota bacterium. Taxonomy (GTDB): domain Bacteria; phylum Bacillota; class Clostridia; order Tissierellales; family Sedimentibacteraceae; genus Sedimentibacter. Next base: position 15,399 of record JAEXUD010000062.1, read on the forward strand.
TAATAAGCAGAATAATAATTGAATATACATTTAAAATAATATTACTCAAAAGATTCATTTATATTTACTCCGGATTTCATTTAATTATAAACTATAACACCAATTATAGCACATCAAACAGTTAATGTCATGAAAAAATCCATCAGGTATCATTGTTTTTCACTACGACCCTTCCCTTGATTTTGGGTTAAAATCGCGAGAAGTTTATGCAAAGATATACACAGGTTACTAAATTTAACTTGTAAAAGTTTATGCAGGATTTAGAGGTCAGTATAATCGCAAAGATTATCAGATATATTTAGATCCAAAAAGAACTAATATTTCAACACTGGAGCCTATACATTGTTTACTGGAAAAGGCAACATGTGATATAATGACAGAACGTATTACAATAGATGAATGTATTTTTTATATAAAACAACAGGAAAGGATTATAAAAGGTGATATTTCTGAGGAAGAGATTAATAACTTGCGTTATGAAGAAGTAAGCAAAGAATTTGTTAATCAAAATGTTCCGGGAGGCTATATTTATAATGATTATAAGAAAATTTACAACTTACTAAGTCCTATAGTTGAAATATCAAGCATTTATTTGCAAAATACAAATGAACCAATGGATAAAAGGAAAATACAAGTTACTTCTTTGGATATCTTAAAGGACGGAATGGCAAAGTTTAATTTTTATTTACATAGGAAAAAAATTAAAGAGTATTTATTTAAAGTAAAAACTCTTACATATCTTTGTAGTGATTCAATGAGTAGTACAATTGTCGTTTCATTAGAAAATATCGAAATTTATGACGGAGAGTATAGTATTTTTGGTGCTGCACGTTTACCTTTTGGAAATGAAGATAAAAAAGTTATAATAACTGATGATTATAAAATATTAATTGAAAATAATAATAAAAGTGTAAGCATATAATGGAGAGGTTTATTTAAATTTTTAAAAGCGAGAATTGAGAAATTAAAATATATCTAATATAAAGGGGTGAAATTAAAATGACAATTGAAGATGTTATCAATAGGTTTAATACAACACCATTTTTGTTCATAGGCTCTGGAATGACACGTAGGTATTTTAATTTACCGGATTGGAAGAGTTTGTTGGAGCATTTTGCAAAAATAATTGAAGATGATATGTTTGTTTATAGTGCTTATGAGAATAAAGCAAGAATGATGGGATATAAAGCTGGAATTATGCCTAAAATAGCAGAATTGATTCAAAAAGATTTTGATAAAAAATGGTTTATAGATAAGAATATCAGGACAGTTGAAGATGAAATTCTTGAAAAGATAAAAAATGATGGGTTATCACCATTTAAAGCTGAAATCGCAGCATATATAAAACGCAATTCAATAGTTAATAATGAATATCAGACTGAGATTGACAAACTTGTTCAAATTTCTGAAAAGAGTATTGCAGGGGTAATAACTACAAATTATGATTTGTTTTTAGAAGAATATTTTGCAGGTTTTACTAAATATGTAGGGCAAACTCAACTGATATTTTCTTCTATTCAGGGTATTGCTGAAATTTACAAAATACATGGATCTGTTGAGGAACCGGACAGTATCGTAATAAATGAATCGGATTATGTTAAATTTGATAACAATAGTGCTTATCTTGCTGCAAAATTGATGACTATCTTTATGGAATACCCGATTATTTTTATGGGGTATTCTATAAGTGATGTAAATGTACAAAATATTATCAGATCTATTGTAAACTGCTTAGATGAAGGACAAGTTAAGGTGTTGGAAGATAGATTCGTGTTTGTTGAATATAAAAGAGATATGATTGGTGCAGAGGTTAGTCCCTATACAATAATGGTTGATAATAAACCGTTGGGAATGAGAAAAATAGTATTAGGGAATTTTATGCCATTATATCAAGCTATGGAAAATAAGAAAGCAAAACTTCCGGTGAAAATATTGAGACGCTTTAAGCAGGAGTTATATGACTATACTCTTACTAATACTCCAACAGCGGGGCTAAGAGTAGCTGCATTAGACGATATTAGGGTGTCGGATGATGAATTGGTTTTGGCAATAGGAAAAGTATCCGATTTAGGTCTTAAAGGTTTAAGTGGAATTGATAGCAATGAGTGGTATCGAAATATTGTGATAGATGATTTAGATTTCTCAGCAGATGAGTTGTTAGAGTATGCATATCCAAAAGTTTTGAAACAAAATTCTGGCAGACTTCCGGTTAACAAGTATTTAGTGGAAGCAACTAAAGAGTTTCCAGACTGTATAAAATTATCAAAAAAACAAAACTTTGATGCGATAATATCTGCAACAATTAAAAGAAGTAGAAGATGCTTAGGTAACTATACAACAGTAAGGCAGATTTGGAATCAGGAGAAAGACTCGTTAGAAAGAGCTACCAGATTAATTTCACATTTGGAAGAAAATCAAATTGATGTTGATGAACTTGAAAAGGTATTAAAAGGTTTGTTTGAAGATGATGTAAATATATTACAGAATGAAAATTCGCAAGTGAGAATTAATGTTAGAAGATTAATTATGATATATGATTATTTGAAATGGGGAAAGTAAAAGAGCTTCCTAGCTCAAGCATTTGTAAACAAACACCGTATAGGAAACCCATTTTGAACGTAATGTACCTAATAGATACAGCATCTATAAATAGACACCTTTCTTTTCAGCACAATAATAATTTATGTCTTTATGACCTTTATTATACAAGATAATTTTCAATTTGTAAATAAAAATATTAGAATTGATGGACTGTTATATTTCAGGAAGGTCGCAAATAATAAATTCATATAGGCTAAAAATAGAGCCTAATTCCTGTAAATGCTTCTATTGCCCTAATTGCCAACAAGGATAAGGCTACATTCTTATTACTCAAGAAGAATGAGCTTTACATTTCGAAATACAAAATCAAATATCAGGATGCCTTGCTTGGTTTTCACATGCGAAAAAAGTTAAATAACATAGGATTAAAAATTCACATAATGGGTATGTAAGTATAAAGTATAATCATGGAGGTTTCTTATGAAAGTAATAATTATAGGTGCTGTGGCAGCCGGTACTTCAGCTGCTGCCGAAATCAGAAGGAACGACAAAAATGCAGAAATAATCGTGTATGAGAAGGATAAATTCATCTCATATGCAGGATGCGGCATGCCTTTTTATATAAGTAATGAATTTAATGATTTTAACGGGTTAGTGCCCAGGGATGCTGAATTTTTTAAAACGAAAAGAAATATTGATATTTTAACAGAACACGAGGTTTTATCCATTGATTCCAAAACCAAGACAGTAACAGTAAAAAACATTAAAGAGGGTGAAGTATTTGAAGATAATTACGACAAGCTTGTAATTGCCACCGGAGCCACGTCGAAGGTTCCTGAAATAAAAGGAGCAGGCAGGAGCAACGTGTTCCTCTTGAGGAATATAAATGATATGAATCGTATCAAAAGCTTCATAGAGAAAGAATCACCCCGAAAAGCTGTAATTATAGGAAGCGGCTTCATTGGTATGGAAATGTGTGAGGCGTTTGTAAATCTTGGAATGGATGTGACTATTATTGCCAGGTCATCCCTATCAAAAGGCACAGATAAGGACATGTCTGTATATATTGAGAAGTATTTAAAAGAAAAAGGAGTAAAGGTTTATACAAATACGGCCACGCAGGAAATAAATGAAAAAGGTGTAATATTAGGCGATGGCAGTTTGGCAGAGGCGGATATGGTATTATTGGCAGCAGGAATTAAACCCAATACAGAGCTTGCCAGGAAGATGGGAGTCGAGCTTGGTATAAATGATTCAATAAAGGTTGATAAGCATATGAAAACTAATATTGATGATGTATATAGCTGCGGTGATTGCATAGAGGTTTATAATGCGGTTACCGGAAAACCAATGTACAGACCTCTGGGTTCTACCGCCAATAAAACAGGAACAATTGCAGGAAGCAATGTTACAGGAAGAAATGATGAGTTTATGGGTGTATTGGGAACAGGAATTTACAGGATATTCGATATGACGGTGGGACAGACGGGGTTATCGGAGGAAGAAGCAAAAAAGCAAGGCTTTAATGTTGTTGCAACTGTGGATGAAAAAATGAATAAACCTGAGTATTTGGGAGGAAGACCCATTATAATAAAAGCTGTGGCCGATAAAGATACAAAGACATTATTAGGAGCACAGATCATAGGTTATGAAGGTGTTGATAAGAGATTGGACGTATTAGTTACAGCAATTACATTAAAAATAAAGCCGGAAAATTTGATGCACCTTGATCTTTCCTATTCGCCGCCTTACTCTATACCGAGGGACCCTGTTTATTATACGGGAATAAAACTTAGAGATGCACTGTCATAAATCTGGCAGGTTCTTGAAAAAGTTCATCCTGCAAGGCACCGGAAGGCAGGCAACCGGAGCGTATTCAAACATACGTGAGGATTGACTGCCTGAACGGTAACGCAGCAGGTGGACTTTTTCAGAGGATTTATTATATTATGATTGACATTATGTATAATCATCTACACAATTGGATCCTCCCACCATCCAAACACTACTCTGGCTGAAGCAGGAATAGTTGGATTTTCCGGGTTGGATATAAATGCTGTAAGGGAGCCGCCCGGCGGAATTATATATCTTCCCTGTACTTCTTCTTCAACAACATTGCCTGCTAAACGATAAGTTCCGAATGCAAAGGAACCTCCGGCAGGGTATCCTTTTGCGCCTACTCCATACTGTACTTTGGCTTTTGCTTCAGGCAGAGGATTAATGGCTGTGTTTACAGGTGTAATGAATCTGGACTCTTGAATTATGCCCGGAGGTGAGCTGTTAAACCAAATCTGTACTCTGTATGGAGTCGAAACTATATCGCTGACTCTCCATGTATTGACATATAGATTAACCCCGGAATCAGGTGGATTATACAACCTTGCCCACCCATTTGAAGCCTCTCCAAACCCGATATCAACGGCAGTACCGGCAAAATACTTACCCTCCATCGATTTGGCTGTAGATATGGGAATGGTAACAACGTATGTGAATGCATCTTCATCATTAACAGACGGCTGAACTGATGCTGCTGATGAAACATAGCTGTTATTAGAAGAAGTATATAAATGATTGTTGATTTCATTGGGGTATGTGTGAAAATTAGCCGGCTGCCATGGTATCTGATTATACATATATATATGATTATTCATAATTACCCTGCCTTTTAATAGTTTTTTATTTATTAATTAATTATATGTAAATTGTTTGATTTTCATGTTCAAAAATAGTTAAATAAAGATAGGATTAATAAAATGGAGGGATTATGCAATAACAGTCAAACGATTTCAATAAAAAAGATGTTAAACCCGGTAAATGAGTTAAAAAAGTGTACATTGACAATTCCCTGGTGGTTTTCATCAACTCAATATTTATGAAAAACAGTAAGAAGAGCTTTGCTGAAGTTGGCAATTTAATCATTCATTGCAAACCTATACATACACATCACCACCTCTTAGGTATAGTATATCCCATAATTACATTTTTTACAGCGAAAATTATTAATATACTTACATTTATTACGACATATAATGCAAAGCACAATCACTGTAAATACTTTTATTGCCCTTATTACTAACAAGGTTAAATCTTATATTTTAACATTATAAAAACAAAAGCTTTGTTAAAATTACCGATTATTAAATAACTAAATATAGCAATAATACATTTTTATGGGAACAATTTCATATTAAAAATCGTCTAATTTATAAAGGGGAAAGCAGTTATTTATGCTTATCAAAATTAAAAAGGGGGAAGATTTTTAATAATGAAAAAAATCAAAGCAGTTACAATTTATGTGTTAGTGCTGTTGATGCTGTTATCATCACTTATGACTTTTCCGGGCTACGCTTACAGCAGGGATAATATGGTTGAAATGTTTTCTTTCAAAACATTGAAGGGATATTATTTCTGTGCTGAGGATGGGGGAGGAAGCATATTAACAGCAGACAGAAGCGAAATAGGACCTTGGGAAAAGTTTCAGATTGTTAATCTTTTAAATGGATATGTTGCTGTAAAAAGCTATGAAGGGTATTATTTAAGTGCTTCTGATGATGAAGAAAGCCTGAACGTAGAGGACACTGAAATCGGGAAAAGGCAGAAATTTAAATTAATAGAATTGGATAACAATAAGATTGCACTTGAAACATATTATGACAAATATGTTTGTGCCGAGGATGGCGGAGGAGGAAAGGTAGTTGCAGACAGAACAAAAATTGGTGAATGGGAATCCTTCGAGCTGATTAAAAATCAGGAAAGCAATATTGACGATAAATGCATTTTAGCTGCAAAAGCAGATGACAAAGGGATTAAATTCACATGGACTAAGCCGCTAAGCACAAAAAATATAATCGGATACAACCTTTACAGAGGTACAGCTTCCGGAAAGCAATCAGATACGCCTGTTACAGATTTCTTTATTGAAGAAACATCATATACGGATAAAAACATAAAAGCAGATACAAAGTATTATTATATAGTCAGGGCTGTATACAGGGATAAATCATTGGGACCTGCGTCCAACGAAGTGGAAGTTATGCTGAAATCAAGTATAATTTTAAGCGCAAAGGCGGTAAATGACGGGATTTATTTATCCTGGAACAAACCGAAATACTCGCCGGAAATAATCGGATACAATATATATAGGGCCACTCGCTCAGGAAGGCAATCAGACACTCCTATAACAGACTTCCCAATAGAAGGAACATCATATACCGATAAAAATATAGATAATAATCAAACATATTATTATATACTAAAAGCAGTTTACAAGGATAAGACTCTTGGTGAACCGACAGATGAAGTTTCAGTTAAATCAAACTTTGGAAAAACCATTGTGCTGCAGGTAGGAAGCAAGTATATGTATGTTAATGGTAAAAAAATTGAAATAGATCCCGGCAAAGGAACAGAAGTAGTTATAAGAAACGGCAGAACATTCTTACCTATAAGGTCACTCATAGAAAACATGGGCGGGGAAGTGGAATGGGACCAATCAGATAAAATGGTCAGCTTGTATTTAAATAAGCATAAGATATATCTTTGGATTGGTAACAAAACTGCCAGAGTTGACGGGACAAATAAAGAAACTGATGTAGAACCATATATTTCAGACACAAACAGAACAATGCTGCCTTTAAGGTTCATAATTGAAAATTTTGATTGTGAGGTTGATTGGGACGGCTTGACAAAAAAGGTGACAATCAAAACAAATTAAAAGGTGTTATGAAACAGCACTTAAGGCTGTAGCAGGCAGAAAAGTCGATATTAACAATGTCGGCTTTTTTATTTTTAAGCAACGGGGAGCACTTATCATCGCCATCTTCTTTTTTTTAATTCAAGAATTTGTTAAATAACACTTATTAAATTTCCGATTATATATATTAAATAAATAGAAATCATTAGTATACCTTCTTTTTTACTGATTTCATTCTTCTTATGATTATATGCAAAGTAACCATATACCGATAATACCAATATTAAAACCGGAATATGAATATTATAGAATTCTTTTGCAACTAGTATCCCATCTGATGACAATGCAAGCGATGCTCCAAGAACAAATAAGATATTCAATATATTTGCCCCCATAACATTTCCTAATGCCAGTCCTCCATGGTTGCTTTTTACTGCCGAAATAGTTGTGCTTATTTCCGGAACGCTTGTTCCGAAAGCAATAATGGTTGATGAAATAACTATATCAGAGACGCCTATTCTTTTAGCTGTTACTTCTGCGGAATCAACTAATGAAGTGGCACTGAGTGCTATTATGACAGCTGATAAAAATATTTTTATAATGGTAAATAAAATTTCACTTTTATTTTTGTTTTTTTTCATTTCTTGAAAATGCTCAGAATCTATTTCTGGTATTTTGGTTTTCTCTTCTTGTTTTATTAGTATTAAAATGTAAACCGGAATTAAAACTAAAAAAATTACTCCCAGCCATTGAGGTAATAACCCATTACCTTTAACTATTTTAATTATTAAAATCGGCAGGATTAATAAAGACACTACGAATATCAGTAAGCTGAGCTTTCTGGATGATTCTTTGCTTACCGGAATTTTACCAAACAATGCTCCGGCTCCTAAAACCAAGCTTGTATTGGTTATCGTTGAGCCTACGGCATTTCCCAGTGCGAATCCTCCGCCTCCCTTAAGGGTCGCTATAACCGATGATGAAAGCTCCGGCAAGGTTGTTCCTATTGATATTATTGTTGCTCCTATTATCATTTCCGGAAGGCCCCATATTTCAGAAAGTACAACTGCATTTTCCACTAAAACATCTGTTGTTTTTAATATAACTATTAATGATACAATAAAAATAATCATTACAAAAAAAATATTTAGTTGCGTAAGAATTTCGTACATTTATATTATTCTCCTTGAGCTACTATTTTTGCTGAGCAATAAATAATAAAAGGTTCAAAATTTGTCATTATGTAAATTTTATTTATTATACCCATTTTTTTATATAAAAACAAGAGAATAATATTAGTCGTACCGGGTGAAATCTCTGAATATTCAGAGATTTCACCGGTATTTAGTTGGATGGAGCCGGGTATTCGTTGCAGAGCAAACGGTAGGGCGGCTCGTCCTCCTCAATGGCTGGGAAACGTCCGATGGGCTTCAGGAAACGGTTGTCGGTATTGTCGTCGTTGCACTGGCTTACCTCGCCTAACAGCACCGGCCCCGTGCCTTTTTCTACCGAAAAGTCGTGGTATAAATATGGCTGTATGGTGATGCTCTCGCCCGGTGTCAGGCGCACTTGTGTTCCTGCCGGAACAGTCAGCTCCCTGCCGTCCATGTGGACGTGCACTTGTCCTGCCTCATCCAACCCTTCTTCCGGTGTGGAATTATAGACGCGAATCAGGACACAGCCGCCGCCGCGGTTGATGATATCTTCCATCTTGCTCCAGTGGAAGTGCATTGGTGCGTATTGTCCTTCCTTCAGATAGAGCAGCTTTTCGGCGTAGGTCTTGGTGTATTTGTCCTTCATGGCAAGGTTGCCGTTACGGATTGTAATCAAAGAAAAACCGACATTGTCAAAGTCACCCAGGCCGTAGTCGGTGATATCCCATCCCAACATGTTATCTCGGATTTCGTCGTAGTCGTGGTTTTTGGATTTCCATTCATCAGGTTTAAAGTGACAGAAAGGCGGCAGGGCAAAGCGGTATTCATTTATGAAAGCCTCCATTTCTATCAGTGCTTTATTAATCTCACTGCGTTTCATAGTCATATTCCTTTCCGGCCAAGAAAATTCCTGACCATACTTATTGTGGGCATTGCCGGTATACCTCCTCGCTTTTGAACGCAAAGAGAAGCAACCGCATTGGCAAACTCAGTAAAATCCCGAAGCTGTGCTTCGCCTAGTTCGTCAGGACGCAGCCTGCTCACGGCCAGCTTATAGAGAAAACCTCCCCAGAAAGCATCCCCGGCACCGGTGGTGTCAACCACAGGAACATCAGGATCGAGAATAGGAATGAGTGCAGATGCGTTTTTCACTGCGGTATAGGCGCCGTTGCTGCCAAGCGTTACCACCGCACATGAAATTCCCTTTTGAAAAAGAGATTCTGCGGCAGCCTCGGGAGAAGATTCTCCTGTTATCAACTCTGTTTCCTCATCGCTGATTTTTACAATGTCCGCAAAATGAAGAACACTTTGCATGATCTCGGCGGCCTCATTCCTGTTTTTCCAGAGCGGCGCACGGTAATTTGGGTCGTAAGATATGATTGCTCCGGCCTTTTTCGCAGATTTAACCGCTTCTATAGTGGCAGAACGCGAAGGTTCATCGGTCAGTGAGAGAGAGCCGAAGTGAAAAATCTTGCATCCCTCTGTTAACTCGAACTTAACCTCACATGCTGAGATGCAGGTGTCAGCGCCGGGCTTGCGTGCAAAAGAGAATTTGCGCTCGCCGGTTTCAGACAGCTCCACAAACGCAAGCGTCGTGAACACATCCTCCGCACTGATCAGGCCGACGGTATCGACGCCCTTTTCTTCAAGCACACTGCGCAAATAATCTCCGTGCATATCTTTTCCCACCTTGCCGATAAACGCGGTGCTTAAGCCCAGGTTTGATGCGGCACAGAGCACGTTCGCAGGCGCGCCGCCGGGGTTTTGTTCAAACAGACGAGTGCTGTTTTCGCTTCTGCCGTGGTATGTAAAGTCAATCAACAGCTCACCTATTGCGACTATATCTATCATTCAATCACTCCCCAAAAATTTTATAGTTGAGCAACTTCAATATGACAACGTCATTTTGAAGTTTGTTGCGGTTTCGAAGGAGACCGTGAAAACTTTTGTGTCTGCAATTAGACGGCAGAGGAATATTCTCTGCCGCCCAATCGCGAGAGCGCAGAACCTGTATTTATAGTTTGAAATGGTCTTTTGACAACATTTTATCACTTATGAATACAAGCTCATCTAAATTCTTATTTAAGAAGCTCCAAGCGGCCGGGGTCATTGGCGAATGCCTCTTTTGCATTTTCCTTGGTGACAACGAGAGGAGCAAGCTCATAAACGCCAACATCCTCCTTGCCGTTGTTCACACTTGTATCAGGTGCGGGCATACCGTTGCCTGCTTGCAGCGATTTGATTATCTCAATTGTTTTGCCCACCAGTACATCGGTTGGTTTAGATACGGTTGAATACTGTCTGCCAGACCAGATCCACTCAACTGACTCGTTCTCAGCGTCGAGTCCCGAAACAACAGGAATCTGCTGACCGGCCTGCTCAGATGCTGTAATGATTGCGCGGGCGATGCCGTCGTTGGGAGACAGGACACCGTGGATTTCTTTATCCGAATAGAATCCGGAGAGAAGTGAGTCCATGCGGGCTTGAGCTTTGGAATTATCCCAGTCCATTGTAGCGCACTGTGTAAAATCGGTTTGACCCGATACGACAATCAGAGTACCGTCATCAATTTTTGGCTGCAGTACTGACATGGCACCCTTGAAGAAATTAGGAGCATTAGGGTCGGCAGGACCGCCTCCGAACAACTCGATGTTGTAAGGACCGTTGCCCTTATTGGCAGCTAATCCGTCCAGCAAAGCCTGACCTTGCAATTCACCGGTCTTTACGCTTCCGAACTGCACAACACCGTCAACGCCGGTAGTATTCTCAATGAGTCGGTCATAACCTATGACGTAGATACCGGCAGCTTCTGCTTCTTCCAGAACTGCCCCAAGCTGTGAACCGTCCACAGGTCCGACTACGATAACCTTGGCGCCATTCTGAATCATTGACTCGATCTGCTGCTGCTGCTGAGGAACCTTGTTGTCTGCATGCTGTACGATTGCTTCGAAGCCTGCAGCCTCCAATTGGGTTCTGAACATCTCATCGGCTTCTGCCCAATTCTGAGTTCCGAGCCAAGGCAGCGCAACGCCTATAACTGCATCTGCTGCAAATCCTTCGCCCTCTGAAGCCGGCGTATCAGCAGGTTCGTTCTGAGCTGTTCCACTGCAGCCCGTCAGTACCATTGCAATGAGAAGTGATGCAATGAGAAACAAGTATAAACGATTTTTCATTTCTTTTCTCCTCTCTGTTTTAAGTCCATCGACTAATATGTAAGCCCGACCATCAGTCTATAATGAACCGCTGTCGGCAGGATTACCTTTATTTAAGCTGCTTTCCCCGGAATCGATTTCCTTTGCAGGAAAAAGCCTTCCTATGATGGATGGACGGCCCTGCTGCTTGTTGAAAACATCAAAAGCAACTGCCGCAAGCAGCACTAATCCCTTAATAACCTGAGTACGGTCAGCACCAACGCCCATGAGCATCAGCCCGGAGTTGAGGACAGCCATCACCAGTCCTCCGACCATCGTAGCAAGAACGGTACCTACACCGCCCGAAACGGCTGCACCGCCGATGAATACCGACGCAATGGCATCCAGTTCCCATCCGGTCCCATCCGACGGGCCTGCAGCAGTTGAGCGTCCCACAAACATGATTCCGGCCAGAGCAGCAAGCAGAGACATGTTGAGCATGGTAAGGAAATATGTTTTCTGAACATTTACACCTGACAGCGCGGCCGCGTTCTTATTGCCTCCCACAGCGTAGATGTGACGGCCAAATCTGGTGCGCTGGGTGATTGTGTGGTAGATAATGACCAAGACCACGAGAATCAGACCAGGTACGGGGAAGGATGTGCCGGGGCGCCCGGTGCCGAAAATCCATGTTAAGTATCCAATGGTGATGCTGATTAAGCCAATTCGAACCACCACCGACCAGAGCTCTTCTTTTTTTTCGGTGAATTCTGCTGAACGATTGTACTTGCGCAGCTGCATAAAGGCAAAAGCTGCAATTGCGATGACTCCAAGCAGCAGTGTCGAGTTGTTCATTCCTGTGAAAGAAGGACCCCAATCGGGCAGATATCCTGCACCGAACATTTTGAGTTCCGCCGGTGCCGGCACTGAAATTGACTTTGAAATCCAGATAACGCCGCCGCGGAAAATCATCATGCCGCCCAATGTCGTAATAAATCCGGGAATACCAAGCTTGGACAGCCAGAACCCCTGCCATGCTCCGATAGCAGCGCCGATAGCGAGGCTGAGAAGTACTGCAATCCACCACGGCAATCCAAGATTCCGCGCCGCAAGAGCCATCACCATTCCTGAAAAACCTGCAACCGAACCGACGGATAAATCAATCTGTCCTATGACTATGACCATTAACATTCCAATCGCCAGCACCAACACATACGCATTGCCTGATATCAGGTTCTGGAAGTTGGATGGGGTAATCATTTTCCCCCTTGAAGTAATATTAAAGATGATGGTCAGCGCCACCAGGGCAATCACCATGCTGTACTGCCGCAGCCCGCCGCCAAATACTTTCTTAATATATTTCATAACGCCTTCTCATCCTTTCCTGCTTTAGATTCTGTTCCGGAAGTGTTTGTCATCATTTTCATGAGCTTTTCCGGATTGGCCTCTTGGCGGTTTATTACGCCCGTTATAGTTCCTTCGAAAATTGTATATATTCTATCCGATATACCGAGCAGCTCCGGCAGCTCGGAGGAAATGATTATGACTGCCTTGCCCTGATCCGCAAGCTCCTGAATCAGGCGATAAATTTCGTACTTTGCACCTACGTCAATTCCGCGGGTAGGTTCGTCAAGAATCAGAACATCCGGCTCTGTAAACATCCATTTGCCCAAAACAACCTTTTGCTGGTTGCCGCCGGACAATGTGGTAACACTTCGATCAACGCTGTGTGTTTTGACATTCAGGGAACGGCGGTATTCTTCGGCAACCTGGAATTCCCTATCCAAATCAAGCAGACTGCCGCGCAAAATTGCTCTTAGATTTGCCGATACAGTGGTCATGCGGATGCTGTCTAACAAATTAAGTCCCAAGCTTTTGCGGTCCTCGGGCACATATGCGATTCCTTGACGGATGGCGGAGGACACCGAGGTGACACAAATCTCTTTACCTCTGATTTTGACAGAACCTCCAAGATAGATGCCGTAGTTTCGTCCAAAGACAGATCGCATCAGCTCTGTTCTTCCTGCGCCCATAAGACCTGCGAAGCCGACAATCTCTCCGGCTCTGACAAAGAAGCTGGAGTTGTTGCATACCAGCCGACCCAGATTATTAGGGTCTCCCACACACCAGTCGGACACTTCGAAGATGACCTCGCCGGGATTCGATTCGTGAGCGGGATATCGGTTTTCGATGGAGCGCCCTACCATAGAGCGGATGATGCGGTCCTCATCCACATGCCCCGCTTCGACAGAATAGGTTTCGACGGTTCGGCCGTCGCGCAGGACCGTGACAGCGTCTGATATGGCAGCAATCTCGTTAATCTTGTGCGAAATCATGATGCAGGTGATGTCCTTGCTTTTTAAGCCGCGCATGAGATTAAACAAGTTCGCAGCGTCATCCTCATTAAGCGCGGAAGTCGGCTCATCAAGAATCAGCAGCTTGACGTTCTTGGAAAACGCTTTCGCTATTTCCACCAGTTGCTGCTGTCCTACGCCCAAGTGCTTGATTAAGGTGTCAGGATCAACAGTCAATCCTACCTTTTCAAGCAGCTCCACCGTTCGGTGGCCTGCGGCGTCCCAGTCAATAAGCCCATGTTTTACAATCTCGTTTCCCAAAAAGATGTTTTCGGTAATTGACAGCTCCGGAATCATTGTCAGCTCTTGGTGAATAATAACAATACCGGCATTCTCAGATTCTTTGATGTCCTTGAATTCCATTTCATTGCCCATGTAGATAATCTTTCCTTCATAGGATTTGTGAGGATAAACACCTGAAAGAACCTTCATCAAGGTGGATTTCCCCGCGCCATTTTCGCCGCAAATTGCGTGAATTGTGCCTCTGCGAACCTCCAGTGTCACATCATCCAGCGCCCGCACACCAGGAAAGAGTTTGGTAATACCTTGCATCTGTAAAATTAAAGGATGTTCCATGACCACACTCCTTATACGCTTGCACCTTTGCAAGCAAATATCATATTCTATTCTATGCGAAATTTAACTGTTTAAGTCCCTTAAAGGGGAAATCATTTGCTGAGCCTCCGTTTGCCGGCCGAAGAAAATGTACTGGGCAGCTGCAGAACCTTGTTTGTTGCTATTGCGGCTGCGCCATAAAGTGTCGGGTCAACCTTCAGGCTGGATATTTTAATCTGCACTCTGGTGTGCAGTTCAGGAATGACACGCTGATTTACAACTTCATGAATCACAGGCATCAGCAAATCCCCCCCTTGAGATAAGACATCACCAATGATAATAATGTCAGGGTTGTAGCCGTTTATAAGAGTGACACATCCATAACCGATATATTCCGCCGTCTCTCGCACCACTTCCAACGCTTTTTGATTGCCGGCACGAGCCGCTTCAAAAACGGCGTTGCAGTCGTCGCTGCTTTGCAGTTTTCCGCTGGGGAGACATTCCGGCAAATGCTTTTGCGCTTTCTTCCATAAAGCCGCAGCCGAACAATACATTTCAAGACAGCCGTAATTACCGCATTCACATCGGGGACCTCGGACATCCACGCTGACATGCCCAAGCTCACATGCGGAGCCCTGTACGCCAAGAAAAAGCCGGCCGTTCTCAATAATACCGCAGCCCACACCTTCACCTACCAAAAAATAGGCCAAAGTGTGCAGCGGCTGGTCATGCTTTCCAAACAACCACTCAGCCAACGCACCTGCATTTGCATCATGCTCTATAAAAACCGGCTTGTGAAATTCTTCCTTAAATTCCTCAATAAAATTAATCGTGTGCCAGGCAGACATACGTGTTACGACCGCAATACGCCCCTCGTCCCGCAAGTAAGGTCCGGGAACAGCAAGACCGATGGATACTACATTTTTATACTTATTCAGCATATCGTGTATCTGCTTTTTCATAGCAGAAAGAACATTTCGAGGATTTTCCTCAAGTGAGTATTTTGTTTCTGCTTGTGTGTATATTTTACCCGAAATATCGAACACACCTACTGCGAACATTTCTCTTGCAAACTTTACACCAATGATTTGATGTCTGTCGGCGTTCAGCCTGAGTCCTATTGAACGACGGTTGTCGCTGCCCGTTATAATACCAATCTCAGATACAATTCCCATTTCCATCATTGATGCAACTATCTTTGTAATAGCCGCTTGTGTAAGCCCCGTTTGCCTGGCAATATCTGCACGGGAACACACCTCCTGCTGCTGTAATATTTTCATAACAGCAGAGCGGTTCATTTCAGTCAGATCACTATTATTTCTTCCTATCGCACCTCTCATTTTGATCGCCATCCTCTTCCTGTCTCAGAGTCACTTAACTGTGTTAATTGATTCACTTTGTTAATAGATTAATCCAATTACATAAAAATGTCAATTGTTTTTTGAAAACGTTTTATATAAATGAATAGAAAAATGGCGGCTTTTGTCATATTATTGTGATTCTATTTCAAAAAAAAAGACAGGTATAAATAAATTTCCATACCGTCTCTTATATTTTTGTTACATATCTAAAACTGTTCCGGGATTTAAAATATTATTTGGATCAAATACGTTTTTTATATTTCTCATTAGATTTAATTCGGTTTCTGATTTCTGAAGTTTAAGGTCACTGATTCTCAGTTTCCCAATACCATGCTCACCGGTTATTGTTCCATTATATTTAAAACATGCTTCAAATATTTTTCTCTTTAGCTCTTCTGCATATGGAGGCATTTTGCCATTTACTAGAACTATATCACTGTGAATATTGCCATCTGCTATATGTGCCGTAATATTTGTAATAGTGTTGTATTCCTTGGCGAGTTCTTTAAGTTCATTTAAGTATGCAGGTATACTTGCTACAGGAACTGCAGTATCAAATGAATGACCAATAATATCTTTTATATATTCATAATGTTGACTTCTGATTAGCAAAAGCTCATCCTGTTCATTTTTCTTTCCTGCAAACAAAGTTTCATAGGAATTATTTTTCTCACATATATCATTAATTTGTTTGCATGATGCATAGAGCAAAGCTTCGGTTTTTTCTGAAATAATAATCATCAGATCTGCATTGCCTTTTTCGGCCTGCCACTCTGTTCCAAGCATTTTTGCCGTCTCAACAAACAGATGTTTATCTTGATATTCAACTGCAAGAGGCATAACACCGCTTTTTAGTATTTCAAGAACTGCTTTTGAAGCATCATTGAAACTTTCAAATGGTGCTATTATTGTAGCGGAGTATTTATCCTTAGGATATATTTTCAGAATAATTTTTGTAACTATTGCTAATGTTCCTTCGCTTCCTATAATGAGCTGCATCAAGTTGTAACCGGCGTTATTTTTTATGAGCTTACCACCCAGCTCCATAATTTCACCATTAGGGAGAACAACTTCCATTCCTTGGATATGTTTTCTCATTACTCCATGTTTTACTGCTCGTGCTCCGCCTGCATTGGTTGCGGCCATACCGCCCATTTGAGCACCCTCATCTCCAGGATGAACCGGAAATCCTATACCTTCATGTTTATCTAACTCTTCGATAAGTTCAAAGAGAGTGACCCCGGCTTCCAGAACTGCGACCATATTGTCTTCATCTATTTCAACAATTTTATTTAATCTTTCAGTAGATAATATTATGCTTTCCTTCGTTGGTATACATGCACCGCAAAGTCCTGTACCGCCTCCTCGAACCACGACGGGAAGATGGTTTTTGTTGGCATACTTCATTATTTTTGATATTTCATCTGTATTCTTGGGTTTTATAACTATAGAATCTTCATTAGCATGTGGTCTCATTATATGTTCAATTTCATCATATAAATATGATGTTTTTTGTGAAATATCAGTTATCAAAAAATCTTCTCCGACAATTCCGGCTAATTCATCTTTTACTTTAATATCCAAATTGAACCTCCTTTTATAAATCTCTTATGAGATTAGGGACTATTTCATATATATCTCCTACATATCCATAATCAGCTATAGAAAAAATCGGTGCAGATGGGTCGGAATTTATTGCTATAATCAGATCTGATTCCTTCATGCCCGCTAAATGCTGAGGTGCTCCGGAAATACCGCAGGCGATATAAATTTTAGGTTTTACTCTATTTCCGCTATATCCGACCTGATACGCGCTGCCAGCCATTCCTGCATCAACGAGGGCTCTGGATACACCCATAACTCCGCCTAATTTTTTAGCGAGAGCTTCAATCATTTTTAAATCTTCTTTTTTCCTTACACCTCTGCCTGCTGCCACTATTATTTCGGCTTCTGAAATATTTACATCACTGTCACAAAAGACTTCAATTACTTTAGATTTTTCATAACTATAAAAATATGGTTGAAGTTCAACTATATTTATTGCTTTTTTTATATCTCTTTCAGCTTCTTTAAATTCTTTGTATCTTACGGTTGCCATTTGAGGATACTGAGCAGTCTTAATATATGCAAGTATATTGTCGCTGAATGCAGGTCTAATCTGAATTAAACGACCATCCTCATCTATTTTTAAGTCGGTGCAGTCAGCAGTAAGCCCGGTTTTTAAAGCTGCAGCGATTCTCGGTGCAAGTGACCTGCCGAAATTAGTAGCTCCTATAAGAACTATTTCCGGTTTTTCTTTATTTATGAATTGTACAATATTTTGTTTATACAGATATTCTTCAGCATATGAAAAAATTTCTGATTTCATAAAATATACTGTGTCAGCGCCTCTGTAATTAAGCTCACCGGCATCAATATCATCATTACCAAGCAATAGGCAATTTATCGGAGAATTAAGTGCTTGCGCTAATTCTTTTCCTTTATTTAAAAGCTCATAAGTTACCTTGTGGATTTCTCTTTTATTTTGTTCGGCAATTACCAAAATTCCTTTACATTCGCTCATGATTTCACATCCCTACATTGGTATTGATTGTAATTTCTTTTTTATAGCTTCTTTAAAAGAAACATAATCATCTCTGTAAATTCGACTTGCCCTCTCCAATGAATCAGGAATCAGAATTTTTGAAACCTTTGTCGGAGAGCCTTTGAAACCTGTATCATTTTCACTTATATATTCAATTAATTCATCTAAGCAAATTTTTTTTACTTCTACTTCTAAAGATTTTAATTTTCTGTTTACAGTAGGTAATTTTGGTACATTTATATTTTTTGTTACTCCGATTAGAGCCGGAAGAGTCATCCTTCTAACTTGTTTGCCGGAAAATAAATTTTCAATGACTAGTTCTATTTCAGTTTTGTTTATACTGTTTATTTTTTCAACATAGTAAGAATGGGGAATATCCAGGAATTCCGCTACTTCCGCTCCTACCTGAGCAGTATCTCCATCTACAGATTTTTCGCCGCAAATTATTAAATCATATTTTCCCAGATATCTGATAGCAGCGGCCAATGTTTTGGCTGTTGCAAACGTATCAGAACCGCCAAATTTGCGGTCAGTGATTAAAACAGTATTATCACAGCCTCTTGCAAAAGCATCTCTTAAAGATTTTTCTGCACTGGGCGGACCCATTGTTAAAACTGTTACAGTTACAGCTGCGCCAAGCTTGATTTTTAAGTCAACAGCTGTTTGTAAAGCATTCATATCAAAAGGATTTATTTCAGATTCTGCAGATGACCTGTTGACCACACCCTTTTCACTATCAAACTTTACATTTTGCATGTCAGGCACTTCTTTAATAAGTACAAGTATGTCCATTTATCTGCTCCTTATTTTATGGATATATTTCTATTAATAAATGCTATTATACAGCACGAAGGTAAAGAGGTCTTACCACCAAAATTATTATATCACGGATATACATAATATGCAAGGGAAATCGTTATATAAAACAGGAAATAATGTATAATAAATTTTATCGAAATATTTATGCATTGAAAAATTGCTTTTTTTAGTGTAGAATGTAAATAAATATATAGTAATATGTTTAAGGAGAATTTATGTTTGAATCAATAGAAAATAAAAAAATATCACAAGTAGTCATTGAACAAATTCAAGATATGATTATGAGTGGTGAGCTTAAAAACGGAGATAAGCTTCCGCCTGAGAGAGAATTGACACAGACCTTAAACATAGGCAGACCCGCACTTAGAGAGGCACTAAAAGCACTTGAGGTTATAGGTTTGATTGAAAGTCGTCATGGTCAGGGGAATTTTATTGTTAATAATACAGAAAATAGTTTTTTTAAACCGCTTTCACTTTCTTTCAAATTGTCTAATGGCAATATAGAGGACATCCTTGAGCTTAGACATTTACTGGAAGATTATACTGTTAAGCAGGCTGCCACACATGCGAACGAGGAAGATATTCAAAAACTATATGAACTGTATGAAAGCTTGGTTAATGCCGAAACTACAGAGCTTAAATCCCATTTTGACAAGGAGTTTCATTATGAAATAGCTAAAATAAGCAAGAACACTTTAATTAACAATTTGCTTGAAAGCACATCATATTTATTTGATAATTTCATAAATAAAACTCTTGTTATGTCCTTTACCGGAGAAGATTCAATAGATAAACTGTACGAAGAACATTTGAATATTATCAAGGCCATTGAAAAACATGATCCGGAGGAGGCTTCTAAGTGTATTTTCTTACATCTGAACAAAATTGACAGAGGCATGCTGATAGAATAACAAAATATTAAAGGGATATAACATTAGTTAATAAATGTTATATCCCTTATGATTTTTAAGTAAAGGCAATTTATTGTTATGCTATACCAAATAAATTAGTTAATATAACAATAATAGGCAATGCAATAATTGTTTTTTCTAAAAATATAATCAAAAGTCCCTTGAAATTTATCGGCATTTTAGAGGTTATAATAAGTGTCCCGACCTCGGTCATATATATAATTTGAACCAATGAAAGTATACCAATAACAAATCTGGTTTTCAAAGATACAATATTGACCATCAATATTGCAGGAATAAACATGTCGGCAAATCCAACTATTGTAGCAGGTGCGGCGGCAAATGCTTCTTCCAATCCCAATACCTGAAGATAATATCCAAATGGCAGGGACAACCAATTAAATATTGGCGTATAGGTTGCCAGGATGAGTGCAATGGTTCCAAACGACATAACGAGCGGGGTAAGGGCGAATATAATACCAAGAAACATTTCTACACCCTTGTATAATGTTCCTTTTAAGCCAGGCGCTGTTTCAGCTTTTGCGACTGCAAGGCTTAATGCCCATTGAGATTTAGTTATGCCTTCAGGTTCAACTTCATTTATTTGCTTACCGGCAGCCGCATAATATTCGTCGGAATATTTGCTTATAGGGGGTATTCTTGTCATAATAACAACGCTTAGTATGCCGGTGACAGTCAATATAACGTAAAACGGTACAAATAAGTGATCCACTTTAAGCATCGCCGCTATTACGAGACAAAAAGGAAGCGAAACTGCTGAAAAGCATGTTGCTATTGTTATTGCTTCTCTGGCATTGTAATATCCCTGCTCATATTGGGTAGTTGTTAATACTACGCCTACGTTACAGTTTCCTACCCACGAAGCCACTAAATCTATAGCAGACCTGCCCGGAAGCTTAAACAGCGGCTTTGTGAAATTTCTTATAATTGTTCCGGTATAATCCATGATACCATAATCCATCAATAATGGGATTAAAAATGATGCTGCAAAAAACCACGCTATAAGTGTAGCCAGCAATGACATCATGGTTCCGCCGGTGTCACCGGAAATTATAAATTCCGGACCTGTTTTTGTAAATACTAAAACTGCTACAACAGAACCTATGATTCTAAATACTAAGTATAAATAGCTGGTTACAAAAAGTTTGCTTAACAGCTTGTTGTCAATTATTGCTTTAGGCTTCATAAATGTTGCAATTGTAGAAAAAACTGCAGATATTAGGATTACTGTTGTTATTAAAATGGATGCTGCAGGTTTGATTGCATCGGCTAACCATTCTGAAATAATTCCAATGGGAATATTTATTGCTCCTTTCCAGGGGACAGGACAAAGAAATAAAAACACACCAATAATTGAAGGCACCAAAAATTTCATAATTCTTTTATTATCCAATTCTTTCATAATATCATTTTCGTTCATTACTTACCTCCTTTATATTTTAAAGATATCCATTTTTTCTATTCTGTCGAAAGCATCCTTAAGCTTTTCAACTCCAACCGTACAGGCAATTCTTACATATCCTTCTCCGCATTTGCCGAATGCAATTCCGGGTATGGTAAGAACATGTGCCTCTTTAAGTATAATGTCACTTGCGTCAATGGAATTCAATCCTGTTTTTTTTATGTTTACAAATAGATAAAATGTCCCTTTAGGGCTTAATACAGACATGTTAGGTATTTTATTTATTCTTTCTGCTGCGTAGAAAACTCTCTTTTTGTATTCAGCGATCATATCTGTCTGAACTGTTTCTCTGTTTCTCAATGCATATATTGCTCCGCGCTGTGAAATAGAAGGAGCTGTAAACACAACATTTTCGTTAATTTGTTGGATAGTCTTTATTATGAAGTCCGGAGCTATTATATTGCCAATCCTCCAGCCTGTCATTGTAAAATTCTTAGAAAAACTGTTAATAATTATCGTTCGTTCTTTCATGCCTTTAATCGAAACAATAGGTACAAAGGGTTCATTATAACTAAAGGATGTATATATATCATCAGATATTACTATTAAGTCATATTTAACTGCAATATCTCTTATACCTTCCATTGTTTTTATTGATAATGTATTTCCGGTTGGATTATTTGGAGAATTGATTACTAATGCTTTTGTTCTTTCTGACACTAAGCTTTCAAGTCTGTCAATGTTTATTTGAAAATCTTCACTTTCATAAGTGTTTAGTGGAACAGGGATGCCTCTTGCCAGCTCTACTTGCTGCGGATATGGAGTAAAAAATGGTGCCTGTAGTATAACTTCATCGCCATCGTCCAATATTGCCTCAAGAGCAAGGTACATACCTAAACATCCGCTTGCTGCAATAAAAATTTCTTCATCTTTGAACGACAGGCCATATTCATCTTTATAAAATTTTACTATTTCACTTCTAAGTTCAGGGTCGCCTCTGAAATCAGTGTATTTTGTGTGACCTAGTCTGGCATCTCGCATAGAGTTTTCTATTATTATGTCATGAGTTGTTAAATCAGGGTCGCCTAAGCTTAAATCAATTACATCATCAAATTGTTTTGCTAATTCATCCACTTGACCCATTGGAGTAGATTGATCCTTCCAATATCTTTTGGAAATAAATTTGTTTTTCATAATTCACCTCATTCCTATTTTTTAATGTGGTAAGACCTCAATAACATTATACCACATGTTTTTTATTGTGCAAGCGTTTTTTTTATATAAGAATTACCATCATTTTATGAGTAATTTTTATAAATTTTTGATTATGTTATGTTAACACAAAGCAAGCTTAAAAATTAAGAAAACAATTATTGAATATATTGCTTTCAACTGATATAAATAAATCAGAATTTGGCGGTATTCTGATTTTATTGATTGACAGTATCATCTAATTAAGTTAAAATTTATATAGTAATAATGATTAAATTTGCTGTATTTTTTATTTTTTTGCCGATATAATTATAGATAAATGTTTAACATTTATTGTGCTATGAAAGCGTTAATTATATCAAGCTAGAAGGAGAATTGTAATGTACGAAAATGAAGAATATGAGGTGATTGAGCTCAGGGAAATTTTTCAAATATTAAAAAAATATATTGTGCTGCTAATTATAGTTCCGATTATTTTTGCACTATCAGGAGCTTTAATAAGTATATATTTGATTAATCCGGTGTATGAAGCATCAACCACGCTCATAGTAAGACAGAATAAGGATTCAAATGAAGAGATTAATATTACAGATGTTAATCTGGGCAAAAGTTTAGTATACACGTATGCTGAGATGGCAAAATCAAATACAGTCCTGGAAAATACAAGAAGTTCATTGGGACTAACGGAAATGAACGGAAAAGCTATAACAGTATCACCTGTAAAGGATACTCAAATCCTGAAAGTAACGGTTCAAAACACTAATCCTCAGCTGGCAATGAATATTGCCAATACTCTGGTCAAAGAATTTACTGTTGAAATAGTCAGGATAACACAAAC
The DNA here is from genome assembly GCA_023453025.1 of Bacillota bacterium. Lineage (GTDB taxonomy): Bacteria > Bacillota > Clostridia > Tissierellales > Sedimentibacteraceae > Sedimentibacter. The sequence goes on from JAEXUD010000062.1 coordinate 38,972, forward strand.
GGATAACGTGGCAGTTGTTGACTATGCCACATTGCCCGAAAAACCCATCAAACCTAATAAAGCAATTAATACAGCCATAGCTGCCGTATTAGGAGAAATGATTGTATTAATGATAATATTCCTGAAGGAATACTTGGACAATACCATCAAAACAGAAAAGGACATTGAAAAATATCTGGGAATATCCGTAATCGGAACTATCCCTAATTTTAACAAAGGGGGAAAACAGTCGTATGGAAAGATACAGGATAAAAGAGGATCAGAAGTCTCCCATAGCGGAAGCTTACAGGAAAATTGCAACTAATATACAATTTGCAAATATAGACAGAAATGTAAAGACTATCATGGTATCAAGCTGCTTGGCCAGCGAAGGTAAGACAACGACAATAAGCAATTTAGCAAGTGTAATGGCTGAATTAAATAAAAAAATACTGCTTATAGACCTTGATTTAAGAAAACCTACAATACATAAACAATTCAATTTATCCAACAGAATGGGTTTGACAGATTTGCTTTTGAACAAGGATGATTTTAATGCGTATGTTCACCAGATATATCCCGGTCTGGATGTAATAACTTCAGGCAAGATACCTTCAAATCCTACAGAAATCATCAATTCAAACGCTATTAAAGAATTAATAAAGAAAGTATCGGAACATTATGATTACATATTTTTGGACACGCCGCCGTTAGTGCTGGTCAGCGATCCTTTAACAATCGCAACGTTTTGTGATGCTGTTATTTTGACAATCGCTCATTCGGAGGCTGAGAGAGATGTGATCAAGAAATCAATTGACAGCCTGAAGCAGATTAATGCAAACATAATAGGCGCCATATTTAACAAGATTCCAGTATCAAAGAATAACAAGTATTATTACAGTTATTACTAAAAATTTCAGGGGGTAATCTATGATTGATATGCATACCCATATATTGTTTGGCGTTGATGACGGAGCCAAGACAATAGACGATTCTTTGGCCTTGATTAACGAGGAAATAAAAAAAGGCGTGAATAAGATTATTTTGACCCCTCATTACAAGAGAAGATATAGCGACACCGGTACTGATAAAGTAACTGAAAATTTCAAGATTCTAAAAAATTATGCTGTCGAGGAAAATCTGAAGGTTGAGCTGTACTTGGGTTGTGAAGTGTACCTGGATTTCAAATATTACGATATAATTTGGAACGAACCGATTATTACATTAGCAGGTTCAGACTATATTTTAATAGAGTTCAGTATGACGGATACTCCTAATAACATACCGGAAATATGCTATGAGGCAAGACTCAAGGGATATATACCTATTATAGCTCATGTTGAGAGATATGATGTTTTATATGAAAATAGTCAGTTGATTAAGGATATTTTAAATGAAGGCGCATATTTTCAGATTAACGCATCTGCCGTTATAAGCAAGGAGGACAGAGAAAGCCGCAAGTTTGTCAACTATCTCCTGAAGAATGAACTTGTAAGCTTCATTGCCTCGGATGTCCATAACCAAGCTTCGAGAGCATTCTACCTGGATGAGGCATACAGTGCTGTTAATAAAATATGCAGTCACTCTTATGCGGAGAAGATATTCAGAGAGAACCAGGAGAATATTATTATGAATAAATACTTTGACAGCCCTGAAATTGAAATTAAAAAAAAGGGTTTCATATCAAAGTTATTTAAATAAAGAATATAAATAAAAGTATTATATGAAAGGGGAACACAAATGAAAAGATTAATTAAGACAATTGCTATAATTTTATGCTTGATTATGGCAATAGGAAATTTTGCTTTTGCAGATGAAGCTCAGTTGATTTCTGCTGAAGCAAAAGATTATGAAGGGCATTGGGCGCAGTCAACTATTCAGAAATGGATAGACGAGGGAAGAGCTTCCGGTTATCCTGACGGAAGCTACAAACCGGACAATAATGTAACAAGAGCTGAATTTGTAAGAATGGTTAACGGAATAATTGATTTCGAGGGAAAGGGTAAGGCATCATATACAGATGTACCCGAAACAGAATGGTATTACAATTACATAGGAATTGCCCAGGAAATAGGCTATATATCAGGATATCCGGGCGAAGAGTTCAGACCAAATGCCTACATAACAAGAGAGCAGGCAGCATCAATACTGTCCAGAATCCAATATCTTGACAACAATGCTTCAAGCATTGACAAATTCAGTGACAAATCAAGCATATCATCATGGGCTGCTGAATCCGTAGGTGCAGCATCTGAAGCAGGATTTATTTCCGGATATAGTGACGGAAGATTCAGACCTTTAAAAAACCTTACAAGAGCTGAAGCTCTTACAATGCTTGAAAATGTTCTGAACAATGCGAAGAACTACGTTATATTCAACGCAGGAACCAAAATAGAAAACTTTGTGTTTGAAGGTGGTCTGGTAATTGCCGAGACTGTAGGAGAGGGCGATGTAACGCTGAATAACGTTACGGTTAATGGTACCTTAAAGGTTTTAGGCGGAGGAGAAAATTCGCTTTATTTTAACAATGTAAGGGTTAATAAAGTAGTTGTTTCCAAAGAGGGTGTCAGACTTGTTCTTGACGACGGTACCGAAATCCAGGAAGTTGAGCTTGCTTCTGAAACAATTCTGGAGAACACAGACGGTTCAATTGCCAAGATAGTCGTAAATGGAGACGGTACAGTAACATTAAAGGGTAAATTCGATGAAGTTGAAGTGAATTCAGAAGCTGATATCGTGCTGAACAATGCTGAAGTGACAAAATTAGTTGCAGAAAAACCAATAGTAATCAAGGGCACAGGTACAATAACAACATTGGAAGCCAATGCAGACGAAATCAAATTCGAAGCTAAGGTTGACATAAAGAAGACTGTTGTTGCTGAAGGAGTAAAAACTCCGCCTGCTAAGCAGGAGGATGCTCCGTCCGGTGGAGGCGGCGGTGGTGGAGCTCCGGGAGGAGACACATCAAAAGAATATAAATTCAATTTTAATGTAACACTGGAAAAGAACGGAGAGGAAATAAGTGATATTCCTTTCGTACCGACAGCATCATTTAAAGATACAGAAGTTGTTTCAAACATAGTTAAAAACTTAATTCCTGAAATTAAGACGCTTTTAAATAATAATTCCGTAAAACCTGAAGTGGAAGAATTATTAGACTTATATAATAGCAAGATAGAAAATGCAGACACCATAAAATTAGGCGGCAGAGTGATATATACTAAAGATGGCGGATGGAACGAAAATGCATACAGCTATCTGGACGGAACAGATATTAAAGCTTATTTAGATTCCAACCATCCGGATTTATTGAACAAGATTAATCTGGAATTAAGTGATATTACTAAATTGTTGGACGTATACACAGCTGTTTACGGAACTCCTGCAAAGGTTGAGAGTGATTTGACGAAAATCAAAGCAACATTGGAATCCGAATTTAATGAAGATTCAGCTAAAGCAATCGCCTTTACATATGGCGGAACTGAAAAACAATTTAGTATGGATTTTGATTCAAAGGTAGATTATAACGACATTGATATAATAAGCGAGCTTGTAGATTTTGTAAATGCCAATTATACAAAATCATATACAACATTGAAAAATTTTGTAAGTACTTATGGAACTACAATAACGATAACAACCAATACTGATGATGCAACGGCAACTTTCACAGTGACGATAACAGAAAAGTAAAAGATTAGCATATGGGAAAAGGGCAATAGCCCTTTTCTTATAAATAAATGGAGGACCGGATGAAAAAAACACTCAGAATTATTTCTTTAATATTAATAATAAGCTTATTTATGGGTATTTCGGCTTTTGGAGACGAAGTACAGGTATCTGCAGAATTTTCGGATTTAAGTACGGATTACTGGGCTTACGAGGGAATTGCTAAGCTGGTTGATGCAAAAATAATCCAGGGATATCTGGACGGAACATTCAGACCGGATGATCATATAACCAGGGCAGAATTGGTAAAGATTGCAAATATGGTATTTGATTATACACAAAAACAGGAATCAACAAGCCTGACAGATGTTCCTGATTCAGAATGGTATTATGAGCAGGTTTTAATAGCACAAAATGCCGGCTATATTGATGGCTATCTGGATGGAACTTTTAAACCTGACAATAACATAACAAGAGAAGAATTTTGCAAGATACTGGATACTATAGTGGATTTTGTGGAATTACCTGGTGCGTATGCTCCTGCTGATGATGTATCCGAGTGGGCATCAGATTATGTTAATAAGGTATTATCTAATAAAATTATGTTGTTAGATTCAGATAATAATTTCAGAGCTAAGGAATTTGCAACAAGAGCTGAAGTATGTGATGCTCTGTCAAAATTTCTTATAATTGAGGAGGAAGAAGTCACTTCAGGAGGGTCGTCAGGAGGACCGTCAGGAGGTTCTGATGATAGTGAAAAAGAAGCATTATACGATGCAATGAACAGTGTGATTACAGTGTTAAATGAAGATGTCATTTCTTCTTTAAATGATGACCAGGCTGAAATAGTAAACGACATCATTGAAAACATGAACAAATATATGAATGATAACAGCCATGATTATATAGCAGCTGCGGAAGATACATATGCTGAATACAAAAAACTAAGTGAAGAAGAGCAGGATTCATTGATAAATTCAATACAGACACAGGTTCCGACGCTGTATCTTATTGAATTAAAAGATTTTTTCTTTCCTGATGCAGATATAAATATTAATTAACATGCAAGCTTGGATAAATTATAAATAAGGATTTTTTATGAAAAAAAAATTTAGAATGCCGGCTATAATCCTTGCAGTAATTGCTGTCGTTGCAATACTGATTATATTATGGCAATATGATAATATTTCTGCCCTCGTTAACGGGTTGAATAGTTCAACAGATGAATTAGCTCAAAAAATGGATGAAAACAGAAATAACTTAAAAGCAGAAGTGGAAAAATATATTTCAGAACCTGTAACTGACATTACTGCAGAGGATGAAAAGAAACTTATCAAGGGTGAAATTACTGTTGAAGAAATAGCCGATAAATATAAATTGCCTCTGGATTATATGAAGGATTCACATACAACAGAAGATGAAGTACAAAGCGTTGATACTGAAGGGACTAAAAGCAGCAGTCAGGTAGACACTGATTCGGCAGAACGGCAGGATCCTAAAGCAATGGATAAAGCCATCAGCGAAGGGGTCAGCAAGATGTACGCACTTAAGGCAAAATATGTCAGCAAGCTTGGTGAAGTGGAACGAGACGTATATAAGGAATATGAGAAGCTTCCTTCAGATAAGCGTAATAAGGACAGTAAATACAAAATATTGATGGAAAATTTAAATTATGTAGCACAGCTTGAAAAAAAGTGTGATGATGAAGTTGCAAATACTCTTTCATCGTTAGAGGAAGAATTGATAGCGCTAAATGGTGATACAGAGATAATTAAGGTGCTTAAGGAAGCATATAAGCAGGAAAAGGAAATAAAAAAGTCATATTATTTAAGTTTATATAGCAATTGAATAATCTTGAATTATTGGGGCGAACTTTTCAATAGAGTTTGTCCCTGCTTTTTTGCGTTCAATCATAATTCGACACTCTAATTTAACGTATTAGGGTAACATAGTGGTAAGACTTGTACGATAAATAAATAATATGGAGCATATATATGGAAGAGCATTCATTAAGACTCAAACAGAACTCACATATAACAGAATCCTATAGGAAGCTGGCGCTGAATTTAGAATATGCCAATATTGATGGTAATATTAAAACCATTATGATGACGAGTTCTATGGAAAATGAAGGGAAGACTACGACTGTAAGCAATCTGGCTTGTGTCATGACTGAATTAAACAAAAAGATACTTCTGATAGATCTTGACTTAAGAAAGCCGGCAGTTCATAAGTATTTCAATCTTACGAATGGCACAGGATTAACTGATTTGCTGCTGAGCAAGGGCGATTATCGTAAATATGTTCATAATATACAGCCCGGGCTGGATATATTGACCTCCGGCAGAGCACCATCGAACACTACCGAGATTATAAATTCAAGAGCGATAAAAGATTTGCTGAAAGAATTATCTTCATGCTATGATTATATATTCCTTGATACACCTCCGGTGACCCTGGTTAGTGACCCTGTTAATATAGCTGTTTATTCAGATGCTGTTATATTAACTATAGCTTACTCAGAAACTGACAAAGAAACAATCAAAAAATCAATTAATTCCTTAAAACAGTTAAATGCCAATATAATAGGAACAGTTTTCAATAAAGTACCAATCAATAAACAAAATAAATATTACTATTACTAAATAGTAATATTTATTTTAGTGCCCTATTATCCGATGTTTGCATTTCATTTTGAATCAGTTCAACCTCTTTGCTTGTTCTTCTATCCTTGATCAATTTGTTAAAAATTTGTTTTTGCAGTAATTATCCTATGGTTTTATTTAATTGAATATCTGAGATGGTTACTAAAAAATTCGACATTTATTATGTTTTTATGACATAAAATGGTCTTTTATGATATAATACGATGATTAATCAATATAGGAGACCAAAATGATAAAGAATTTCAAATACAAAATTAATTTACTTGTAAGTGCAATCATTATATTAGGATTTACGGCAATTATTTTTATTAACTATAATAACTACAGTAAAATTATAAAAGATGATATTAAGAACATATCTAAACTTACATCAACTAATATATATTCTGATATTAATAATGAATTGACAAAACCCATCTTTGTTTCTTTGACCATGGCGAATGATTCTTTTTTAAAAGACTGGTTATTAGAGGAAGAAACGATGGTTAATGATGAGGCGCATTTGTTGAAATTACAAAATTATTTGAAAGGCTTTGAAATCAAGTACGGCTATAACTCTGTATTTCTTGTATCTGATAAGACTAAAAAATACTATCATTATGCAGGCATACTCAAAACCATAGATGAAAAAAATGAGCATGATCAATGGTATTTCAATTTCATCAATGATAATAAAACAAATGTTCTCGATGTGGATAATGATGAGGCTGCCAACAATACTTTGACTGTTTTTGTGAACTGTCGCATACAAGACAAAAACAATGTTTTAATGGGAGTTACAGGTGTTGGATTGGAAATGAATCAGATACAGTCAATGCTTATGTCTTTTGAGGAAGACTATGGGTTAGAAGCATTTTTAATTGATGAAAATGGTTTGGTACAAGTACATACTACCGATAGCTTCATAGAAAAATACAATATTTTCAGTGACGGTTCAATGAATTTACTGAAGGATGATATAATTAATAATAGAACATCTCTTGAAACCTTTCCTTATAAAGAAGCAGGTATCGACGGATATCTGATTACCAGGTATATTGATGATTTGGGATGGTATTTAGTAGTTAAAAAGGATACCTCGGTTTTAAAGAATATTTTTATGTCTCAATTATTTGATGAGCTGTTAATACTTATAGTAGTAATTGGTGTTGTAATTTTAATTATAAACAGCGTTATTAAAAGATATGGAGTTCAGATTGCAAAAATGGCCAATACTGATTCTCTGACAGAGGTTCTGAATCGCAGAGGCTTTGATGAAGCATTGAGCTCAATTTTCAGGAACTCTAAAGCCAACAACTCTGCTATGTTTGTTTTTGACATCGACGATTTTAAAATCATCAATGATACTTATGGTCATGTCTTTGGTGATCGTATTATATGCCTTATTGCAAGCTATGCCAGTGAAATCATTGGAGAAAACGGTATAATTGCAAGATGGGGAGGAGATGAATTTGCAGGTATTTTACAAGGCAGCATTGAAGAGTCTAAAGAAATTACAGATATGCTCACGGAAAAAATCAGTCAAGATATAGAACTTAAAAAATATAAAATTACAATTAGCCTGGGATTAACACATATAGAAAAATTAGACACTGCAACCAGTGTGATGGTACGAGCCGATAAAGCTCTATACGAAGCAAAGAGTAATGGCAAAAATCAAGTATATATATTATAGTTATAGGTATTTTTTGAATTTAGGAGAGAGAATGATGTGCACAAAAAATATTAAATTGTTATGTTCCTTTATAATAATCAGCTTAATAGTTATACTGGTAATATTTTATAGCAGCAGAAATTCGTCAGATATCAAGAGTATATCTGCAGTTGAAAATGATGTTGCCGAAAAAACAGATAAAAAAGAAGCAAATGAAGAGTCTTCAGTTGATGAATCTGTTTTGAATAACAGCGGAATAAATGAAAATACAGAAAAAGAAACAGAATCAAATATTATAACAGAAGAAGAGCAGGAACAACGGGAGGAATCAGCTGAATCAACTGAATTAAAAAATAATGAAGATACTATAGGAAATGATTTGCCTATTGAGCATTCACCTGAAGATTACGGCAATTTTGTAATAATAAACAGTACAGGGTACGAGAAGTTTAAATTTAATGAGTATAATGCCAACGTTTACATAGAATCGGTCAACAAATATGCAGAAAACTTAGCTGATGACGTTAAAATATACAATATCATTGCACCTACATCGAGCGAATTCAATATGCCTGGTGAATACAGAGACTTGAGCGGCTCACAAAAAGATGGAATCAGTTATGCCTATTCAAATATGGAGGATGAAGTAATAACTGTGGATGCTTATTCTAATATTGAAGCTCATAAAGGTGAATACCTTTATTTTAAAACAGATCACCATTGGACGGCATTAGGAGCATTCAGGGCATATGAGTCATTTATGAAGGTTAAAGGTGAGGAAGCGGTACCTTTAGAAGAATATAATAAGATAGATTCGAAAAATAAGTATCTTGGTTCCATTTATAATATGACTAAGAATGAACGATTGGAAAATAATTTAGATGATATATGGTATTACAATCCTTTATTATCAGTTGAATATTCATCAATAAACAGGGATGAAACCACATGGAATTCAAGTCAGATAGTTTTCCCGTCATATTTTGAGCATGACAGGAAATATTCTGTTTTCATGGGAGGGGACACTGCTTTTTCACATATCAATGTTGATTCTCAATCAGGGGTGAAAATTCTTGTAATAAAAGATTCATACGGGAATGCCTTTATTCCATTCCTACTCCCACATTACGGAGATATTTACATAGCAGATCCCCGTTACTTTAAAAACGATATATATGATTTAATTGAAGATAACGAAATTGATGAGTTGCTTATAATAAATTATGCAACAGTTTTGCAGCTGCCAGTATTTTCTCAAATGCTGGGCGATATGGGATCGGGTAATGCTACCAGTGCAACAGCAATAAAAGCTGCGGCCCAGAATTGATGCATATTTATTACTTTTACTTGATGTTATTGTAATCGTTTGTTATAATACAAATAATTTACAGTACTTGCGATCAAGTAACAATTATTACATTACAAATGAAAGGGTGATTTTTATGGCAATTATTGAACAAAGACTTTATGAACTTGGAATCGAGCTGCCTCCGTTAAATAAGCCGGTGGCTAATTATGTAGGGGTTCGCAGAACAGGAAATTTGTTGTATCTTTCAGGTACCGGCCCCGTTGCAGAAGGAAAAATACTGTTTCACGGAAAGCTTGGAAATGAGCTTGACAAGGAAGAAGGCTATTTGGCTGCAAGGATGTCTGCCATAAATATGCTCAGCATATTAAAAAATGAGCTGGGTGATTTGGACAAGCTGGAGAAGATAATCAGTCTGCAGGGCTTTGTGGCATGCAGCAACGATTTTTATGACCAGCCATATGTAATTAATGGCGCGTCTGATTTGTTTGTTGAAGTGTTTGGCGAAGCCGGCAAGCATACACGTGCCGCACTGGGAACGAATGTGCTGCCATTTAATACACCTGTAGAAATTTTAATGATTGTTCAGGTAAAGGAGTAAATCAATATGATAAAAAGAGATAATCAGTTAAAATACATGTCCTGGCCAGAAATTAAAAATAAAATCGAAAGCGGATACGATACTGTGATAATTACTCTGGCATCCACTGAGCAGCATGGACTTCATCTGGCAGAATGCACGGATGAAATAATTGGTCTCGGATTTGCCTGCGGTTTGGCAGAGAGACTCACAAATGCCCTGGTAGCACCCCCGATAATACCGGGATTATCAGAGCATCATCTTGCTTTGCCGGGAAGTCTTTCACTCAGAAAAGAGGTTTTCAGAGGCATAGCTGAGGATTACGTCGACTGCTACATAAAACACGGATTCAAAAGGTTTATTTTTATAGCCTCTCACGGAGGCAATATGCAGGAGACAAAAAAACTTGCTGAAGAAATGCAATCTGCTTATCCTGACAAGCTTTTTATCAATATTCTCACATTAGAATTTTTGCTGAAGCTTTTTGCGTCATTTGAAAAGCAATACAATATGCCTGCGGGAAGCTGCGGAGGGCACGCATGTGCCTTTGAGACCTCAGTGATGCTTTATCTGGAGCCGGAACTGGTAAATATGAAAGCAGCTGAAGCAGGTTTTGTAGGTATACCTGACAAAGAATTTCTGGACAATATGTTTAAATATGGGATTGTAGGAGTATCAGAAATCGGTGTGCTTGGCGACCCGACCTTGGCGGACGCAGAACTTGGAGAAAAATTCTTCAATGCAATACTGGATGAGATGGAAAAATGCTTAAATATAAGCCTGTAGTACAAAACCCCAATTCGGTTATATGTGAGTATTTCATGATACCCAAGGATTAAATAAACACTTTTCAGGAGGTATTAAGTGGCAGAATTTAATTTTGATGAGGATGTCTATAAACTGATTATTGAACAGCTTGATATTGCCGTTGTTACTGATAAATACGGCAGATATGTTTATGTTACTAAATCATGGGAAGAATACTATGGAAAAAAACTTGATGAAGTAAAAGGCAAGTATGTAAGAGATGTACTTCCATCATCAAAAATTCATGAGGCACTTGAAACCAAACAGTCTATAATCGGATATCCTGTGCCGATGGTAAATAGTAAACAGGAAAAGGGTTTTTGCAATTATATTCCTATTATTAAGAATGGTGAAGTTGTTGCCGGATTCATATACGTTATATTTAAAGGTGAAAAATCAGCTGTAGATTTTTCGAAAATGTTAAACAGCATGATGGATGAATTAAAATATTATCAGCAGGAATTAAAACAATTAAGAAAGGCAAAGTACAGCATTGATGAGATAATAGGAGAAAGTGCGGCAATTGTTAATCTGAAAAAACAAATAAGAAGGGCAGCAAAATCAACTTCAACTGTATTAATCGAAGGAGAAACAGGATGCGGAAAGGAACTAGTAGCTCATTCAATACATGATTTAAGTAACCGAACGCTGAAACCGTTTATAAAGATAAATTGTGCGGCAATACCAACCGAGTTGTTTGAGTCAGAGCTTTTCGGGTATGAAGGCGGCGCTTTTACAGGAGCGAAAAAAGACGGCAAAAAGGGAAAATTCGAAATGTCTAACGGAGGAAGCTTGTTCTTAGACGAGATTAATCAGATGTCAATGATGGTGCAGCCTAAGTTATTGAGAGTGTTGCAGGAAAAAGAAATTGAAAAGGTCGGCGGAAAGGAAAGCATACCGGTTGACATAAGGCTTATTGTGGCATCTAATGTTTCAGTCGAAAAAATGGTTATTGACAAAAAATTCAGAAGCGATTTATTTTATAGACTTAATGTAATCAATATAAAGATTCCGCCGCTGAGAGAACGTAAAGAGGATATGGGACTTCTGGTGGATAATATCATCTATAAACTTAATTTTCAGTTAGGCTTAAATATTCAAGGAATAGACGAGACATCACTGGAAAAATTCAAGGAATACAATTGGCCGGGAAATGTGAGAGAACTGCAAAATGTTGTTGAACGCGGAATGAATATGGCTCTTACAGGAGTGATGAACTGGAATCATTTTGAGGACTATTTCGAAAATAAGCTGTTTAGAAGCACAGGCAGTAAAAATGTAAAGAAGGTTATTTTAATAAAACAAGCAAAAAAAAGTCTGGAAAAGGAAATAATTCTTGAAGCCCTGGAAAAATGCGGTCATAACAAAGCGTTGTGTTCAAGGGAATTAGGAATTTCCAGAACAATGCTATATAAAAAGATAAAAGAATATAGGATAGAATAGTTATATGTAAACTATTGTTGGCGTAAATATTAGTTTACACATCTATGTGAAGTCTATTGTTTCAATATAATAAGAAATAAAATTAATAACATGTAAACAAAAGTACACACAATATTTTCAGAGAAAAGATCGCTATTTTAAGTAGTTCGATCTTTTTTTGTTTATTTCATAATGATTTTTCAATAGTAACAGGACTTTATAAAAGTGTGGCATGGTTATTGCTTATATACAGGCAGTATTGTGCGCACATACAAATTAATAATCAGAAGATGTATTGGAGGAAATGACATGAAAATTGTAGACTTGAGTATTGCTTTAGAAAGTGGGTTGCCAAGTGATCCGCCAGATTATATTCCTTATATTGATTACAGAAATCACAAAGATACAGCTCAAGAAATGTTAGGGTTTTTTGGGGATGCTACCGTAGACGATTTGCCTGAAGGTAATGGATGGGCAGTTGAATTTTTAAAAATATCAACTCATGGGGGTACTCATATAGATGCACCATATCATTTTTATCCAACTATGAATAATGGTGAAAGGGCTTGGACTATTGATGAAGTACCCTTGGATTGGTTTTATGGTGATGCTGTTGTAGTGGATTTTCGAAATAAGCCGGATGGTTACAAGGTGGAACCGGTTGATTTTGAAAACTATTTCAAATCAATTGACTATACGTTAAAGCAGGGTGATATCGTATTGGTAAATACAGGCGCAAGCAGAAAATGGGGGCACAAAGAATACTTGACATCAGGCTGCGGAATGTCTAAGGAAGCAACGTTGTGGATTATAAATCAAGGCGTTCGTGTTGTCGGAACAGATGCATGGAGCTGGGACAGACCATTGCCGATAATAGCAAGAGACTTTAATGAAACTCACGACAGCAGTATTATATGGGAAGGTCACAGGGCAGGTGCGGTTAAAGCGTATTGTCATATTGAAAAACTAACCAATTTAGAATCCATTCCGGTAACAGGAAGTAAGTTTTTCTGTTTTCCTGTTAAGATTAAAGGGGCAAGTGCAGGTTGGATACGTGCAGTTGCCTTTGTAGAAGATTAGCAATAGATTTAAATTCAAGATCAGGTTTAATAGGTTTTCCTGATAAAAAACCTAAATACTATAAAAGAGGTTAAAAAATGGTTAATATTACTTTCGGTATATATTCAATTATTTTAATTATTTTATTAGTTGGTTCAGGTTTTGTTGCAAAAAAATGGGTGTCTGATTCTGACGATTTCATTATTGCAGGCAGAGAAATAAGCCTTCCGATAAATACATTGGCTGTTGTGGCTATAGGATTTGCAGGAACGACTATAACATTGGCACCCGGTTTTTCAATTTTATATGGTTTGAAGGGCGGTATATTATGGGGCTCAATTTACTCAATTTGCGGATTGCTGCTATATGCAAATTTATTTGCTGACTTTATCAGAAGATCAGGGGCACAGACACTTCCTGAATACTTTGAAACCCGTTATAACGGAACGGTTCGCGGACTTGTTGCTATCACATCTGTAGTTGGCATGTGCGGTATTTTAGCTAATAATGTTGTCTCTTTATCATCAATTGTATCCGGTTATACAGGCTGGCCAAGTTATATAATAGTAGGTGTAGCGTTTTTGATTATATTGATTTTTGCCACAATGAGCGGTATGTGGGCAACTACTATAACAGATTTTATACAAGTTTCCATAGGAACAATTGCGGTACCGATATTCTTACTGATTTTAATCAATAAGTATGGCGGTTTTGAATATTTTAACGGCTGGTTAACAGGTGACTGGGTTAATACAGGTCTGGCGGGCGGAAGCTTGTCGGGATTGACAATGAAGTATCCAAGTGTTTTAACATTTATACTGCTGTTTGGTACAGCATTAGTTTGGGGAAATAATTATTACTGGATAAAGATGGCTTCTTGCAGAAATGAATCTGTGGCAAAGAAATCATATACGGTTGGCTCTATATATTTGATTGTTGTATTTATGATACCTTTATCATTTATAGGAATATATGCGGCAACCGCAATGCCGGAGACTTTCGCTCTTGCAGGAGGAACAGTCAGTCATACCGCAGCATACGGTGTTATAGCCACAGTAGTTACCCCTTTCCTGGGTTCGCTTTTTATTGTTGGAGCGACAGGTGCGGCACTGTCAACATCCTCGACAGCAGCAATGGGCGCAACTTCTACGGCTACTCGCGATATTTTCAAAAGAATGGTTAACAAAGACGCTTCGCCTGAAGCAACCTTAAAAGCAAGCAAGGTTATTATGGCATTAATTATTATTGTGACATGGGCTATGACCTTTTTCCCGGGCGGACCAACATATCTTTTTGCATTTGCCAACGCATGGTTAACTCCTCCGGCGGTACTGCTGCTTCTAGGCGCATTTTGGCCAAGGTTTAATTCAAGAGGTGCTTTCTGGGGTGTGCTCACGGGTATGGCAACCATGGTAGTATTAACTGTTCTCGAATTAACAAAGATATTTGTTATTGGTCAGTGGACACACATGGCGATTGTCGGTTTTCTTGTTTCGGTAATTGTGGGAGTGATTGCAGCCCTTACAGCTTCGCCGAGCTATTATGGAGCACCCGGCTGGGAAATCAAGGCTGATAAAAACAATCGCATAGATGTAAAGCTGGATGAATTTGATTTGCAGGTATTGTCTTTAATTCGTGTCGGACATCAATATTTGGCAGACATCAGTGACGGACTTAAGGTTGATGCTAAAAATTCCAGTCTGTCTATTGCCAAGCTGGACCAGGGAGGATATATAGAAAGAGCCGGATTAAGAGGCAGTAAGTTTTTTACATTTAATATAACAGAAAAAGCAAATGAGGTACTGCCGGCACTTAATGAACATGAAGAGAAGATGCGGAAGGATTATCTTAATAAAAAATATGTTATGTTCTTAAAAACAGTTGCTGACAGTCCCGGTCAATTAAGCTCATTTGCTAAAGATAACAAAATGGCATCTCTTCAAATGTCAAGTATGATTTCTCATTTGACCCGCAGAGGTTATATAAATGAAAAAGGAATGTTCAAAAGAAAAGTAGAAATAACTGATAAAGGAAAGTCAATGGTATCAAAATACGAAAAATTTGCAGAGGTTGTATGATATGGGTAAAATAATAATTAGCGCGGCTGTAACAGGAGCATGGCCTAAAAAGGAGCAAAATCCCAATGTTCCGATGACTCCTCAAGAAATAGCAGATGATGTATACCAGTGCTATAAGGCAGGGGCAGCCATAGCACATATACACATGCGTGATGATGAAGGCAACGGAACAATGGATAAAGCAAAATTTGAGGAAACGGTTGGTTTAATAAAAGAAAAATGTGACATTGTGATTAATTGCACAACATCCGGTGATTTGAATGCAACAGATGAAACCAGACAAGCACATTTAAAATCTATCAGACCTGAAATGGCATCATATGATTGCGGAACCATGAATTGGATGAACAACAGTGTATTTTTAAATCACCCTAAATTTTTAGAGGAATTGGGAAACACGATGATACAATATGGGGTTAAGCCGGAAATTGAAATATTTGATGCAGGCATGGTATACAACTCCTTGTATTACTTAAAACAGGGAATATTACAAGCCCCTCTGCACTACCAATTTGTGCTTGGTGCTGCCGGTGGCGTAGCAGCGACTGTTGAAAATCTTGTTTACTTAAAAAGCTTGATTCCGAGCGGTTCAACCTGGTCCGCATTTGGAATCGGTAAAAATCATATTCCTATTTTGCTGGCATCCATAGCCATGGGCGGTCATGTCAGGGTTGGATTGGAGGATAATCTGTACTTTAAGGCGGGTGTTCTGGCAACAAACACACAATTAGTAGTACGAGCGGCAAATATAATTAAGGAAGCAGGATATGAAGTCGCATCTCCGGATGACGCAAGATTAATTTTAAATTTGAATAAATAAAAAATTTATAAAGGGGGACAACAACCTGCCATCTTGATGACTTTGTCATCAATCTGAGGGGGATAGCATCCTCCTTTATTAATAACAGGAGGGATTATGAATAATGAAGTTGTAATAGTAGGCATGGCCAGAACAGCGATAGGAAACTTCATGGGAAGTTTGTCCGGATTAAGTGCGGTGGAGCTGGGAATTATAGCAGGAAGGGAATCAGTTAAAAGAAGCAATGTTAAACCGGAAGATATAGAAGAAGTAACAGTTGGAATGGTATATAAAGCCGGCGCAAAAGGCAATCCCGCCAGACAAATCCAATTGGCGCTTGAAATACCTGTATCTGCAGGTGCAGCAACAATAGATCAGCAATGTGCATCCGGTATGAGAGCATTAGAAATAGCATGCCAGCAAATAATGCTTGGAAAAACCCGGTCAGCATTGGTATGCGGCATTGAAAGCATGTCAAATGTGCCATATCTTTCATTAAATACCAGAAAGGGTTCAAAAATGGGGAGCGTACAGTTAGAGGACGGGCTATTGTATGATGGTTTAATTGATGCGCTTACTGACATGCATATGGCAAATACAGCTGAAAATGTGGCATCAGAATACAATATCAGCAGAGCTGAACAGGATGAATTGGCATTGCTAAGCAACAATCGTGCTTTGCAGGCAATCAGAAAAGGAAAATTTAAAGAGCAGATTGTACCGGTTGAAATCATAAATAAAAAAGGTACAGTAATATTCGATACGGACGAACACCCAAGAGAAACAACACTAGAAGCGTTAGCTAAGATGAAGGCTGTATTTAAAAAAGACGGAACTATAACTGCCGGTAATGCTTCAAGCTTGAATGACGGTGCAAGCGCAATGATTATAATGTCAAAAAACAGAGCAGAAGAATTGGGGCTTAAACCTTTAGCCAAAATATTATCAACAGCGACGGCAGGAGTTGAACCAAGAGTTATGGGAATCGGTCCGATTTATGCCATACCTAAAGCTGCAAGTATTGCAGGTATATCAGCAGACGATATTGAATATTATGAAATAAACGAGGCTTTTGCTGCCCAAGTACTGGCTTGCATGAAGGAGCTGGACATAGATATCAACAATGTTAATGCAAATGGTTCCGGCATATCATTGGGCCATCCTGTCGGAAGCACAGGGCTGAGGATTATAATATCCTCATACTATGAATTAATTGAAAGAAACAAATTCATAGCATGCAGCTCATTATGTGCAGGAGGAGGACCGTCAATGGCCGTCATAATACAAAGATTATCATAAACTGTAAAAAATAGAAAATTTGAAATTTTCTATTTTTTTGTTATAATATAGTTTAAAAAAACAGAAAATTTATGTTTGAAAAGGTTGTGAATATGAATAGAAATATGAAAAAAAATATAATTACATTTATCCTGATATTTGCATGCGTATCTATGTATTTAGTTGAAACCTATATAAGGCCGGCATATTTTCTTAAATCAATAATAAAGATTTTTTTGTTTGCAGGTCTTCCGTTACTATATTGTACTATAGATAATAATTTCAAATTCAAGGAATACTTCATAATTAATGATAAAAAACAGATATTCATTGCAGCTTCATTGGGCATCGGAGTTTACCTGGGTATATTGACAGTTTATTATATTATTAAGGGATTTATAGATTTAGATAATATAACTTTACAGCTTAACAACAATCTGAATGTAAACAAAGATAATTTTGTTTTTGTAGCTCTTTATATTTCTTTTGTCAATTCGATGCTTGAGGAGCTGTTTTTCAGAGGATTCGGTTTTTTAACACTGGGCAAAAATTCATCAGGGAGGTATTCTGCTTGTATAAGCGCTCTGACCTTTTCAGCTTATCATGTATCTATATTGGCAAACTGGTTTAACATAGTGCTATATGTGATTTTCATAGCAGGGCTGTTTTTAACAGGGTTATTTTTCAATTGGTTAAATTTAAAATATAAAAACATATATAATTCTTGGATTGTTCATATGTGCGCGAATTTTTCAATTAACACAATAGGCTTTATTATGTTTGGTATCATATAAATGATATTATCTTTTTACCTGAAGCCTGAATGTTGAAATTTATCGAAAATGCTTGTATTATGTAAAAGTATGTAATATACTATTTTTAATATTTCAACAAATTTCCGCATTTTGAAAATATATTCATTTTAATTTTAAATGTACCATTTAATCTGATGGAGGCAACAGTGTACACAGCTGCTGATAAACTACATAATGCTATTAAGAATATTGAACTTAAAAAGATAATATTACTATTTGTAATTTTTCTTATTATAAGTTCAATTTTTATAAAATTTGTATGGGATAAATCAGTTAAAACAAGAGAAGACAATGCAATACAGCTGGCAGAAACTTTTGAAGCCGGATTGCATAAACCCTTAATCACTGGACTCGATGCAAACATAAGTGATCTGAACAAAGACGAATACAAAGAAATTAAAAATAGCCTGATAAGGCTTAAAGAAAAGAATGAAGGAATTCGATTTGCGTATATATTTATTGAAAGAGACGGTGAGATAATAATTTTAGCAGACTCTGAACCAGAAGATTCCAATGATTATTCGATACCTGGTCAAGAGTATACAGACGCAAGCAACGAAATATTTCAATCAATAGAAAGCAAAGATACATTAATAATAAATCCGGTAAGAAACAGATGGGGAACATGGGTCAGCATTCTTGTACCCATGAAAAGCATGGCAACAGGAGAAAACATAGCTGTTTTCGGAATAGATTACCCTGCTGAAGACTGGCTTGATGAAGCAATAGTCAGGACAGTGCAGGTATCCGTGGTTATGCTTTGCCTGTTGCTTATTTTAACGATGCTTAACATTGCATATTTTCAATTTTTGCATATTTCTGATGAAAGAAAGAAAATGATTATCCTTGATGAAAAACTGCAAAGAAGCGAAAATTTATTTAAAGCTATATTTGACCAGGCGTCGGTGGGGATAGCCATCGGACATAAAGATAACCTCAATATTGCATCTGAAAACGGTATGATAAATATAAATCCAATGTATGCAAATATAACAGGCAGGACGATAGAGGAACTAAAAACAACTAAGTGGCCTGATATAACTCATCCGGATGATGTATCTTTAGATATGGAGATGTCTGAAAAATTCAATTCCGGAGAAATTGACGGATACGAATTGGAAAAACGCTATATTAAACCTGATAATAATGAAGTGTGGGTAAATAAGAAAATTTCTTCTTTGATGATTAATAATCTGGAGGAATATAATCACCTATGCATTATCGAGGATATTTCAAAGCGTAAAGAAATAGAAAAGGATTTGCTTGAAAGCGAAAGAAGCAAGGCGGTTTTGCTGAACAACCTGCCGGGAATGGCTTATCGCTGCAATTATGACCGTGAATGGACAATGCAGTTTGTATCAGCAGGATGTTATAAATTGACAGGATATAACGCAGAAAGCTTATTATATAATAAAAAATTGTCATTCAATGATTTGGTTCTCCCCGAATACAGAGAAATATTGTATAAAGAGTGGGAGAAAGCAATAAAATGCGAAATGCCATTCAGATATGAATATGAAATTATGAATGCAGAACAAAAGACCAAGTGGGTAATGGAAATCGGTCAGGCCATTTATGATATAAATGGCAATGTCGAGGCTCTTGAAGGTATTATTATAGATATTTCTGAACGTAAGCAAAAAGAAGCTCAAATTCAATACATGATTGATCATGATTACATGACGGGGCTTTATAACCGTAAGTATTTTGAAGAGTTTATGACAGAACTAGACATTAGAAACTGCGTTCCTGTTTCGTTAATCATAGTAGATTTGAACGGTGTCAGGATGATTAATGATGCATTTGGATATTCGGAAGGAGATAATCTCATAATCAAAGCATCAGAAATTCTAAGAGAATGCTTAAGACCAGGCGATTTTCTGGCAAGAATAGGCGGAGATGAATTTACACTGATTTATATAAATACTGATAATGAAGCAGCCCATGAAATAATTAAAAATATTGAGAAGGCATGTTCTGATTACAATGTTGCGAATAAAACCAAGTTATTTGAAATAGGCTTTTCGATTGGGTGCGCTACAAAAGAAAACAGCAACAGCACTATCTTTAATACAGCCAAAATAGCAGATGAAGATTTGAGAAACAATATGCTTTTAAATCGCAAAAGCTCTCACAGCCATATAATTACTTCCATGCTTGCCACAGTTTATGAAAAAAGTCAGGAAACAGAAGAACATTCAAGAAGGCTTGGATACATATCTAGACGCATAGGAGAATTATTAAATCTATCCAATAAAAGTCTTTCAGAACTGGAGCTTCTGGCTATGCTGCATGACATAGGCAAGGTTGGTATTGATGCACGTGTATTAAATAAGGAATCAAACTTGAATGATGCCGATTGGGATATAATGAAAAAACATCCTGAAATAGGATATAGAATTGCAAAATCCTCCAGTGATCTTGAACATATAGCAGATTGCATACTGTCACATCACGAGCGCTGGGACGGCAAGGGGTATCCCCAAGGCTTAAAGGAAGAAGAGATTCCGCTTCTTTCCAGGATAATTGCCATAGCAGATGCTTATGATGCCATGACCCAGGACAGAGTATACCGCAAGGCCTTGACACAAGAGCAGGCACTAAATGAAATAAGAAAAAATGCAGGAACACAGTTCGATCCTGAAATTGCCAAAAGCTTCGTAAAAAATATATATAAATTGCAAAACATCGGTAACTAGATATTTATTTATCATGAAAAATGCTATAATCCCAGGAGCTGCTGATTTGTAATCAAACATAATATTGAAATTTCTGTATAAAAGTGTATAATTAAGTCAAGAATCTTATACCGCAGCTTAAGGTTGCGGTATACTTGTGTTGAAGGAGTGTGTGCTGGAATGCTATCTGTATCTCATCTTATAGGAGTGTTTGTTACATTATTTATAATAATGGCTATTGGAATATATTCAGGGAAAAAGGTAAAGGATGCAACAGATTTTTCGTCGGGGGGACATAAAGCAGGCTCCACATTAGTTGCGGGGACAATAATCGGAACCTTGGTCGGAGGATCTTCCACCATAGGTACGGCACAGCTGGCTTATACCTACGGTATGTCGGCATGGTGGTTCACTATAGGTGCAGGGCTGGGATGTTTAGTTTTAGGCTTATTATTTACGAAGCCTCTCAGGAAAAGTAACTGCAACACAATTCAACAGATTATCACGCTGGAATATGGTTCTAATGCAGGAATTGTAACATCCGTGCTCGCTTCATTCGGAATTTTATTGAATATTATTGCTCAAATTTTAGCGGCAAATGCATTATTAACCTCTATGTTTGGGTTGAGCAGTGTTGAAAGTGCAATCATAAGCATCATTATAATGAGCTGTTACGTAATTTTCGGGGGAGTGCTAAGCACAGGAATATTGGGAGCTATAAAACTTATTTTAATATATATTTCTGTTTTCCTTGGTGCAATCGTAGCACTTAAACTAGGCGGAGGATTTGAAAACTTCTATACCTCTCTTGACCATAATCAATATTTCAATATTTTTTCCAGAGGTATCGGAATTGATGCCGGAGCTGGATTATCGGTGATATTAGGTGTACTGTCAACACAGACATATATCCAGGCGGTATTATCAGGTAAAAGTGATGACGCAGCCAGGAACGGTGCTTTATTGAGTTCTTTTTTGATACCGCCAATTGGAATCGGAGGCATTTTAATAGGCATGTATATGAAGATTAATTTTCCTTCAATAGAATCCAGCCAGGCATTTCCCTTGTTTATTATAAACAACATGCCGCCGCTGCTTGGCGGTGTCATATTGGCAACCTTATTGCTGGCATTGGTAGGGACAGGCTCCGGAATGGCACTTGGCTTTGGTACAATTATTACTAACGATATATATAAAGTATATTTCAATAAGAATGTAAGCAGCAAAGGAGAACTGCTTGTAACAAGAGCGGTCATTTTTATATCATTGCTGATATCTGCATTGCTGACACTTGGCAATGTTAAATCAGCCATACTGAAATGGGGCTTCATGTCCATGGGACTAAGAGCGACTGTGCTATTGATTCCCATGACCGGTGCACTGTTTTTTAAGGGTAAAATAAATAAAAACCTCTCCATATTATCAAGTGTCTTAGGGTTTGCTTCATTTTTGATTTGCGAATTGTTTTTAAATATTAATATTGATTCGCTGGTAGTCGGTATTTTAGTCAGCGGAGTGACGGGTATTATTGGAATGGCATTAAAAGGAGCAGAATAAAGCGTTACGGTCTCAGGCTTTATCATCAGGCTGAGACCGTAACGCTTTTTATTATATTTTAAATTTCAATACCAGGTCCTGTAAATTTTGAGCTAATTCTGCCAGTCCTGCACTGTTAGCGGAGATCTCCTCTGCAGAGGCTGCCTGCTCTTCTATAGATGCACTTGCCTGTTCAGATGCCGCAGAATTTTCTTCTGCTATTGCAGAAAGATTTTCCATGCTGGAAAGTATTTTATCCTTCATTTTATCCATTTGTTCTCCGGATGTATTCAAGTGCTTTACGGTTTCCTCGGTTTCTTTCATTGCGCTCGCAATAAGTTGATATTTATTCTTGCTATTAATTACGCTTTTAGTTTGTTCGCCGGTAATATTGGTTACTCTTCCCATGGTTTTTACGGCATTTTGAGCGCTTGACTGCAGTTCATTCACTATTTCATCTATTTCCTTGGTAGATGAAGATGATTTCAATGCTAAATTTTTAATTTCTTCTGCAACTACTGCAAATCCCTTTCCGGCATTGCCTGCTCTTGCTGCTTCTATTGCGGCATTTAGTGCCAATAGGTTAGTTTGCTGGGCGATTGAAGATATTACGCTGCTTGCTTGTCCGATTTTGATTGAGCTGTCATTTGTCTGCATTATCACATCTTGTATTTCGTTTGTTGCTTTATTGCTCTCTTCTGTGATTTTGAACAGATGTTCAATTTCCGACAGCCCATCATTTACGACCTTGGTTACTTTATCGGATTGAATGTTCAAGTTTTTTAAGTATAGCTGATCTTCCTCTATAATTCCGCCTAATTCATTTGCGTTTATAGAACCCTCTTGAGTACTTTGAGCCTGATCAGACGCACCTCTTGCGACTTCCGTTATTGTTCGTGAAATTTCTGAAGAAGCAGATGCTGATTGCTGCGAAGCAGCTGACATTTCTTCAGAGGCAGTTAAAACCTGTGCAGAAGTTGCGGTAATTCCGTTAATGGTTTCTTTAAGGCTGTCTATTATAATTTGAAGTCCTCTTGATAAATCTCCAATTTCGTCTTTTCTTTTTTTTAGTTTTTCAGGAAAGTCTTCTGTCAAATCCAAATCAGCAATTTTCCTGGAATGCCGGATTGCTTTGATTATAGGGTTTGCAATTGAACTCCCTATTATAAAAACAAAAACAATGCTGATTGCTAAAACAATAAGTGTACTTATTAAAATAAACTTTTGTATTTGCGGAACTGAAGATAAAACTTCTTCCTCATTAGCAGTAATAATAAATGTCCACTCACTTCCGGCAATAGGAGCATAGCCCGCATACAAATCGTTTCCCTCAAAATTATAATTACTGATACCTTTTCTTTCTTTTATTACCTTTTCGAATAAATTTGCTAATGAAGATAAACTTTTGTCATTTTTAACACCTTCAATAGGGTTAAATTGATTTGAGACCTTTTCTCTGTCAGGATGAGCAACTATTGCTCCTGTATTGTTTATCATATAGCCGTATCCCTTATCTCCAAATCCTGTATCATCCGCAATTTGACTCAATGCATTTCCGTCTCTTCGACCTATTAAAGCTCCAACTACTTTTCCGTCTCTCTCAATAGGGGCTGCATACATCAGGACAACTTCACCGGTTACTCTGCTGATTATTAAATCAGATACATTGGATTCACCATCTAATGCTCTCTTTACATAATCTCTGTCTCCAAGCTGACTGACTGTACCATCTGAATAATATGAATTCCCATCGGGATAAACAACTGCAATGTCTAAGAAATTTGTTTTTTCAACTTGTCTTTCTAAAATGGGTTTTTGGATTTCCCAATCCATTGTCGTAATCTCTGAAATAAGTGCTATCATGTCCAAGGTTTTTTGCTGTGTTTCTATTCTGCTTTCTGTTAATCGGGCAGCATCTTCAGCCAATAAAGAAAGGGTTTTTTCTGCTTCCTGTGTCATAACTTCGCTTGATTTTTGAACAGATACAAATCCTAAGACAAGCGAAGATATAAAAATCAATACAGAAAATAAAATAACTAATTTTAATTTTATACCATTAAATCGAGTTTTTTTGATTTTTTTTCCTGCCATTATGTCCTCCGGCCACTTTCAAAAGTAATATATGTAAAAAATGATATAATTTAACAATCAATATTCATAAATATCCGAATAAGCATGAAATACCCGGAAAATTAAATATATCATTTAAAGTTTTATGTGCAAACAGTGCTGCTGATTGTTTATACACCATCACAGCTTTTGTAAGTTGATTCATTATCCTTAATGAGCAAAACTTCAAAATCCTCATCAGATAATGGCTTGCTAAACAAATAACCTTGTCCAAGATGGCACCCCAGACCTTTTAGTTGATAAAACTGTTCGCATGTTTCTATTCCTTCTGCCACTGTTACTAAATTCAAACCCTTTGCCATTGCTATAATAGATTTGACAAGGTTTTGTCTTTTAAGTCCATTCACCAAATCATCTATAAATATTTTATCGATTTTTAATTTATCTAATTGAAACATATTTAACTGACCAAGAGATGAGTATCCCGTGCCGAAATCATCCATAGAAATTTTAATATCGTGAATCTTTAATTCATTAATATTCTTGATAATCTTGGTAATGTCTCCTGAAGAAACACTTTCAGTTATTTCTATTTCAATAAATTTTGATTCAAGGTGGTGGCTTTCAATAATGCTTAAAAACTTATTTGCAAATTCCGCCTGCTCAAGCTGGTTTACGGATACATTTATAGATATGGGAATAAACCTGTAACCCTTTTGCCGCCAGCAGCTGATTTGCTTACAAACATTTTCGATAACCCATTCGCCGATTTTAAATATCTGACCGGTTTTTTCTGCTATGGGTATGAATTTTTCGGGTGAAATATCACCTAATACCGGACTTCTCCAACGCAGTAATGCTTCTGCTCCAACCAGGTTTTTTTCTTTTATATCAAATATTGGTTGGTAATAAATTGATAACTCGTTATTTTTTAATGCCCCAAACAAACAATTAGCTAGATGAAATTTCCGCTCTATCTCTTGAGATATATCATTGGAATAAAAGCATATTCTATCACCTGAATTTTTTTTAGATCTGTACATGGCTGTGTTCGCATATCTTAATAATACTTCTGAATCGGTTCCGTATTCAGGATATCTGCAAATTCCGATATTAAAATTAATGTATATTATTGTATTTGAAATATTATATGGTTGATTTAATTTTAATAATAGATTTTCAGTTAATAGCTTTAACGTTCTTATGGTTAATTTCTTTGTCAATATAGCAAATTCATCACCGTCAATTCTTGAAATAACATGCTTTTTATATGCCAAATCATTTATTCTTTTAGTTATTTCAATTAATAGTCTATCTCCGATTATATGTCCCAGCGAATCATTTATATCTTTAAATCTCTCTATATCAACTACTACAATAGAAAATCCCGTGTTGTTAATTTTATGATCTTCAATATATTTATCAACCATTTCTAAAAAATAATTTCTGTTAAATAGTCCTGTTAATGAATCCTTCTGTTGCAATTCAATCATTTTTTTATCAATTTTCTTCTTTTCAGAAAGGTCTTTAAATACACCTATATAATGTGTTACATTATTTTTTTCATCTTTAATGCAGTTAATTGATAACCAGCCCAGAAAAATATCGCCATTTATATTTTTGTTCCATATTTCGCCTTTCCATGTGCCATTTTGTAAAAGCTTACTCCATAATAAATTATAAAATTCTTCGTTATGCAGGTCTGATTTTAACATATTTATTTTTTGGTATATTACATCATCCAGAGAATATCCCGTTATTTCTGTATAAGCATCATTTATCCATTCAATATGTCCGTTACTGTCGGTAATAAAAACACCTTCAGTATTGTTTTCAAGGATTTTCTTGAATAAAAGCAATTGTTTCTCGTATTGCTTTTTATCTGAAATATCTATGTATAAAATATATGATCCTACTACTGCCTGATGATAGAGAACCGGATATCCTATTATCTCAACATCAATCATTTGACCGTTTTTACGTTTTCTTTTTCCCTCCTGTTTAATTATTTTTCCTTGATATATCGACCCAATATTCTCATCTACCTGGCTGTCGTTTTCATAGGGTGAAACCAAAGCATTAATATATCTGCCGGCTATATCATTTAGCTTGTATTGAAAGAGTTGTGTAAAGTTGCTGTTGACATTTATGATTTTTTGCTCCTTATCTAAAACAGCAACAGCATAAGGAGAAGCGATTAGTAACTTATCCAGCATTAACTTTTGAAGCGTTTTTTCATCAATATCATATATTACTGAGAATAACAGATTACCTTTTTCGGTTTCCACAGGGAAGCTGTGCACTTCAACTTCTCTTTGAGAACCATTTGCCAGCCTGTGCGTAAATTTGAAATAGTTTCTTTTTTCTTTTAAGGCATGAGACATTTCCCTTTTTATTTCATCATCATTTTGAATATTAATTTCATTAATATTCATTTTCATTATATCTTCCTTCAGGTAGCCATAAAATTGCAATGCGGCGCTGTTTGCTTCTACTATTTTGCCTGTTTCAGGATTTATTACAAGCATAGCACTTCTATGGTTTTCGAACAGCATGCGATAAAGAAAATCCTTGTTATTTAAATCTTCCTTAAACTTGCCGGGTTCGCTTATATCAGTTATTATTGCATAGAGAATGCCGCTTTTATTATATATTGTTATTTTGGCCAAAAAAATTTCTTCGTTTTTTCTTTTATGTTTCCATTGAAAATAAACAGGATTATTACCTTGGAGAACGTTTTCGATAATTTGCTGCCCTTTAATTATTGAAAGGCTTCCGTCATCCTGATACTTAGGAGATAATTCGTAAGGCATATATCCAATTATTTCTTCTTTTAACTCAAATCCTAAAATATCTAAAGCAGCCTTGTTGCAATCAATTATTATGGAATCCTTTATTACATATATTGCACATGGGAGTATGTCGATAAATTCTTTAGATTTAAGTTCGGTTTTTTCCTTATCTTTCATTTTATTTTCCCCCCTATTTTTCATATGTTCATTGAGCATATCATCTAAATACTGACTTAATTTTACCAAGTCATCTTCGAAATTTTTTATCATTAATCATTTTATTTAATTCATTTTTTATTTTATCAATCTTATTCATAAAGATTAATCCTTTGAATCAAATTTATATTAAAGAAAATGAATTTTGAATGGAGAATGCAAATTAGATATAAGAATTCTGAAACATCTTCCACATCGTATTACTGTCATGTGTACTAATTTTGACGTTATATATCAGCATGCTGATTATTTGATTTGAGATAATTTTCTTATAATCTCTTAAATATTCGTTTATATTTCTTTTTTTATCCAGAATATTTTCTTCAATACATTCATTGATTAAGCCTTCTATTATTTTATTTTCTTCGTTTGTCCAATATCTGTATCTGTCAGTTATTAATGTGGATATTTCTTCTGTAGGAAACAGATGATATCTTAATAAAAATTTTTCGTTTAAAAAATTGTTGGAGTAATACTCCAGGGTTTTAATAAATAATTGTTTAAATTTCATATCAGCAGATAAATTATTATGTAATTTTTCAACGCTTTTCATGAATTTTATTTTGTTATCCCAAATTTCATCATAGATACTAAAAAATAAATCTTGCTTTGATTTGTAATAAAAATACAATGAAGACGGCTTGATTTCAACATCCTTGCAAATGTCTCTGATATTGGTAGCTTCATACCCGTTTTCCAGGAAAAATCTATAGGATGTGTATCTGATTTTATTATTAGTATCATTAATCATTTTTTTCTCCTTTTTTACCCTACCGTACATTCGTTAGGTAAAATGATTATACCATTATTTTACATACGACACAAGCATACAATTATTTTCTTTTTTTAACATTTATATACAAATAATGACAAAAATAACAGCACATAGTGCTGCTATTTACATTATTTCAGATGTTTTTCTAGAATTTCATAAAGCTCCTCTATGCTGAAAGGCTTTGAAATGTAATCGATTATACCTGCCTCCAGACATTTATCTCTGTCTTCACGCATAGCATATGCGGTTATTGCAACTATAGGAATATTACATTCAGCATCAACCTCTTTCCTTATCAACTCTGTGGTCTGGTATCCATTCAGCTCAGGCAATTGGATATCCATTAAAATCAAATCTACTTTATTTTCTTTTATTAGCTGTAAGGCTTCCTTTCCGTTATAAGCCGGCAGATATTTATATCCCTTTTTGGTTATTATACCTCCCATAACTTCTTGGCTGATTATATTATCCTCAACACATAATATTGTGAATTCTTGATTATGATTGTTTTCATCATCAATAATCATGTTGTTTGCTGTATTTGCAGGGATTTTTGTAATTGTAAAATTTTTTTTGAACTCACCCGTAAATATGAAGGTACTGCCTTCATTTAGCTTGCTTTCAAAAGTTAATTCACCCTTTAACAAATCTGCAAGCTGCTTTGAAATGGCAAGGCCTAATCCTGTTCCTTGGAATTTTTTATTAATAGAAATGTCTCCCTGACTAAAGCCTTGAAATAACTTGCTTTTATATTTCGCTTCTATTCCTATTCCTGTATCCTTAATCCTAAATTCTATTTTTACGGTATCTCCATAATCAGCAATTATTTTTGTCCTGAAAGATATGTAGCCGTTGTTAGTAAATTTAACTGCATTACATATCAAATTATTTAATATCTGCTTTATTTTAAGTTCGTCGCTTACAATTTTAAAATTTAAATTCGGGTCTAAATAATAGCTGATTTCTAAGCCTTTGGAATTGCCTGTAATTAAAAGATTGCTATAGATGCTGTTCACTGTATTTCTTAAATCGAATGCTTCTTCATTTATAGTGATATTTCCTGATTCAATTTTTGATATATCCAATATATCGTCAATGATAACCTTTAAATTCTTTAATGAGTCATCTATTAATTCCAAGTGCTTCATTTGTTCCTTGTTAAGATTTGTTAATTTTATCAGTTGCACCAACCCGAAAATACCGTTCATGGGGGTTCTTATTTCGTGACTCATATTAGCTAAAAATTGAGATTTAGCTTTGTTGGCATTTTCTGCTTCTTTTTTTAATTTTTCCAGCTGCTTGCATTTTTTTTTAAGTTCTTCTGCTATTAGTCTTTTTTCTGTGATATCTTCATTAGTACCAATCATTCTGAGAGGTTTTCCGTCTGCGGACCATGTATGTACCTTACCCTTTGATCTAATCCATTTATATTCATCATTTTTGCATTTCATACGAAATTCAACATCATATTCCTCACCCTTAAAGTGTCTGTCAAGTTTTTCCGTTATATATGATATATCATCCGGATGAATTTTGCTGAAAAAATAGTCAATTGAGTATTCTATT
Source organism: Bacillota bacterium (assembly GCA_023453025.1). GTDB lineage: Bacteria > Bacillota > Clostridia > Tissierellales > Sedimentibacteraceae > Sedimentibacter. Next base: position 68,717 of record JAEXUD010000062.1, read on the forward strand.
TCACTATCATCATACTTAAGGAACTCTTTAAACAAATAAGGGTCATTTAAATGCCTTGTAATTATATTCCAATCCCAGACACCAAATCGTCCGCCTTCCAGTGCAAACCTTAATCGCTCTTCAGATCCTTTTAACTGTTCTTCCAGTTTTACTTTTTCTGATATATCCTTATATATGCCAAATATTCCGTTAAATTTGCCGTTACAGTCATAAAGCGGTGCCATCGTAATTGATACATCTATTAAGCTTCCGTTTTTATGCAGCCTTTTAGTTATGTAGCTTTCAATTGTAATGCCTTGTTTTATTACCTCGACTTTATTTTCAAATTCATTCAATCTGTCCCCGGGAATTAAAATCTTAATATTCTTTCCTAAAATATCACCCATAGAATAACCGAATTTTTTTTCGGCGCTTTTACTCCATTGAAAAATGTTAAAATTTTTCGTAAAGATAACAAAGGCATCTTCAAACATTTCTAAAGTTTTTGATAATATACAATTATTTTTTAAAGTTTCGTAAATGCTGTATGCATCCTGGGATACGTTTATAATTATTAAATCTGATTCTGTATTAATATATATTGGGTTAATATCAGCAAAAAATTTTGTTCCGTCTTTTTTATAATTAATAGTGCTTACTGTATGTGCGTTTATAAGTAAATCATTTATTTCAGAATTATGATCGATTAAATCAGTAATATTTAAGTTGATTAACTCATCAAAAGCATAACCGTACATTTGAAGAACGTGACTGTTTCCAAATAAGATTTTTCCGTCCAGTTTAATTATCAGTATGTTTTTTTTGATTTTTTCCAATAAATCATTTAAAATATTAAAACCCTTTATTTTATCCAATACATCTTCAACCATATGTAATTCCCTCCCGTAAGGAACTTTGATAAATAAATAAGGTATTTTAAGAAATCAATTGTACTATTAGCACGTATTTAATATTTTTGATATTTAATCGACAAGTATTTGCTAATTATACCATGATACGAGTTTTTTTTCAACTTATCTGATAAGTTACCTGCTGAATTAAATTGAATTAAAAAATATGTAAAATATAATATTTAAATATTGTAAAATTTTCACCGATTCATTATAATATCCATATTGGTTTAATGTATCAATACGGAGGGAGAAAATGATACAATCACATTTAGGTGAAATATATGCGCTTATTACTGCGGTTTTTTGGACTATAACTGCAATATGCTTTGAACTGGCAGGCAGAAAGATAGGTTCTTTGTCGGTAAATTATATCAGGTTAATAATAGGATTTGTATTAATCAGTTTGTTCACGACTTTTTCCAGAGGCATGATTCTGCCGTTAGACGCAACCAAGGAGGCTTGGATCTGGTTAAGCATATCAGGTATTATCGGATTTGTTATCGGAGATTTATTTTTGTTTCAGGCATATTTAGAAATCGGCTCCAGGATATCTATGCTTATTATGGCGCTGGTTCCTCCAATTACAGCTTTATTGGGATTCGTAACAATGAGAGAAATGATATCACTTTCTGATTTTGCCGGTATGTTCATTACTATTTCTGGTATTTTTGTTGTAGTATTAGTTAAAAATCCTGAGGGGAATAATTTTAGACTTTCTCGTTCTGTTAAAGGAATTGCATATGCTTTTGTCGGAGCTCTCGGTCAATCATTTGGACTGATATTCAGCAAGCTGGGCATGGGAGACTATGATCCATTTGCAGCTACACAAATACGCATAATAGCTGGTATTGCAGGATTTACTGTAGCATTTTTATTCATGAAAAGATGGGACAAGTTAAAAGAAGCTGTTAAAAACAAAGAAGCAGCAAAGTATTTATTTTTTGGTTCACTGTTCGGCCCTTTCCTGGGTGTGTCATTTAGTCTTCTGGCAATTAAATACACTACCACAGGGGTGTCATCTACCATAACATCAATTATTCCCGTGATGATTATTCCGTTGTCAATATATGTAATGAAAGAAAAAGTATCACCAAAGGAAATACTTGGTGCTATTATATCGGTTATAGGAGTTACTGTTCTTTTTATAGTTTAATATAAGATTGGAAAGCAAGTTACATAAATTTATAATATATTTAATCCTATTACATCCAGGCTTTTGAAAATTCCTAAAAAATCGTTCAGCCGAATACGGAGACTATTTCCTTTGGGGGTTAACGACTTGGAAATATATATTTTAGCAGAATTTGTTTCATAAAGATTAAAGTTATTACCAGCTTCAGGTTCACCGAACCCTACATTAAGCATTGGAGCAGAAGCTCAGCATTTTCCTGCCATAACTTTTTCAACAGTTATAATTCCGCCCTTTTTTAATATATAATCAATAGCTTTGTCGTCTATTATTATATTTGGCATGATTTATCTCCTTTAAATCTGAAGTGATTTATGATTAAGCAATTTCTTTGACATAATTATATACCATTTTTGCAAATTGCGCCAGTTTAAAGAAATCAATTATTTTTATATTTAAAAGATGTCAGATAGGAATAAATCAAAGCAATCAACAGCACTACACCGCAATATCCGGTTATGGGGTACAAGGTCTTTACTAAATTAGAGAAACCAAACTGGCTTGCTAATAATGCAGCTATGGCAGAGACCGCTACAATCAATCTGCTTTTTCCCGGATTTTTATTTATATCAACAAACCTGGACACAAATCCATACAGTGCACCTACTGAGGTTGTATATATTTCGGCTATTAATACAGCTGCATAGGCAGTTTGAATATTGTTTGACATCTTGCCTGCAATATATATCATAGGCACTTCAAGTCCTGCAATTTCTGATATATTAGATGAAAGTGCAAGATTAATCATAACAGCCCCTAAACCTAATCCCAGCCCGCCGAGTACAGCACCGTTTATTAATGCCTTGCGGTTTTTGGCAGCACATCCCAATGGACCTAATACAGCTATTGAAAGTATAATATTATAGGATACATATAAAACTGCAGCCAGAAACCAATTGCTTATCAATCCGCTTTCACCAAGATTAATTGCAGATGTTAATTCAGACGTCGAATTTATAATAGAATATATACTTGTTCCGATTACCGCAGTCAAAAGGAACGGAACCACTATGCTTATGGAATTAATTACTCCGTTTATTCCTGTCAGAACCGTTATAGCCGTCAGTACCGCCATTAATATGCTTCCCGAATAAAAAGGCAAATTGAATTGCTGAAAAACAAGTGCTCCCGTACCTGCTGTCATTGCCGTAAATGAACCGAACAGGAAGAATGTTATTATTAAATCTATTATTGTTCCAAGCTTATTGCCGCTTGTATATTTTATTATCTCAAGATGAGAGTTGGCGTGCAGCTTTTTACCTAAGTCCATGATAATATATCCAAAAAATATGAACATAATGGTTGTAACCATAAGTCCGGCCAAACCCATGACTCCAAACCTTGTAAAAAACTGTAATACCTCCTGGCCGGTTGCAAATCCGGCACCCACTACAGTACCTATGTAGGCACCGGCAACTTTAAAGGTTGAAACGCCTCTTTTACTCATCTTTCCACATCCTTTCAATCTATATAGATATTGTATAGTAAATAAATACTTTTATGACAGTGAAATTAATCATCTCCTCTGCTTTATAAAATCAAGCGTATAAAACGTTTCCAACTTAATGAGTTTATGGTACAATGTAAAAAAGCAAAGCTTGATTATAAGTGATATTGTAGAAGTGATAAATACAATCATAGCAAATAAATTTATATGGAGGACATAATATTATGAAAAAAAGACTTGGAATTGTCACTGAGAGCAAGGATGTCGGCAGTGAATATAAAAGACAATTACTCAAGGTTTTTAATGATGATATAGAGGTATTCAATTATTCTTTTGATATGAATAATGTAAAAGATATTAATAACATTGACGTCTTACTCATAAGCACTTATTCACAATATGAGGTTCTCAGAAAAGATATAGATAAGAATATACCTATTGTCATAACAAAACTGACTCTTTCAAAAAAGGGTTACAATATGCTGAAGGATATCGTTATTGATAAAAGGGTGATGTTGGTAAATCTGAGTTTTGAAATGTGTATTGAGACAATAGCCTTACTTTATCAGCTTGGTTTTGATGATTATGAAATGATACCTGTATTTCCGAATATGAAGGCAATACCTGACTTAAAGACTGCTATTACAACCGGAGAAAAGAGATATGTTCCCGACGGAGTAGAAACAGTATTGGATCTGGGACATAGGGCTATAGATAAAAGTACATTGGTTGATATTGCCATAAAACTTCAAATGGAAAATGTACTTACGGACAGAAGAATACTTGACTATTTTGATGAGCTGGTTTCTTCGGATAAAGGGTTTGAATTTTTTATCAGCAAATCAAAGACACTTAAAAATCAGTTCAATACTTTATTATCTATTATGAATAAAGGTGTTATCGGAGTGGGTGAGGATGCTGTTGTTGAAAGCTTTAATGAAAATGCGAGAAAGCTTATCGGTAAAAATACTGCTTACATTGGAAAACATATTAATGAAGTATTGCCTGAGATTGAGTTTGAAGAATTTTTAAAAACAAAAAAACAAATCATTAATAAACTGGTTAAAATAAATGAAAAAAACATTACAATGTCCATATTTCCTGTTTCCGGGTTAAACGAAAATGACGGAGTGGACAATGGGGCATATGTTATTATAGAAAGCTTCGAATCCCAGGAAACCGCACAAAATATGCTGAGGCTGCAACTGGCAAACAAAGGACATATAGCTAAGTATGATGTTTCTAACATAATAGGTAAAAGCAAGGAAATCGAAGAGGTCAGAAAACTGGTTATCCGCATGGGAAATTCGAAATCCGGGGTTTTGATTACGGGAGAAAGCGGAACGGGCAAGGAACTGGTTGCCCAAGCCATTCATAATGCTTCTCCCATAAGAGATAAACAGTTTGTGGCTATCAACTGTGCTGCCCTATCGCCAAATTTATTGGAAAGCGAACTTTTCGGATATGAAAGCGGAGCTTTTTCAGGAGCTTTAAAGGGCGGGAAAATAGGTATTTTTGAGCTTGCAAATAATGGCACTCTTTTTCTTGATGAAATTGGTGAAATGCCCATAGACTTGCAAGTGAGATTGCTGAGAGTCATACAGGAGAAAGAGGTCATGCGTGTTGGCGGAAGCATGGTTATAAAAGTCAATGTTCGAATTATTGCCGCTACAAATAAAAATTTATATGAACAGGTGGAAAAAGGCCTCTTCAGAAAGGATTTATATTTCAGATTGAACGTCTTGCCCATTAACATACCACCTCTTAGAGAAAGAGTTGAAGACATCAGTGTGTTGTTTGACTATTTTAAGGAAATGAATGGCTGCAGATTCGAACTATCTACAGAGGTAATAAACTTTGCAAAAAGTTATAATTGGCAGGGCAATATCAGAGAGCTTAGAAACTGCGTGGAATATTTTGATAATATCGGAGTCGGACTTATTACTTTGGAGCATTTACCATATCACATGAAGACTTTTTTAAAGGGAACGGTTAATAAAGAAAGCAACATAACTTTAACAAATTTGACAAACGATGAAAGCTTTGTCTTAAATCAGTATTACAATGCGTTTAAAAGCAGGGTAAAGCTTGGAAGGAAAAGTATATCCATGAAGGCATTTGAGAACAACATATTTTTAAGTGAGTATGATGTCAGAAAGATTTTAACGAATTTAAGCAGCTATGGCTATATTAATGTGATTACCGGCCGTGGAGGCAGTACAATATCAAGAAAAGGTATAGAATTAATTGAAAATATGATATAAGTAGGTTTCATTTAAAAGGGTTATATGGCAACGTATTCGCCATATAACCCTTTTAAATAAGGTGTTAAAAAATTATTGGTTAATAAAAATCGTTGTTATTACAGTGACGGGGTTTATTATAGTTGAATTAAAGAGTTGGCATATAATTTGCTATTGTAATATCTAAGGAGGTTAGGTAGTGAAATTAGTTAGGAAAAAATAATATTATTGGGAGGTTTTTATGTCAGTTAAAATTACTGCAAAATCTGTATTAAAATCTTATAAATCCATGATACTTCTGATTATTGGTATCACTATCGGTTGTATTATAGGATTGGTATATGGTGAAAAAGCAAAAGTGCTGGAGCCGTTCGGTCAAATATTTTTGAATTTTATGTTTACTGCCGTAGTACCACTTGTATTTTTTAGTCTGTCAAGCTCTATAGCAAAAATGTCAAACATGAAGCGGCTTGGCAAGATACTCAGCAACACCATCGCAATATTTTTTATAACAGGAATTATTGCTTCTATATTCATTATTGCTGTGGTGACAGTTATTCCGCCTGCTGATGGTGTTAATATCGATATGGGAGTTTATGAGGAATCATCACAAATGAATATGATGGATCAAGTAGTAAAAGCTCTTTCGGTTAATGATTTCAATTTGATTTTATCAAGAAATGCAATGCTGCCGCTAATAATTTTTGCAATGACATTTGGATATTGTATCAGCTATGTAAGTAAGAAAAGAGGGCTAATCAACAATCCTGTAGTGGATGTACTTGATATTTGCTCTGATGCATTAATGAAAATGATAAATATCATTATGTTGTATGCTCCGATTGGGTTGGGTGCTTATTTTGCATCTTTGATCGGAACCTATGGCTCCGAACTTTTGGGAGCATATACTAAAGCAGTAGTAATGTTCTTTCCTATCTGCATATTCTATTTCTTAATCGCATTTACTGCATACGCTTATTATGCAGGCGGAATCAGAGGTATTAAATTATTTTACAAAAATATTTTTCCGGCCTTTATAACTTCACTGGCGACACAAAGTTCTATAGCCACATTGCCTACAAATCTGACAGGAACTAAAAAGATGAGAGTTCCTGATGATATAGCAGATATAGTATTGCCTTTGGGGGCAACAATACATATGGATGGTACGGCGCTTACCACACTGATGAAAATTGCCTTCTTATTTGGAATTTTCAATATGCAGTTTTCAGGATTAGGGGTATGGGCTACAGCAATTGCATTATCGGTAATGAGCGGCGTAGTAATGAGCGGAATTCCAGGCGGCGGAATGATGGGTTCCTTGATTATCGTAGGGTTTTATGGATTTAATGCAGAAGTAATACCTATAATAGTTACTATCGGCATGCTGACTGATGCGATAGCTACAATGGTTAATGCAACCGGTGATGCAGTAGCGGCAATGATGGTTGCTAAAAGAGTTGAAGGTAAAAACTGGATTGATAAAAAACATGATGAAGAAATTGCAGCAGAAGCAGAAGCAGCTATTTAGAATGAAGGAAAGGGGACACACCTTTAAATTAGGGAAAGTCTTTGGAGTAAGCATTAAAGGGATGTCCCCGATTAGTAGGAGGAAGTATGTATAATTTAGAATTGACAATTGATAGAAACAACACAAGTTCGGTGAAATATGAAGAAATGGACCTCAAATTCGGACATAAGGATCTTTTGCCGTTTTGGGTAGCAGATATGGATTTGAAGTGTCCTGACTTTATGATAGAGTCTTTAGTAAAAAGGGCTGAGCATGGCGTGTTTGGCTATACGAAAAGAATGCCGGAGTTCTATAACGCAATAATAGGCTGGCTGAAAATCAGGCATGAGATAGAAGTAACCAGAGATGACATTGAATACGGACCTGGAGTGGTATTTTTACTTAATATGATGATTCGTAAATTCACCAAACCCATGGATAAAATAATCATGCAATCTCCGGTTTATTATCCGTTCAAAAATATTATAGAAGGCAATAACAGGATTATAAGCGATAATACTTTGAAATTCGACCATGGCAAGTATGTAATGGATTTTGAGGACCTTGAAGAAAAGGCGAAAGACCCGGATTGCACTATGATGATTTTATGCAGTCCGCATAATCCGGTAGGAAGATTATGGACTAAAGAAGAACTTATTAAAGTTTCTGATATTTGCCTTGAAAACAATGTGCTGCTGGTTTCCGACGAAATACATTTTGACTTGGTTTTTAAAGGCAATAAGCATATATCCATAGCAAATCTGGACAAAAAATATAAAGATAATTCAATCGTATGTACAGCTCCCAGCAAGACATTCAACATAGCAGGGTTACATTCGGCATATTGCATAATCTGGGACAGAGAGAGAATGGATGCATACAGAAAAGAATTGGGATTGTTGGATTTGAATCGTTCCAATTCATTCAGCAGAGAAATTACACAGGTTGTTTATGAACAAGGTGCAGAATATGTGGATTGCCTGGTTGATTTTTTTGAAGAAAACATGAATTATGTTTACGACTATATATGCGAGAATATAAAAGGTATTATTCCCTATAAGATGGAGGCTACATATCTGATGTGGCTTGATTGTAAAGGACTGGGACTGGATGAGGATGACATTGATGATCTTTTCTTTAATAAAGCAAAGATAGCATTAGACAGCGGACGATGGTTCGGAGAAGCAGGCAGCGGATTTATGAGAATTAATATAGCATGTCCGAAAGCAATGCTTGAAGAAGGACTGCACAGGTTAAAAACTGCTGTAGAAAACATGCAAGGAGCGGAAATATGAAATTTAATACAAAAGCTATACACTACGGAGCGGTTCATGATAAGCAAATTGGTGCACATATTACACCGATTTATCAGACCTCTACATTTATATTTGATGACTGCGCACAAGGCGGTGACAGGTTTGCAGGCAGAGATGACGGATATAAATACACAAGATTGGGGAATCCGAACACTCACGAGATTGCCGGAAGAATGGCGGCTTTAGATGGAACAGATGCAGGAGTTTATACAAGTACAGGTATGTCGGCAGTATCTACAGCGCTTCTGGGTCTTATGAAGTCAGGAGATCATTTCATATCCTCAGACTGCATTTATGGAGGTACAGTCGGAGTTATAGATAAAGTGATAAAAACATACGGAATCGATGCCGATTATGTTAAAATAAACGATTATGAGCTGTTTAGAAAAACATTTAAACCCAACACAAAGGTTGTGTATATAGAAACACCGGCAAACCCTACACTTGAATTGATTGATATAAAAAAAGTGGCTGAAATTACACATGAACATGGAGCAGTGCTTATTGTAGACAATACATTTTTAACACCATATCTTCAAAGACCTGTGACGCTTGGGGCAGATATTGCAGTATATAGCGTTACAAAGTATATAAATGGTCACGGAGATGTAGTCGGAGGAGTAATTACAGGGAAGAAAGAATATATCAATAAAATTAATAATCCACATCTGGTAAATTTAGGCGGTACAGGCTCACCGTTTGATGCATGGCTGGTATCAAGAGGGCTGAAAACATTAGGGCTGAGAATGGATAAGCATTGTTCCAATGCTATGGCTGTTGCAAAATATCTGGAGGCTCACCCAAAGGTGGCAGTTGTGTATTATCCGGGACTTGAATCCTTTCCTCAGCATGAACTTGCCAAAGAGCAAATGGACAATTTTGGCGGTATGATTGCATTTGAATTAAAAGGCGGATTTGAAGCAGGTGAAAAATTATTGAATAACTTAGAAATGATATCACTTGCCGTAAGCCTGGGAGGCGTAGACTCACTTATACAGCATCCGGCTTCAATGACTCATGCTGCTGTTCCAAAAGAGGAAAAACTTAAAGGTGGGATAACAGACGGACTTGTCAGACTATCTGTTGGTATAGAAGATTTAGAAGATATAATTGAAGACCTGGAAAAAGGTTTTGCTAAAGTATAAATTATAAAATTAACAACCTCCTTTACTTTATAAAATTAAACATATATAATATTGCACATGAAGTATTTTATTAGATATGGAGGAACAATGAAAGCATACGATTTGATAAATAAAAAAGAAATAGAAGTTACATATGACAGTCTTGTAGAGCTGATGAAAAATAACAGACAAGTTGATTTGATTCTCTTTGATAAAAAGACTGATGAGGATGGTTATTTAACCTGGGATGCTGAGCATTGGACTAATGTAAAGGAAAATAGATTTATGAGATGCTATTCGCTTGGGGACAGACAGCTAAGAGATTTTACTTCTCACAATTCCTACGACTTAAAAAATGATTTTAAGCCGGAAGAAGCAAAGGAAATTCAAATAAATTAAATAAGTTATTTATTAAAACAGTCTGTTGCATGTTCAATGCAACAGACTGTTTTTTATTTATTTACTACATTTATAGGATTGCCTTCAAGGTATTTGATAAGATTTTCAATTGTATAATCCATAAGTCTTCTTCTTGATTCAACCGGTGCCCATGCAATATGCGGTGTCAGTATCATATTTTTGGCTGACAATAAAGGATTGTCTTTTTTTACAGGTTCTGTTGAAACAACGTCACAGGCAGCACCTCCAACCTTTCCGCTGTTTAGTGCATCTCTTAGATCCTCTTCAACAATTAACGGACCTCTTGAAGTATTGAGAATTATTACCCCATCCTTCATTCTAGAAATGGTATCCTTATTAATAATGCCCTCTGTTGACGGAGTCAGCGGACAATGAAGTGCGATTACATCGGATTCCTTAATCAACGTATCTAAATCAACATATTTGCAGCTTTCATTTTCAAGTGCAGGATTTACGTGATTTGCGTTGGCCAATACCTTCATTCCCAGTGCCTGAGCGATTTGTCCTGTTCTTTGACCGATTCGGCCATAGCCTATAATTCCTATAGTCTTGCCTTCAAGCTCTATCAGGGGATAGTTCCAGAAGCTCCAGTCCTTGCTGTTTGCCCAGTCTCCGTTTTTTACGGCACGGTTGTGCTCGCCGATGTGGTGGCATACCTCCAGCAAAAGAGCAATTGTAAACTGTCCGACTGATGCTGTACCGTATGTAGGAATATTGGCTACAATTATATTTCTTTCCTTGGCGGCAGCAACATCAACAATGTTGAATCCTGTGGCAAGAACACCTATGTATTTTAAATTCGGGCATTTTTCCATTGCTTCTCTTGATATTGGAGCTTTATTGGTTAAAACAATTTCTGCATCATTAATTCTCTCTGCTGTGAGTTCCACCGGTGTTCTATTGTAAATAACAGCATCGCCCAGTTCCTTTAATTTGTCCCATGACAAGTCTCCGGGATTTGTGGTGTATCCGTCTAAAACAACAATTTTCATATGAATCTCCTCAATAATGTAATTATAATTAAAATGATATAACAATTATAAAAGGATAACAAGCGTTATCTAATAATTAACAGATTTATTTTCGTAATTAATTCAAAAACTTGAAATATTAAACATATAGGAGTATGATTATTATAAGATTAATTTTCCAACGTTGGATAATTTTATAAGGGAGGGGTATATGATTCAATTAATAACAGACAGTTCAGCAGATTTACCAAAGGAGATAATTGAAAAATATAATGTTAAGATTGTGCCGCTGACCATTAATATTGACGGAAAAGAATACCGTGAAGGAGTAGATATAAAACCGGAGGAATTTTATGAAAAAATGTCTAAAGCAAAAAACCTCCCAAAAACATCACAGCCATCACCTGCTTTTTTTGCGGAAACGTTCAAATCACTGTCTGAAAATGGTGAGATGCTATGCCTGACTATTTCATCCGGATTAAGCGGAACCTATACATCGGCTTGTATGGGAAAGGAGATGTCAGAAACTGAAGTCACTGTTTTTGATACGCTGGCAGGCTCATTGGGTCACGGGCTGCAGTTGATAGAAGCAGGCAATCTGGCTAAAGCAGGACGTTCTATAAAAGAGATAGTAGAAATCCTGGATGATTACAGAAAAAACATCAATATATTGATTCTTTTAAATACCCTTGATAATATAGTAAAGGGCGGACGATTAAATAAATTTACAGGAACAATATCCAAGGTGCTTGATATCAAGGTTCTGCTTGAGGGAATCCATGGCAAGGTTGAAATTGTTGAAAAAATACGGGGCAAGAAGAGATTTCTGAAACGGACACTGGATTTAATCGGTGAAAGAAAAAAAGACTTTTCTGAAACCTTATTTGGGATTACACATATAAATAATTTTTCTGATGCAGAATATTTAAAAAATGAAATTATCAGCAGATACAAACCAAAGGATGTAATTGTTAACTACATGGGTGCAACCATGGGTACATATGCGGGAGATGGCGGAATAATAGTGTCATTTAGATAATATATCATCAATAATTTTTACAGCGGGAGGACAAATGAAAAATTTACTGAAAGAAAAGCTTAAGCAGGGAAAGACAGCATTCGGAACATTTATTATGACCAATGGTCTTGACAATGCAGAGATATTGTCGTATACAGGTGTTGACTGCATAATGATTGACGGTGAACACGGCTCTATGGATTTAGAAACAGCAGGAAGAATGGTTTCTTTGATGAAACCAAGAACCACTCCTTTATTGAGAGTGCCTTTAAATGAAATATCATTGGTTAAAAGAGGAATGGATACCGGTGCTTTGGGACTTATGCTTCCGATGATTAATACAAAGGAGGATGCGGAAAAGGCTGTTATGTACTGCAAGTATCCGCCTGTGGGCGCAAGAGGAATGGGAGCCGGCAGAGCTGTTTTGTTCGGAGCGGCTGCAGAGGAAGTTAATGATTATTATACAAAGGCAAATGATGAGACGCTGGTTATAGTTCAAATCGAACACTATCTGGCTGTTGAAAATATTGATGAAATACTTTCGGTTCCGGGGATAGACATCGCATTTATAGGCCCTATGGATATGAGTACATCAATGGGGCTGCAAGGGCAGCTAAGCCATCCGGAGGTGCTGAATAATTGCAGAAAAGTTGTTGAAGCCTGTATACAACATAATGTTATTCCGGGAACCATGACCTGGGCAGGAGGAATGAAGAAGCACATTGATATGGGCTTTAAACTCCTGCTGGGAGGAATTGACGGACAGATTTTATACAATGGAGTTAAACAGCTGGTTGATGAGTACAAAGACGAACTGTAATCATATCATTGCTATATATCCTTGTATATACTGAGAGATATATTTTATGCTAATATTTGCAGTGGTGGAAATATTTTTGATAACTGACATATATAGTCCTTTGACTTTAAGAGTCATATATGTGAAAATATCTGATGTAACAGTTTGAAACAATAAATATTTATTTTAACGTTTTGCTTACAAATTATATCAAATATTTTGATGCTTGACACTAAAGGAGGACATTATAATGTTTAAGAGAAAATTATTGTTAATATTAGCGGCAGCAATGATTACAGCAGTAGCAGCTCCGACTCCGGCATTTGCTTTGGATTATACTGAGCACTGGGCTGAGGACACTATACAAGAATGGTTCGAAAATGGGAAAATCAAAGGCTACGAGGATGGTTCATTTAAACCTGACAATTCTATTACCAGAGCAGAATTCATGACAATGGTAAACAGTGCTTATGATTTTGAAGAGTTAGCACAAATCAACTATTCAGATGCTGATTCGGAAGAATGGTATTACGAAGAAGTGCAAAAAGCCGTTGAAGCAGGTTATATCGTTGGGGATAATGACGACACCGTAAGACCTACAGATGAAATCACCAGACAAGAGGTTGCTGTAGTTGTTACAAGATTAAATGAGATTGAAGAAAATACAGATGTGGAAATATTTGCTGACAAAGACGAAATAGCAGATTGGGCAGTTGAATATGTGGGTGCAGTTGCTGAAGCCGGATATATGGTAGGAGACGACAAAAGTAACTTCAATCCTGCAAATGATATAACAAGAGCAGAAGCTTTAGTTACGTTAGACAGAGCAGTAAAGGATAGAATTGAGTATGCTGAGATTGCCGAGCTTTCAATCGAAGGTGCGGAATTGGAGCAGGCATTCGATGCCGGACAAATTGACTACAATGCAGAAGCACCGGCTGATTCAACAGAAGTTACAATTATAGCAGATGTGGCAGCTGATGCAGTTATAAGCTTTACTTCTGATGTATCAGACCCGGCAATTGATGTGGACATTGCATCAGCTGTTGAAGGCGTAGTAGTTTATACAGCCGATGCAGCATTGTCTGAAGCAGAAGATACTGTTATAACAATGACGGTGTCTCAGGAAGGGCTGGAAGACAGAACATATACAATTACAATTAAAAAAGAAGCAGTTGAAGAGGAAGCTGCAGAAGAATCAAATGATGAAATTAATGATGAAGTAACAGAAGATGCTGATTCTGACCAGGAAGTAACAAATAACAATGATGAAGCAATAACTGAAGAATAATAGATATCTGAGCCTTCGCAAGACGAAGGCTTTTTTTAGTTGAATTAAGCAAGTTTTAGTGGTAAACTATTTTTATCATTATATTAAACTAGATGGGAAAAAAATATGAAGGAAATAATAGAAATTTATTGGACATTTTTAAAAATCAGTTCTGTAACATTTGGAGGCGGAATGGCAATGCTGCCTATACTGCAAAGAGAAATAGTCAGAAAAAAGGGATGGGTCACTGATGAGGAATTAATTGATTATTACGCATTAAGTCAGGGATTGCCGGGTATATTAGCAATCAATGTCTCCTCTATGATTGGTTATCATAAAAAAGGAATTTTTGGAGATATAGCTGCCAGCTTTGGAGTTATATCACCATGTATTTTGATAATTACATTATTATCTACGTTTATCACTAATTTCAGAGAAATAGAAATAGTGAGACATGCATTTGCCGGAATCACCCTGGGAGCCACTGCCTTGATATTCAGTGCAATAATAAATCTTTGGAAAAAAAGTATTATTGACAAATATTGTCTGGGATTATTTTTTCTAACCTTTTTAATAATGATAATATTTGACGTTTCGCCTGTTATATTGATAATTGCAGGTGCGGCAGCAGGAATAATAATTAAAAGGTTAGGTATAAAAGCATGATATATTTTCAATTGATTTATGAATTTTTTATAATTGGGTTATTTACATTTGGGGGAGGTCTGGCGACCATTCCATACTTAAAGGATTTAGCTGAAAGAACAGGCTGGTTTAAGGTATCTTTTATCACCGATATGATTGCCATATCTGAATCAACCCCCGGCCCCATAGGAATCAACATGGCTACATATGTCGGAAACGAGATTGCAGGATTATTTGGAGGAATAATTGCTACAGTTTCTGAAATAGTACCATCAATTATTATTGTGGCTCTTGTGTTTAAGTTTATGACAAGCTTTAAAAACAATCCGAATTTCAAATACGTATTTTATGGCGTAAGACCTGCAGTTACAGGACTTATTGCAGTTGTTGGAATAGAGCTTTTAGGGGTTGCCGTTATCAATGCTGACATGATACAGGTACAGGGCTTGCTTGCAAGTATAAATATATTAAAAGCAATTGTTTTTGCAGTTATATTATATTCAATTATTAAATTTGACAAGCATCCTGTTTTTTATATTTTTCTATCCGGTGTTATAGGAGTTGTTCTGAAGCTATAAGAAATCCAAATGTATGCTACAGTAGGGAGCAAAAATATTTGTGAATGAGGTGTTATTTCATATTATAAAGATGATATTGTGCGAGCTAAGCTTAAAAAATGACAAGAATATGTCATTTTTTTTTATTTCAGATAAGGGATAATACTAAAAAACATGAACAAAATAATTCTAAAATCTAATTCAAAGTCAGGGCAAAATTATGAATGCAGTTGAGAGGTCTTATTCATACTTATATAAAAAGGTGGTAAGAGCAGTTAATCCCTTGAAGAAAAGGGTCATAAGGACCGAATGCATAGTACACAAATTTATTAACAAGCAGGCTATAGAAATTCTAAGAAATGACGGGCATGATGAAGTATACAGCCAGTTGTCCGGATATATTGATGATATTAATGAAGGGGCGGTCTGGGCCGACCAGGATTTCAAAAGCAGCAATCATTTCTATAATCCAAATACAAAAAAAGGTTTGTATGGCAACAGTAATGCAAAGGATGAATGTATTATTTATTATAAAAGAGCTTTGAAAGAATACTTTCGGGGTGATTTTGAAACCTCAATGTTTTATTTGGGAGCTGCATGTCATTTGATTCAGGATCTGACAATTCCTCAGCATGCAAATGTAGAGTTGTTACACAACCATAGGGCATATGAAAACTGGGTTATCAGGATGCATAACAAACAGCAGCAGTTTAAGGTTGAAAAAGGCGGAATTTACTTGAATTCAATCGAAGGATATATTAATTTAAACACTAAAAAGGCTCTGGATACTCATAAAAAATTTACGAGTATAAAAAATGAACATATGAGATTTTATAAAACAACTTCAGTAGTATTGGTCATGGCCCAAAAAACCACAGCCGGATTAATGTATAATTTTTTTTACGACATAAGAAGGCTTACCGCATTAAAGACATATGGTAAAGATAGGAGGCAGTATGGGAAATCATAAGGGTTTATCATCGTGGCAGCTGGCAATGCTTGCCCTGGGAACTGTTATAGGCAGGTCATTTTTTCTTGGCTCTTCTGTAGCTATTCATGCAGCAGGACCTTCGATTTTAATATCATATATTTTAGGCGGAATTTTGGTTTACCTGATATTATTCGCATTTTCTGAAATGACTGTTGCAAATCCTGATTCAGGTTCCTTCAGGACTTTTGCCACTGATGCCTTTGGCCCTGGGTTAGGTTTTGTTGTAGGATGGGTTTATTGGACAGGGATGGTACTTGCGATGTCAAGCGAAGCCACGGCTGTCTCTATTTTAATAAGTCGGTGGGTTCCGGATATTTCAGTTAACTTGCTTGGAAGCATCATAATAATTGCTGTGACGTTGCTCAATATGCTGGGTTCCGAAAAGCTTAGCAAGCTTGAGAGTGCGTTGGCAGCAGTAAAATTGTTTGCTATAATTTCTTTTATTGTTATAGCACTTTTATTAATAACAGGATTAATCGGCAATAAGCAAACAGGTACTGTAGGGATAACAGATCAGCCGTTTATGCAGGGAGGTTTGATGGGTATTGCAGGAAGCATGCTGGTAGTTATGTTTTCTTATGCAGGATTTGAAGTTATAGGGTTGGCAGCTTCCGAAACTGCTGAACCGGGAAAGACAATCCCAAGGGCTATTGCATATACAGTTTTATTTTTAGTAGGCTCATATATAGTTTCTGTGGCAGTTCTTTTGCCGTTAATTCCTACATCAGAAATCTCCGAGGAAGTAAGTCCCATGGTGGCAGCATTGAACAGATGGGGAATAGGCTGGGCAGGAACTGCCATAAATATTGTTCTCATATCAGCTATTCTTTCTACCATGCTTGCAGCTATGTTTGGAATCGGACGAATGATGCGTTCTCTGGCAGATGAAGATCATGCACCGGACTTTCTAAAAGATAAAGGAGATATTCCATATAAAGGAATTTTATTTTCCGGGTCTTCAATGTTGTTTGGATTGGCTGTAGGGCAATTGCTGCCTAGAGTATATATTTTTTTAATAAGCTCAGGAGGTTTTGCGCTTCTTTTTACTTATACAGTAATAATGGCCACACATATACGATTCCGTAAAGCTCATGGATGCCCTCCCGAAGGTAACTGTCAAATGCCCGGATATCCGTATACATCATTGATTGCTCTGGTAAGTATTATATTAATAATTTTAAGTATGCCGGCAATTCCGGGTCAGGGCACAGGACTAGTGGCTGGTATTATAATGATTGTTTTTTATTCCATAGCTTATTTGGTGTATAAATTCTTAAATTCAAAAAAAGATCAACATACAGAAAATGATATTAAATTTGCACAAAATAAAGCTATACTAAACGTTGAATTCTCAAAAGAACTTGATAATGATGACAAGAATATACATTAGAGATGAGACAGTACTTACTTTATTAAAGACAAGTGAAATTGCTCACTTGTCTTTAACGCTTTATCCTATATAAAAATACATCATCACGTAGTGGCAGAAGGAACCTGCCAAAACAAATATATGAAAAAGCTCATGAAAACCAAAATACTTATTGTTAAAGTTAGGTTTCTTAAATCCATATATAACACCGCCAATAGTATAAAACAAACCGCCCAATATCAGCCAAAACATTCCTCCTGCAGGCAAATTGTCAACCAGAGGAGATAAAACCGATACAGCCATCCATCCCATTCCTATGTACAAAATTGAACTTACCCAATTAGGGGCTGTAATCCAAAACAATTTTATAAATGTTCCGATTATAGTAATAGACCAAACTAATGCCAGAAGCTTGTAACCTACATCTTTGCTTAATACAAGCAGACACATAGGCGTATAGCTTCCTGCTACAAATACAAATATCATTATATGATCCAGCTTTCTCAATACCAGTTTAGCTTTTTTCTTTGATTTATCAATAAAATGATATATTGTACTGGTAGAATAAAGCATTATCATGCTAATACCAAAAACCAAAAAAGCAACTGCTGTCAAAGTACTGGATATTTTGTTGTTTATCAAGAACAAAATTGTTCCTATAACTCCAAATATAGCACCACCCAAATGAGTTAAGGCGCTGGTTATTTCTTTTTTATCCGTATTCGTATAAACACCTCCTATGTAGTTTTAAAAACTATGTTATATAGTTATAATATTCCGATTTGTAATAAATGTCAATGGTATCTTGAAAAAAATTTTTGTATAACATATAATGTATCTAATGCAAGTTTTGAGAGAGGTAATTATGCAATTAGAAGATTTAATACGTTTTATTAATAATACAGAATTTCTAAATCAAATCGAAAGTTCAAAAATTCCTAATATTAATTTATATATGGATCAAGTACTTTCATTTATGAATGAAAATCTTGAACATTACAAGAGAAATCCTAGTGACAAAATATTGACCAAGTCAATGATTAATAATTATGTTAAAAACGAAATTATACCAAAACCGGAAAGAAAAAAATATTATCCTCAGCATATTATTGTCTTAATTTACATATTTTATTTAAAACAAGTGCTATCCTTGGATGATGTTCAGACAATAATAAGCCAATATACGGACAAACACTTTAAAACTGATAATAATGATTTGTATAAAGCGTTTTTAGAGTTTGAGCAAAAGGAAGAGGATAATTTAGAAAAAGAATTAGAATCCCTTGCAAACAGCCTTTATAATCATTGTTCAGCAGAAAATTTCGGAGATGATGAAATTATATTTCTTTTCATCATGCTTCTTTCATCACGTGCTAATACATATAAGGTTTTAATTGAAAAACTTATAGACAGTCTCTCTTAAGAACATAACCCAAAATGTAAATAGTTATATAATGTAATACTACATTTTTTATTTCAGAAATTCAGAATAAATATTGAAAAGACTAGGAGGAGCAGAAAAATTATGTGGTATGTATTAATGGCATTATTTATATTAATTATAGCAATAGTTATACTGTTTAATTTGCCATATTCAAAAACTAAAAAGGAATTCAACAAAACAATTGAGAATAAAATTGTTTCCGCAAGCAAAGTGTCTGAAGTATTTACAGAAGATGACACAAAGAATTTGCCTGAGCCTGTTCAGAAGTACTTTAAGCATTGCGGTTATATTGGAACACCAAAAATGAATTACATGAAGGCTGAATTTAAAAATATTAGTTTCAAAATGTCGAGGGAAAAAACTATTAAAATTGATTATACTCAGTATAATTTTGTTGATAAACCGGAGCGGTTTGCATTTATTGACTCAAAATTGCTTGGAATTCCATTTGAAGGATTTGACTCCTACAATGCCGGTGTCGGAAGCATGAAAGGAACTATAGCAAAGTTTATAACATTGTTTGATCAAAGAGGACCTGAGATGGATAAAGCCTGTTTGGTGACATATTTAGCCGAATGCCTTATGTTTCCTGATGCCGCACTTAAGGATTTCATTGTTTGGGAGGAAATTGATGAAACACATGCAAAGGCAACTATAAATTATTTTAATATATCGGCTTCCGGTGTATTCTCCTTTGATGAAGATGGATTGTGGATTTCATTTATAACAAGTGACAGAGTGGCAACTTCGATGGACGGAATAAAAAGAGAAGCAGACTGGTCGGCGATAATAAAAAATTACCGGGAATCAAACGGTTTATTGCAGCCAAGTGTTGTCAAATCCGTATGGCATTATCCGGAAGGGGACTTCATTTATTTTAATGAGAATGATGCTCTTATTTCATTTGAATTTTATTAATGTTGTGAGATTTTTCCCTGAGTGATATAATCATTATAGCTTATGAAAAAGAGGTAATAAGAAAAGATGAGACCAAAAGTACTGATTGCAAGACAAATACCTTCACATACGGAAGAGTACATAGGACAATATTGCGACTGTGAAAAGTTTGAGTATAAGGGTAATATATCCCATAAAGAAATGTTAGCAAGGGTTCACGACAAGGATGGACTATTGCTTGCAGGCATAAAGATTGATAGGGAGTTGTTGAACCATGCTCCGAAATTAAAGGTAGTAAGCAATATGTCAGTAGGCTACAATAATTTTGATATTGACGCAATGAAAGAAAGGAATGTAATTGGGACCAATACACCAGGCGTTCTTAATGATACAGTGGCTGACTTAATATTTGGATTAATATTGGCATCTGCCAGAAGGACTGCCGAAATGGACCGTTATGTCAAGGATGGGAAATGGAACACCATAGATGAAGAAGAAATTTTTGGAAAAGATGTTCACCATGCTACACTCGGAATAATAGGTATGGGTAGAATTGGTGAGGATGTTGCAAAAAGAGCACGGCATGGATTTGATATGGATGTGCTGTACCACAACAGAACCAGGAAGCATGATGCAGAGGAAAGTCTTGGAGTCAAATATACCGAATTAAACACTCTCCTGGAACAGAGTGACTTTATCCTCATAATGACAGCCCTGACTGACGAAACATATCACATGATTGATGAAGAGCAATTTAATCTGATGAAAAGAGACGCAATATTTATAAATGCCTCAAGAGGTGCAACGGTAAATGAAAAAGCACTTATCAAGGCTCTGGAAGAAAAGAAAATTCTGGGTGCCGGTCTTGATGTATATGAACAGGAACCTATTGAGAAAAATAATCCTCTGCTGAAGATGGATAATGTTGTATTGCTGCCTCACATAGGTTCGGCAACCCAAAAAACAAGGAATGACATGGCGATGCTTGCTGCGGAAAATCTGGTCAAGGCTTTGTACGGGGAGGTTCCGCCCAATATTGTTCCTGAATTAAAATAAATGTTACTATTTACAGTTACAAAGTGAAGACGAAAAAGGTTTTATGGATAGCAGATGTAAATAGTAACAAATAAATTTATATTATAAAAAACTTATAAAAAAACAGTTGACAAGCATGAAGAATTAAGTTAATATAGCAAATAACAAAAAAATATATTTGCGTTGAAGCAGAGAAAGATATTTTAGTCATTTACAGAGAGTTGGAAAAGGTGGAAGCCAACAATGAAGGAAATATGAAATATTCACTGCCGAGCATATCCGTTCAAAGCAAATGCAAGTAGACGGATGCGTGTACTCACGTTACAGAGTTAGAAGTTGTTTGACTTCGAAGAGTGATGATAATATCATAACTAGGGTGGTACCGCGGAATCTTTCGTCCCTATAAGCACAGTTGAAAAAATGTGTTTATAGGAATGAAAGATTTTTTTATAGCCCTAACCCCATTTTTCAGAGTCTTTTTTCTGAAAAATGGCTGGTAGGTCTTATGCAGCGAAATCCCAATTTATGCGAACGATAGTGAGCAAATAAATTGGAGATGGAGCCTGCGAATGCCCTAACCCCATTTTTCAGAGTCTTTTTTCTGAAAAATGGCCGGTAGGTCTTATGCAGCGAAATCCCAATTTATGTGAACGACAGTGAGCAAATAAATTGGTGATGGAGCCTGCGAATGCCCTAACCCCATTTTTACCACTGATATACAAACTTTGGCCAAAGTTGATATATAATAAATCATAAGGAGAATGTATATGAATCAAGAAAAAATCATAAAACCCAAGCAAAAATCAATAATTCCTGCTTACGTAGGAATTGCCGCGGTTTGGTTTGGAACACATGTGGGACCAGGAGTTGCATCAGGAAAGCAAGTTGTATCATATTATGCAGCATACGGAAAACTGGGAATATTTACACCGATAATTGCAATGGCACTATTAGGACTAGCAATATATTTTGCATTAGAATACTCAAGAGTAAATGAAATTCATGATTTTAAAGCTTTTACAAATAAATTTTTTCATCCATATGAGAAATTGTTCAGCACTTTTTTTGAGATATGCTTCCTTGTAACCAGCCTTTTGGCTCCCGGACTGTGTATAGCAACCAGTGCTAAGCTGTTGGAGCAGATGCTTGGATTGAATGTATGGATTGGAACAGTCATAATGGTAATAATATCTGTGATACTTGTTATATATGGGGCAGACTTGGTTAAGGCTGCTTCAACAGGGCTTACGGTAGGAATACTTGCAATACTTATTACAATTGTTACTCTGGGAATAAAGGCAGGAAGCGGAACAATAGCTGCAAACTGGAGCAGTACATCCTTTTCTGATTTTCCTCTCATAAGCGGAATTTGGATAGCAATATCATATGCAGGATTTCAGTCAACAGGGATAATCGGTAACTGCATATCAGTTTCAGATGGATTAAGCTCAAGACGTGATTCAATCAGGACAGCGGTATTAGGGACTTCCTTAAATGCGATAATGCTGGCCTCCATAGCTCTTGTGAATTATGCATTTTTACCGGAATCAATAAACAGTCTTCTTCCTAATTTTTATATAGTGCAGCAGCTGGGAATCCCTGTTTTTGAGACAGTATATGTACTATTTGTTGTAATGGCTTCCTTGTCAACAATAATTACATTTGCATTTTCATTGGTTGTGAGATTTGGCAAGAAAAAAATACTGTTAAAAAGCATTAAAAATGAAAGAGCCAGGAATTTATTTATAGTATTGGTGATGTTGATTCTTGATGTAATTGTATCTACATTTGGAATTGCTCAAATAATAAACATAGGATATAAATATTTAGGATATTTCTCGATATTTGTAGTGATGTTCCCGTTCATACTGGTGGGAATCAAAAGAAACAAACAAATGAAATCAGTATCAAAATAAATGATATGTCATCCTTAAGCAGGAGTATTTCATTTATTTAATGCGGATTCTTCTGCTTAGTAATGACAAAATGGAGGTTCAATTGAAAATATTAGTTCTGATAAAACAAGTTCCTGATATGGAAAATGTAAGGTTTGACAGAGAAAAGGGGAAAATTGACAGATCATCAGCATGTACAGAAATAAATCCATTTGACTTAAATGCTTTGGAAACGGCTCTTCAAATAAGAGAAAGTACAGGAGCTGCTGTCACAGCTATTACCATGGGGCCGCCTCAGGCAGAGGAAGCATTGAGGGAAGCAATAGCAAGAGGTGCCGATGAGGGAATATTGTTAACAGACATGAAATTCGGCGGCTCAGATGTTAAGGCTACTTCAAGCATATTGTCGGCAGCGATAAAAAAAATCGGAGAGTACGCTCTCATAGTGGCAGGCATACAGACAGTTGATGGAGATACCGGACAGGTTGGACCTGAAATAGCCGGTTTTCTTAATATACCGCATATAAGTAATATCGAGGAAATAAAAGGATATTCGGAAAATGATATCGAGGTAATATGTGGTGCGTGGGACAGCCGGTATTTAAAAAAAGGAAAATTTCCGCTTTTGATAACTGTAACAAAGGATGTTAATGTTCCAAGGCTGCCCTCATTTAAAAACAAAATGAAAGCAAGAAAAGCAGAAATTATTAAATGGAGCTGCGATGACTTAAAGGAAATAATCGATGAAACAAAAATCGGGCTAAAGGGCTCCCCTACAAAGGTTAAAAAGATTGAAGTGCCAACTCTGGCAACAAGAGAAGGCAAGCTTTACAAGGACAATGATGAAAGAGCTGTTTCGGATATAGTGAATGTGTTAAAGGAAAAAAGGGTTTTGAAGGAGGCATAACATGGCAGAAAAGGAATACAGCGGAATATTGGTTTTTGCTGAACATAATAACAGTAAAATCCACAAGGTTGCTTATGAACTCCTTGGAAAGAGTATGCAGTTGTGTAAAAAGCTTAACTGCAGCTTAAGTGCAGTAATTTTAGGTCCAAGCAGTTTAAATGTGCAGGAATTGGTATTGAGAGGTGCCGACAGTGTATACCATATAATTGATGAAGAAATTTTTAATAAACCGGATGAACTTATTTATACAAAAAATATAGTTGAATTAATTAATAATGTAAAACCCGAAATATGTTTGTTCGGAGCAACTACTTTTGGCAGAAGCCTTGCTCCAAGAGTGGCAGCATGCTTGGAGACCGGGCTGACAGCAGATTGCACCGATCTTGATATTGATGAGGATATGAAGCTGGTACAAATCAGGCCTGCATTCAGTGAAAATATATTGGCACATATAAAATCAGATACCTATCCTCAAATGTCAACAGTAAGATATAAAGAATTCAATGAAGCAGAAATCAACGCCGAAAGAACAGGCGAAGTAATAAATGTTGAACCTATTTTAGTAAACAATAAATCAGTTGAAATAATAAGAGAAATAACAAATGAAAATATCAATATTACTGATGCAAGGGTTGTAGTTTCGGCAGGAGCAGCAATAAAAAGTGCCGACAATTTAAACATGATACAAGAACTGGCACAGTTACTGGGTGGAGAGGTTGGAGCATCAAGGGCGCTGGTGGAAACCGGACTGATATCAAGGGGGCACCAGGTCGGCTACAGCGGCAACAGAGTAAAGCCGACTGTTTATATAGCATGCGGAATTTCAGGAGCACCGCAGCATTTAGCAGGAATGAAGGAGTCAGATACTATAATTGCAATTAACAATGACCCGTCGGCTCCGATATTTTCAGCAGCTGATTATTCAATAGTAGGAGATATATATAAAATCATTCCGGAGCTTATTGATGCAATAAAGAGCGAAAAATTAAAAATTTAAAGCTTATACAGGTTTTGAGCAACATTAGAAAATAATACCAGGAGGATATTATGAATGATCAAGTGATTAAAAAAATGCAGGAAATTGTCGGAGATAATTGGGTTGTAACTGATATAGAAAAGATAAAAGGATACTGTGAAGATGAAACAGAAAGAGCAATGAAACCAAGGGTATGTACAGATTGTGTAGTTGTGAAGCCTTCCGAAGCTGAAGAGATATCCCAAATAATGAAATACGCCAATGAAAATAATGTTACGGTAGTAGCCAGAGGTGGTGGTACATCTCTTTCAGGTGCAGCCGTAACAATAATGCCAAGCATTATTATTTCAATGGAAAGAATGAATAATATTATTGAGCTAGATGAAACATCCCTGACTGTTGAATGCGAGGCAGGTGTTACACTGCTTCAGCTGCAGGAATTGTTCGGCAAGCACAGCAGCTTGTATTTTCCAATTCATCCGGGTGATGAGGGGGCACAGGTTGGCGGTCTTGTTGTCATGAATGCCGGGGGCGTAAGGGCAGTAAGATATGGCGTAATGAGAGATCAAGTAAAAGCATTGGAGGTTGTGCTGCCGTCAGGTGAAATTATTCATCTTGGAGGAAAGCTTATTAAAAATAATGCAGGACTTGATTTGAAAAACCTGATAATAGGCAGTGAAGGAATATTAGGTATTGTTACAAAAGCAACCTTAGCAATAAAGCCAAAGGATAAACATACCGGAAGCTTATTGGTTTCATTTAATGATGAAGCAGATGCGGTAAGGTCAGTTACGGAAATTTTTAAAAGCGGTATCAGACCCCTTGCGATTGAATATATGGAGAAATCAGCCATATTAAGAGCAGCTGGGGATATAGGTCTGACATGGCCTTCAAATGTGGGAAATGTTGACTTATATTTTATAGTATCAGAAAGAAAAGAAGATGATTTATATGAAATGTATGAAACCATTGTGGGAATCTGCGATGATAATAATGCATTAGACAGCTTTGTTGCAGAAAGCACAAAAGAACAGAGAACTCTTTTGGAAATCAGAAGTCATGTGTATCCAAGTATGCACGATAATATGGTAGATGCAATAGATGCAGCAGTTCCAATAAAAAATCTTGCAAAATATATGACGGAAATAGGGAAAATTTCAGAGAAATACAATATAGAAATTTCAACAATCGGTCATATAGGTGATGGAAATCTTCATAACAGTATACTTAACAAGAATGCAGTCAAACCTGACAACTATGATGAGCTTGCAGATGAAATCTTCAAGCTGGTTATAGAATGTGAAGGCTCATTAACAGGTGAACATGGAATTGGAAAAGTAAGAAATCAAAAATTAAAGTTTCAATACAGCGACACGGAAATAAATTTAATGAAACAAATAAAAAAGGTTTTTGACCCAAATAATATCTTAAATCCCGGAACAGCAATTTAAAAATGTTCTTAGAATTGATACAAATTAAAGAGGGAATATCTGCATTAAAAAATGCAAGATGTTCCCTTTATTTCCATATAACACAATTATAGATATTGAGAAAAAGGAAATAATAATTGTTGAAAGTTATAAAACTTTTAATATATTAGAAGGAGAACATTATGGAACTAAAAGCACAAAAAATGGATCATCACAACCCTGGTATTAAATGTGTTGTTAACTCATGTCATTATTATGACCACGGAGATCACTGCACCGCTAGTAAAATAGAAGTTCAGCATCGAGATGCTCATAATTCAAAAGAAACAGACTGTGCAACATTTACACCAAAAAATCAAAGCATGTCATAGAAAAAGAGCAATATAGAAATCTAAAGTTTAATAATCTATAATTAAAGGCGGCGGAAATATCCGCCGCAATATTTAATTTTTATCTACATACCCATTTTTTGCATCTGCAATTATTATTTTCTTCTTCTTCAAGAACTTCTTCTAATAATTCTTGCAAGCACTCATAAACCCAATTACAGTTCCTTCTATTGTTTCTTTCACCTAATACTTCTTCCAACAAGTCGTATAAGCATTCATAAACAAAGTTACATCTAGTGATGCCGGTATCGCCTGCTACGTTACCATTGCAGCTGCAACGATTTACCATTCTTTCGCCTGTTCCGGCTACATTACCATTATACATAATAACACCTTTTCCTTTTTAAATTTAAGGCCAAGCCCATTATTATCATATTCTTGTCTTAAAAATGTGTGAACTGAAAATCCCATTTATGTAAAAACGAGCCAATTTGTATTAATTGCGCCAAATTCAAGTACATTATCACACTCGGAGAATATTATAAATTAAAAAATGAGGAGTGAGCAGTATGTATGAATTATTTTTCCGTGAACAGTACGCAGAGCTTGTAATGCTTGTAACAGTTGCTTTTATGCTGTCAATATTTCTGTATGCGATTTTCCCTAAATTCAGAAATTTACTTAATAGACTTATCAGGTATATTAAAAATAAGCCTGATATAAATGATGAATCATTTGAAGAAGTCCTTGATAGCCTTGGCTATACATATGATGCAAGGCAGGACATTTTTTATTCCGGAATAAGTTCATGGCAGAGAGAAATGGGTTATTGCAGACTTTATGATGAAGCGGCGGCCCCTATGTCAATGATAATAGATTGTGAACCAATATATTTTGAGTATGATAACAGAAAATGGCTGATTGAATTCTGGAAAGGACAGTATGGTATAACAACAGGCTGTGAGATTGGTATATACGCAGCAGATGATCCTGATATAAAGACAGAATATTTTAATGGAACATTTTATGAATGTGCGGGTGAAGAAGATTTATTAAGTATTTCATTTGAAATGACCAAAAACGGTAAGAAACTTATTAAGAGAAAGGATGTTCACTGGTTGCTTACCGGTTTTAAGCTTGGAGAATTTTCTGAACCCGGTGAGTTATCAGTATTTATATCAATAAAACTTAAGGACAAAGTAATGAGGGATGAATTTATAGGAGGATTAAAAAGTGCAGGATATAATGATGAAGAAATTGTAATAATCAACAACACAGTAAGTCTGGTTTTTGAAAAACCAAGAACTGAGCAGCCATATACCAGGACTGAGTTGACTGACTGCAGGATGCAAACAAATAATAAAGATTTGTGTGAAAAATTTAATAAGTTAACCTATTTACAGGATAATTCAATTGATAAATTGCTTTATCTGAAAAATACAGCACCAGATCTGTTTGAAGAGTTTTGCAATATGATTGGAAGGAATAAAGAGTTATTCAATGTATATTGGGATATTAAAGATTAATAATGTTACTTTGTGCACCTAAGAAAAAAATATGAATATTCTAATACATACCATAAAGGATGTGTATTATATGAATTATATGAAGCGTATGTCAAAGGTTTACTTAAAATCAGATGAAATTGTTTTTGACAATAATGCCAGATTTATCATAATGAGTGATTGTCACAGAGGCGATGGAAATTGGTCAGATTCATTTGCCGGAAACCAGAATATTTACTACACAGCTTTATCATATTATTTCAATGAAGATTATACATATATCGAGCTGGGAGACGGAGATGAACTGTGGGAGTACAGAAATATGGAGGATATTATACAAGAACATAGTGATGTGTTCTGGCTCATGAAAAAATTCTATGATAAAAACAGGCTTTATATGATCTACGGAAATCATGATATGGTTAAAAGAAGTCCTGATTTTGTTGAAAAAAACCTATACAAATATTTTAGTCAAAGAGATAATAAATATTTTGATTTGTTTCATAATATTAAGGTACATGAAGGATTGATATTAAAGCACAAAGAGTCAAACAGCGATATACTATTACTTCACGGTCATCAGGTGGATTTATTAAACAGCGACCTCTGGAGGGTTGCAAGGTTTTTGGTAAGATACTTCTGGCGTCCGTTGGAAAATTTTTGTTTCAAGGACGTTACAAGAACAGCTAAAAATTATAAAAAGAAAAAGGACGTGGCAAGAAGACTGTCTGAGTGGGTGATAAGAGAAAACAAGATGCTTATTGCAGGACATAACCACAGGCCAATGTTTCCTGAGACAGGTGAGCCGCCATATTTTAACGACGGAAGCTGCGTGCATCCAAGATGCATCACCGGAATTGAATTGGTAAACGGTAGTATAGCATTGGTTAAATGGAGCGTAAAAACAAATAATAACGATAATTTGATGGTTAAAAAGGATATACTTGCAGGCCCCAAAAAAATAACAGATTATTTACAATAGATAAAGACATCCTGTATATAAAGTTTTATCAAATTATTATGCCCCCTACTTATATAAGTGGAGGGCATTTTAAGCTTCGGACTAATTTTTACTGTTTATTAGCTTTTAAGTTTTCAGATTGAGCTATGAGCATACCTAACAACATCAGGGCACAGCCTGCGTAACCCCTGGCAGGAAGCCTCTCCTGAAGAAGCAATGCTCCTCCTATTGCCGCGAATACCGATTCCATGCTTAAAGCAATTGCCGCATGTGACGGCTTGGCATATTTCTGTCCTACAGCCTGAAGTGTGTATGCAACTCCGGCAGACAATATCCCGCCATATAAAATTGGCACAAGGGCGCTATTTATTCCGTTTAAATCAATATCTTCAAAAATGAATGCAACAATCAGGCTTAAAACAGAGCATGCAGCAAACTGAATACTTGACAATTTTAAAGCATCTACATTTTTTACAAATCTGTCAATAAGCTGAATATGTGTTGCCCAGAAAAATGCTCCTATAATTTCCAGTAAATCTCCAAATTCAATAGAAAGGCTTTCATTAATGCTCAAAAAATATAACCCGATGACTGCTGTCAGCGCTCCAATCCAGGTGGTGTAGTATGTTTTTTGCTTTAAAAATATTCCCAAAACAGGTACAAGAACTATGTATAGACTTGTAATGAAACCCGCCTTACCTGCTGTAGTATAAATCAGTCCTACCTGCTGCAGAGATGCAGCTATAAAAAGTACACTGCCGGCCAGCAATCCTGATTTAACAGTTGTCCTGAAATCAGCTTCTTCAAATTTTTTATTATATTTATCGTCTTCAATTTCAGTTTTAGAGTTTTTATTAAAAAAATAAATTACAGGTAAAAGTGACAAGCTCCCCAATGCAAATCTGATGCCATTAAAGGTAAATGCTCCTACATGCTGCATCCCAACTCTTTGGGCAACAAATGCAAATCCCCATATTGCCGCAGTAAGCAGCAAAATGAACACAGATTTAACTTCTCTAGTTTTCATTTTAGTTCTCCTGATTAACAATAATATGTAATATGTGAAAATGCATTATTCTATTTTCACATATTTATATTTTAACATATAAATGGTAATTTTCATAGAGGAAAAAGTAAAAGAATGATTTCATTCAAGCAGTGAATACTTTACTGTCCCGTTCTGAAAAGAGCATTTAATTTATTAATTGAAGTTTTCTTTCTACCGGTTAATGTGCTGTAAGGTACGTTAAAATGTTTTGATATTTCTACTAACGGAATATGTTTGAAATAATAAAGATAAATTATTTCTTGTTCCTTTTCATTAAGCTTATAAAGATTAACCAATAATTCTTCTGAGTTTTCCTTTTTAATTACATTTTCAAGGATATCCATGCTGCTTTCAATAATATTTTCCAGCTCAAAGTTCTCCTGCCCTATTTTTTCTGACAGACTCATTTCGATTTTTTGCTTTTTAGCTTTTTCATAATAATTTTTAAAAAAATATTGTATTTTTATTTTTACATACTGAAGAAAATGAACTTCACATTTATTATCATAAGTTTTTAATGCTTGTAAGATTACAATGTATCCTTCCTGCAGCATGTCCTCAGTTATAGAATCTTTTGAATCCCAGTACATATAAATGTTTTTATATAATAATGGTTTCAAGTTTTCAAGCAATATTTCCTGATAATTCTTGTCCCCATTTAATGACTTCTGAATAATATAGTTAATGTCAGATGCCATATTATCCCTTCTTTCAATAATTTAACTAAATTATAGAATATGCTTCATTAAAAGCAAAAACAGGAAAAAGGCAAATTACACATTGAATCTGACAGCTTTAAGGAAAAGTAAGAATGTTGAAAAATCAATACGAATTTATTATAAAAGGATTTGTTTAGTATGAAAAATACAATTAAATTCAATGAAATCGAGGCTATGCTGCCGATTTACGTCAAAGACAAAGGAAACTGCACTGAAATAATAACGGCAGACTCGTCTTATATACAAAATGCAACAATTGAAACATGCATTAAAAAATTGGCAGATTATTATAATATCAGCCTTTATCATAACAGATTAAACTATGGAATTGAGCTTGGAATTACAAATAAGGTGCCTATAGTAATCCGTGAAAATCTGGTATATATCTATGTGAATGTGAGAGAACCTATGTTTAAACATGACGCAGCAAATGGTATTGTTGATTTGAACAAAATTAAGCAGGTGTATCAAGAAGATGGTTATGCAACCATCTTGTTAATCTCTGACAGGATTATACAAACAAGGCAGAGCTTAAAATCTCTTAAGAAAAACATATTAAATGGAAGATTAACCAAGGATCTATACAAGGAAAAGCATAGAATAAGCAATTAGTATTAAGTGGGAGGGTAAAACCTCCCACTTAATATCACGTTTTGGACATTGTATTCATATTTGTTAATATATTTCATATAATTTATTAATAAATAATGAATCTTCATACAGGGGGATATAAAATGGATGAGAAAAATGTACAAAGCTTATTGCTTGAAAATAAGGAAGTATTAAATGTAACCGGAGTTGAAAATGTAGATAATTTCAATGATGAAACTGTGGTATTAATTACAAACAAAGGAAAGCTCACCATAAAGGGTGATAAGCTTAATATCAGCAAGCTGAATGTTGATGAAGGAAAGCTTACTGTAAGAGGAGTTATTAATTCTCTTATATATTCTGAATATGAAGGTCAAAGAGAAAAAGTAAGCTTAGTAAAAAAATTATTTAAGTAGGAATTATAATGGATTATTTACCATACTCTCAAGAATACATGCTTGCAGTATCTGCTATGGGAGGTATGCTTTTTGGGTTAATGTGGGACATATACAGACTCATAAGGCACTACATTAAATTAGACAGATCAGGTACTGCAATAGGTGATATTGTTTATTGGATAATAAGTATTTACATAGGTGTGCAACTCATATTTTATTTAAGCTATGGCAATGTAAGATTATTTATTCTTATGGGTTTTATAATAGGTGCACTATTATATTTTTACGGTTTAAGCCGATATATCTTAAAAGTGTTTATTTTTGTTATAGATACAATTTTGAAGGCTGTTAATAAAGCAGTTAATTTTTTGATCGGACCACTTAAATATATCTATAACCAAATTAAAATTATTTTATATCCTGTCAAGCTGAAATACGAAATAGCTAGAAATAAGGCTAAAAAGCGATATAAATTTATTAAATTCAGGATAAAAAAGGTTTCAAAAAACCAAAAATTGTTATATAATAAAAGGAAGCAGGCGAAACATTTAAACAAAAGAAGAAAGGAGCAAAGGCGATATGAACGAAGACCCCAAAATAGTGGAGTTAAAGAAAAAAATAAGCAATGAAGACTTCAGAAGACAGGAAAAAGAAATAAAAGAACAAAGAAGACATGAAAAACTATTTGTTCCAAAAAAGAAAAAAAGAAAATTAAATATTATAAATTTTTTGTTCAGCGTCTTTGTGCTTTACTTTGCATACACTGCGTTTACTCAGTATCAGATGCTAAATGAACTGAACAATCAAATAGATGAAAAGAATATAAAAAAAGCTGAAATTGAAAAAGAAGTCAGGGAGCTCCAACAGGATGTGGAAAAAATGAACAATGAAGAAGAATTACTGGAGCTTGTTGAAAAAATAGCCAGGGACCAATACAAAATGGTTAAACCAAATGAAACTATATATATAGATAAAAATAAGAATGAAAATAAATTAATTCAAGGAATAGGATACGAAAAAGACTTAGAAAACTAATAAATATCGCATAGTTTGACAGTATTTTACAATGGTTTCTGCTACCATGAACAAGGGGTGGAAATCATGATTGG
Organism: Bacillota bacterium; assembly: GCA_023453025.1. GTDB lineage: Bacteria > Bacillota > Clostridia > Tissierellales > Sedimentibacteraceae > Sedimentibacter. The sequence goes on from JAEXUD010000062.1 coordinate 101,723, forward strand.
AAAAACTAACGATAAAAATTACTATTTAAATATTTTAGGAAACATTTTCAGAGCTGAAATAATACACATTAAAGAAAATTGGTATATTTTTTTGATGTGTTTTTTCATTGCCAGATTTAATATTATTGATGAAATATTTCCGTTTGCAATAATTGTATTGTGCACATATTGCTATGTTATGGGAAATTCGTTTATGATGCTGATTGTAACAATATCGGCAGTTTTATCTGTTGGATTCAATTTTGCTTACATAATTATGCTTACGGCGGTATATGCTTATTTTTATAATTTCAGGAATGAAAAAAAATCAATTTTTCTTGTTTCAGCTTACTCGTCTATAATATTATTAATTTCAAAAACAACCTTGGTTTTGGCAGACGGTTTTAGTTTGAACAAGCTGATGCTGAATATTTTTGAAGCGATGTTTGTTTACAGCGGAATTATACTTTCAAACGAAATAATTAAAACTATAAAAAATGTTAAAAGCAATACAAAAAAAACAAATATCCACAGGTTAAAAAATGAAAAAGTTAAAAAGAAAAAAGAATCAGTTGACGATGATATAAGTGATACCAATAAACTGTACAATAGAAGAAACGATAAGGCAGAAAGCGAGGCAGCATCAACAGCAACGGATAGAGTGCCGCACAGCAATAAAATAATTCATAATATTTCTGAATATAAAAAATCTAAGCAATTAAACATTTTTACGGATATTGCAAAAATAAAAATTAAGGAACAGCTGCTTTGGCAGAACATTAATGTCAAATTTTTTGAGGTGTTTTCTTCAAATAAAAATTCAATTGTCCTGAGCGTTACGGTAAAAACTGAAAAATCCTGTGATGAAGCTGAAAGCGCTGTTGAGCTTATAGTAAGAAATATATGCGGTGTTAAGCTAAAATGTACTGACAGAGTAATTGCATCACCGAATTATTATGTATTGAAATTTAAGAATATTAAAAGAATTAAAATCAGGACATACTCAGCTTCAGCAGTTAAGGATGGCAGTGAGGTGTCCGGAGACAGCTTTGCATATGCCGGCAGGGCAGACAGATATTACACCGTGCTTTGCGATGGAATCGGCTCCGGTGAGGAAGCGTACAATGAGAGTAACGGTGCGGTTGATTTGCTTTCAAAATTTGTATACACCGATTTTTCGGAAGAACAGATATTAAGAACATTGAATTCCATACTGATGATTAAGTTGGGAGAAGAAAGATTTGTAACCTTTGATTTTAACATAATAGACTATGGTTCCCGGGAAATCAGGCTTTACAAAGCCGGAGCAGCGCCAACCTACATTATAAGCAAGAGAAATGTTGAAAAAATATCAGGTAAAAGTCTTCCGCTGGGAATACTGGATAATTTTGAATACAGCTCTTTTAAAAAGAAAATTGAAATGGGGGACATTATTATAATGGTATCCGATGGTATAACAGATTCAATAAGTCTTGATGAAAAGAAATCACTTGATAAATACTTGGAACTAATAATCGACAAGGATCCTCAGACAATAGCCAACTCTGTATTAAGCTATGCATTGAGAGGTCAGGACACGGTTTTTGATGATATGACAGTATTGGTAACTAAAATTGGATAAAAAACATGAGATTCTTCGCTCACTCAGGATGACAGCAGCATATGACCCTGCCGTCCTGAACGCAGTGTAGAATCTTATTTTTAATAGCTAAATAAATATTTAATTAAATTTTAAAAAATATTTTTAAAATACTAAATCCGTGGTATAATTTATAACATGTAATAAAATGAGGAGTATTATGTATAGTTTAGTTAAACAAAATATAATTGATAAATGCTTGATAAATACAGATGATAATATTTTAATTGGATTGTCAGGCGGTCCTGATTCTGTATTTTTGCTTCATAACTTAAGAAAATTAAAGGCAGAATTAAGATTTAATTTGTATGCTTCTCATATAAACCACATGTACAGAGGTGAGGATGCACAGCATGATGAAGATTTTGTCAGGCATCTATGCTGTAAATATGGTATCAAGTTATTTGTCAGGAGAAAGCATGCAGGAGAGTATGCCAGAGAGCTTAAAGTAACAGAGGAGGAAGCCGGAAGAATTTTAAGATATGATTTTTTTAAAGATAACCTGGATGAAATAGGCGGAGGCAAAATTGCCGTTGCTCATAATTTAAACGACCAGGCGGAAACAGTTCTTCAACGAATTATCAGAGGAAGCGGTATTGACGGTTTAAGTGCGATGTCATATCAAAAAGATAATTTAATCAGACCCATGCTTAATGTTACAAAATCAGAGGTGCTGAATTACCTTCAAGAAAACAATTATGAATATTGCATTGATAAAACTAATTTACACGATATTTATGGAAGAAACAAAATCAGATTAAATTTAATTCCCTACATGGAAAAAAACTTTAATCCCAATATTCAAAATTCATTGTTCAGAATGTCTGAAACAATGGAAAGAGATAAAAAAATCATAGAAAAGTACATAGCGCTAAGGTTTAATGAAGTTCTCCTTGAAAAAACCGACAATAAAATTACTATGGATATCAATAGGCTTAAAGCAATTGAAGACGGTGAATCAGGAAGAATTATCAGAAAGGCAATAGAAGAGCTTAAGGGAAACACAGTCAATATTGAAATGAAGCATATTGACTATGCAATTGACTTTATAAAAACCGGTTCCACAGGCAAAAAAATTAATTTGTCTGAGGGCTTTACAATTGAAATCAGCTATGATAATTTTATAATTAATAAAGTAGTTGAAAAAATTGCAAGGTTTCAATATAATATTGAATTAAACGAAACATTGTATATCCCAGAAGTTGGAAAAGCTGTTTTCTGCAGAATTTTAAATGCTTCCGAATTCAACAGGGAGGACAAGAACAGCATAAGTATCGATTATGATTTGATAAACGGAAATATTGTTGTAAGAAACAGATTGCCCGGAGATTCGATGATTCCCTGCGGCATGACCGGCAGTAAAAAAATCAAGGATATTTTTATAGATTTAAAAATACCCGCAGAAGAAAGAGACAGTAAACTGATAATTGCAGATGATGATAATATATTATGGCTTGAAGGCTTCAGAATCCACAACAGTTTCAAAGTGTCATCTTCAACTAATAAAATACTAAACATTTCAATGGAGGACAACACTAATGAAAAATGATATCAGAGAAATACTAATTGCAGAGGATGCATTGCAATCGAAAGTAGCGGAACTTGGTGCGGCTATTACCGAGGATTATAAGGATAAGGATTTGCTATTGGTATGCGTATTAAAGGGAGCAGTTATATTTGTAAGTGATTTGATGAGAAAAATAGAGCTTCCTTTGGATATTGATTTTATGGCAATTTCCAGCTATGGTTCCAACACCCAGTCATCCGGAGTTGTAAGAATATTAAAAGATCTTAACACTGCAATCGAAGGAAGGCATGTTCTTATAGTCGAGGATATTATTGACTCAGGCCTGACATTGTCATATCTTGTGGAAAATTTAAAATCAAGAGGTCCTGCATCCGTTGAAATATGTACTATACTTGACAAACCGGACAGAAGAGCCATAAATTTGGAAATAAAATACACAGGATTCCAGGTTCCTGATGAGTTTGTAGTGGGATATGGACTGGACTATGATGAAAAATACAGAAATTTACCATATATAGCAGTATTGAAGGAAGAAATTTACCAATAAATAATTGTAAAGATTTAAAAACTATGCTACAATTTTAATATTAAAAACGCAGTCTTTAGACAAGAGGAGGCTTTAATTGAAAGGATTTATGAGAAGCATCGCAATGTATATACTTATATTTGTGGTGATAATAATGCTGGTGCAAAGTATGGTTGAGCCATCAGCTGACGAGCAAAACATAAGCTATAGCGAGCTTATAGTTCAAATACAAAACAATAATATAAAATCATTGTCATTTACTGAAAGCGAGGTAAATGGTGTTTATAAAGATGATACGAAATTTACTTCATATGTGCCGACTGTCTTTCTTTTTTCTTCCAGTTTCTATGACAGATATCTGTCTGATAAGGTTGAAAGCGGAGAGATAGTAATTATAGGTGAACCGGTGCCGGCAACACCGCTATGGATTCAAGCACTTCCGACTATTGGAATGCTGGTGCTTCTGGGAGTCTTGTGGTATGTGTTCATGAAGCAGTCTCAGGGCGGAGGAACAGGCAAGGCAATGAGCTTTGGAAAAAGCCGGGCTAAAATGGTTAAAGAGGATGATCCTAATAAAAAAATCACATTTGCAGATGTAGCAGGTCTTGACGAAGAAAAGGAAGAGCTGAGTGAAATTGTTGATTTTCTTAAAAATCCTGCAAAGTTTGTGAAGCTTGGAGCGCGTATACCAAAAGGAGTGCTGCTGGTGGGACCTCCCGGAACAGGTAAGACTTATCTTTCAAAGTCTGTATCAGGAGAAGCAGGTGTTCCGTTTTTCAGTATAAGCGGTTCAGATTTTGTCGAAATGTTTGTCGGAGTCGGTGCTTCACGTGTCAGAGATTTATTTGACCAAGCAAAGAAAAATGCACCTTGCATTATATTCATAGATGAAATTGACGCAGTCGGAAGAAGAAGAGGAGCAGGTCTTGGAGGCGGAAACGATGAAAGAGAACAGACGCTGAACCAATTGTTGGTTGAAATGGATGGGTTCTCCGGAAATGAAGGCATTATCATTATAGCTGCTACTAACAGACCTGATATATTAGACCCTGCTTTGATGAGACCGGGTCGTTTTGACAGACAGGTTCATGTGGGACTTCCTGATGTTAAAGCCAGAGAAGACATATTGAAGATTCATGTGAAGAAAAAACCTCTTTCTGATGATGTGGATTTGGAAATAGTTGCAAAAAGAACACCCGGTTTTACACCTGCCGACCTGGAAAACGCAATGAACGAGGCAGCTCTTTTAACCGCAAGACAAAACAAGACGCTTATAACAATGGATATTATAGAAGAAGCGATTACCAAGGTTATTGCCGGTCCTGAAAAGAGAAGCAAGGTTATAAGCGAAAATGAGAAAAAACTTACTGCTTATCATGAAGCGGGTCATGCTGTTGTTGCCAGACTGTCTTCAAAAAAGGACCCTGTTCATATGATAACTATAATACCAAGAGGCGGTGCAGGAGGATTTACAATGTATCTTCCTGAGGAGGACAGATCATACAGATCTAAGACGGATATGGAAGAAAATATTGTAAGGCTTTTAGGCGGAAGAGTGGCAGAAAAGCTTGCACTTGACGATATATCAACAGGAGCGTCAAACGATATTGAAAGAGCTACCAAAATAGCAAGAGCTATGGTTACAACCTATGGTATGAGTGATAGTTTAGGTCCTATGACTTACGGAACAAATGATGAAGAGGTATTCCTGGGCAGGGATTTTAATAAAATAAGAAATTATTCAGAAGAGGTTGCTGCTAAAATAGATAATGAAATGCGTAGAATTATCGACAATGCGTATCACAAGACAGAAACACTTTTAAGTGAGAACATGGAGAAATTAGATCGTGTCGCACAAGCGTTGCTGGAAAAGGAAACTATTACTGGCAAGGAATTTGAAATGTTGTTTGATGGAGCATAATAACAATTGACAATTAAAATTAAATAATGAACAGAAAGCCGTAATAGCACTGTAATATGTGTACGGCTTTTATTTTTTTATTCCATGGTATGTACAAGGAAATTGGTTTTAGAAAACGAATTTGTTAACCATGTCGAGAAGCATCTGTGACCTGGAAGATAGCTCACGGCTGTCCGAATAAGACTCCTTTGCTGTGGATGAATTAGCTTTGACTACATTGGAAATATGCTCCATCTCAGCCTTTATTTGCTCGATAGATGCCAGCTGCTCTTCAGATGCCCTCGAAATTTCTGTAACTCTGTTGGTTGCATCATTAGCGCTTAAAACGACCTTTGACAGGGATGAAGCCGTTGCATTGGCAAGCTCATTGCCCTTTGAAACTGTTTCTAGGGTATCCTCAATAAGCATGGCTATGTTTTTTGCAGCCTCAGAACTGTTTGCAGCCAGATTTTTGACTTCATTGGCAACAACTGCAAATCCATTTCCCGCAGATCCTGCATGAGCTGCTTCAACTGCAGCATTCAACGCCAATAAGTTAGTTTGGAATGTTATATTATCGAGAATCTTTATTGTTTTCTCTATTTCCTTTGACTTGTAGCTGATTTCTGACATAGCTTCAACCATTTTATTCATGCTTTCGCTGCAGAGAGCTATTTCGTTGTCAATATTCAATAACCTGTTGCTTGCATCGTAAGTGTTTTCTGTATTTGATTTGACATATACTGATATTTCTTCGATAGCTGCGTAGGATTCTTCAATTGAACTTGACTGATCGGCTGCACCTTCAGAAATGTTTAAGGAGTTTGACAGCAGCTGGTTTGAACGCAAAGAAACCTCAGATGCCAATTGATTTATGCCTTTCATAGTTTCTGCCAGAAGATTGACGGATGCATCTATTGAGCGGTCTATTCTTTTGAAATCACCTTTGAACTTATCGCTTGTTTTTATGCTTAGGTCGCCTTCCGACAGCTGCTTCATAACCTCATCTATTTCATTTATATATGACGTCAAAGAAATAGTTGAATTTCTTAAAATTTCTGCCAGCCTGCCGATTTCATTTTTGGATTCGTAGGTTATTCTGTAGTCCAGATTACCTTCTGACAAGGCCACTGCGAGACTTTCAATCTGGCTGATAGGGTTAGTTATGCTGCCTGTTATAATTTTTGAAATAATCAAACCGAGAAGAATTGCAGACAGTGCCATTGAGATGGTAAGAATAATTGAAAATTTAGCGGTTTTGTCGTATTCAAGCGCTCTTTCCAGCAGTGAAGCATTAATGTTTTCGGTTATAATGTTTATGTCAGAATTTATATTATTTACAATGGGTTCATAGGAATTAAAAATCATTCTGGATGCATCGCTCTTATACTTACTGCTCATTATTTCCTGTCTTATTTCGGCTTCATTTTCAAGCATTTTAAGAACTTCCTCTACACTTTTGCTGTTGTCTGCCAGGAGACTGTTTAGTTTTTCTAAACTGCTGACTGCCTCATCATACAGGACGATGCTGTCTTCAATATAATCATCTTTTTTAGCTTGATTATCGGTCAATGTGGATGCATATAGATTCTTTTCGATTTCCTTTAGATTTGTAGATACAGATGATGCCAGATATACTTCAGGTATTGTCACATCATTGATTTCTTTTAGCAATTCGACAGTTTCGTTGAACTTTAACAAGCTTACGGAAACCGGTATTACAAACAGAATTATAATTGCTGCAAAGGATGCTGCCAATTTTTTATCAAGCTTCATATCATCGAAGCTTATGCCTTTGAATTTAAAAATTGCTTTTTTATTTTGCTTATGATTCACCTGTGAGCTCATGCTTTTTATAACATTTGAAGCTGATGAGACAATGCTGGTGATTTTTATTTTTGTAATTTTATATAACTTACTGAACATACGTATCTCCTTTATAATGCTGATTATTTGGTATGAATACTGCAATCATAATTGATTTATGTAAAAATTGAAGAAAGAAAATGTAAAAAAATGCATATTTTCCTATTTGATTAAATATCAGATAATTATGAACTCTACTTTATAAGTGGAAGTAACTTTATACTCATTTACTTAAAATTTACGCAATAATTACATACATTTGCCTTAAATATGATTTGAATTTTATATCATTAATTTTACTGATTAAAGTATAAGGAGTTATCAAGATGTCAGAATATATTGAAAAAGACTTGGATTATATAATTAACAACAAGAAAATAAGAACAGTATTTCAGCCTATAGTCTCCCTCGGAGATGGAAGTGTTTTCGGGCATGAGGCATTGAGCAGAATTACCCACCAATGCACAATAAAAAATCCTGATGATTTATTTTCTGCGGCTGGGCAATACAACCGACTGTGGCAGCTGGAGCTTTTATGCAGGACAAAAGCCCTTGAAGCTGCTTTTGTATTCATGATACCTCCTTACAGTAAAAAACTATTTATAAATGTTAATCCATACACCATGCATGACGAAAATTTCAAAAGCGGCTTTACAAAGGAGTTTTTACAGCAGTATAACATTGACACCAAAAGCATTATTTTTGAGATTACTGAGAAAAATGTTATAACTGACATCAGTAGTTTTAAATCTATAATAAAGTATTATAAGAGTCAAGATTACAGCATAGCTATAGATGACGCAGGGTCCGGATATTCGGGATTAAACCTTATAAGCGAGGTTAATCCCCACTTTATCAAGCTGGATATGAATCTTATACGCGGCATAGACAAGGATAGGCTCAAATATTCATTGGTAAAAGGGATGGTGGAGTTTTCAAAGTCCTCAAATATATCAATTATTGCGGAAGGTATAGAAACCTATGAAGAATTGGATGTGATAATGAATCTTGGGGTTCAGTATGGGCAAGGATATTTCCTGCAGAAACCCGAAGAAAAAATCAGGGATATTGATGAGTCGGTGCTAAAAGCTATAGTAGAAATCAACTCAAGGAAGAACTACTCACTTCTTGGAGCATCATCAAAAATTTCCATAAAGAATTTATCAAAAAAAACATATATTGTGAATCCTACGGATAAAGTGAGCGATGTGTACGAAATATTCAAAAAAAACAGAGATTGCTTCGGAATATGTGTATTAGATGAAGATATACCTGTGGGAGTTGTAACAAGAGATAATATAGCTCTGAAATTAAGCGGCAATTACGGCTATTCGCTATATCACAAAAAATCTATTTCTGAAATAATGGACATGAAATTCTTGAGTGTGGAGCAGGATGTACCTGTCAGCATTGTGTCAGGCATGGCCATGGACCGACCCGCGGAAAAGCTTTATGATTTTATAGTTGTAACTGAAAAAAACAGGTATATAGGAACGGTTACGATAAAGGATCTTCTCCAAAAATCAACTGAGCTTGAAGTTTCAGCAGCAAAACATCAAAACCCGCTAAGCGGACTCCCGGGCAATGTCATCATTGAACAGACATTAATTCATCTGCTTATGAATTTTTCCGAATATAGTGTCGCATATTTAGATATTGACAATTTCAAACCATACAACGATGTATACGGGTTTGAAAAAGGAGATAGGATAATCATGCTGCTGTCAAATATTCTGAGGAGGCATGGAAGCAAGCTTCACTTTATAGGTCATGTGGGAGGGGACGATTTTTTAGCTGTTGCAGACAAGTGTGTAAATTCAGACTACTTTATGTGTATAAAGGAAGAATTTGAAAGAGAAGTCCTGGAATATTACAATGAGGCTGATAAGGAAAAGGGATATATCGTTTCTGCCAACAGGAGAGGAGAAATTGAAAAATTTCCTTTAATTTCCCTTACATGCGTTGTTGTAAACAATGAAACTGAAAATATAAAGAATGTGTCAGACCTGACAGAGAGGCTTGCATATTTAAAAAAAATCGCAAAGCAGCAATTGAAAGTTTCCAATTTGGCTTTGTAACAGAGCAGCAAATAGCGGAAAATTCTGATGCAAAAATTACATAATATTTACTTTAGATTGATTTTTTTTTTACTGAGCGAGGATATATTTAGGACAGACTAAAAATTAAGGAGAAAAAAATTAAATGAAAGTAAAAAAATTAATATCAATAATATCAGCAGTGCTAGTAATGTCAATAGCATTCGTAGGATGCTCAAAAGAAGAAGCTCAAGAGCAACCAACTGTTCAGCCTGATGTACAGCAGAATACAGAACAGCCGGCAGAGCAGCCAGCACCAAGCTTTGACGCAGATAGCGACATAACAGTAGTTGCCAGAGATTCCGCTTCCGGAACAAGAGGCGCTTTTCATGAAATCATGGCAATAAAGGTTAAAGAAGGGGATACCGAAGTTGATAAGCTGGTAGTGGGAGCTATAGAATTTGATGGACAAGACAAGGTTATCACAGCTGTTGAAGGTGACAAATACGGTATAGGATACATTTCACTTGGCTCAGTAAGCGAAAGAATTTCAGCTGTAAGTGTTGATGGAGTGGAACCAACAATTGAAAATGTAAAAAGCGGTGAATATGCTGTAGCAAGACCATTTCTGCTTGTTACAAAAGGAACTGAAAGTGACCTGGTTAAGGACTTCATTAGCTTTACTGAATCTGCACAGGGACAACAGATAGTAGAAGAAAAGAACTACATAGCATCAGTGGAAAACCCTGTTGAATACAATCCGTCAAACATGTCAGGTACAATCAAGTTCGCAGGATCAACCTCAGTTACACCTTTGATGGAAAAACTGCAGGAAGTATACAAGGAAATGAACCCAGATATAATATTTGAAATGCAGTCAAACGGTTCATCACAGGGAATCAAGGCAGCTATCGACGGAACATACGACATTGGTATGAGTTCAAGAGAACTGAAAGATGAAGAGAAGGCTCAATTAAATGAGCATACACTTGCAATCGACGGTATAGCAGTTATATTAAACAATGAGAATCCTATAACTGATTTATCATCAGAAATCATTACTAAAATATACACAGGTGAAATAACAAAGTGGTCTGAAGTAGAATAATAAGTTTATGGATGAATGAAGCAGGAAGCATTTAGCTGACTGCTTTATTTAATTTTTGCATTTAATGTTGTAAAACACATGAAATTTTGATAAGGTAGTATTCAGAGGTGAATTTAATATGGAAGAAACTGAAAAAAAGGTATATGAAATACTGGAGAAACTTGATATAAAGTATGAGAAACATGAACATCCTGCAGTATATACATGTGATGAGGCAGCGGTGTACACCGGTGATTTAAAGGGTGTACATACTAAAAATTTATTTTTAAGAAACAAAAAAGGCAACAGGCATTTTCTGGTTGTCATGAAGGAAGATAAAACTCTCAATGTTAAGGAATTTGGAGAAAAAATTTCAGAAAAAAATTTAAGCTTTGCTTCACAGGAAAGAATGATGAAATATTTAGGGTTGACTCCGGGCTCCGTAACTATTTTCGGCATTATCAATGATATTGAACACAATGTTAAAGTTTATGTGGATGCTGATATAATGAAAGAAGAATTCATTAATTCACATCCAAATGCGAACACAGCGACTTTAGTTTACAGTGTTGCAGACATGATAAAATTTTTAGACGCAAGCGGCAATGATTATGAAATAGCTTCAATATAGGCAATTTATGACAGAAATCAAAATTTATAATTATTTTAATTAAAAAAATTATTGTGTATAAATATTTACAACAGCTGAAATATCAACATATTCAGCTATTTTTTTATGACTGCATATATATTCCTTTGCAACTTTAGCTGCAAGTTTGAAAATTATACAGTCTTTTTTAGTAAACATCTTGCAAAATTAACGGTTTTGCATTATATTTATTGTTTGTAAAGACTTGTTAGCAAAAATGGAGGTAATCAAAGAATGTTTAATGAAGAAGAACTTTCTAAATTAAAAAAATCAAGGGAAAATTGGGAAGAAAAAGTATTAAACAAATCATTAAATAAAGCACCGGAAAGCAAAACAGAATTTAAAACCGGCTCAGGAGAAAAAGTAGAAAGGCTTTACACTCCTGAGGATGTTTCAGATATCAATTATGAAACTGAAATAGGCTATCCTGGTCAATATCCATTTACAAGAGGATATCAGCCTACAATGTACAGAGGCAAGACATGGACTATGAGAATGTATGCAGGATTTGCTACTGCAGAGGAGTCTAATGAAAGATACAAGTATCTTGTAAGCCAGGGTTCTACAGGCTTATCTGTTGCATTTGATCTTCCTACACAAATAGGCTATGACTCCGATCATGCCTTAGCACAAGGAGAGGTTGGAAAAGTTGGTGTTGCCATAGATTCATTAAAAGATATGGAAATTTTATTTGACGGAATTCCATTGGATAAGGTATCTACATCAATGACAATAAATGCACCTGCATCAGTCTTGCTGGCAATGTATATTGCAGTTGCAGAAAAACAAGGAGTAACTCCTGACAAATTAAGAGGAACAATTCAAAACGACATATTAAAGGAATACATTGCAAGAGGTACATATATATTTCCCACAGAACCGTCAATGCGTTTAATAACAAATATATTTGAATATTGCTCAAAAGAGGTTCCTAACTGGAATACAATAAGCATTTCCGGCTACCACATCAGAGAAGCAGGTTCAACTGCTGCTCAGGAGGTTGGTTTCACATTAGCAGACGGTATTGCTTATGTTGATGCTGCAATTAAGGCGGGATTAGATGTTGATACATTTGCGCCCAGACTTTCCTTCTTCTTTAATGCGCACAACGATTTATTGGAAGAGGTTTCAAAATACAGAGCAGCGAGAAGACTTTGGGCTAAGTTAATGAAAGAAAGATTTAAAGCAAAAAGTGAAAAATCAATGATGCTCAAATTCCACACTCAGACCGCGGGATGTACATTGACAGCACAGCAGCCGGACAACAACATTATTAGAGTTGCAATGCAGGCATTGGCAGCAGTGCTGGGCGGAACACAGTCACTTCACACAAATTCCAGAGACGAGGCATTAGCTCTTCCCACTACAGATTCAGTTACGATAGCATTAAGAACTCAGCAAATATTGGCTAATGAAACCGGAGTTACAAATACCGTCGATCCATTGGCAGGCTCCTATTATATAGAAGCAAAGACAAAAGAAATTGAAGATAAAGCAATGGAATACATCAATAAAATTGATGATCTTGGCGGAGCAGCAAGAGCCATTGACCTTGGATATATTCAAAAAGAAATATCTGATTCAGCGTACAAATACCAAATGGAAATTGAATCTCTCGACAGAATTGTTGTCGGAGTCAACAAGTACAAGGTAAAGGAAGAAGCTCCAAAAGGATTATTGAGAGTTGACCCGATTGTGGCCGAAATGCAGAAAAATAAGATAGAAACAGTTAAAGCTATGAGAAATTCAGAAGCTGTTGAGAAAAAACTTGAAGCATTGAGAACAGCTTGCGGAGGAACGGATAATGTTATGCCTTATATTTTAGCTGCAGTCAAGGAGTATGCAACATTAGGCGAAATATGCGGTGTTATGAGAGAAGTTTTTGGAGAATACGAGCAAGCGGTATTGCTTTAATCAGGAGGATATTATGAGACCAATCAGAGTATTAATTGCTAAACCCGGACTTGACGGACATGACAGAGGAGCTAAGGTTATAGCCAGGGCACTTAGAGATGCAGGAATGGAAGTTATATATACAGGATTAAGACAGACTCCTGAGCAAATTGTAGCTGCGGCTGTTCAAGAGGATGTAGATGTAGTTGGAATGAGCATATTGTCAGGTGCCCACAATTATTTGTTCCCAAGAGTAGTTGAACTATTAAAGGAGCAAGGTGTAGATGACATGCTGATAGTAGGCGGGGGAGTTATACCTGACGAGGATATATCAGGATTAAAAGAAGCCGGTGTTGCTGAAATATTCACACCGGGAACAACAACAACCAGTATGATTGACTTTATAAAAGCCAACTTGAAAAGAGAAATATAAAAATGGAATTAATTACGCGTATGCTTGCAGGGGAAAAAAGAGCATGTGCCAAGCTTATAACAACAGTCGAAAACAACCCTGAAGAAGCTGAAAAAATATTAAGACAAATTCATCAGTACACCGGGAAGGCTCATGTAATAGGCATTACCGGACCTCCCGGAGCCGGTAAGAGCACCCTTACCGACAAGGTTGTTAAAGCGCTTGTGAATGAAGGCAAAAGGGTTGGCATTATAGCTGTTGATCCAACCAGCCCGTATTCAGGAGGATCCATACTTGGGGACAGAATCAGAATGCAGGATTTAGCACTGGACCCAAATGTATTTATAAGAAGCATGGGAACGAGAGGTCAGCTTGGCGGTCTTTCAAAATATACCAAAAATGCTTTGAAAATTTTGGACGCAGCAGGTTACGATTATATAATCATTGAAACAGTGGGAGTCGGGCAGTCTGAAGTTGATATAGTAAAAACTGCAGATACCATAGTTATGGTCATGGTACCAGGCTTGGGAGACGATATTCAGTCCATAAAGGCAGGCATCATGGAAATTGGTGACATATTCGTAATAAATAAAAGTGACTTGTTCGGAGCGGACAGAACGGCAACTGAAGTTAACATGATGCTTGATTTGAGCATGTCTATGGACAGAAGACCTCCTGTTTTAAAGATAACTGCTTCTAAAAACGAAGGTATTGATGCCTTGATTACCGAAATAAAAAATCATCAGGGATATTTATTAACCAGCGGGAAGCTTGAGGAAAGAAGAAAAAACAACTTAAAGCTTGAGCTCGTGGAGCTTATAGAATATGAGCTTAGAAAAATTGTAATTTCACAAACTTCAATTGACAATAGGCTGGAACTTGAAACTAATAAAATTATCAGCAAAGAAAAAAATATGTATGAAGTCAGAGATGAATTTTTAAATACAATAAAGAATTAAAAGGAGGTTAGAAATTTGGTGCAAAAAATTGATCATATAGGTATAGCAGTTAAAAACATGGAAGAAACACTGAAATTTTATGAAACTGCTCTTGGCTTGAAGGCAGTTGCGACAGAAGTAGTTGAAGAACAAAAAGTCAAGGTTGCATTTTTGCCTACGGGAGATTCTGAAATTGAACTGTTAGAAGCAACAACTGAAGACAGTCCTGTTGCTAAGTTTATAGAAAAAAACGGAGAGGGCGTTCAGCACATTGCATACAGAGTAGAAAATGTTGAATCTGCCATAGCAGAAATGAAGGAAAAAGGAATCAGAATGATTGACGAAACGCCTCGCTATGGCGCAGGCGGAGCAAAAATTGCATTTTGTCATCCGAAAAGTACAGGAGGAGTTCTCATAGAGCTTTGCCAAAGGAACAAATGAATCGGTGAACGAGACTCATAAATAGTTGAAAAGACGGTTGATTATGATTAAGTTCATCCGTCTTTTTGTATATAAGCTTATAATATATCAAAAAATAATTAAAGCAGGTTGTATATTCCCAAGGTTTTTAAATGATCCAGCTTGGTAGCCATTATACTTTCCATATCCAGATTCAGGGCAGAGCACATGGATGCCAAGTAAAAAAACAATTCGCCCATTTCTTCTTCAATCTTTTCCTTGCACTTAGGACAAAGCTCACCTTCCACATGATTATCCAAGTCAAGTTGATTCTCTTCCAGAGTTTTATTATCTGAAAATAATTGTTTTGTTGCATGTATTTCTATGCAGCCACAATGCGTTGCAGACTTAAAAACTGCTCTGTTAAGCATGGATGTTTGTTCGTCAAGTTTTGTGACAATATCTAAAATGCTTTTATTTAAAAGCTGCAAATCACTTGTAATATTTTGAAATTCACTACAATCACACGACATGTATTTTCAACTCCTTTCTTAAAACAAGAATGTTATAGCGTTTTTGCATTAAACTTACCCGGGTATTTTAACGAGGTGTTATTTCGTTATATTAAAATTATACTTAAAGACAAGCTGGAATGTCAAACACTTTATTAATACATTTTGTAAACAAACTATTTTCAAATTAGCATAATTTTGGAATGATAGAATACAATATAAAGAAATATATATATAGGGGGATGTTTATGAAAAGAATTGTAACCATTGTTGCGATTATTGTATTTATAGCTGCTGTTTTGTTCTTTTTCAGATACTTTAGAGGAAAGGGTGCTGAAAACGTGGGATTCGATACAATTAATCCTGAAAATATGCCGAGACAAATTACAGAAGTTTTGCCGAATTACAGGATGAAGGAAAAAGCTCTTGTAGCTAAAATTAATGATGAAATATTTGTTGTTGTTACAAGGGGAGAAAAAAATACAGCAGGGTATGAGGTTGAAATTGACAAGCTTGCTCTAAGTGAAGAAGATGGAGAAAGAGTTCTCACAGTATATGCTGTATATACAGATCCTAAACCTGGAGATGTTACGGCTCAAATCCTTACATATCCGTTTACTGTTGTAAAGACTGATTTGGCAGAATTGCCCCAAAAAGTTATATTGGAAAAAGAATATAAAAAATAAGTCGATTCAAACACTGGAAATTCCATATTTAAATGAGATTCTTTGCTTTCGTCTCAGAATGACACTGTCATCCTGAGCTTCAGCAAAGAATCTCATTTTTTATTGCTAATATTTTAAGCTAAAGCCAAAAATAAACATTTCAATTTCCAAGAAAATAAAGTAAAATAAGATATTAATAGTTGTAATTTTGTCAAAAAGTGTTATATAATAGTAGGTGGTAAGAGGTGACGTGGTGATAGAATTTAAAAATGTATCAAAGATTTATAAAAGAGAATTTACAGCAGTTAAGGATATTAACTTAAAAATAGATGGCGGTGAATTTTTATTCATAGTTGGTAAAAGCGGTGCCGGAAAAAGCACATTGATTAAACTTTTATTAAGAGAGATAGCCCCAAGCGAAGGCACTATATCATACAATAATCAGGATATTACAAAAATAAGAAAAAGAAATGTTTCACTGTACAGAAGAAATATCGGATTTGTATTTCAGGATTACAGACTTCTGCCCAAAATGACCGTATATGAAAATATTGCATTTGCAATGGAGATGATTTGCTGCCCTCCAAAAACAATAAGAAGAGAAGTCCCGCTGGTACTCAGTATGGTCGGACTGAGTGACAAGGCAAAATATTATCCTGACGAGCTGTCAGGCGGTGAGCAGCAAAGAGTTGCAATAGCCCGTGCTGTTATAAATAAACCTGAAACCATAATTGCGGATGAACCTACCGGAAACCTGGACCCTGAGACATCAAAGGAAATTATGAAAATCCTCACTGAAATTAATAAAAGAGGGACAACTGTTATAATGGCAACACACGACATGAATATAGTTCACAATTATCAAAAAAGAGTTGTTGAATTAAAGCGTGGTGTCATTGTCAGAGATATGAAAACAGGGGGATATGCAAATGAACCTAAAGAAATGTAACTATATTTTCAGACAAGCCTTTAAAAGCATGTGGAGAAACCGTATGATGGGATTGGCATCAATAGGTTCTGTAACAGCAGTTTTAATAATACTTGGTTTTATATTAATCGTTGTATTAAATATAAACAACGTTGCATTGGTAACAAAGGAATCCTTTGACGAAATAGCTGTATATCTGAATGATGATGTTGAAGGCAGTACAATAGATGAAATGGGAAAATCATTTAAAAATATAGACGGTGTAATGGGAGTGGCATTTCAAACTAAGGACTATGCGCTTGAGCAGCTGAAGCAGGATTGGGGAGACGATGCATTTTTGCTGGAGGGCTTAAGAAATAACCCGCTGCCAAACACCTATGTCGTTCAGCTGGAGGACGTCAGCAAGGCTGAAGAAGTAATTAAACAGATAGGAACATATGAAGGTGTGGAAGATGTGCAATATTATAAGGATGCTGTAAACAGTCTGATTAAAATTGCAGATTTTGTTAAAAGTTCCGGAGCGGCAATGATAATAATACTTCTTCTCATAAGTGTGTTTATTATTTCAAATACAATTAAAATAACTGTACTTAACAGATATAAGGAAATTGAACTTATGCAGTATATAGGAGCAACGAACGGATATGTAAGGGGACCGTTCATGATTGAAGGTGTAATGCTTGGATTGATAGGTTCAATAATTGCTATCTTAGTCATATCCCTGGGATATAATTATATTATCAATTATCTGGCCGGCCGTTATATTGTGTTGTTGTCGGGTATGTCAGGTTACATGGTTGGCGTTGAAATGGTCCTTAATGATTTAACAATAATATTTTTAACTATAGGAATCGGCATAGGAATTCTGGGAAGCTTGATTTCTCTGAAAAAATTCTTAAGTGTATAGGAGTGGGTTATGTTTAAAAAAGGTATTGCATTTACTTTGTTGATTATGTTGGTTATAAGTGTTTTTCCTGTAACGGCAGGAGGGAGTATAGCGGATTTGCAGCAAAAGCAAAAAAAAATTGAGCAGCAAATAAAGGAAATCCGTGACAAGGCTAATGCTCTTAAAGGAGAGCAGAAAAGTATTCAGCAGGAAATAGATGTGCTGGATGGTGAGATGCGTGCTTTGAGCCTTGAGATTGAAGGCTATGAACTTCAAAAGCAAGAAATAAATATGAAAATAGCGGAATCTGAGCAAAAAATTTCGGAATTGACAGATGAAATCAACGAAAATAATGAAATACTGGAAAAACGTCTCAGAGTTATGTATAAAAACGGCACCGCAGGATATATGGAAGTGCTGCTGAATTCTGAAAATCTGATTGATGCACTTACAAGAATGGATATGATTCAAATGATTGTTCAAAGCGACGTTGAATTATTAAAAAACATAAATGATCAGAAACTGCAGGTTGAGGATTTAAAGCTGGAGCAGGAAACAGAAAGACTGGAGCTGACTGCTGTAATAAACAATTTAAATTCAAAACAAAATGAAATTATGATAGCATCACGTTCAAAAGAAGTTTATATGTCAAGCTTAAAGAACAATCTTGCTGAAATACAAAGACAGCAGGCTGCAATGGACGAGCAGTCCAAACAAATCGAAAAAGAAATACTTGCCGCACAGCGTGCAGTTGAATATGCAGGAGGTGAACTGGCATGGCCTGTTCCCGGACAATACAGGATAACATCTCAATTTGGTGGACGAGCAGACCCTATAACAGGAGTTTGGACAACCCACGGAGGCACTGACATTGCTGCGCCTAACGGCACTCCTATCGTTTCAGCAAATGATGGTGTTGTAATATATGCGGGATGGCATTATTCTTATGGAAACTACATAATAGTTGACCATGGCGGTGGAATTGCAACTCTATACGGACATTGTTCGAAACTTTTGGCAAGCGCCGGACAAGCAGTGACAAGAGGAGAAAAAATTGCTCTTGTAGGGTCAACAGGATATTCAACAGGAAACCATCTTCACTATGAAGTCAGAGTCAACGGTGTGAGAAAAGATGCCATGACCTACTATAAATAAATAATCAGGGACGGTTCTTAAAAAACCGTCCCAAGTTGATTATATGGTCATTATCAACCGCAGGTGAAGAATCTCCTGTTTTATCAAATCAACACTTTCTTCTTTTTTTCATCCATCATATCATCCAGCTCTTCGGCATTCATGGTTTCATTTCTTATTAAATATTCTGCTATTTTTCTGACTATGGATTCATTTTCCTTGATTATGTTCAAAGCTCTGTCATAAGAATCCTTAGCCATTTCCGATGCTTCATCCTTTATGTTGTCTAAATAATATTTGAACAACCTTTCATCTATGCACGTGTTTTGAGTGTTTTTGCCCATTCCATAGCTGCAGATAATTTCATATATAATACTTGTGGATTCCTTTAAGTCATTTGATGCTCCGGTGGAGACCTCACCCAGGAATATTTCCTCAGATGCTCTTCCAGCCAAAAGAACTGTCACTTTGTCGCAAAGCTCTTTTTTTGTATATAAAAATTTATCTTCAGTAGGAAATTTAAGCACATAGCCTAATGCTTTATCTCTGGGTATAATGGAAATTTTTTGAACCTTATCTATATTTAGTATTTTTGCGACAACTGCATGACCTGCTTCATGAAAAGCAACAATTTGTTTTTCTTTATCAGAAACAGTTGAGTGCTTGATCTCCAAGCCTGCCGCAATTTTCTCAATTGCAAATTCAAAATTATCTGAATTAATTTTTTTACTTTTGTCTTTAATAGCTTTTAAAGCTGCCTCATTTGCAATATTTGCAAGCTGCGCACCTGAAAAACCATGTGTCTTTGTTGCAATATCTTTAAGCTGTACCTTTTTATCCAAGGGTTTGTTTTTGGTATGTACCTCCAAAATCTTTAATCTTGAGTGAAAGTTTGGATTACCTACATATATTTTTCTGTCAAAACGTCCCGGCCTGAGTAAGGCATCATCCAACAAATCCAATCTGTTGGTAGCTGCCACAACAATTACGTTGCTGGTGTTGTTAAAACCGTCCAATTCTATTAAAAGCTGATTCAGAGTTTGATCCTTTTCATTGTTGCTTTCGGAATTACGTTTAGCTCCAAGAGCGTCAATTTCATCTATAAATATTATGCTTGGGGCTTCCTTTCTCGCCCTTTCAAAGATCATCCTGACTCTCTTTGCACCTACACCGACATATTTTTCAACAAATTCAGATCCGCTGGAATATATGAAGGTGGCCTTGGCTTCGCCGGCGATAGCCTTTGCAATTAAAGTCTTGCCTGTTCCCGGAGGGCCATAAAGCAGTATCCCTCTTGGGACCTTTGCATCCATTGACCTATATTTGTCTTCGTTGTTTAAAAAGTCAATTACATCCATTAAATCGTCCTTTATTTCCTCTAAGCCTGCCACATCTTCAAAACCCATTTGTATTTTTGGCTCCTCTGTCTTTTTCTTATCAAAATATGCAGTTGAACCTACATTTTCATTTGCTTCTTCCATAAACACATTTGAATTCTTGCTGTCTTTTTTTCTGCTTGAAGTTGCTAACATTTTGACCATATAAAAGGTATAAAAAAACATTGGCAGAAAAAATAATATTGACAAAGAATATTTATTTGATAATATTAAAATAATAATATTGTATACGACAAATGACACTGCTATATAAAAATATTTATTTTTCATTTTACCTCCTCAGCTAGAAATTTTATTTTGATAAAATTATCTTTTCCATAACGTAAAAAGTTATAACATAAATAAATAAAATAATTGTTGACATATATTGTAATACTGTATATACTATAATAGATTCAAGAAGAAGTAACCGCTTCTCACCTTACGGCGTTTTAGACTGTTAGTAGGGTTAGTAAATAAATGCAGTGATTTTGTATTGTTTAAAGATAGCGGTGATTAGGCTGTCTTTTTTATTGCGTAAGTGAATAAATAATTACGTGAATGATAAAATCGAGTATGCTGTAAGTATAATAAAGGAAGTCAATTGAAAAATCATTGGAGGTGTAAATTATAAAAGAACTTCAAATCAACGAACAAATTCGTGAAAAGGAAGTAAGAGTCATTGACTCTGATGGAAGCCAATTAGGAATTATAAGTACTAAAGAAGCTTTAAAAATTGCCGAGGGAAAAAAATTGGATTTGGTTAATGTATCGCCAACTGCCGAACCACCGGTTTGCAGAATTATGAATTATGGCAAATACAAATATGCCCAGGCTAAAAAGGAAAAGGAATCTAAAAAGAAACAAAAGATTATTCAAATTAAAGAAATTAGAATGACACCTAATATCGAAGAACATGATTTAGGCGTTAAGGCTAAAAATGCATCTAAATTCCTTGAAGACGGAGACAGAGTAAAAGTTGTTGTCCGTTTCAGAGGCAGAGAATTAGGTCATATGGATGTGGGCAGAGTTGTGCTGATGAAGTTTGCAGAAATGACATCAGAGTATTCTGTAATAGATAAGCAACCAATAGTTGAAGGTAAAAACATGATAATGTTTTTAACTCCAAAAAAATAATAACATTAACATTAAGGAGGAACTGTTATGCCAAAATTAAAAACTAACAGATCAGCTGCAAAGAGATTTTCTAAAACCGGAAGCGGTCAGATAAAGAGATCAAAGGCTGGAAAAAATCACTTCACAGGCAAAAAAGCTTCTAAGTCTATAAGAAATTTAAGAAAAGGCACACTGGTATCAAGTGCAGACTCAGATAGAATAAGCAAATTACTACCATATTAATATGTAACATATTCAGGAGGAAAATAAAATGGCAAGAGTTAAAAGAGCTGTAAATGCAAAGAAAAACCATAGAAAAGTACTGAAACTTGCTAAAGGATATTACGGAGCAAAGAGTAAATTATATAAAACAGCAAATCAAGCAGTTATGAAATCACTTTCATATGCTTATGTAGGCAGAAAATTAAGAAAGAGAGAGTTCAGACAGCTTTGGATTGCAAGAATTAATGCAGCCGCAAGACAAAACGGTTTATCATACAGCAAATTTATAAATTTATTAAAACAAAACAATATAGAAATAAACAGAAAAATGCTTTCAGAAATGGCTATTTACGATCCAGCAGGATTCACAAGCCTCGTAGAACAAGTAAAAGCAAGCTAAAGCCCTAACCCTATTTTTCAGAGTCTTTTTTCTGAAAAATAGCGGTAGGTCTTATGCAGCGCAATCCAAATTTGTGCGACTGGCAAAGAGCGGACAAATTTGTGATGAAGCCTGCTAAAGCCTTTATAAGAATTATAAGACTGTATTAGACAGTCTTTTTATTTTTATATTGAAATTATAAAAAAAAGTGATATAATCAAGGAACAAAGTAATAAGTGCATAAATTAACATGATTTGTGCATTATTTATGTTAAGAGGTAATTATGAAATATTCAGACAGAAAATTTAATAAAATCAAAAAAAATCCTTACATAATTTTTTTCTTTGGTTTTACAATAATAATATTTATTGGGACAGCGCTTCTGTCTCTTCCTTTTGCATCCGTGAGTGGACGAAGTATAGGATTAGTAAACGCACTTTTTACTGCTACATCTGCTACATGTGTTACCGGACTTATTGTTGTAAATACTGCAACTCATTGGACAGTCTTTGGAAAAGTGGTCATTATAATTTTAATTCAGATAGGCGGATTGGGAGTTATGACCATGACAGCCATGATTTCTTTCTTTATAGGCAAAAGAATATCTCTTAAAACAAGATTATTAATAATGGAAGAAAGAAATGTAGATGAGCTTCAGGGAGTTGTCAGACTAACTAAAAATATACTGTTTTTTACATTTGGCATTGAGTTTTTAGGTGCTGTATTATTTTCATTTGTTTTCATCAGAGATTATGGGGTTGCAAAAGGAATAGGATATTCTTTATTTCATGCAATTTCATCATTCTGCAACGCAGGCTTTGATTTGATAGGAAACAGCATGGTTAATTATGTGGACAATCCGATAATTACTGTAGCCGTATGTACTCTGGTTGTAGTAGGAGGTATTGGGTATTTTGTTTTCTGGGATATATATGAAAGCAAAAACTTTCATAGACTTACACTTCATTCAAAGCTGGTGTTGGTTTTCACAGGAATTTTATTGTCATTAGGAGTTGTGCTGCTATTTGCATTGGAGCATAACAATCCCGGCACTATGGGAAATCTTGATTGGTCAGGCAAATTAAATGCATCAATTTTTCAGGCTGTTAATCCAAGAACTGCAGGTTTTAATTCCATACCTATTGAAAATCTAAGGATGGCAACGGCAACCATAATTATCGTACTTATGTTCATAGGCGGTTCACCTGCATCTACAGCCGGCGGTATAAAAACGACAACATTTGCAGTATTGTTGGTTTCGTTTTATAATCTATTCAAGGGCAAAAGGGATTTTGAGGTTTTTGAACGAAGAATACTTCCGGAAACTACTATCAGAGCAGCTGCGATATTATTGTTATCGCTTATGCTGATTTTGGTTTTTTCCATTATATTGTCAGTCACTGAAGAAGCGACAGGCTATAGCTATATAGATATACTTTTTGAGACTGTGTCTGCTTTTGGAACTGTTGGATTATCGAGAGGTATGACTCCGTTTTTAAGCAATGGTGGAAAAATATTGTTATCAATGCTGATGTTAATCGGAAGAATCGGACCGATGACTGTTGCGTATGCATTTTTGAAACAAAATAAAAATATAGGAAATTATACCTATCCTGAAGGTAAGGTTATAATAGGATAAAGGAGGATTATGAAACAGATAATTGTAATAGGCTGCGGAAGATTTGGATATTCTACCGCAAAAACATTGACAAAGCTTGGACATGATGTAATGGTTGTGGATCAGAATGCGGATATAATAAAGGAAATATCAGAATACGTGGCTCATGCTGTACAAATGGATGCTATAGATGAAGCTTCCTTCAGAACAATAGGCTTGAGAAATTTTGACGTTGCAATCATAGCAATCGGCTCTGATTTACAAGCTTCAATTATGGGTACGTTGATTGCGAAGGAGGCCGGTGTTCCGCTTGTTATAGCAAAGGCTGCCAATGAAACTCATGGAAGAGTTCTAAGTAAAATTGGTGCAGATAAGATTATATATCCTGAAAGAGATATGGGTATCAGAGTTGCGTATGGATTGGTATCGCCTAATATACTGGATGTAATTGAATTTTCTCCTGATTACAGCATAGTTGAAACTGTTGCACCGGAGGAATGGGAAGAAAAAACATTAAATGATTTAAACTTAGGAAGGCATGGTATGACAGTTATTGCAATAAAAACAGGAGAGCATATAAACATTGTTCCTTCTGCGGACACAGCTATAAATAAGGATGATGTTATTGTTATTCTTGGAAGCAATAAAAATTTGAAAGTAATCGGGGATATAAAATAGACAAATTTATTATCAGTGCAGGTGCTTATGGATATTATCAAAAGTAAAGATAACAGCAAAATTAAATATGTTCGTTCACTTGGTTCTAAGAAAAACCGTGATGAAGAAAATGCATTTATTGTTGAAGGAATTAAGTTCGTAAATGAAGCAATAAAGGAAAAAGCTCATATAATGTATTTAATATTCTCAGAAGGTGCATTTGAAAAAACAGAAATAAAGAAGCTTCACAATCTTTCCTTAGAATCAAAAACAGAATCAATGCTATGTGATGAAACTGTTTTTAATTCTATAACTGATACCATAAGCAGTCAGGGCGTGATTGCTGTTATAAAAAAGAAAAAATATTCTGAAACACAGGATGATTGTAATTTCGCCATATTTTGTGACCGCATTCAGGACCCTGGCAATCTTGGCACTATTATCAGGACAGCAGATGCCTTTGGTCCCGCAGTTGTTATTTTAAACAGGGGATGCGTTGATGTCTATAATCCTAAAGTTATAAGAGCATCAGCCGGAGCAATATTCAGAGTTCCCTTTATCCACATGGATTCAGATAAAGAAATAATTAATTTATTGAAAAAATCAGATTTCAAAATTATTTCCACTGTTATAGAGTCAAAGTATTCTTTTGAAGACATGGAAAAGGAAGATAAAATTTGCATTGTAATCGGAAATGAAGGGCAAGGAGTTTCACAGGAAATAGTCGATAAGTCCCATATGAGCATAACCATAAAAATGTCAGGACGTGCGGAATCATTGAATGCATCAATAGCGGCAGGTATTAGCATTTACGAAATCAGAAAAAAATTGTTGTAATATAATTTTTCATCTGATATAATCTGATTATTAATGAAATTCTGGGGCTGTCCCCAAATTTTTAAATTGAATAATTAAGCAATGAAAAAGTTTAGTAGGCATAAAGCATGTTTTTTAGAGAGAAATCATCACGGCTGAAAGTGATTTTAGAACAATTATGCTGAATATTCGCTTTGGAGCTTGCAGAATGAAGTAACAGTAGTTTTGCACGGTAGCAATATCGTTATATAAATGAGGCTTTCAATTAATAGAAAGTATCATGTCATCCTGAACGATAGCGAATGTTCAGAATGACAGTGATAATTATTGATAATTGAAAGTGAAAAGAGTGGTATCGCGAAACTTCGCCTCTTATAGGGTGAGGTTTTTTTGTATGCCGCTTTGGTGAATGAGACTGTATGCAAATATTATTCATAAAATAATAGGAGGTATTTATGAAAGAGCAGTTACTTAAATTAAGAACTGAAATTTTAAATCAATTAAAGAATTGCAGCGACATTTCTGATATTGAAAAAATTAGAGTTCAGTGTTTGGGAAAAAAAGGAGAATTGACTGCAATATTAAGGTCAATGGGAAGCTTGTCAGAAGAAGAAAGACCTGAAATGGGAAAACTGGCAAATGAAGTACGTGCAATTATAGAAGAAGGAATTAAAACAATAAAGGATGAGATAAGTGCCAAAGAACAGACGCGGAAAGTAAAATCTGAAATTCTTGATATAACTATGCCTGGCAGAATTCCTGAAATAGGAAGAAGACATCCGCTGATTCAGGTAAAGGAAGAATTAGAGAGCGTATTTATGCGCATGGGCTACGATGTAGTAAGCGGACCTGAAATTGAAACAATTGAAAATAACTTTGACGATTTAAATGCTCCATATGACCATCCCTCAAGAGACTGGTCAGACACATTCTATATATCCGATGACTTGTTACTAAGAACTCATACATCACCTGTAGAAATAAGAGCAATGAAAGAAGCAGTAAGGGAAAATAAGCTTCCAATCAGAATGGTTTGTACAGGAAGGACCTTCCGATTTGACGATGTAGATGATACCCACTCCCCGATGTTCCATCAAATGGAGTGTCTTGTTGTAGATAAAGGAGTTACCTTGGCTAATTTAAAAGACTCTATAGACCAATTTGTCAAGGAGTTATTTGGCAGTGATATGAAAACACGCTTCAGACCACATAACTTCCCGTTTACTGAGCCAAGCGCGGAGGTAGATGTATCTTGCCCGATATGTATGGGCAAAGGATGCTCCGCATGTCATGGAACAGGCTGGAGTATGGAGCTTCTTGGCTGTGGTATGACTCATCCGAATGTTTTGAGAAACTGCGGCATTGATCCTGAAATTTATTCAGGGTATGCATTTGGCATGGGTATAGACAGAGTTGCAATGGTTAAGTACGGAATTCCTAATATCAGGCTGTTGTTCGAAAATGACGTTAGATTCTTAAAACAATTCTAGGAGGTTATTATGTTAGTACCTATAAAATGGATGAAGCAATATGTAGAAATTAATACAGATGACAAGACCTTATCAGATAAACTGACACTTACCGGTTCTCACGTAGATGCAGTAATCGATTATACTAAGGATGTGATAAATGTAGTAACAGGTAAAATAATTGAATTAGAAAAACATCCAAATGCCGATAAGCTTGTTGTTACACAAATTGATATAAATAAAGAAGAAACTGTGCAGATTATTACAGGAGCAAAAAATGTAAAGGCAGGAGATGTTGTTCCTGTCTGCCTGGAAGGCGCAGTGCTTCCAAACGGACTTAAAATAAAGAAAACCAACTTCAGAGGTCTTCCGTCATACGGAATGATGTGCTCCTATGAGGAGCTGGGTTTTGATGACAAGGTAATTCCGAAGGAAGCAAGAGACGGTATAGCAATTCTTCCGCCGGACACAGAGCTGGGAAAGGATATAAAAGATATTCTGGAGCTTGACGGAAGTGCACTGGAGGTTGAGGTAACATTCAACAGGCCTGATTGCTTGAATATTGTAGGAATGGCAAGGGAAACGGCAGCTACCTTGGGAACAAAATTCAAATTTCCCGAGATAAATATAAAAAATGAACAAGGAAGTATAAATGAATATTTAAATGCAGTTGAAATAATTGACGGAGAGCTTTGCTCACGTTTCTATGCAAAGGTGATTAAGGATTTGAAGATTGGGCCGTCACCGCTCTGGATGCAAAGAACATTGATGGATGCCGGAATGAGACCTATAAATAATATAGTAGATGTTACAAACTTTGTAATGCTTGAGCTGGGGCAGCCCCTTCACGCATACAATTTAGAAGCATTAGAAGGAAGAAAACTGGCAGCAAGAAGAGCTTACACGGGTGAAAAAATTGTTACCATAGACCAGAACGAGCGAAAACTTGACGAAAATATGCTTGTTATAGCAGACGGAGAAAAACCGGCATGTATAGCAGGTGTTATGGGAGGTTATTACTCTGAAATTAATGACGATACAAAAGTCATGGTTTTAGAAAGCGCAAATTTCAATCCAAAATCAATAAGAGAAACATCCAAAAAACTGGGAATGCGTTCTGAAGCGTCAGCGAGAAATGAAAAGCCCATAAGCTACGTCATGGTGAAATATGCAGCTGAGAGAGCATGCCAGCTTATAGAAATGATTGGTGCCGGAACAGTTGTGGGCGGATACCTGGAAGCAGGTAAAAATGAATATGTTCCCCCTGTAGTAACACTCAGACCTCACAGAGTTAAATGGCTGTTAGGAATAGATATACCTGTAGAAGATATGCTTAATTATTTAAACACACTTGAAATTGAATCAAGCTTTGACGGCGAAAAGATTATAAGCAAAATTCCATATTTCAGAACAGATATTGAGCAGGAAGCCGATTTGATAGAAGAGGTCGGAAGAATTTACGGCTTTGAGAATATTCCTTCACAGCCTTTATTGGGAAGCACAAGAGTCGGGAGAAAATCAGAAAAGCGCATGCTTGAGGATCATATTAAAACAATCCTATGTGGTATGGGTCTTTATGAAATTACAACCTATTCATTCATAAGCCCTAAATCTTATGACAACATTGAAGCTCCGAAAGACAGTTCGCTTAGAAATTACGTCAGGATACTGAATCCGTTAGGAGAAGATTTCAGTTCCATGAGAACAACCCTGATTCCTAATATGATGGAGGTAATTCAAAGAAATTCTAACAGAGGCGTTGATGATGCGAGATTATATGAGGCAGGGAGTATATTTGTCCCAAAGGATCAGCCGGTTACACAAGAGCCTTATGAAATAATGAAGCTTTGCATAGGTATGTATGGCAAATATGATTTCTATGATTTGAAGGGTATAATTGATGGAATTTTATCGAGACTTGGAATAACTGTTTCATTAAAACCGGTAAAGGATAATACTACCTTCCATCCGGGAAGAACAGCAGCAATGTATATAAATGATGACTTAATCGGTATTTATGGGGAAGCCAGTCCAAAGACACTGGCTAATTATGGCTTGGATCACAAGGTATACCTGGCTGAACTGGATATTGAAAAGATTACTGAATATAAAAACACAAACTGGAAGCACCAGGCTCTTCCGAAATATCCTGCAATGGTCAGAGATATAGCAGTAATTGTCAAGGATGAGATACTTGCAGGAGAAATGATTGAAGTAATAGAAGCTGTTAATCCGCATTTAATTGAAAGTGTAGAGCTATTTGATATATACAAGGGAGAACACATAGAGGAAGGATTTAAAAGTGTTGCATTCTCAGTAACCTACAGAAATAAGGAAAGAACATTAAAGGACAAGGAAGTTGAGAATATTCACAATAAAATTCTTCAGGACCTTGAAAACAAGTTCGAAGCTAAATTAAGGCTGTAAATATTTATGAGGTTCTTCACTCGTTCAAGGTGATAAGTGCAGTAAAGCAGGACACTGTGACCACGCACTGTCATTCTGAACCGAAGGTGAAGAATCTCTTCTTTTTTATTTGACTTGAAAATAATATAAAGGTATAATTGTTAATGTTATATGACAATGGTTAGGAGGATTTTATGGATCCAGTAGCATTTAAAGTATTTGGAGTTGAAATAATGTGGTATGGTGTCTTGATATCATTAGGTGTTTTGTTGGGAGTTTTGTTTGCACTTAAAGAATGCAAAAGAGTAGGGTTTAAGGAAGATAATCTTCTTGATTTTCTGCTGATAGCAATACCTTCTGCAATTGTTGGAGCAAGGGCATACTATGTAATTTTTACATGGGACTATTACAGACTGAACCCATCTCAAATTATAAATATACGAAACGGTGGACTGGCAATTCATGGAGCATTGATAGCCGGAATTATAGTTGGGATATTGTTTTGCAAGAAAAGAAAAATCAATGTCCTTCAGCTTTTGGATATTGTAATACCCAGTGTAGCTCTTGGTCAGTCAATTGGACGTTGGGGTAATTTTATTAATCAGGAAGCTCACGGAGGTCCTACAAATTTGCCGTGGGGAATTGTGGTGAATGGTCAAAAGGTTCATCCTACATTTTTATATGAATCGATTATAGATTTTATAATTTTTATTTTTCTGATATGGTACAGAAAAAATAAGAAAACTACACACGGTCAGGTTTTAGCACTTTATTTTATATTATATTCTGCCGGAAGGTTCTTTGTTGAAGGCTTAAGAACTGACAGCCTGATGTTCATAGGAATGAGAGTAGCACAACTGGTAAGCTTGGGTTCAATATTAGCCGGAACAGCTCTTTGGATTTATTTGAAAAAAAAGAGGTCTTAACCCTGTTTTCAGGAGCATTTTTTCTGATAAACAGCAGTAGGTCTTTTGCAACGACTTCCCAATTTATGAGAGCGAAGGCGAACAAATAAATTGGTGAAGGGAGACTGCGAGAAGGTATCCATCATTAAAACAGGAGATTCTATATCTGCAATTTAGGATGACAAGACAAGCTGTCATTCTGAATCGCAGATATGGAATCTTTTTTTAATGCAAAAATACTGTTAATATCACAAATTTGTTCTTGTAAAACTTGTAGGAATATTTTTTTTGCTTTTTTTAAAATAATAGTGGCGCTTTTTACCCACATTGTGGTATAATATGCCCAGTAGGTGGTAGAAAATGTTTACTGGTGAATACATACATTCATTTGATGAAAAGGGAAGGGTCATCATACCTTCAAAATTTAGAAATGAGTTAGGGGAAACTTTCTATATAGGTAAAGGTTTGGATAAATGTTTATTCGTTTATCCTATTGAAACATGGAATGAATTTGTCGGTAAACTCAAGAATTTATCCACATTTAACAAACAAGAAAGATTTTTTTTAAGAAGATTTGTTTCCGGATTTAGTGAATGTTCTTTTGATAAGCAGGGAAGAATACTTATACCGCCAACATTAAGAGATTTCAGTGAATTAAATAATGAGGCTGCTATAATAGGGGTTATAGACAGAATAGAAATTTGGAATAAAGATAGTTGGAATGATTACTCCAACAATGACGAATTTGATTTTGACAGCCTTGCGGAGAAAATGTCAGATTTGGGGATTGGTTTATAAGGAGGAGTCACATGGATTACAAGCATACTTCGGTTTTAATGGATGAATCTATAGAAGGATTAAATATTAAAGCAGACAGAATTTATGTTGATGCAACTTTAGGCGGGGGAGGTCACACCGAAGAAATACTAAAAAGAGTTACTAAAGGAACTGTAATTGGTATTGACCAGGATGATTATGCCATAGGAAGAGCAACTGAAAAATTAAAAAATTATAATAATTTTATTGCAGTAAGAAATAATTTCAGTAATATTGATGAAGTTTTAAATGATTTAAATATAGAAAAGATAGATGGGATATTATTTGATTTGGGGGTTTCATCATTCCAGCTGGACATACCCGAAAGAGGCTTCAGCTACAATAATGACATGCCTCTTGATATGCGAATGGACAAAAGCCAGACAACTACAGCAAGGCATATTGTAAACGGATATGAAGAGCATGAGTTGTCCAGAATACTATGGGAATACGGCGAAGAAAAATGGGGAGCAAGAATAGCCAAGTTTATTGTTCAGGAAAGAGAACAGGAATTTATTGAAACAACCGGACAGCTTGTAAGCATCATTAAAAAGGCTATTCCTAAGCAGGCCAGGCAGGAAGGCGGTCACCCGGCTAAAAGAACCTTTCAGGCAATCAGAATCGAAGTTAACAGAGAGCTTGAAATTCTTGAAAACACAATAAAAAGCTCCGTAGAAAGACTAAATAAGGGCGGAAGAATTTGTGTCATAACCTTTCATTCCTTGGAGGACAGAATTGTAAAAAACACATTTGCAGATTTATATAAGGATTGCATATGCCCTCCTGAATTTCCAAAATGCATGTGCGACCACAGGAGAAAATTAAAAATTATTACGAAAAAACCAATAACAGCATCAGAAAAAGAGCTTGAAGAAAATCACAGAGCACACAGTGCGAAGCTAAGAATAGGGGAAAGGGTGTAGCAAAATGTCAGCATTAAGAAAAGAAGTCTTAGATTTAGATTATGGACAAGAATCTGTTGAATATTCTCCAAAGAAAAAGCGAATAAAAAGAAATAAGAAAAATATTAATGTTATAGAAAGCTTTAAAAATACATTAATGATTGCCATAACATTTGCTCTTGGAATTTTAATAGTTTATAACTATGCTGTAATTACTGACAAGCAAATGGAGCTTAATACAATAAATCAAGAAATAGCACAGCTTAATGATGACATGGACACTTACAATATCGCTTTGGAGAGCATTAAAAATACAAATTCTATCGAAGAAATGGCTAAGACTTATTTAGGAATGAATTATCCGACAAGAAAACAAACAGTATTTGTTGACTTTACATATGGAAGCTCAGAAATTACAGAAGATGAGACTAAAGCTGCAGAAGAAAAAAATAATATACTGGTAGGTATAATTGACAAGGTGGTTAGTTTCATTCAGTAAGGGGGAGCCGTATGAAAAGACATTTTAAAAGCATTACTAACCTTCAGAATAAAAGAAGAATGTTGGTTTTTTTGCTTTGCTTTTTTTTAGCTACAATAGCATTGGTAGTAAGACTTGGTTTTATCCAGATTATAAATGGTGAGGATTACAAAAAACAAGCAATGGAAAATTGGTCCCGTGATATTACCATAAGTGCTAAACGAGGAACAATTTATGACGCTAAGGGTAAAAAGCTTGCGGTAAGTGTAAATTCAAGTACAGTGACATGTTTCCCGGCAGATGTTAAAAAGGGTGTTCAGACAGTTGAAGACAACCAACCAGAAGGTGATGAAAATGGCAGCTTTATAACATCACTTCTGAAAAAAATGAATAAATCAATGTTTGGTTCCGGTAAATCAACATCGGCTGAATCAATTCCGGTTAATATGAAAACACCGGAAGAAACAGCAAAAATTCTTTCGGAAATATTAGAAATGGATTATGATGAAGTTCTAAAAAAAATCACATCTAATTATTCCTATGTTGTTTTGAAAAAATGGATTACAGATGAACAGGCTCAAAAAATAAGAGAAGCTGAATTAAGCGGAATTAATATAATAGAAGATAATAAACGTGTTTACCCTTATGGGAACTTTGCACCTTATGTTCTCGGATTTACAAACATCGATCAGGATGGGCTTTACGGTGTGGAAGCAACATATAATGAATACCTTACAGGCATACCGGGAAGAACCGTAGTAAACACAGATGCCTATGGACGAGAGCTTCCCTTTGGATATAATGAATATTATGAACCAAAGGATGGATTAGGCGTTGTGCTGACAATTGATGAGGTTATACAGCATTATGCCGAGTCGGCTGCACAAAAGGTATTGAAGGATTACAATGCAATAAGAGCAACAATAGTAGTTATGGACCCAAACAATGGTGATGTACTTGCAATGGCATCTAAGCCTGATTATGATCCAAATGACCCCAAAATTCCGATTGATGAAGTTGTTGAGCAGGAATGGTCATCACTTCCGGATGAAGAATTGCAAAATGCATGGTTTGATATGTGGAGAAACCCTGCAGTAAATGATATATATGAACCGGGTTCCACCTTCAAGCTGCTGACAGCTTCAATTGCGCTTGAAGAAAATGCAGCCACATTGGAATCAACATATTTTTGCGACGGATATGTAAGGCAGATTACAAGCAATAATATCAAATGCTGGAGGTATTATCGCCCTCACGGTAGTCAGACACTATCCGAAGCAATCCAAAATTCATGCAATGATGCATTGGCGCAAATTGGCCTTGATATAGGAAAGGATGCTTTTTATAAATATTTAAAATCCTTTGGATTAGAAGAACAGTCAGGAATCATGCTAAACGGTGAAGCTATGGGCTTATTGAAGGAACCTCTTAACATGAAGGATGTTGATGTGGTTACCCAGGCCTTTGGACAGGGAGTTGCGGTTACACCTATACAGCTTTTAACTGCGGTATCTGCCATAACAAACGGCGGCAATTTAATGGAGCCGAGAATTGTCAAGCAGCTTATAGATGAAGACGGTAATGTTGAAAAGAATTTTGAGTCAACGGTACGAAGAAGAGTTATATCGGAAGAAACATCTAAAATAATGCTTTCAATTATGAAGGATTCAGCAGAAGCAGGGACAAAACAGGCATATAGGCCGGGCTACAGGATAGGCGGAAAGTCAGGAACTGCACAAAAGGTTATTGACGGAAGATATGTGGATGGGAAATTTATTTCTTCATTTATAGGAGTGGCACCTGTTGATAATCCAAGAGCTGTTGTTTTGGTAATGGTTGATGAGCCGGACAGAAGCATCGGATATTACGGCAGCATTGTTGCCGGACCTGTTGCGGCAGATCTCTTAGAAAATATAATGAAATACTATGATGTAGAGCCTATTTATACAGAAGAAGAGCTTGGTCATGTTGAGGCTCAGATTGTTGAAGTACCTGATTTGTTAGGACTCACCATAGCAGAAGCAACTGACAAATTAATCAGGGCAGGCCTGGAAAGTAACGTAACCATTGAAGTCGAAGCAGATAAAAAGGTTAAATCACAATTTCCCAAGGCAGGAGAAAAGGTTGTTAAGCATTCAATGGTAACATTGATTTTAAATTAGAAAAGTTCTTATGGCTTCGCCTTGGAATGAGCAATATAAATAAAATCATAAGTCGGAGCTGTTGCATTAAGCATACCAATGTCATCCTGAGCGTTAGCGAAGGATCTCGTACTGTTGAAGATATGAGATTCTTCGGGCTGGCGCTCGCGGAATGACAGGTTAATAATCACTAATGCAACAGCCTCTTTTTTATAAATATTAACAAAATTGTTAAAAATTTAAATATTACAAATATTCTGGCTACAAATACTAATTAAACAATTT
Source organism: Bacillota bacterium (assembly GCA_023453025.1). Lineage (GTDB taxonomy): Bacteria > Bacillota > Clostridia > Tissierellales > Sedimentibacteraceae > Sedimentibacter. Next base: position 136,287 of record JAEXUD010000062.1, read on the forward strand.
ATACTTCGTTGAATTTGAATTTTAAATATGATAAAATTGCATATAATATCATACAATTAATAAAGGGAGCATTAATATGGATATAAAAACTCTTCTTAAAGAAATCAGTTACATAAATTTTTCGGGTGATGAAAATATTGAATTAAAAGGTATTACCAATGATTCAAGGAAGGTAAGATACGGAGATGTTTTTGTTGCGATTAAAGGCTACACAACCGATGGGCACAAGTTTATCCCTGATGCATTAAAAAATGGAGCATCAGCCGTAATGTGTCAAAATATACCCGAGGACTTAAAAAGTACAGGCAATTTTATCGTTGTTAAAGAACCGAGGGAATCCATGGCCTTGGCTGCAAATGCTTTATACAACAAACCATCAGAAAAACTGAATATTATAGGAGTAACAGGTACTAACGGAAAAACCAGTACTACATATTTATTAAAGGGAATTTATGATTATATTAAGGAAAAATCAGGAATAATAGGTACAATTGGAGTACTTGCCGACGGTGAAAAAATCAAGGTTGATAATACAACACCTGAAGCAGTGGATTTGCAGAAATATTTTGCAATGATGGTTGAAAAAGATATAAAACATTGCTTTATTGAAGTTTCTTCACATGCCCTTGAATTAAACAGAGTCGATAACGTAAATATTGATGTAGGAATTTTTACAAATTTGACTCGCGACCATCTTGATTTTCATAAAACAATGGAAAACTATTATCAGGCAAAGAAAAAGCTTTTTCATTTAACTAAGAATAACAATATCATAAATGTGGATGATCCATATGGCAGCAGGCTTTACAAAGAGTTGAAAGAAGAAGATATAAAGGCCGTTTCGATTGGAATTGACAATGAGGCTGATATCAAGGCTTCTAATCTGATAACAACAATGAAAGGAACCTCGTTTGACTTAAATGTTCTGGGTACTGAAAAAAAAGCACATGTAAACACACCGGGTAAATTCAGCGTGCTTAATTCATTGGGAGCTCTGGGTGCAGCCTATGCTTCAGGAGCAGATTTAGATTCAATAATTGAAGCGTTAGGAAAAATCAAGGGTGTTACCGGGAGATTTGAAATGATTGAAAACAATCTTGACTGTACTATTATTTTAGATTTTGCGCATACTCCGGATGGCTTACAAAAGGTTATGGATACTATCAACGAGTTTGCTGAAGGCAGAAAAATCGTAATGTTTGGAGCGGGCGGCGAAAGAGATTCCGCAAGACGCAGTCCTATGGGAGAGATAGCAGGAAAATATTGTGATTTAAGTATACTTACATCAGATAACCCAAGATTTGAGGACCCCTATGAAATATGTCGGGAAATAGCCGAGGGAGTAGAAAAATACAACGGAAAATATGAAATAATCATAGAAAGAGATAAAGCCATATATTATGCTATTGACAATTCCAGGAGCAAGGATGTAATATTGTTAGCGGGAAAATCCACGGAGCCGTATCAGGATATGGGAGTTGAAAAGGTACCATATGACGAAGGCTCAATTGCTAAAAATGCAATTATTGATGTAGAAAGAAAAAGAGGAAAGGCTAAACAAGGAGCTTAAAATGCAAATAAACATACAGATCATCAGAGTAATAATTGTATCTTTTCTCATAGCGCTGTTTTTAGGACCGGTGGTTATACCGGTGTTGAGACGACTTAAAGTAGGACAAAGCATCCGAGAGGAGGGGCCTAGGTCTCATTTCAAAAAGTCCGGAACTCCGACAATGGGCGGTGTTATTATAGTTCTTGCAGTAATAATATCAATTTTTACAAGCGGATATTATACACAGGAAATATGGGTCTGCTTGTTTTTTACATTAGGTTTTGGATTTATAGGATTTATAGATGATTATATAAAGGTTGTATTGAAGAGAAATTTAGGACTTCGTGCATATCAAAAAATAATTGGTCAGTTTATGTTTGCATTTTTGCTGGCCTGGTATGGTTCAAGGTACAGCGTGTACAAAACAAAGCTGATTATTCCATTTATAAATGCCTTTATTGATCTTGGAGTTTTATATATACCATTTGTTTTATTTGCGGTTGTGGGAACGGTAAATGCAGTGAACTTGACAGATGGGCTGGACGGGCTGAATACGGGAGTTACACTTATTGTCATGGCAACCTTCAGCTTGATTGCAAACAGTATGATGAAAATAAGCCCTGTATTTGAAGGAATATCAATTATGGGTGCTGCAGTTACAGGCGCTTGCCTGGGGTTTTTAAAACACAATGCAAATCCTGCCAAAGTTTTTATGGGAGACACAGGTTCTCTGGCACTGGGCGGAGCAGTATCCGCAGTTGCTGTTATCTCAAATACGATTTTATTGATACCTATAATCGGCGGAATTTATTTTGCAGAAGCGCTGTCTGTAATAATACAGGTAGCTTATTATAAAAGAACTAAGAAAAGAATATTTAAAATGGCGCCGCTTCATCATCATTTTGAAATGTGCGGCTGGAGAGAAAAAAAAGTTGTGGGTGTATTTTGGATTGTAACTGTAATATTAGCATTTATAGGAATTTATTCAATATAGTCAACATAATATATAAACGAGGCACGAAAATAACCATTATCTCTTTAACAGCGAGGATAGAATTTAATGGGACTTTCAGAAAGAGGGCAGCATGAAAAATAAAAATATACTTGTAGTAGGACTTGGAGTTTCAGGAATTGCGTGCATCAAAGGATTAAGCACACTGGGAGCAAATTTATATGTTTATGACGAATTTAAACAGTCATCAGAAAAATTGAAGGAATTAAAAGATATTAAAGCTGAATATTTTTTTGGAAAAGATGAAATAGAAAAAATTAAAATAAATGAGCTTGAGTTGGCAATTAAAAGTCCCGGAATAAAATATGAAGAGTCTATTATCAGAACATTGCTGGATAATAATATCAAAGTAATAAGCGACATAGAAGCAGCATACATGGTTACAGATGCATTAATTATTTCAATTACAGGTACTAACGGAAAGACTACAACAACCACTTTGGTTGGCGAAATTGTAAAAGAAAGCAAAAGAAATTGCAAGGTTACAGGTAATATTGGATACGGTATGTTTTATGACGCAATCAATTCAAATAGGAATGATATACTTGTTGCAGAGGTCAGCAGTTTTCAGCTTGCCGGAACATATGAATATAAGCCTTACATAAGTATTATAACCAATATTACTCCTGACCATTTGGATTATCACCACACATTGGAAAACTACATAGAAGCAAAATTCAAAAATGTAATAAATCAAGATGAAAATGATTATGCAGTATTAAATTATGAAGATGAGGCCATCAGAAGCTTTTCGGATAATATAAAATCAAAAAAAATATTTTTCAGTGCTGAACGAAATCTTGAGTCTGGTATATTTGTTGCAGACGGAAAAATGATATTTAAGAATAATGATGAAAGTAAATGTATCATTAATACAAAGGATATTTTTATTCCCGGAAAGCACAATCTTGAAAATGCTATGGCAGCAGCGGGGGCCGCACTGGCGCTTAAAATAGATACAGAAACAATTGCACGCGTATTGAGGAGTTTTAAAGGCGTTGAGCACCGCTTGGAATTCTGCGGAGAATATAACGGAGTTAAATTTTATAATGATTCAAAAGGAACAAACCCCGATGCTTCTATAAAGGCAGTTCAAGGAATTGAAAAGCCAATAGTATTAATTGCAGGCGGTTATGATAAGAAATCTCAATATGATGATTTCATAAAGGCATTTGATGATAAGGTCAAGGCGCTGGTGCTCCTTGGCGAAACTGCCGATGAAATAGATAAATGTGCCAGAAAATATGGCTTTACAAATATATATCATGTTAAAAGCATGGATGAAGCAGTTAAAAAATGCTTTGAACTAAGCTTAAAAGGTGATAATGTAGTTTTGTCTCCTGCATGTGCCAGCTGGGGCATGTACCCTAACTATGAGGTTAGAGGAAGAGATTTTAAGGAGAGGGTAAATTATTATGGAGGAAACAGTAAAGAAGGCCAGTAGGAGAACGGTTGACTGGGTGTTGGTTTTTATAGTTGTAGTATTGGTACTCTTCGGTTTTTTGATGGTTTATAGCTCCAGTTATCCTGACGGGTACTATAAATTTGACGGAGATCCCTTTTATTTTCTTAAAAAGCAAGTAATAGCAGCTGTTATCGGGCTTGTAGGAATGATTTTTTTTGCCAATATTCCATATAAAATATATGCAAAGTTCAATAAAACAATATTGATTGCATGTATCGGTTTCGCCATGCTGACTGTTATATTGGGCATTGCTTCCAACGGTGCCCAGAGATGGATTAACATAGGCGGAATATCGCTCCAGCCCTCAGAAATAATAAAAATAGGCGGAGTTTTATACATGGCCGACTATTTTAATAAGAACAGAAAAAATATGAGCTCCCTTACAAAGGGGTTTTTCCCGTCTTTGATTTTCATAGGCTTATTTTGCCTTTTAATTGCAATGCAGGATGACTTAAGTACTGCTATAATATTAGGTGGAACACTAATGGTAATGTTCTTTTGTGCCGGTGCTAAAATGAGTCATCTTATAGTATTAGTTGCACTTGCAGTCGGAGGGATTGCTATATTGATTGCCATGCAGCCATACAGAATAACAAGAGTTATAGTATTTTTTGATCCCTTTAAATATAAGCAGGACGAAGGCTGGCAAATAATTCAGTCTCTATTTGCTCTCGGTACAGGTGGTTTATTCGGAATGGGAATTGGAAAGAGCAGGCAAAAATTTTTCTATCTTCCTGAAGCGTACAATGATTTTATTTTTTCGATAATTGGTGAAGAGCTTGGATTTATTGGCTGCGTGTTTGTTATACTTGCATTTGTAGTCTTTGCTTGGAGAGGTTTAAGAATATCCATGAACACGGAGGATTTCTTTGGAAGCCAGGTTGCACTGGGAATGACAACACTTGTATTGGTACAGTTTTTAATACATGTGGCGGTTGCAACATCCTCTATGCCGCCGACGGGAAGAGCTCTTCCATTCATCAGCGCAGGAGGATCCTCATTAATGTTTTTACTATGCTCCATGGGAATTTTATTAAATATATCAAAATATTCAAATACATATAGAAATTGACATGCCCGGTGACACGGCACAACTTTAATAAAGGAATGATAAAATGAGAGTACTTATTACAGGCGGAGGAACCGGAGGACATATTAATCCGGCATTGGCCATTGCACAAAAAGTTAAAAATGAAAATCCGTCTAATAAAATATTGTATGTTGGGACAAAAAATGGACTTGAAAGTGAACTGGTTCCGAAGGCGGGCTTTGAATTCAAGTATGTTACAGCCAAATACCTGAGAAGAAAAATCAGCTTGGAAAATATAAAAACCTTGCTTGCATCAATGAAGGGTGTTGCAGAGGCAAGTAAGATTATAAAGGAATTCAAGCCTGATATTGTTGTAGGAACCGGAGGATACGTATGCGGTCCTGTGGTTCTGGCCGCAAGCCTGAAAAAAATTCCTACAATGATTCTTGAACAAAATGTATTTCCGGGAATAACAAACAAAATGCTTTCCAAGGTAGTAGATGTTATAGGAATAAGCTTTACTGAAGCTGAAAAATATTTCCCGGAGAAAGCAGGAAAAAAACTTGTATTGGTTGGAAATCCTGTGAGAAAGGATATTTTAACAGCAGACAGAAGAAAGTCAAGAACTAAATTAAATTTACATCCTGACGTTATATTGATATACTCCTTTGGCGGAAGCGGCGGTCAAGTAAGTTTAAATGAAGCAATAATTGGCGCAATTAAAAAATATAACGGACAAGATAACATAAAAATTATCCACGTAACAGGTAAAAAGCTATATAACAGCTTTATGGAAAGCATAAAAAAAGAGAATATATTACTTAAGGATAACATAGAAATACTTGATTATATGTATGATGCAGCAACTGCACTATCAGCATCAGATATTGTAATAGGAAGCGCAGGAGCAATAACTATTGCGGAAATTACCGTTATTGGAGTGCCTTCAATTCTTATTCCAAAAACCTACACTGCTGAAAATCATCAGGAATACAATGCAAGAGCACTGGAAAAAGAAGGTGCAGCAAAGGTAATTATCGAAAAGGACTTAGAAAGCAGGACACTTATTAACGCAATAGAAGAAATCATAGAAAACAAAAGCATACTAAAAACAATGTCCCTTAATTCCAAGAGAATGGGAAATTTAAATGTTGAGAATAAAATATATGAATCTATGGTAAATCTCATCAACTTAAAAACCAAAAGTAACAAGTAATTGAACTTTGCATAACATATATTATGATTACCATATGTATACTTGTTGCGGAGGGATAAAGATGGGAAGTTTTATTATTCAAGGAAGTAACAGTCTTGAAGGAATCGTTGATATCGGCGGATCTAAAAATGCTGCTCTTCCTATTTTAGCTAGTACTGTAATACACGGAAGAGAATATCTTCTTGACAATATACCGGATATTGAAGATGTAAGAGATATGCTTGAGATATTAAGAATCATGGGCTGCGCGGTCCAATATGACAATGGTGTTGCATTAATAGATACAAGAGGCCTTAATACTTGTCAAGTTCCTGAAAAACTTGTAAGGAAAATAAGGTCATCTATCATTTTAATGGGAGCTGTATTGCAAAGAACCGGTAGCGTTGAAATAGCATATCCTGGGGGATGCGAGATAGGGCTTCGTCCCATTGATCTACATCTAAAAGGATTAAGAAAGCTTGGAGTAGAAATACACGAGAAAAGTGGGCTTTTGGTTGGAACGGTAAAGGAGTCTGAGGGCTGCGAAATATTATTGGACTATCCAAGTGTGGGAGCAACAGAAAATGTTATGTTATTTGCAGTTGGAATACCTGGCAGGACTGTTATTCATAATCCGGCGAAAGAGCCTGAAATTGTGGACTTGCAGAATTTTTTGAATACCTGTGGCTACTCTGTTAATGGTGCAGGGACAGGTTCTATAGTAATTGAGGGAAAAAAACTTGAAAACACAGACACTGTAGAATATAAGATTATATCCGACCGTATTGAGGCAGGAACTTATTTGAGTGCAGCGGCATCGATGAAGAGCAAAATTTACATAAGAAACATTGAGAAATCTCATTTTAAGTCAATAACTTCAATATATGAGGATGCAGGATGCGAAATAAGAGAAACTCACGGAACCATTGTAATTGCTAACAATGGGAGATTAAAAGCAATAGAAAAGGTTACAACTCAGCCATATCCGGGATTCCCTACCGACATGCAGGCGCAATTCATGGCATCAATGGCAGTTGCTGACGGGATAACTATCATTGAAGAAACTGTTTTTGATTCAAGATTCAAGCATGTACCTGAGCTTCAAAAAATGGGCTCCAATATAACTACTATAGGCAGAGTCGCAGTAATAGAAGGCGTGGAAAGATTGTATGGCGCCGAGGTTGAAGCAAAAGATTTAAGAGGTGGGGCAGCACTGGTTATAGCAGCATTGGGAGCAGAAGGCACTACCAAGATAAACAATATCTATCATATAAATAGAGGATATGAAAGATTTGTAAATAAATTGCATAATTTAGGCGTGATTATTACAGAAGTTGAAAACTAAGAAACATAAGAAATGGGGACACACCTCTAAAATCGGGTGATTCTGTGGGATAGATGAATGTCTCCACGCTTCCGGGTGATGCTCATAAACTTACTCTACACAAGGAATATACAATGCCAAAGAAAAAAGAACCTAAAAAACAAAAGAAGAAAAAGAAAAGGAAATTCAGAAAGCTATTTGTGAGCACAGCAGCTTTTATAACGGCTGCTGTTATTATTATTTTTTGTCTTTACCATGTATACTTTAAAACTGATTATTTTAATTTAGCTGAAATTCAAATTACAGGAAATTCAACTTATAATAAGGACTATATTCTAGGTAAATCTCAAATAGAAACAGGAAATAAAATCTTCAGCATAGACAGGGACGAAGTAAAAAGCATTCTTGAGGATGAAGTATATATAGAGAAAGCAAGGGTTATTTATGAACTTCCTAATATAATTTTAATAGAATTAACAGAAAGAATGGAAAAATACCAGATACTATACAATCAAGAATATATAGTTATTGATAGTGACGGTATTGTACTCAGAACAGGTAAAGAAAAAAACGAATTATTAACTATTGAAAGTTTTACTGATGTATTATACAATGTAGGAGATAATATACAATTCGCGGGAATTGATGATATTCATTATGTTTTTAATACTATTGACTACATAAACAGTGAATTTGGAAGTGATGCGGTAAAAAGTCAGTATATATCTGCAAATAACAGCTTTTTATTAGAAACCGAATATGGAACATTTATAAAGATAAAGCTTGATGAAGATATCAAATATCAAATTGTATTTGCAATGAAAATACTAAACCAAAGAATGAACAATAATCTTGCTGTTACTAACGGTTTGATTGATTTTACCAAGGGGGACAGTCCTGTATATACCGAGGACTTTAAAATGGAGGAATTGAATGAATAAGATGTGGCAAAAGGGAATGTTATTTGGAATAAGCGTTGTTTTAGGAATAATATTAATGACCCAAATCCAAACAACAAACGATGTTTTAGGAAATGATACCCCTCAAGAAAAAGCGACAGAACTAAATAATGAACTTGCAAAGCTGACCTTGGAAAAAAACAAGATGAGGGAAGAGCTGGATGAGTTAAGAAAAGAAGCAAAGGAAAATGAAGCAGCATACAATGCCAAAGAAGATGAAATAAACAGGTTAATGGAAGAGCTTCAAAAACAAAAAATATTGTCCGGATATTATGATGTGAAAGGACCCGGAACAATAATAACTATTGATTCTGAGCCTGGTTCATATGTGAGCTTAGCATCCAGCCATCAGTATATTTTGGCTTTAATCAGTTATTTAAACAATGCGGGTGTTGAAGCAATTTCAATTAACGGTCAAAGATATACAAATTATACTGAAATAGTTCCTGTGCTGGAACATATAAACGTTAACGGAGTTGCCATGGTTTTTCCTTTGGAAATTAAAGCAATAGGATATGACAAAACAATCAAGGCATCCTTGAATTTTGTCGGAGGCATAGTAACTCAGATGAGTGAAAGAGGTTATATTATTGAAATAGAAAGCTTGCCTGAGGTCTACATAAACGGATTTGATGGCGAAAGAGAGTTCAAGTATGCTAACCCTATAAATATTGATGAAGAAGATATGAATGGAGGAGATTAAGATAAAAATCAATGCCATAAATATAATTATTTTTATTTTAGTGTTTACGGCCTCAGCATTAATTGTCAATGGAGCAGAGGCAAACGTAGATGAATACACCATTTATATTATAAAAAATTTAAATGAGTATGAAAAAAATATACAAGATATGAAGGATGTAGTAGAGAACCTCAGAACTGAAGTGGAAACAGAAAAGAATTTTTTAGATGGATATGAAAATAATAAATTTTCAGACGATATAAAAAATATAAACTTACAAATTGAGGAGCTTAAATTTTATAACGGCTTTACGGATGTCATGGGTCCGGGGATATATTTGAGTGTTTCTGACAGTGTGTTTGAGGATGACAGCCTTGACATAATGGAGAGAATTATTCATGATGTTGACATTACGGTTCTGTTAAATGATCTGAAAAGCGCTGGAGCAGAGGCAATTGATGTGAACGGTAAGAGAATTATAAACATATCAGAAGTTGTTTGTGCGGGACCTGTGCTTCAGATAAACGGTGAAGCGGTGCCTGCTCCGTTTGTCATCAGGGCTATAGGCGACATGGAAAGCCTGTATGCTTCAGTAACAGAAGAGGGAACTTATGCTTATGTTTTAAAAAACACCTACGGAATGGCAGTTGAGTCCAGAATGGTTTATAATATGAGTATTCCGAAATATAAACGTTACGGATATGACTACGGAGATGGATATGAGGTTAAATATGCAGTCAGTGCAGAATGATAAGGGGTGGAGTATATGATTTATGTAGTTGCAGGTGTTATTCTAGGGATTTTGGCAGGTTTGAATTTAAATTTAGTATACAGCCCAAGCTATGCTGTGTACATATCACTTGCCGTTTTAGCGATTTTAAATTCAATTTTCAATATGTTAAATGAAAATTTAAAAGGTGAGCTGACATTAGTTAAAAGCACTGTTTATTTGATTACTGATTTAGTTTTTGGGTTGCTTATGGGCTATGTAGGAGAGCAGCTGGGACTTCCGATTTATTTGGCTGCAGTCTTTGCATTCGGAAATAATATATATATTAATTCAAAATCCATGATTAACTATATGATTGAAAAATATCAGAAAAACAAGTAAACTGTTTAAAAATATGTATGAAAATTAATATAATTATGTTATAATTGAGTTATTACGAATATGAAAAATTTTCTCTTGTTTAGGAGGGTTATTATATGTTTCAATTTGAGGAACCAACAGAAAGACTTGCGAATATTAAAGTTATTGGTGTTGGCGGAGGCGGAAATAATGCTGTTAACAGAATGATTGATGCAGGTGTTAGAGGCGTTACTTTTATTAGCGTTAACACAGATAAGCAGGCACTATATACATCAAAAGCAGAAATTAAATTTCAGATAGGTGAAAAATTAACCAATGGATTAGGTGCGGGTTCCAAGCCTGAAATTGGAGAAAAGGCAGCTGAGGAAAACAAGCAAGATATAGCAGAATTAGTAGAAGGCGCTGATATGGTGTTCATCACGGCAGGCATGGGAGGCGGAACCGGTACAGGTGCAGCTCCATATATTGCAGGAGTTGCTAAAGAGCTTGGTATACTTACCGTTGCGGTTGTAACAAAGCCTTTTATGTTCGAAGGCAGAAACAGAATGAAAAATGCTGAGTCAGGTCTTAAAAAATTAAAGAATAATATAGATACATTAGTAGTTATACCAAATGATAAACTGTTGGAAATTTCAGATAAGAAAACAACTATGCTTGAAGCGTTTTCACTTGCAGATGACGTCCTGAGACAAGGGATCCAGGGCATATCAGACTTAATAGCAATACCTGCAATCATGAATTTAGACTTTGCCGACGTAGAAACCATTATGTCCGGACAGGGACTGGCTCACATGGGAATAGGACAGGCTACAGGAGAAAACAGAGCATTGAATGCGGTTAAGCAGGCAATACAAAGTCCTCTTTTAGAAACATCAATAAACGGTGCAAGAGGAGTGCTTTTAAATATCACAGGCGGAACAAACATGGGTATTCATGAGGTTAACGAGGCAGCTAAACTTATAGAAGAAGCAGCAGATCCGGAGGCTAATATTATTTTTGGTGCTAATATAGATGAATCGATCGGAGATCAAATCAAGATTACAGTCATAGCAACAGGGTTTGGTGAATCTGCAGAAAAAGAAGCTCTAAAAAACCCTAAGGATGAAGGTAAAAAATCAAAGGATGACAAATCACAGACAAAGACAGAAAATCCATTTGACTTCCAAATACCAACCTTCCTGAACAAAAGACAATAACCCATTCCAGGGGCGGACCTCATTCTGGGGACGAGTCTTCCAGTGAACAAAAAGCTCATTGTAAGATCCGTCCCCAGAATGGGTTTCTTTTTTTCTTGCATTATTTATTTTTATATGGTATTCTTTTAAAGGTTTAATTTGAGTATAATAAAATTATAATATAGTAAGGATGATTAGATGATTACAGTAACAAACCTAAGTCTCCAATTTGGCGGGAGCAAACTTTTTAATGATGTAAACTTGAAATTTGTTCCCGGTAACTGTTATGGTGTTATAGGTGCAAATGGAGCAGGAAAATCTACTTTCCTAAAGATATTGTCAGGTGAAATTGACTATACTACAGGAGAAATAGCAATACCCAACAATGTGAGAATGTCTGTATTAAAGCAGGACCATTTCATGTATGATGATTTTTCTGTTATGGAAACAGTTATTATGGGCAACAAAAGACTTTATGAAATTATGAAGGAAAAAGACGCCCTTTATGCAAAAGAAGATTTCACTGATGAAGATGGAGTCAAGGCTTCTGAACTAGAAGGTGAGTTTGCGGAAATGAACGGCTGGGAAGCAGAAACAGAGGTTGCACAGGTGCTTCAGGGGCTTGGTGTGGGAACAGAGCTTCATTATTCTTATATGAGGGAATTAAACGGCGGTGACAAGGTTAAGGTTATGCTTGCCCAGGCATTGTTCGGCCGACCTGGAATTATATTACTTGATGAGCCTACAAACAACCTTGATATAGATTCCATAAACTGGCTTGAAGACTTCTTGCTGGATTTTGAAGGCCTTGTAATAGTAGTATCTCATGACAGACACTTCTTAAATACAGTGTGTACTCATATTGTTGATATCGACTACAAAAAAATTAAAATGTATGTTGGGAATTATGATTTCTGGTATGAATCAAGCCAACTTATGCAGTCACTTATGAGGGACCAGAACAGAAAAAGAGAAGATAAAATAAAGGATTTGCAGAACTTTATCCAAAGATTCTCTGCAAATAAATCAAAATCAAAACAAGCGACATCAAGAAGAAAGCTTCTTGAAAAATTGGAGATTGAAGAAATGCCTGCGTCTTCAAGAAGATATCCGTTTGTTAAATTTACTCCTGACAGGGAAGTAGGAAACGAAATACTGACAGTCGAAGGATTATCAAAGACAATAGACGGAGCAGAGGTGCTAAAAGATATATCCTTCAGAATTAACAGAGATGATAAAATTGCTTTTATTGGGGAAAATGAACTTGCACAGACTACTTTATTTAAAATTTTAGTTGGTGAAATGGAGCCTGATAAGGGTACTATCAAATGGGGACAAACAATTACAAAATCATATTTTCCTAAAGATAACTCCGAATTTTTTGAAGGAGTCAGCTTAAATTTGGTTGATTGGATGAGACAATTTTCGGAGGATCAATCCGAAAGCTTTTTAAGAGGCTTTTTAGGTCGTATGCTATTCTCAGGTGACGATGCTTTGAAACCGGCAAATGTACTGTCAGGCGGAGAGAAAGTGAGATGTATGCTTTCAAGAATGATGCTTTCAGGCTCAAATGTGCTGGTTCTTGATCAGCCTACAAACCACCTGGATCTTGAATCTATTACAGCTTTAAATAATGGCCTGATTGATTTTAAGGAGATAGTTTTGTTTTCATCTCATGACCATCAGTTTATTCAAACTATTGCAAATAGGATAATAGAACTTACAGAAGATGGAATGATTGACAGAGCAATGACTTATGATGAATATATTGAGAGAAAAGAAAAGAAACAGAGGGTGAGTTAATGATTAAAAAGGATGCTCGAAAAATGAGCCTCGAGGATTTTGCAAATGCCATAAGCCCGGAAATGCTTAATGAGCTTACTAAAATGAATATTTCTTATAACAGAGCATACAGCCTTTTTAACGATATGCTTGAAGAATCACAGCTTGGTGAAAATGACGATATGGGAACCATGGATTCAATTGTCAGAAATATCATATTAGATTATACAGAAGAAGTATTAGCAGACGAATATTGCAAATATGAAACAAAGTGGGAAGAACATTAAATGCCCTGACCTCATACAGGATGACATGGAAATGCCATTCTGTACGGCGGGTCATTTGAATTAAATACAAAAACAAAATTCGACATTACATTATAGTAATGCCGAGTTTTTAATCAAGTAATTTTTAGAAAATATGTTGACAAATACAAACTACTATGGTATTCTTTAATAGTATTACAGAGTATTTATAGATTTCACATGTTTTTAGATATTATATGTGGCTGTATATATAATATGTAAAAATATGTGAATTTTTTTATCTACAATGTATATAAATTATATTATTTTAGGAGGTACTCATGGTTAAGGGTACAGTTAAATGGTTTAACTCAGAAAAAGGATTTGGATTTATTACTAAGGAAGATGGAAATGATGTATTCGTACATTTCTCAGCTATTCAAGGAGATGGATTCAAAACATTAGAGGAAGGTCAAAAAGTACAGTTTGACGTAACTCAAGGTAACAGAGGAGACCAGGCAGCTAACGTAACTAGATTATAATTAGCAGCTAAAAAGAATCGGGATGCATATCCCGATTTTTGTTTTATTCAAACATATTAAGCTATTATAACCCTCACTTCTATAAGCGGGGGTTATCTTTTCAAACTCAGATGGGGGAGGAGTAGCTGTATATAAATATAAAAATTAAGTTTATTTATAAATGTAAGTTTACAGAACTTGATAATGTATGTTATAATTGTCAGAAAATTAAGGAGCATAATTATGTATATAAAGGATTTGTTTAATAAAAAAAGATTTGTGTTTTCTTTTGAAATATTTCCGCCAAAAGCCACATCTTCAATAGATACTGTTTATAAAACATTGGAAGCATTAAGTGACTTAAGACCTGATTACATAAGCGTAACATACGGAGCCGGCGGAGGAAGCAATCAGAACAAAACAAGGGAAATATCATCGTTGGTAAAGAATAAATATGGAATTGAATCATTGGCTCATCTTACATGCATACGTTCCACAAAGCATGAAATCATACAAATACTTAAGGAGCTTAAAGACGAAGGAATTGATAACATTCTTGCCTTAAGAGGAGACATACCTTTGGAAGAAGAAGTAAAGGGAGATTTTCAGCATTCATCGGATCTAGCTGAATTTATAATGAAAAATGAATATTTTGACCTGGGAGGAACATGCTATCCTGAGGGACATTATGACAGCAAAAATGTAGAAGAGGATGTAATCAATTTGAAGGAAAAAATCAATTCAGGGGTTACACATCTGACCACACAGCTTTTCTATGATAATAATGCTTTTTATGAATTCATGAATTTGGTCGAAAAGCATAATATAAAAGTTCCCATACAGGCCGGTATAATGCCTCTGACTAACAAAAAGCAAATAGAGCGAATTATTGAGCTCAGCGGTACTAAAATACCTGATAAGTACATAAAAATAATGAATAAGTTTGAAAATGACAAGGATGCCATGGCTGATGCGGGAATAGCATATGCCACAGAGCAGATAATTGATTTGATATCAAGCAAGGTGGCAGGTGTGCACCTTTATACAATGAACAATCCATATGTGGCAAGAAAAACACATAACAATCTTATATCCATAATCCATTCTGTAAACCGGGATTAATGAGTATTTTTAAAATTTAATGAAATATAGAGGCTATTATGAATTTTAAAGAATATATGAAAGAAAATATTATAATATTTGATGGAGCAATGGGAACACAGCTTCAGAAAAACGGACTTAAACTGGGTCAGGTGCCGGAAGCTCTCAATATTACCTCCAAGGAAACGATAATAAAGATACATAGAGAATACATAAAGGCAGGAGCAGTTGTCATTACAACTAATACATTTGGTGCCAATGAATTAAAGCTTGAAAAAACCGGGTATACAGTTGAAGAGGTAATAGACGCAGCTGTTAAGTGTGCACGTGAAGCAATTATAGATGATAATGTCTATGTCGCTCTTGATATAGGCCCTATTGGACAGCTTATAGAACCAATGGGAAAGCTGTCCTTTGACAGAGCTTATGAAATATTCAAAAAACAGGTAATCCAAGGTGTGAAATCGGGAGCAGACTTGATACTTATTGAAACAATGACTGATTTATATGAAACAAAAGCGGCGGTGATTGCAGCAAAGGAGAATTCAAATCTTCCTGTTATTGCTACCATGTCTTTTGAAAAAGATCACAGAACATTTACAGGATGCCTTCCGAGCAGTATGGCTTTAACATTGGAAGGGCTTGGGGTTGATGCGTTAGGAATAAATTGTTCTCTCGGACCAAAAGAAATAAATCCTATTGTGAAGGAGCTCTTGCAATGGACAAATATACCGGTGCTGGTTCAGGCAAATGCGGGTCTTCCTGTTTTGAAAGATGGAGAGATGTGCTATGAGGTGGGTCCTGACGAATTCGCAGATGAGGTTTTAAAGTTTATTGCTCTCGGAGTTAGCCAGGTTGGAGGATGCTGCGGTACAACGCCGGATTATATCAAGGAAATCAAAGAGAAATTAAATAACATGCCTCCTCAAAAAAAACAAAAAATTAAATTTACTGCTCTTTGCACACCAACTAATACAGTCTTAATTGACGGAGTAAAGGTTATAGGAGAAAGAATAAATCCTACAGGAAAGAAGCTATTAAAGGATGCATTAAAAAACAATGACATAGAATATATTTTAAAGCAAGGTGTTTCACAGGTTGAAGCCGGTGCGGACATTTTGGATGTTAATGTGGGACTTAGAGAAATTAATCAAGTCGAAATGATTGTAAAGGTAATAAAAGCACTTCAATCAGTAACAGATGCACCTCTTCAGATTGATTCTTCTGAAGCTGATGTAATAGAAGCAGGCTTAAGATACTATAACGGCAAGGCAATTGTAAACTCTGTCAATGGAGAAGACAAGGTGCTTGAAAAAATTCTTCCGATAGTTAAAAAATATGGTGCTGCTGTCGTGGGACTCACATTGGATGAAAAAGGAATTCCGGATAATGCATATGACAGATTCAAAATTGCGGAAAAAATAGTGAAAAAGGCTGAGGAATATGGTATAAATAAGGAAGATGTATATATTGACTCACTTACATTGACATGCTCGGCTCAGCAAAAGGAAGTGGTTGAAACTATCAATACGCTTGAACTGATTAAGAAAAATCTAGGTGTCAAGACGGTTCTGGGAGTATCTAACATTTCCTTTGGAATGCCCAACAGAAATCTTATAAACGAAACATTTCTAGCTGTGGCATTAGCGGCAGGGCTTGACTTGCCTATAATTAATCCTAATGACGAAGCAATGATGGACACAATTTATGCAATCAATGTTCTTTACAATCAAGATAAAGGTGCTAAAAAATATATAAGCAGGTATAGCGAAAATACCGAAATAAAAAAGGATGCTGTAAACACAGAAGCACTAAAAGCAAAATACAATTTGAATGAGCTGGTTATTAAGGGACTTAAGGAAAATGCAGCTGAAATGACTAAGGAATTATTAAAGGAAAAAACTGAACTTCAAATAGTAAATGAATATTTGATACCTGCATTAGACAAGGTTGGTGAGGATTTCGAAAAAGGAAACATATTTCTTCCTCAACTTATTCAGTCTGCAGAAACGGTAAAAGCATCCTTCGATGTGCTGAAGGAAAGTTTGAGATTAAAGGAGAATACAGGAATAAGCAAAGGTAAAATAATTCTCGCAACTGTAAAAGGAGATATTCATGACATCGGAAAAAATATTGTCAAGGTAATTTTGGAAAACTATAACTATGAAATAATAGACCTTGGCAGGGACGTTCCTGTTGACAATATAGTTTCGGAAGCTAAGAAATATAATAACGAACCTATTATTGTAGGGTTAAGCGCATTGATGACAACCACCATGAAAAGCATGGAACAAACTATTAAAGAACTTCGCAATAATAATGCTAATTGTACAATTGTAGTTGGTGGAGCTGTTCTTACAGCTGACTATGCTAAAAGCATGGGAGCCGATTACTATGCTAAAGATGCCAAGGATGCAGTGGAAATAGCTAAAAAAGTATTCAATGAACAATAGTTTTTTACAGGGGGGTTAAATGAATTTTAAAATCTGGATAAACGAAAAGATAAAAAAAGTTGAAGAATATTTGCGATATGCTGTTGAAGAATATGAAAATCCTCAAAAATTAATTTATGAAGCAATGAATTACAGCCTTCTTTCAGGAGGAAAAAGGTTGAGGCCGATACTTTTGCTGGGTGCTTATGAACTGTTTGAGGAAGATGAAGATGCAGTAATGCCGTTTGCATGCGCCATGGAAATGATTCATACATATTCCTTGATTCACGATGATCTGCCTGCCATGGATAATGATGATTATAGAAGGGGCAGGTTGTCAAATCATAAAAAATTTGGAGAAGCAGCAGCTATTCTGGCCGGTGACGGGCTGCTGAACAAAGCATTTGAATCAGGTCTTAAAGCAGCATTAAACAATAAGGTGGATATGTTAAGTGCAGTTAAAGCATTATCTGAAATTTCAAAATCATCAGGACCAGATGGAATGATTGGCGGTCAGGTTGTGGATATGTTCGGCAATGAAAAAATTTCATCAATAGAAGATTTAAAATATATGTATTCCTTAAAAACAGGAGCAATCATAAAAAGCAGCGTAACAGCAGGTGCATTGCTGGGAGGAGCTGATAAAAAACAATTGGAAGCTTTAGAAAGCTTTGCTGAAAAGATAGGACTTGCTTTTCAAATAGAAGATGACATACTGGATGTTACAAGTACATTAGAAACGCTGGGCAAATCAATTGGAAGCGATGAAGCAAATAACAAGGTAACATATCTGTCGTTTGTTTCAATTGAAGAAGCTCAAAGACAGGTTGTAAAGCTGACAGAGGAAGCAATAGAAAGCCTGAGCTTGTTCGGAGATAAGGCAGTTAATTTAACAGAACTGGCAAAATACCTAACAAATCGTGACCACTAGGTGACAGGGGAACGAGGTGACAACACCCCCCATTCCCCTGTAACCTTATTTTAATAATTCAGCTATTTCATCGACGTTTCCTGCGCCCATGGTGATTATTGTATCACCGTCATGAGCCAATGACTTGATTATAGCAGCAGCGGCCTGGAAGGATTCGGCGTAGTGTCCTTCCTTGTTGTGAAGCTCTTTCATTTTTGTTAAAATATCCTTTGAATGAATTTCACCTGTATTTATTTCTCGTGCCGCATAAATATCTATTAATATTGCTTCATCTGTATAGGTCAGTGCTTCCGCAAATTCATTCAGCAGTTTTTTTGTTCTTGTAAATGTATGAGGCTGAAAAACTGTTATAACCTTTCCAACCGTATAGGATTTGGCAGTCTTCAGCGTTGCCTTCATTTCTGACGGATGATGTGCGTAGTCGTCAATTATTGAAGCTCCGTTATAATCTCCCTTGTACTCATACCTTCTGTGTGTTCCTTTAAAATCAGACAAACCTTTTTTAATGGTTTCCGGATCAACACCCAAACTTAAGGCGGCGGCGGCAGCGGCAACGGAATTTAGTATATTGTGCTCCCCAAATACCCTCAGGCTTATATCTTCAACCCTTTGACCCTTATTCATCAAAGTATAGGACGGAACAGGCATTAAAATTATATTTTCTGGGTAGTAATCCGCGTTGTTGCCATCTCCGAATGTTACAACGTTACATTTGGTATTCTTGAAAAGCATTTTATGCTTTTCGTTGACTATCAAGTGTCCTGTTTGAGGAATTTTATCTGCATATTCAACAAATGCACTTTCAATATCAGCTAAATCCTTATAATAATCCAGATGGTCTTCTTCTATATTCAATATGATTTCCATTGTGGGATTGAACTTCAAAAAGTTTCGTTTATATTCACATGCTTCTGTAAGCATTATGTCATAGGAACCGCGAAGAAGGTTGCCTCCCAATGAATCCATTTCGCCTCCCAAAAAAATTGTGGGCTTCATATCTGTTTCTATCAATATAGAAGAAACCATTCCCGTTGTTGTGGTTTTTCCGTGGGTGCCGGAAACACAAATTGAATTTTTGTAATTTTTCATTATCAGTCCCAAAAATTCAGCCCTGTCCATTATATTCAAATTTAATTCCTGTGCTCTTAAAAGCTCCGGGTTGTCATTTGAAATGGCAGAGGTATATACAACTAAATCAATATCTTCAGTTATGTTCTTTCTCTCGTGATTTATGTAAATTTTAGCGCCCAGTGATTCCAGCTTTTTAATTATGTGGGATGAGCTTCTGTCAGAGCCTGTCACTTTTACTCCTTCATCAATCATAATTTCCGCTAATGCGCTCATGCTTATTCCGCCGATACCGATAAAATATATATGATTAAATTTTTGCATGTTGTTCTCCTTGAATTTCCTTGTTATATATTCATATTATTCATAAAATATGTAATTAGCACTTATTAAGACAATTATTTCTAAGGTATGTCCTCCGGACAAATCATAATATTATAACATGTCTCAATATATTGTTCAATGGTTTTTACTTGATGAACAGCAGCGTAATTTTTCCAGATATTCATAGGTGGCTTAAGCAAGCACATCATCAATTATACATTTTACCTTTTTTGTTATATCATCATACTTTCTGATAGTTGTGTCAAAAGCTTTATCAAATACTGCAGGAAGATCCTTTTCGTATATTTTTATGCCTTCGTAGGTAATTCCTCCTTTTGTGGAAACTTTATTTATAGTATCTTCAAATTTCATGTTTTTTTCAATAAAAAGTTTGGATGCTCCCGCCAATGATACCATTGTCATATGCTCGATTTCCTCACTTGTCATGTTTATGCTGTGCTTTGAGGCAGCACGAACAAATTCAAGCATTATTTCCGATATGATTGCAGGAAGGCTGCCTGTAAGGTTATGGCATAAATTCATATCCTCTTCACTTATTGCTTTTACTTCACTGATATTTGACATTAAATTTTCAAAGAACGTTTTCTCGGTATCGGTTACAAGTTCATTGTGACATACTAATGTTATTCCTCCTCTTACAGAGGAATTCAGGGTGGGCATAAACTTAGTAATTTTGCCTCTAAAGATTTTATATAAATCTACATAAGCAACTGTTGCAGTAGAAATCATCAAATAACTGTCTTTGTCCAAAAAAGGTTTAATTTCCAAAAGCACTGCAGGCACATTGATAGGTTCCACACAAATAATAATTTTTTGACAGTCTTGAGCTACTTCCGCATTACTGTTACAAACGTTTATTGAAGGATACTTCACGGCAAAGCTGTCAGCTTTGCTGCGAGAACGGTTTGCAATATATAAATCCTCTTCCTTCAAAGCACCGATTTGCAGCAACTGCTCCAAAATCATGGAGCCCATATTTCCTAATCCTATAAGTCCTAACTTCATAGTCACTGTATCTCTCCTCATTATTAAAATTACATTAATTATAATACAAATAGAATATAGTAACAATAATTTAATGCATAAAATTGAAAATACTCTATCATGCCTTATAAAAATGTAATGTTAATTTATTTTTCAAGGGAGGCAATTTAAACATTCCTTGATTTTTTATATTTGCAAATGTATAATAAATAAGGTCGGCGGATGGCAAACAGAGATTCGCAGTGAAATTCCTCATAAAATGGAGGAGTATATACAAAACTAATTTTTAAAATCAGGGAAACATTATGAAAATAATAGTAAATAATTTAAAGGACACAGAAAACATAGGAAAAATCATAGGCAGCTATTTGGAAAAAGGAACGGTGCTTTGTCTGGACGGAAATTTAGGAGTGGGGAAGACAGCATTAACCCAGTTCATTGCACATGAGTTCGGTGTAGAGGAATACATTACAAGTCCTACATTTAACATCATAAAGGAATATGAAGGTCGATTTCCCTTTTATCACATGGATGTATACAGAATTGACTCGGAAGATGACATGTATGATTTGGGATATGATGAATATATTTATTCTGAGGGCGTAACAATTATTGAATGGTCTAATAAAATTAAAGGAATACTTCCTGATGAAAGAATCAATATTGAGATACAAAGACTTGACGATACCAGCCGTGTCATGTTAATTGGCGGCAAGGGAAAGATTTACGATAAGATAGCAGAGGAATTGAAAAAATATGAAAATACTTGCGATTGAATCAGCTTCAGTGACAGCTTCCTGTGCTGTATCTGACGATGGAATTATCCTGGGAGAATACACATTAAGCCATAAAAAGACACATTCGGAAAAACTAATGCCGTTAATCGAAGCGTTAATGAAGGAATTGGAACTAAAAATACAGGATATAGACGTGATTGCCATATCTGAAGGACCAGGCTCATATACAGGACTAAGAATCGGAGCTGCTATTGCCAAGAGCTTGGCTTATGCGGTGAATATTCCGATAGCCAATGTGCCTACAACAATGTCGCTGGCCGGAAACATATTTGATATAAATAATATGATTGTGCCTATTATGGATGCAAAGGCAGGAAGAATATATACAGGTATTTACAAATGGGAAAATAGCGGGCTGGCAAAAATTAAGAAACAATTTGCATGTAATATTGATGAACTGATAGAAATATTGAATGAATCCAGTGAATCGGTCATTTTTAACGGCGATGGTTCGGTAAATTACAGAGATGTTATAGAAGATAAATTGAATAGAAAAGCCAATTTTGCTGCAGCAAGGTTTAATTATTTAAATGCTTCAACATTAGCCTCAATAGGATATAACATGGCGATAAAAAATGAATTGATTAATGCTTCGGATTTCAAACCGCAATATTTGAGGTTATCTCAGGCAGAGCGTAACAAGAAGTAACAAGGAGGGGTTATGGTAATAATCAGGGGTATGCGTAATGATGATTTGGACCAGATTACAGAAATCGAAAAAACTTGTTTTTCACTGCCATGGTCAAAAATTTCCTTTGAACAGGAACTGAAAAATGAGTTGGCGTACTATCAATGCGCAGAAGAAAAAAGCAAGATAATGGGATATATGGGTATGTGGAGAATACTTGATGAATGTCATATAACAAATGTTGCAGTATTGCCGGAATACAGGAATAAAGGAATTGCAACATTGCTTATAGACAAGATGATTGAGATATGCAAATGTTCCGAAATAAAATATATGACTCTTGAAGTAAGACAATCAAATTTACCGGCTATTAATTTATATGAAAAGTTTGGTTTTGTATCGGTTGGAAAAAGGCCGAGATACTATATGAAGCCTATTGAAGATGCAATCATAATGTGGAAAAAAATTTAACTACGATAAATAAACAGAGGATAAAATGAAAAAGAAACTTAAATTACATAGAATATTAATATTAGTAACAATACTTTTAGTGTTTTTATTTGGAGCGTTATTGATTATTGAAAAAATGTCAAAGGACAATACAACTCCTATTGATGAGCCCGTAAATGAAGAACCGGAGAAACCATCTGATGAACCCGCGACTGAACCTGAAGAACCTGGTGATGAACCGAATGAACCAATAGAAGAACCACAAGAACCGATAGAGGAGCCTTCAGCAGAAGACCCCACTGAACAAGATATAATTATTGTTGAAAATCCAGGAGCTATAGATGTATTGGTAAACAGGAAAAATAATCTTCCTGACACTTATGTGCCGGAGGATTTGATTACATTGGCAGATGTGCCTACAGTATTATCAAACCCAGAGGTCAATCAACTCAGAAAGCCGGCATATGAAGCATTAATTGAGCTGTTTAAAGCAGCTGAGGAAGAAGCAGGATACGATTTATATGCCCGTTCAGGCTACAGATCTTACAATACTCAAGTTTCATTGTACAGTTCCTATGTAAAAAATCATGGACAGACTGCAGCTGACACCTTTAGTGCCAAGCCTGGGCAAAGCGAGCATCAGACAGGACTTTCAATGGACATTACGTGTGAAGCAATGAATTTTCAACTAGATGATACCTTCGGACAAACCGAGGAAGGTAAGTGGGTATCAGAAAATGCTCACAGGTTTGGATTTATCATACGGTATCCCAAGGGAAAAGAAGATATTACCGGGTACATGTACGAACCATGGCACATAAGATACCTGGGAGTGGAACTTGCAACAGAAGTATATGAATCGGGGCTGACATTGGAAGAATATTTTGAACAATAAGTTAAATAAAAAAAGAGATTCCAGCTTACTCTCAGGATGACAAGAACTTTCTATGTCATCCTGAGGGAAGCCTGCAGAATCTTTTTTAATAATTGATTAATTCATATACATCATTTGCATACTGCACAGGGTCTTCTATTTGCAATCCTTCAATCAGCAGTGCCTGATTATATAGAACACCGGACAGTTTCTTTAATATTTCCTTATCATTTGCGTATGCATTTTTTATTTTACCAAACATTTGATGTGAAGTGTTTATTTCCAGAATTTTTTCAGCATGGACATCTCCTGCCATATTTTCCGGCATTGATTTTAGTACCTTTTCCATTTCTATAGACAGTTCTCCTTCCGATGCAAGGCAAACAGGGTGTGTTTTTAATCTTTTAGATGCACGTACCTCTTTAACCTTTCCGTTCAGGCTATCCTTCATGAAGCTGAATATATCATTATTTTCTTCTGTTTCTTGCTTGTTTTCTTCATTATCTGCGTTTATATCCAAATCTGCACTTGAAACATTTTTGAATTCTTTTTCCTTGTAATTCAGCAGAACTTTTATAGCAAATTCATCAATTTCATCTGTAAAGTACAAAATTTCAAAGCCCTTATCAGCAACAAGCTCTGCCTGAGGAAGCTTGGAAATATTATTTGTGTTTTCACCGGTTGCATAGTAAATATATTTTTGGTCTTCCTTCATACGTGAAACATATTCATCAAGAGTAACAAGCTTTTTCTCTGTAGAGGAATAAAACATTACCAAGTCCTGCAGTATTTCCTTATTAGCTCCCCACTCGCTGTACATTCCAAACTTTAATGTTCTTCCGAAATTATTAAAGAAAGCTTCATAGGTTTCTCTTTCATCCTTCTGCATTGATAAAAGCTCGCTTTTTATTTTTTCCTTTATCTTCTTTGCAATAAATTGAAGCTGCCTGTCATGCTGCAGAGTTTCTCTGGATATATTGAGAGATAAATCGGCAGAATCAACCAAGCCTTGTACAAATCCAAAATAATCAGGCAGCAAATCAGGGCATTTGTTCATTATCAATACGCCGTTTGAATAAAGCTCCAAGCCTTTTTCAAAATCCTTTGTATAAAAGTCAAAAGGAGTTCTTGACGGAATATAAAGTATTGCATTGTAGCTTGTTATGCCTTCAACACTTACATGAGTATATTTCAGCGGTTTATCAAATCCAAAGTGTTTTTCCATATAAAAGTTCTCATAATCTGAAGGCTCCAGCTCGCTTTTGTTTTTACGCCATATCGGAACCATGCTGTTTAAAATTTCATCTTCGAAGTAGTCTTCATATTCGTTTTCGGTTCCTTCTTTTTTCTTTCTTTTCTTCATCATCATCTTTATTGGATACTTGATGAAATTAGAATATTTCTTAACCAGATTCTTAATATTGTAGGAATCAAGGAATTCATCATAGTCTTCATCATCTGAATTTTTCTTAACCTGAATGATGATATCTGTGCCTATTGTATCCTTTTCGCAAGGATTGATTGTATAGCCATCAGCTCCTGTGGATTCCCACTTGTAAGCTTCATCATAGCCCAGTGCTCTGCTTATTACAGTTACTTTTTCAGCAACCATGAATGCAGAATAGAAGCCAACACCAAATTGACCTATTATTTCTACACCATCTTTTGCCTCGTTGTTTGACTTAAAGTCTAAAGAGCCGCTTCTTGCAATAGTTCCCAAATTTGAATCCAGCTCTTCTTTGGTCATTCCTATACCCGTATCGGAGATCTTCAGAACTCTTTCGTTTTCATCAACGGAAATTCTTATGTAAAAATCTTCTTTGTTAAATTCAATACCTTGATCTGTCAATGATTTATAGTAGCTTTTATCAATTGCATCGCTGGCATTTGAAATAAGCTCTCTTATAAAAATTTCTTTGTGTGTGTAAATAGAATTAATCATTAAGTCCAAAAGTCTTTTGGATTCAGATTTAAATTGTTTTTTAGCCATAATTCTTTCCTTCCTTCTATTTATCTTTTGTTATACTTTAGTTATCTGTTAGCACTCTTCGTAAACGAGTGCTAATCCACAATTAATATTTTAACAAATCAAACTTATTTGTCAATAGTTACACGTAAAATTATTAAGCACTTGTTTCATTTCCTACATTAAACCTCAAATTATGGTATGCATTTACTATAGAATTCCACGTTGCTTCATCAACAATTCCGGTAGGTTCCAGATTATATAGATTTTGAAATGCTATAACAGCTGCCGTTGTTGCTGAATCAAATGCTCCTTCAGGTGCAACAGGTGGTATCTCAGGCAGTCTGGAAGACAAATAGCTGAGCATTAATTCCAATATGAAAACTCCCGGATATTCGGTTCCCATTCCTTCTCTGTATTCTACGCCCATGAATCTTATAATCGGAATAAATATTTGTTCAGGAGTCAAACCTATCAATATATTATAAACGGTTCTGTACATTACATTCCAGGTCGCTTGATCAACTATGCCTGACGGAAGAAGACCCATAGCCTTTTGAAACTCAATCACGGAAGCAGTAGTTTCAGGACCAAAGTAGCCATCTATAGTTACTGCAGGGACGGTTGGATAATATGCAGAAAGAACATTCAGAAAAAATTGAAGCATGTCAATTACAGGACGATTTCCTTCTTCTAATAAAACATTTGAATAAAGTTCTATCAAATCTTTTGCAATCAGTCCTTCTGATACTAATTCGTTAAGATTGGTTACACTATTATATATTCTTCTTATTAAATTCCATGTTTTTTCGTCTACAATTCCTGTGACCGGCAAATTAAACACTTCCTGGAATACCCTTACTGCATTTTCGGTTTGTTCATCAAAATACCCTGTAATATTAATTTTAGGAATACCGGGAAAATCATCAGAGATCCTGTTTAATGAATGCTGCATTCTAAAGACACTTATTCCCGATTCACCAACCTCAAGAGGGGTACCCGGATATGTGGGGGTTATTACTACAGGAAACGAGTTTTTTATAATTGTAATATCGTCTCCATAATAATATTTTAGTATATCAATAGAAGAATACCCTTGATTTGCCAGTTCTACGGAACCCCATTGATTCATTCCGCTGCATTGAACTGCTCTCCCGTCGCAAAAAGCAGCATACAGAGGCTCTATGTGACCGGTTTTAACAATATATTGATCAAATATTTCATTAGTTATATCGGATATATTACTGAATATACCTCTTTCATGCACATAGGCCTGGTCATACTGTGTAGAATTTGTTATATCAAAATTATATCCTTGCCCTCGGTACCATTCGGTGAAAACCCTGTTCATGGCGATAGATGCAATGGCGTGAATATTTGCCACCAGCGCTTCTTCAGGCCAGGTTGGGTATAATTCGCTTGATGCAACATTTTTAACATAATCTATAAAAGGAACTGTAACATTTAATGCACTTTCGTCATCAGGCGCTCCCAGATGTACAGTTATTTCTGTGGGAAACGGAACTATTACATGTGGCAGCATAGCAGCCGGTATATATATGTTTGCTTCTGGTATACTCATAATTAACCTCTCATAATATCATAATCTGAATGTTGACTGACATTACTTAAATTTGAAAATCTAAACTGCCTGTAAATTTCCACTATTTTATTCCATGTATTTATACCGATTATCCCATCTGGCACAAGACCATAGGAATTCTGAAATGCAATAACTGCTTCTGTTGTTTCAGGTCCAAATATACCGGTGGGGGTTACAACGGGCATATCAGGCATAATCGTGGAAATAAACTGCAGGTACTCCTGCATGATAAAGACATTAGGACCTTCAGAGCCCTCCTGGTATTCTATATTCGGATACAATAGTGCAGGAAGGGCAATAGCAGATGGAGGAAGTGTTTGCAGTATCCCCTGAATGCTGTTGCTCATAGCAACCCATGTTTCCTCATCTATAAGCCCGTTAACAGGCAGATTAAATGTTTTTTGAAATTCCATTATTGAGTTAATGGTTTGAGTATTGAGCATCCCGTTAATATCTACGGCGGGAATTGAGTCGTGATATGCTGATAAAACATTCAAGAAATATTGAACAAGCTGAACTCTTGGTACTACCTCAAGATCTTCGATTTCTTCAACCAAATCAGCCGGAACTTCACCGGGCACTAATGCTTCCGCTGTTGTTGTAGCAAGCTTTCTCACTGATGAGAAAACATTTCTTATTTCATACCATGTGGCTTTATCAATAATACCGGTCTCTGAAAGGTTAAAAATACTCTGGAATTTTTTTACGGCAGCCTCCATGGATTCATCAAACTCCGAGTTTACAGGATGTATTTTGGGAATTGCAGGGAAGTTTACAGATATTGCATTTAAAGCATTTTTCATATTAAGAACTGCCAGGCCGCTGTCACCCAGCTTTAGCGGTGAGCCTGGATAGGTTTCTTCAAGGTCAGGTGTTTGTGTAATTCCTGGTACATGTAATTGATAGCTCATAACAGCACCTACTGTAATGAGGTATTATCTGGTCTTTGCGGAATAACTATTGTTTGACCAGAACCACCATATGGTTCACCTTGTGAAACAGGGATTAAATTTATTCTAAAATTAGTTGCAATATTAGGGTATACCTGCAAATCTAATATATTTGCAGTATAATATCCTATTGCCTGAATTCTTAAATTATATGTAGAATAATTATATTCAGCTTGTTCGCCAACCCCACGATACACTATAGGCACTTCTATTCTCGGTACTATCCCGCTTTCATCTGTAACCAGGTTGTATAACACATGCTCTTCATTGTCATCATAGGTGTGATATACAGTGACAACGGCATCTTGCACCGGCAGTGCTCCTGATGCAGTGTAAACTCCCACATTTATGTAACCTACTTCCTCTGCTGAAGGCTGAAGTTCTTGTTGAGGAGCTTCAGGTTGTACCTCTAATTTTTTTATCATCATATTATGTGCCCAGTAAGGTCTTGTGTTTTTATATTGATTATTAATAGTCATGAGAACACACCTTTCTAATAAAATTACTTTGTTATCAATATATGCATATTGTTTAAATTTGATTTTATGTAAATAATATTAATAGATTGATGAATAAACTATAATTTCATTGACAAATATTTCATAATATAATATACTTTGAATGTCAAAATAATAAAAGATTGACTTTATTGTTGAAATTTATTATTTTATATATGATGGTTATTATAATGTAATGTATAGGAGGATTGAAATTGCCAAACGAAAAATTAACAGAGCTCAGAGAAAAAACTGAAAAAGTAATGCTGGGCGGCGGGCAAAAGGCAATAGACAAGCAGCATGAAAACGGTAAACTCACTGCAAGAGAAAGAATATTGAAGCTGCTTGACAATAATAGCTTTGTAGAAATAGATGCCTTTGTTGAACACAGATGTGTTAACTTTGGAATGGAAAAAAAGACAGCACCCGGGGAAGGTGTTGTAGCCGGATATGGAACAATGGATGGAAGATTAGTATACATATATGCACAGGATTTTACAGTTATCGGCGGATCATTGGGAGAAATGCATGCTGCAAAAATAGTTAAAGCGCAGGAAATGGCATTGAGGGTCGGAGCACCGATAATTGGAATTAACGATTCAGGCGGAGCCAGAATTCAGGAAGGCGTAGATGCCTTGTCCGGTTATGGTAAAATATTTTTCAATAATACCATTGCATCCGGAGTTATTCCGCAAATATCAGTTATATTGGGACCATGTGCGGGAGGAGCCGTATATTCACCTGCATTGACAGATTTTATATTTATGGTTCAAAATATAAGCAAGATGTTTATTACCGGACCTGAAGTTATTAAGGCAGTTACCGGAGAAGTGGTATCCGGCGAAAAATTGGGCGGAGCTATGACCCATAACTCTATAAGCGGTGTTGCTCATTTTGTAGACGATTCAGAAGAAGAATGCTTCAGGCATATAAGAAAACTGCTGAGCTTTTTACCGCAAAATAATATGGAAACTGCACCTGTACAAGAACTTAATGATGATTTAAACAGAATAGATGCAGCATTGAATGACATAATACCTGATAACCCAAATAAAGCTTATGACATGAAGGATGTTATTTATTCGTTGTCTGATAACAAGGAATTTCTTGAATATCAGCCGTTATATGCAATGAATATAGTTACCGGTTTCATGAGAATCAATGGAAGAAGCGTTGGAGTAATTGCCAGTCAGCCAAAGTTTCTTGCAGGATGTATGGATATCAATGCATCCGACAAGGCAGCAAGATTTATCAGAACCTGTGATGCTTATAACATACCTCTTTTGACATTAATGGATGTGCCTGGATTCCTGCCAGGAACTCATCAGGAATATGGCGGAATAATAAGGCATGGAGCTAAAATGCTGTATGCGTATTCAGAAGCGACAGTTCCTAAAGTTACAGTAATTACAAGAAAGGCATACGGTGGTTCTTATATAGCAATGTGCAATAAAGAGCTGGGAGCTGATGTGGTTCTGGCGTGGCCTACAGCTGAAATAGCGGTAATGGGTCCTGACGGAGCAGCAAATATCATATTTAAAAAAGAAATATCAGAAGCTGAAGATAAAAATGCAAAACGCAAGGAAAAGATAGAAGAATACAGAAATACTGTAGCAAATCCTTATACAGCTGCTTCAAGAGGATATGTGGACGCTGTTATTGAACCTGCTGAAACAAGAAAGAGAATAATCAGTTCATTTGACATGTTGACAGGCAAGAGAGTTTTAAGACCTGAAAAAAAACATGGCAATATTCCTCTGTAAGGGGGTATTTAAATGAGTATTTTTGGTAATTTTTTTAGGAAGAAAGATGAAGATACAGAATTAATCAATAAAGAACAAGCCGGACTACAAGTTGAAAATGATAATGAAGAAATTACAGCAGTTATAGCTGCAGTAGTTGCATCAATGGATGAGGAAGAGGAAACTGTTGCTGCTATTACAGCAGCAATTGCATGTATGTTAGGAAAAAGCACAAGCGAATTTATCGTAAGAAATATTAAGAGAACTTCCGAAATAGACTCTTTATGGGCATTAAAAGGAAGAATGAAGCTAATGAGATAATGGAGGATAAAATGAAAAAATTTAATGTAACAGTAAACGGAAAGACATATGCAGTTGAAGTAGAAGAAGTTGGAGCAGGGCAGGGAGGCTTTACATATCAGCCGGCACCTCAGGCAGCATCTGCAACACCTGTAATTAATGCAGCACCGGCTCCTCAGCCACAAGCAGCACCAGCTCCTGTACCTGCGGCAGCTTCTGTATCACCTTCGGTACCGGTAGATGGTGAAACAATATCAGCACCAATGCCCGGAACAATACTGGACATAAAGGTAACTGAAGGAAAAAGTGTAAAAGCCGGAGAAATTTTATTGATTCTCGAAGCTATGAAAATGGAAAATGAAATAGTTTCACCTAAAGATGGAGTTGTAGAAAAAATTCATACTGCTAAATCAGCAACTGTCAGCACAGGAGATGAACTGGTAACAATAAGATAAAAAATTAAGTTTTCTTAACTCTTCTTTTAAAAAGAAGAGTTTTTTTTTGTAGTAATATGTGTTAAAATGTAAAAACATATACTCATAATGAGTAACCAGACCTTCATTATAAAACAAGGGGAATGTTATGATAAGTAATGAAAATATAATAAGGCTGCAGCTGGTTAATGGTTTAGGAAGAAAAACAATCTGCAAAATTTTAAGTTATATTGAAAAAAACAATTTAAAACTAGACACTTTTTCAGATATCTTAAAGCTTTTAAAGGATATGAACATTAAAAGATTAAAAATTGATTTGGATAAAATAGAAAAAGATGCCTCAACAATTTTTGAAAGCTGTAAAAAATCCAAAATTAAAATAATCAGTCTTTATGACGATATATACCCACAAAAGCTTAAAGAAATAGAAGACAAACCATTAATACTATATATTGACGGCGATGAAAACTTGCTTAATTATGAAAATAACATTGCTATAGTGGGGTCAAGAGTTCCATCCCAGGAGGGATATGAAGTCAGTTCAATTTTTGCCGAAAAGCTAACTGAAGAGAGCTGCTGCATAGTGTCAGGTTTTGCATCAGGATGTGACGAAGCAGCACACAATGGATGTCTTCAGGCAAGAGGCAGAACAATTGCAGTAATACCTTCAGGCCATCTTCAGGTTATTAAGTCCAACAGGGTTCTTTATAATATGATTATTCTTAATGGAGGAACAATCATATCAGAGCTTCCTCCAAATGCAAAAGCAGAAAAGCACGCATTTATAGACAGAAACAGAGTAATAGCAGCATTATCAGCAGGAATTATAGTAATTGAAGGCGGCAAAAGGGGCGGAACATCTCATACTGTGAAATTTGCAAATACTTATAACAAGCCTGTTGCATATACAGCAAGATGTTCGTGCATAGAACAAACTTCAATATTTAATAATATTGAGGTAATAGACAGTTTTGACAAGCTTGTAAAATTTAAAAATGATTCTTGTAAAAAAGAGCTTGACAAAGTACTTGCCCAGTAGTATAATCAATCTTGCTGTTGAAGAAATAGCAGCTGCGCGGATGTGGCGGAATTGGCAGACGCACTAGACTTAGGATCTAGCGGGATACCGTGGGGGTTCGAGTCCCTTCATCCGCACCAAGTTATAAGCTACATTTTTGTTGGTAGTAAACCAATGGAAATGTAGCTTTTTTCATATTTGAAATAGTATTTTAAATTTGCAGTACCCAAGTGGGTGCTGCATTTTTGCGTTAAGGAGGTTTTGATA
>JAEXUD010000069.1 GCA_023453025.1 Bacillota bacterium
AAATCATACAATCGCATGCTAGGCATTTTATGTTTTAGCATGAGGAAAGTCTGGGCTCCATAGGGCAGGGTGCCGGTTAACGACCGGTGAGGGCGACCTCAAGGACAGTGCAACAGAAATATACCGCCTGAAAAGGTAAGGATGGAAAGGTGAGGTAAGAGCTCACCAGCAATTAGGCGACTAATTGGCTATGTAAACCCCACCTGGAGCAAGACCAAGAACGGACCTTGGAGTGGCTGCTCGTCACAGTCCAAATGGTAGGTTGCTGGAGCTTGTCGGTAACGACAAGCGTAGATAGATGACTGTTTAATACAAAACTCGGCTTATGTATTTACTCACCACATAGAGATTAACACTTGCAAATGCAGGTGTTTTTTTTGTGAAAAATATAAATTCTAAGAACTCGGCTATACATAGATTGAATTTATCTATGTAAATATGGTAAAGTTTATGTTATAGTATATATATTATTGAGTGATAATGGAGGCGATTTATGTTAATTGATTTGACAATACAAGTAACACCAAAAATACAAAGAGATGCACAGAATAACTTAGATAAGGCATCTTATGGACATTTAGGAACACATTTTGATGTAATGAATAAGGAATTTCCCTTGGATTTTATAGAAAGAAAGGGTATTGTTTTTGATGTTTCATTTATAAAGGACAGGGAAATTGATTCTGTTGATATTGATGATGATTTGATAGAAAAGGATATGTTTGTGGCGTTTTATTCAGGATTTATTGAATCTGAACCATATGGAAATGAAAAATACTTTAAGGAGCATCCACAACTATCTATAAATTTGATCAATGCCCTTTTGAAAAAAGGAATTTCGATAATCGGCATAGATTTTGCCGGTGTCAGAAGAGGTAAAGGACATTCATATATGGATCAATATTGTGCTGATAATGGAGTATTTATAGTTGAAAATCTGTGCAATTTAAACAGCATATTAATTAACCGCAATAATAATCAATTTATAGCTAATACTTATCCAATGAATTTCATTGGTATGACAGGCTTGCCTTGTAGGGTTGTAGCAAAACTTTAAAATGAAACGTTTGTAGTCACTGATTAATGAAAGAGTTATTCTCTTATAAAAAGTTTTTGACCGTTTTATTTAGAAAGTATAGTTTAAAACAAATCATTATGGTAAATAATATTATAAAAACCACATGAGGGTGATTATTATAAAAAATAAATTATTTATTTTTGTTATCATAATGTTATCTCTTACTGCTTACACAATATATGGAGGTATTCTTGATAAAGAAGAACTAGAAGTAATAAATGATATACATGATTTTTTTAATGCTTTAAAAAAATCACTAGGTGATAGAGCTATAGATATAGCTATCAGAGATAGTATTAAATATGAAATTGATGATATTGATGTTGATAACAATTCTGCAATTGCTGAAATTCAGTTAACAGGGCTGGATTTAGCACAGTCTTTTTATGAAATGGATATGTTCCATACTTTTTACAGAGAGTTTTCACTAAACAGCGGACTTTTATTTACAGAACCTGTAATGGATACATACGATGTTTATATGTATATCCTTAATAAGAATATGCAAAATACTAAAAATACAGACTTAACACTTCAATTAAATAAGCCTGATCAAAAATGGAATGTGGTTAATCAAGGTGATGTGTATCGAGCCATAGAAAGCATCTCAATAGATTTAAAATTAATTACCGACAAGGCATATGAAAATTTAGAAAAAGCAAGAAATTCAACACGTGAAAAGTATACTACCGAACAACCTGACATGGAATTTGAAGAATACTGGGTAGAATATTTATATGATTTTATAACAAACAGAGGCTTTGTAACTCAATTTCCTTTCCAAGAGCAACAATTTGTGCCAATTAATGATTAACGGTAAATCAACTTGTGGTTTTATGAAACATTTTATGTAAACCAACATAATATGAATCAAGCTTTTTAAAGAGGTGATATTATGTGTTGGCTTCCATGGTTTTTGCTTGGAATTGGATACGGTAAATGTTCAAGGCCATGCAGGAGAAGATATTAAATAAAAGACGCGAAAGCGTCTTTATTTTAAATTATTTGGGCAGTTTTCTTTACAAATAATTTTTTTGCTATTATTGCTGCTGTTAACAGGACAACAAACGCAGCTACCATCCAAATTCTCGGTATTGAAATATAACTTATTAAAATACTGTATAATAGGGAGCCGGTCAGTCCTCCGATTTGCATTGCTAAGGAATTTACCGAAAGAACTGATGCACGTATTTCATTAGGTATTTCATTGTTTAAAATAACACCTTCCGGAATGGAAGCCATACCAAACAATAAATAAATTGAAGAGTAAAGTCCTATAAAAATAGGTACTTTTGTCTGAAGTGCAGTGAGTATCAGAGATACACCCAGCATTAATCGAAGAAATAAATACATTTTTCTTGAATCAAATTTATATTTTATAATTAACTTATTCGAGGCTATGCTTCCCAATGTGGCGGCAGCAAAGTATAAAAATGCCATCAACCCAAGAAGTACCATTGAATCCTTATTGGGCAGAAGGGTAATGAAATGAGGCTGCCAGTATGTTTCTAAGCTGCTTAAGAAAAATCCTGTAGCAAAGACTGAAATAAAAATACCTATTACAGTACTGCTTTTAGAAATTATTTCTGAGCTGTTTTTAATGTGCTGCTTTAAACTTATTCGTTCTTTTTTATCATGGTTATTGTCTTCCTGTATAAATGCAAAGGACAATATGGCAACTGTTGCAGCCAGTATAATTCGTATTATTAAATTTAAATCATACATACCCATAGATGCAAGGTAGGTAGTTGATATTTTAGGGAAGAATCCTCCTGAAAGAGCTCCGGCTGACATTCCTATAGCTTCAAGAACCGAAAGCCTGGTTGTGATGTCGTGAAGCTTATTCTTTCCGTAGTTATCAATGTAAAAATCAATAAACATTGCATCAAAGGAACCGGAGGATAAAGCACGGCCTAATCCGTACAATACCATCCCTGAGCATAAAACAATAAAATTCTTACTCAATAAAATTGTGATTATGCTGATTATGGACACTATCACCGATAAGCAAAAGGATTTTTTTCTTCCGAATACATCAGCAATAATTCCGGTAGGCAGTTCCAGTACAATAACCGTTAAAGCATAAAGTCCCAGAACAATTGACAAGTTACTTAATGATGCTCCTTTATCCATAAGAATCAGGCTTAGAACTGGAGCCAGAAGACCGGTTAAATAAGAATTTAATAAATGAATCAATGAATAGATCTTTAGTTTCATTAGTATTAGTATTCCTTTCAAGTAATGGGATATTTATCATGTTAACGTTATTTTATTATAACCTGTTTTTAGCTTTTCAGTCAAGGAAAATAATTTATAGCAGCAAAAAAACGCCCTAAGCGTTTTTTGTTGTTATTATTTTTTTATTATTTGTGTAGTATAGGTGACATTTTTTTGTATATAAGAAGTGTAATTGATGAAATTACAATTCCTTTAAATATATTAAAAGGTACTACTGCATATAATACTAATGTTTTTAAATCAGTTATTGCAGGGTTTAATAAGCTTCCCATTTCTACAAAGGCCTGGATAGGTGCTCCATAAACTGCCGCATATACCGGAAGCAATAAATAATAATTCATTATTGCACCTACAATTGCCAATGCTAATGTACCGGACATCATAGCTATTATTGCTGATGAAAAGGATTTTTTATGCTTATATATAATACCGGCAGGTACTATGAAAGAACATCCAACTGCAAAATTAGCCAGTTCTCCGATACCACCGGTATCTGTACCGTTTAATACAAAATTAATTAATATTTTTACAAATTCTATTGCCATTCCTGCAATTGGTCCCAAAGCAAATGTTCCAAGAAGAACAGGGACCTCGCTGAAGTCTAGTTGATAGAAATTAGGAGCAAACCATAGCGGGAAGTCAAACAGCATCAATATTGTTGCTACCGCTGAAAGTACTCCAACCTTTGTAATAGTTTTTGCATTACCTCTTTGATTTACTGAAATTTCACTTTTAACACTTTTCATATCTTCCTCCTGTAATTATAAAGATTATCAGAGGATTAACACAAATTAATAAGCCTCTGAAATCTTCAGAGGCTTAACTTCGATAGAATATTTTGCTTAAATTTAAGCAAGTAATCTCTCTTCTACCATCCAGACTGTACTGTCGGTATTGGAATTTCACCAATTCAACCTTTCGGCTCGCGGACTTTACCGCCGGTCGGGAATTTCACCCTGCCCTGAAGATGTTTACTCTTTCATTATATCACCATATTTTTATTTGTAAACACCTTTTTATAAAAATAACAATGAGTGGCAGAAAAATAACATTATCCTTTATCATTGCCAATATTTTGCTGTACAGATAAGTTGCTTTATTTCTTTATATAAATTTATATATA
Organism: Bacillota bacterium; assembly: GCA_023453025.1. GTDB lineage: Bacteria > Bacillota > Clostridia > Tissierellales > Sedimentibacteraceae > Sedimentibacter. Next base: position 4,440 of record JAEXUD010000069.1, read on the forward strand.
TCAAATTATCATAATTTTATATATTCATAATATTATAGATTAAGAGGACAAGATTTATTTTAACGGAGGAAAAATTATTTATGAACAACATTTTAAAGCTTCTAAGCAGCAACATTAAAAATATTGTGTCCAAGCAGTCATTGTTACTAGGAAGTGATACAGTTGAAATAAGGCTCAGAATTAACAGCCCCATAATGATAAAAAAAATTAAGGCAGATATTTTTCTTGAAGAAGATTATAAAATAAGCAAGAGAGATGTTGATGATACTGTCGCTAATCTTACGAGAAATTCAATTCACGCTTTTGAAAAGGAAATCAAAAGTGGTTATCTGACAATTGAAGGAGGTCATAGAGTTGGTCTTGGTGGGGACTGCATATATGAAAATGACAACTTTAAAGGTTTTAAAAATATTACTTCCTTAAATATAAGAATAGCGAGGGAATTTCCGGGATGTTCAGAAAATTATATAAAATATTTTATAAGCTCCAGCAGAAATATTTACAACACGTTGATAATAGGTCCTCCTCTGTCTGGTAAGACAACATTTATAAGGGATTTATGTGCTAATCTAAGTGATGGCATAAAATATCAAAATACATATTATGAAGGCTGCGATATTACTCTCATAGATGAAAGGGGAGAAATTTCTGCAATTTATAACGGAACACCTCAAATGTATGTGGGGTGCCGCACTGACGTATTATCTTACTGCATGAAAAGGGAAGGGTTTTTCATGGGTATAAGGGCTCTTTCACCAAAGGTTATTATTTCTGATGAGCTTGGCTCAAAGGATGATTTTGAAATTTTGCAATATGCATTAAAAAGTGGTGTGAACATAATTGCAACTGCTCATGGATTCAGTTTGGAAGATATTAAAAAAAACCTCTATATGAAATCAATTATAGATAACAATTTTTTTGACAGAGCAATTATTTTAAAAAACGGTAAGAAGCCTTGTGTTGTAAAAGAGGTCTTCGATTTTGAAAGGAATAGGGTGATATTTAATGATTTGGGTTAAATCATCATTATTTGTTCTGACTATTGTAACAGTAAAATTTATTTTCAAGTTTATAAATGATTATGGTGATAAATGTTTGAATTCTATGAAAGAGTTGTTGGATTTCACTGACTATTTGAGAATTTATTCATGTGATATGAAAATGTCCTTTGAAGAAATATATTTAAAATATTGCTTTAAAAATGATTTGGTTAAAAAACTTATAACAAAGCTTCAAGAGGAGTTGAACAAGAATAAAAAAGATAAATATGAATTTCAAAACTTCATGAAAGAGATTCTAAATACACCCGATGAATTCAATCAATATTTTTCAGACATAATTGATTATTACGGAAGCACATATTCAGATGTGCTGGATAAAAAGCTTTTATTTACGATAAGGGAAATGGAAGGATCTATTAAAGGGTTTGAGTTGTCCCACAATGAGAAAAAAAATTTAAACAACAGGATTTCAATACTGGTTGGATGCCTGACCGCCGTTATTTTAATTTAGGAGGTAAGTATGGATATAGATTTAATTTTTAAAGTAGGTGCAATTGGAATAGTAGTAGCTGTTTTTAATCAAATTTTAGCAAAAACCGGAAGAGATGAACAAGCTATGTTTGTAACACTTACCGGTGTAATTGTAGTAATGGCTCTTATTGTTGGAATGATGAATGATTTATTTATGGAGGTTAAATCAGTATTCAACTTGTATTGATGAAAGGAATGATATGTTGCTTGCTCAAATTATATTTATTGCGCTAATCACAGTTATTCTAGGTATTACAATTTCAAATTTCAACAAAGAGTTCAAGGTTCACATTACTGTTATTTTCGGCATTCTGGTTATGCTTTTGCTTTTTAGAGAGCTGAAAGGATATATTCAGGAATTCGTTAATATTTTCGTAAGATATAATATTAAGATAGAATATTTTTCTACAATTTTAAAAATTGTGGGAATTGCATATATTTGCGACTTTATTTCCCTTCTTTGCAAGGACTTGGCGTATGAATCTGTCGGCAAAAAGGTTGAGATAGCAGGTAAGCTGATAATATTGATTTATTCAATTGATATCATAAAAATATTCCTTGATCAAATATTGCTTCTGGTTAACGGGTGATAAAATGAAAAAAATAATAATATTAGTAATAATCATATTAACTGTTAATACAACTGTTTTTGCAGCTGCAATGGATGATGCAATGGATAAAATACCTGTAGATAATTTGGAGGAATATATCAACAGCAATAACTCCTACTTCCGGGACAACAACATTAAAATACGTGATTTGATTACTAATGCATTTAAAGGAAGGCTTGATATAAGCTTAAAAGACTATTTTATGTATGAACTGGAAAATGAGCAGGGATTTTTCAAAGACATTATTAAAACAGGCATAAACATATTGATAATTTGCATGGTTTTAACTATTATAAAATATTTTTCTGATGAATTTTCAAGCCAGAGTGTCTCGGACATTGTAACTTTATTTTCAGTGATAATTATTTTCACAATAATTTTAAAAGATGTTTTAAGTATTAAAAATATAATGAAAGCAGACTTTGAGCAGTTTAAAATAATTACAGAGGAAATAAATGCCGTCTTTATGGCAACAATGCTTACATTTGGTAAGCTAAGCATATTGCAGTTTTTTTATACATCCCTTAATTATGTTATAGGAATAACGACTCAGTTTATTTACTCATTTACCGACATAATGACCATAGTATTGATTGCGGTTATTTTGATTAACAATATGAGTAAATTAATAAACGCCAAGCTGTTGTATAAATTTTTAAAGAAAGCAACTTTATTAATTTTGTCCGGATATATGATTATTATAGTCATAAATTTTTCTGTACAAGGATATATATTATATAAAACGGATAATATTTTTATAAGTTCTATAAAAGCAATTTCACCTTCTGCCGTACCTATTATAGGTAATGCGGTCAGCAATTTCTTCGGAGTTTTTCTAAAAAGTGTGTTGATGATAAAGGATGTTATAGGAATTGTAATAATAATCTTTATGTTTTCAGCGTTTGGAGGCTCTCTTATAAAAATTGCTCTGGCTTTGGTTTTATATAAGGCGGTAGGTGTTCTGTCTGAGCCATTTAATGAAAATATATCCAAGCTTATTTATGAAATGGCCGACATGTTCTACATTTATTTTATTTGCTTAATGACACCAATAATAATTGTGACAGTCTATTATTCGATCTTACTAAATTACATGAATAATATATTCGGGTAGCCTATGAAAAATATTATAGTTAACATAATAATACTAATATTGATGTTCAATATCATAATGATTATATTTCCGGAGGGAAAGACACAGAAATTTTGTCGTATTTCAATTAAAATTTTTATCATGATTTATATTCTGGATAATATATTTTTAAATGGAAGAATAGAATTGAACTTATTAAATAATATGCCATTTGATGATTCTTCTTATGTGAGAGAAGTAAGCATAGAGAGCATTGACCAAAGCTTTATTGATTCTATAAATAAAAATCAATTTGAGGGAGACGATGTAGTAAAAAATATAACATTAAATTTCACCGAGGATATGAATTATAAAGCGGTAATTACATTAAATAAATTATTAAGCATTGATGAAATCAACAAGTTAAAAACAGACATAGCCAAAATCTTGCAAATAAGTTCAGAAGACATATACATACAATAGAAAATCGGAGGCACATATGAATAATTTTTTAAATATGTTCAAGGACAATAAAAATCTAAAGTACGCAGTAAATATTTTTATATTATTAGTCATTGTTTCATTGATTCTTAAACTTGACACCTCAAAAATAACCGACACCACTACCAAAATTGTTACCGGAGGCAATGATAAACAAGAAACGACAACAGAAAGCTACGTATATTCATTAGAAAAGAGGTTGGAGGAAATCCTCGATAAAATTGAGAATGTTAACAATGTAGATGTAATGATCTACACCAAAAAAACTCCTGAACTGAAACCTATTTATGATGAAAATACCAGCAATGAAACTAACGTTGAAACTGGCGGCGATGGTACGAAAAGAGAGGTGAAAAGAGAAACTAAGCAAAACCAAGTTATTCTGGGAGGCGATAATCAGGTAGTTGAAAAATATTATGAATATCCTGAAATATCCGGAGTCCTGGTGGTAGCAAATTATACCGGTAATAAAGATATTTATACGATTCTTATGAATTGTGTGAAAACTTTATTAGATATCAATTTAAATGATATTGAAATAGTACTATCCAACAGATAAATATTTGTCATACTGAATATCAGTGGTGAAACTCATTTCTATTGGATATACTAAAGCTTCTTCTTAATTGAAAAAGCAATTAATTGAATTAACTTAGGGGGTAATTATGATTATGAGAAAGGAAACATTAGTATTTTTAACTTCTTTGGCTATAATATTCATTATTGGCTATGTAAATATGACTATGCTGCCAGAGAATGTATTTAATGAAGATGATTACGCACAATTAGAAGATGAATTGCAAGCTGACAAGATGGATAACGATATAGCACAAATTGTTGAAAATGTAAATGATGAAATCAATGGAGCACAATTAGTAGAAGTATTAGAACAGGTGGACACAACCGATATGGCAGTAAATCAGCCTCAAGACGTGCCAACATTAGCAGAGGCTGAAGAGGGCGTTAAAGGCGTACATGAGGAAGCAGCAGATGAGCCCGAAGACAACACAGAAGTAGCTTTAGAAGAAGAGCCCGCAGAGGAAGATTCAGCTTCAGAAGAATCCTCAATTGCTGAGGTTGTTGAAGATGAGCCCGACTATGTAATACTGGGTGACATAACTAACATATTGGAAGAAAATTCTGTAGTGGCTAACTCTGGCGGCGTAGTTGATATGATTAATTCCAGCTTTGCTAATTTCAAGATTAACAAGGAAAAGGGAAATCAGGATGTTATTGATCATTTAGAGGAAAGCCTGAGCAACGAATCTGTTTCAGCTGACACCAAAAGTCAATTTGAAGCTCTGTTATTAAACAAGAATCAGTTCGTTGAAAAAGAACAGGATATTGAACTGATGCTTCAGACTAAAGGCTACAATGAAACTGTAGTAATTGTTGATGAAGATATGGTTAAAGTAGTTACAAATGATACTATTGAACAAGCTGATGCTACTAAAATATTAGATGTTATTGTATCAGAAACCAATTACGAACCGGCTCAAATAAAAATAGTTAAATTTGATAATATTGATTTGTAAAATTTTACAACTTCTGATATAATCATTTAAGGAGGTGCTAATATGGATAATGATAATTTAGAATTTGGCCAGGTAAAAATATCTGATGATGTAATTATAATAATAGCAGGAATTGCAACCAGTGGAGTAAAGGGTGTAAGCACAACTCGAACAGGCATGGCCGACGGTATTTCAAATCTGTTTTCTAAGAATAATTATTCAAAGGGAATCAAGGTTGAAATTAATGAAAATACTGTTGTTTTAGACATTTTCATTAATGTTGAATACGGATATAAAATAAGTGAAGTAGCGAAAGAAGTCCAAGCTGCAGTTAAAAAGGAAATTGAAACAATGACTGATATGCAGGTAGCGGCAGTCAATGTTCATGTACTTAATATCATACAAGATAAAGATAAAGATAAAGAAATTATTGAAACTGACATAGTTGAATAGTTTAATAAGATATAAATACTAATATAGATTGACAATTCAATATTGTCAATCTATAATTATGTATGCCCTAACCCCGTTTTTCAGAGTGCCCTAACCCTAACCCCATAAAGATTTACGCAACTTAAAGTTGGAGGAAAAATGAAACGAAAAGAAACAAGAGAAGAAGCAGTTAAAATAGCATATTGCATGGATGTTAACAAAGAATTTGACAAAACACTGCCATGTAAATATATTAATCATTTTGAAATAGATGGTGCTGATATTGACTATTTGAACAAAACAATGGACGATCTTATTGACCATCTGGAAGAAATTGATAAACATGTTACTGCAAACTCGAAGGACTGGAAAATAAACAGAATTGCGAAGGTTGACCTTGCAGTGCTGCGTGTGGCAATATCAGAAATACTTTATAATGATTCCATACCGGCATCTGTATCAATAAATGAAGCTGTTGAAATAAGTAAAAAGTATTCCAATGAAGATTCACATAAATTTATAAACGGAATATTGGGTACAGTTGTAAGGTGTATTGAACAATGACAGAATATATACTCGGTATTGACACAAGTGCTTATACAACATCTATTGCTTTAACAGAAGCTAGCTTGAAAGAAATAATCACCGATAAAAGAGGAATTTTAACAGTCCCACACGGACAAAAAGGATTAAGGCAGCAGGATGCTGTCTTCCAGCATTTAAGAAATTTTCAGGAACTTTACGAAGAAATACGAGCTGATTTAATAAATATCAGCGTTGTTTCAGTATCCTCCAGGCCAAGAAATGTTGAAGGATCCTATATGCCGGTGTTCACTGTCGGACAAAATTTTGCCAAAGTAATAGCAAAGACATTAAATTGTAAATATATTGAATATTCTCACCAGGAAAATCATATTGCTACTTCCCTGATTGAACAATACAAAGAAGTTAATGATAATATACTCGGCATACATATTTCAGGTGGTACTACAGAATTCCTGGGTGTAAAAAAGGCATGTAAGGGCTATGATACTGTCATAAAAGGCGGAACCAAAGATATAACATTTGGCCAGCTTATTGACAGAATAGGAAATATATTGTGTTTTCCTTTTCCTTGCGGCATGCACATGGAAAAATATTTAGAAACCAATCATGTGGTTGAAAGTATTAAACAACCTTCAATCAGCGGAGAAGCTTATATAAATCTATCAGGAATTGAAAACTATTACAAAAATTTATATATTTCAAATAAATACAATAAAGAATCTATTATCAGCTCACTGTTTAAATATATAGCAGATTGCATTTTACATATCATAAATTATATAAAGTTAAATTATACTTTTGAAACCGTAATAATTACAGGAGGTGTTGCCTCCAACAGCATTATAAGAAAATATGTTTCAGATAAGATAAACAGTAAATATAAAATAATTCTTCCTGCAAAAGAAAATTCATCTGATAATGCCGTGGGCGTTTCATTACTTCCCATTATAGACAGGTGGTACAATGAAATTAAAACCAATTAAAGTTTCAGTATTAAACCAATATATAAAAAAATATCTTATGAGCAACTCAATTTTAAATAATCTCCGTGTTGAAGGAGAAATTTCCAACATACGTATGAGCAAGACAGGCTATACATATTTTTCTCTCTGCGATGAGGTGTCATGTATTAATTGTGTTGCTTTTTTTGCTGACAATATTTCTAAAAACGGAGACAAAATAATTGCAGAAGGAGAGCTGTCGGTTTATGAAGCAAAAGGAACCTACCAGCTGATAATAAAAAGTATAGAAAGAGTAGGTCTTGGCAAAATTCTGGTTGATTTGGAAATATTAAAAGAAAAATTAAAAAACGAGGGAATGTTTGAAAAGCATAGAGACATTCCTCTATATCCTGCAAAAATCGGTATAATAACCTCCAAGACCGGGGCGGCTATCAAAGACATATTAAAAACCTTTGAAGGTGTCAGAGCTGATATTGAAGTAATAATTTACAATACATTGGTACAGGGTGAAAAATCCAAAGAAAGCATTATTAATGGCCTTAGATTTTTCAATAACAGTGATACAGATGTAGTTCTGATATCCAGAGGTGGAGGGAGCTTTGAGGATTTGAATGTCTTTAATGATATTAATGTTGCAGAAGAGGTTTATAAATCCAAGTTACCTGTTGTAACAGGTATTGGTCACGAAACAGACAGAACTCTCACGGATTATGTTGCAGACATATATTGCCATACACCAACAGCTGCGGCAGATAGGATAATACGAGGCTACAAGGACATTGAAGAAAAACTGGAAAGCTTTGCGTACAAATTAAAGCAAGGCACATACAACAAGCTTTTAATGAAACAAGCTGAGCTAAAATCATCAAAATATATGCTAAAAAGCTACCTTCCGTTAGAAAAAATTTATAAATTGAAAAATGAAACTGAAAATTATAGAAACTTTATTAATAAAAGAGTATTAAACCAGCTAAATGATTTGACTCATCAACTGGAAATATTGAACGAAAAGCTTAACAGCTACAATTATAATAAAAAGCTTGACAAGGGCTTTGCATTGGTTTCAGACATGAATGGAAAAATATTAAGAAATATCCGCCAAGTAGAGATAAACGATTTATTAAATATACGATTCAGGGATTTTAAAATACAAGCAGAAGCAAAAAACATAAAAGAGGTAGAATAATGAAATATGAAAGCTTTGAAAATGCATTTATGAATCTGAAGAAAATAATTCATGAATTTGAAGAAAATGATAACCTTTCCATAGATGAACTCATGAAGAAATATGAGGAAGGTATGGAGGCATATTCTTTTTGCACAAAAAAACTTGAAGATACACAAAAGAAAATAAAAATTATAGATGAATCCTTTGAATGATTAAAATTATGGGTAAAATTCCCAATGTTTTTCATATACACATAAATCAGAACATGTGTCTTTAAAAAATGGAGACTGTCACCATCATATCGATTTGAATAAACAAAATATTTATTCATTTTTACCACATCTTTTCTAATAAATAATAAAATTATTAATTGATATTTATAAATAGTTATGCTATAATTTTATTGAATTATTCCTATGTATTATTTTTATATAGAATAATTATGTAAAGTTATGAAAGGGTATTTAATGGAAGAATACAGACTTGATGTATATCTACAGACAAATAACTTGGCAGAAAGCAGAGAACGAGCAAAACAATTAATTTTAAAAAGTTGTGTGTATGTAAACAATAAATTAATTACCAAACCTTCTGTAAAAGTTAACTCAAGCGATAAAATTGAAATAAAAAACAACTTTAACTATGTGAGCAGAGGAGCATCAAAGATAGAAAAAGCAATAAAATTTTTTGATGTAGATTTAAATGATAAAATAGCAGTTGATATAGGAGCTTCTACAGGAGGCTTCACTGATTTCCTTATAAAAAACAATGCAAAAAAGGTATATGCGATTGATGTAGGACATGGTCAGCTTCATGAATCCTTAAAAAAAAATGAAAATGTAATTAATTTAGAAGGGACAAATTTCAGATATATTGACACTTCCATTTTTTGTGAAAGCATTGATATAATTACAGTTGATGTATCCTTCATATCTTTAAAATTAATTTTGCCTAAAATATACGAAATAAGTAATGATCAAACAGATATAATTGTATTGATAAAACCTCAGTTCGAAGCGGGAAAACAAAATGTAGGGAAAAACGGTATCATTAAGGACAAAAAAATCCATTTGGAGGTTTTAAATAATATAAAAGCATACTGTGATGAAAATGGATTACATTTAAAAGATTTAACCTTCTCTCCAATAAAGGGAGGAGACGGTAATATTGAATACCTGGGTTACATTAAAAAAGGGGCGAACCAAAATTTATTAACAGTGGAATATAAATTCAAAGACTTAATATTTCAAGCCTTTGAATGAAAAATAATAGAATTTAAGAGGTGACAAATGAAAAAGTATACGAGACAAACAAAAATTCTTGAGCTTATTTCTAAAAAGGAAGTCGAAACTCAAGAGGAACTTGCAGACGGCTTAAAGGCTATGGGCATTGATGTTACACAGGCTACTATTTCAAGAGACATAAAAGAACTTAGACTGGTAAAGGTAATGTCTAAAAACGGCAAGTACAAATATGCAACAATTGGACAAAGCCAGGAAGGTATTACTGACAGACTATATAAAATATTTGAAAACTCAGTAGTTTCTATTGATAATGCTATGAACATTATTGTATTAAAAACAATACCTGGTGCAGCTCAAATTTGTGCTTCTGCAATTGACTATATGGGGGTAGATGATATAGTAGGCACATTGGCAGGAGATGATACTGTATTCGTGGCTATAAGATCTTTGGAACAAGTAGATTATGTATTGGATGAATTTAAAAAGAATATAAGATAATGGTGGTTGTATGCTGCTTAACTTAAGTATACGCAATTTTGCTGTATTTGAAAATGAATCTATTAAATTTGAAAATGGTTTTAATGTATTTACCGGTGAGACCGGCTCTGGAAAATCAGTGCTTATTGAAGCTTTGTCCATGGTTTTAGGGGAGAGATCTTCAAAAGATTTAATCAGAAAAGGAAAAGACAGCGCATCAATTGAAGCGGTTTTTGACATATCTTTTTATAATGAAGTTCAAGATAGGTTAAAGAAAATTAACATTGAGATAGGTCCCGAAGATTATCTTATTGTATCAAGGGAAATATTGGAGACCGGAAAGAGTATAAGCAAAATAAACGGCAGGACCATACCTCTAAGCTCATTAAAGGAAGTAGGCAGCTGTTTAATAGATATATATGGTCAATTCGGACATGAAAACCTGTTTAAAAAAGAAAATCATATTTTATTATTGGACAGTCTAATCAAAAAAGAGCTCTCTCCCGTGATTGATGAGTATTCAATAATGTACGCAGAATACATGAGAATATTGAATGAAATTGATTTCCTTAATAAAAAGCTTATAAATAAGGACATAAAAATTGAGCAGCTTCAATATGAAATAGATGAAATTGATGAAGCTGATTTAAAGGACGAAGAAGAGGAACAGCTGCTTAAAGAAATTAAAAAGCTTACAAATATGAAGGACTTGCAAGAATCCTTGTATGAAGCTGCAGATGTTTTAAATTCAGGTAACAGTCTTAATAACGTTTACAGCATATTAAATAAAATAAAAGCATATGATGAAAAGTTAGAAAGCTTTCTTTCAAGGCTTGATATACTGCTGGAAGAAATCCAATATTTAAATTACGATTTAAGAGATTATACGGAAAAACTTGAGCTGGATGAAACTAAGCTTAATAATATTGAGACACGAATGTCTCTTATAACAAGATTAAAAAGAAAATATGGTTTCACAGTTGATAAAATTATAGAATATAGAAATGCATCAGAAAAGGAATTAAACATTTTAAAAGAGGCAGAATATAATTTAAGTATATTAATTAAAGAAAAAAATGCATTATATATTAAATTAAAAGAGTTTTCCGAAAAAATATCAGACAAAAGAAAAAATGCTGCAAGACAGCTGGAATCAAGATTATTATTGGAGCTTAATGATCTTAATATGAAAAATATAATGTTCAAGGTCAGCTTTGAAAGAAAAAATAATTTCTCACCTGACGGCACAGATGACATTGAGTTTTTAATTTCAACCAATGTGGGAAGTGATTTGAACTCTGTTCAGAAGGTTGTATCAGGAGGAGAAGCATCCCGTATAATGCTTGCATTTAAAAAAATAAGTTCAGATATTGAAAGCACACAAACTTTGGTATTTGACGAAATTGATTCCGGCATCAGCGGCAAAACAGCACAAATGGCAGGAATTAAAATGAATTTTATATCTGAAAAACATCAGGTTATTTGTGTAACTCATTCACCACAAATAGCTTCAATATCTGACAATCATTTTTTAATTGAAAAAAATGTTGTTCAGGAAAGCACATACAGCTCAGTTAAAAAGCTTAATGATAAAAATAAAATTTATGAAATAGCAAGACTTTTAAGCGGGATGAAAATTACAGAAAAATCATTAAATAATGCTAAAGAATTAATTGATTCAAATAAATCAGTTTAAAAACATTCCTGAAATACAGAATATAAGTATTCATAAATGAACAAATTTTAACATTTCATGATAAAGACATTCATGAAAAGCAAGAATTTGTAATCATTTATATAACATATTCTAGTATTTCACAAAAAAGGAGCTTGTGAAATACTAGACATAAGTATAATACAAGTATGTTGTGGAGAAATTAAAGATAAAACTTGAAGGAGAGCATCATGAAAGCATTCGCTAAAAGAGTTTTATTCTTTATTTTTTTTATTGCAATTTTATTGGCGGCCGTATATTACGGCTATGACTTAAAAACCAATCCATATTTGTTAACCAGATTAGATGATAATGAAGTAATAGAAACAGAAGGCAAGTATATAATACCAGGTGGTCAGACCATCGGTGTTGAATTAAAAACCAAAGGTGTATTAGTTGTTGGTTTAGCAGATATAATGAGCAGCGATAAAGTGTCTGTTTCTCCTGCAAAAACTGCAGGAATGCAGATTGGGGATAAAATAATGGCAATTGATTCCCACAATGTTGAAGGAACTGACGATATATTAAATTATACAATCGAAAAAGGAATTAAAGATTATAATTTTACTATTGAAAGAGAAGGTAAATTATTAAACTTTAACCTTTTACCTGTTCAGACATATGAAAGCAATGAAATAAAATTTGGATTTTGGGCAAGAGAAAATATTGCCGGCATAGGTACTGTAACATTTATAGATCCTGAAACAGGAAAATTCAGTGCCATCGGTCATGGTATTTCTGATTCAGAAACAGGTTCCCTTATTGATATAGAAACAGGAACAATATCAAGAGCCAATATAACAAATATCAAATTAGGTAAAAAAGGTGAGCCAGGTGAAATAATAGGCTATATTTTGAAAAACGAAGACAGCCTCGGCACAGTCGAAAATAATACTAACTTTGGAATTTACGGAAATATTAATAATAAAAGCATGGGGTTTTTTAGCAAAAACTTAATTGAAGTCGGTAAAAAGGAAGAAATAAAAATAGGCCCTGCACAAATTTATTCGTGTGTAAACAATGAAATAAAAATATATGATATAGAAATAACCAAAATATTTTATCAGAACAAGCCTGATGAAAAAAGCTTTGTTATTAAAATTGTGGATAATGAATTATTGGAACTGACTAACGGCATCATACAAGGGATGAGCGGTTGTCCGGTGATTCAAAATAATAAAATTGTAGGAGCTGTAACGCATGTATTTATGAATGATCCTACAAAAGGCTATGGAATTTATATAGAATGGATTTTTGACCAAATTTATAATGGTGAATAACTGAGTATTGATTGTCATTCTGATCTCCAGGTTAAAAGATACTCTGGCGCTCAGGATGACATATTACGGTAATTCATTTATAACATATGGTATAATCTTGTAAAAACTTAATACAAATAGAATAAAGGAGTTGAATTAAAAAAAAATAAAAAATTTTTTAGAAAAAAAAAGGGTTTTTTGAAATTATTGCGTATAATATAAGTAGATATATAATTTAATTATGGGGGAAAATATTATGCAAAAAAAAGTAAAGGTTGTTATTGCAGATGACAATAAGGAGTTCAGACTTATTTTAAAGGATTTCTTAATCAGCAAAAATGTTTTTGATGTTGTTGAAATGGCCGATGATGGTTTGAAAGCATTGGAAGCAGTAGAAAAACATGAGCCTGATATTTTGATTTTGGACATCATTATACCACATTTGGATGGTTTAGGAGTTATGGAAAAACTTCATAAGATTGAAATGAAGAAATTTCCAAAGGTTATTATTTTATCAGCTGTTGGACATGACAAGGTAACTCAAAGAGCAATTAATATGGGAGTAGATTATTACATAGTAAAACCTTTTAATTTTGAATCCTTTTCAGACAGATTAATTCAAATATCTGAGTTAGAAAATTCAAGAGTTCAAAACAAGAGTAAAGAAGTTATCTATAATGAGAAGGTAAACCAGGAATTAAGCTTAGAAGTTAAAATAACTGAAATATTGCACGAAGTAGGAGTTCCTGCACATATTAAGGGGTATCAGTATTTAAGGACTTCTATTATTGACGTTGTTAATAATATTGAGCTGTTAGGAGCAATTACAAAAGAATTGTATCCTATGATTGCTGCAAAATACGGAACTACACCAAGCAGGGTAGAACGCGCTATTCGTCATGCGATAGAAGTAGCATGGACCAGAGGAAAAATAGAAACAATAAATAACATTTTCGGATATACAATTCATAACAACAAAGGAAAACCGACAAATTCTGAATTTATAGCAATGATAGCAGACAAACTACGTCTTGAACAAAAGGTATCATAATGCTTTAAAATAACTAAAATATACTAATAAGTAACGACTTATTAGTATATTTTATATGGAAATAGGCTTGACAAAATTATTTATTATTATTACAATTAAGCGGATATATAATTAATTCTGCAAACAAAAAAATTGCAAGAATTATAGGAGGCAATTTTGAATACTGAAATAACAGTAAAAAGCGAAAAAATATTTGAAGGTAGAATAATAAATTTAAGAGTAGATACTGTTGAGCTTGAAAATCAAAAATATGCAAAAAGAGAAATTGTTGAGCATAAAAGTGCTTCAGCTATACTTGCAGTAAATGAAAAAGATGAAATTCTTCTGGTAAGACAATACAGAAAAGCCATAGAAGATTTCATTTATGAAATTCCTGCAGGGTTATTAAACATTGGCGAAGAACCTATAGAATGTGCATTTAGAGAACTTAAGGAAGAAACCGGTTATGAAGCTAAAACGATTAACGAAGTATATGTATTTTATACCTCACCAGGCTTTACAAACGAAAAATGCTATTTATTTAAAGCTGAAAACCTAACATTCACATCAACTAAATTCGACGAAGATGAATTTATTGAAACAATAGCAGTAAATAGAGAAGAAGCGAAAAAAATGATTGAAACCGGACGAATCGTTGACAGCAAGACATTAATTGGTGTATTGCACTGGCTGAATTGTTGTATGCACTAACCCAATTTTTCACTGTTAATTTAATAAAGCAAAAATAGAATTAATCCTTCTGTACAAGCATATATTATACAAAGCTTTCAGGAGGTTTTTTTATGAATAATGTACTAAAGAAGTTGGTTCATTCAGAAAACAAAAGGTTTATGGCGTTATTAATAATATTTGTTTTGTCCTTAATGATTTCTGCTATGTTATATTTATTTGCAGGTCAGGGAAGTATGACTAATATCAATTATGAAACTATCAGTACTATGAAAATATTTGATATTTTCATTATGATTATAAAAAGAAACATAATTTATTTCATTGCAATCATTATATTGACAATAATAGGGCAAAACATAATAATAAATGGGCTGTTTAGTTTAATATCCGTCTATTTCGGTCTTTCTGTTATTTACTTAATCAGAACCCTAAAAATGGATTTTATATACTTTGTAATGACCTTTACTGATTATTTTATTTTTTTTCCTATTCTCTTTTATTTTACATTTATTTCAAGTACCATATCAAAATATACAAAAAAGACAAAAAACATAGAGACTATTTCCCATAAATTTGATATAATTGTAACCGGATATATTAAGCTTTCTGTGATATATCTACTTATTGTAACAGTCTACAGCCTTGGCTATAGCTATTACATATACATATTAAGCAGATTGTTGGTGAGATGATGGATAAAAATATTGAAATTTACAAAACATATCTTAATTCTAAAAATCTAAGCCCTAATACTGTCAGCTCTTATATCTATGACATAAATAGCTTCAAAGAATATCTAAGTAATGATTATGACTTGGAATTAACTAAAACAAAAAAAGCACAAATATTGACATATCTTGTAAATCTTCAAAAGCAGGGGAAAAGTTCATCCACAATCTCAAGAACTATTTCTACCTTGAAGAATTTTTTTGAGTTTTTAAAAAAAGAAAAATTAATTGAGGACAACCCTGCCATTAGTATTCACAGCCCAAAGCAAATTAAGAAAACACCTGCGGTTTTATCAGAGGAGGAAGTGAATTTGCTGATGCAGCAGCCTGACGAAGCTTCATTTAAAGGAAGCCGGGACAGTGCAATTCTGGAATTATTGTATTCTTCAGGTATAAAGGTTACAGAGCTGATTAATATCAAGGTCAGTAATGTTAATCTGAACACAGGTATTATCAATATAGATGGTGTCAAGGAACGTATTGTACCATTAAGTCAGTATACAAGCAAGGCAATTTCAAATTATTTAAATAATTTCAGAATTAAAAGATGCAGTGAAGAAAATGAATTTTTATTTGTTAATATTTCAGGCGAATCCATATCAAGGCAAGGTATTTGGAAAATTTTAAAATTTTATGAGAAAAAAATGAACCTAAAAAAGGAGCTGTCTCCACAAATCTTAAGAAATTCCTTTGCCGTTCATCTCTTGTCCCACGGAGCAGATTTAGGAACCGTACAAGAGCTTATGGGGCTATCCAGCTTCGCATCAGCTCAAAATTATTTAAACAGTGTAGAATTTAAATCACTTGAGGTGTTTAAAAAGACATTTCCGAGAGTATAATATTATAATAGGAGAACGATGTAAGAACAATAGTTTAACAGTTAATGAACTATTGCTTGTTTGTTTTGATGTCGTTTAAATAGTATAAAGAAGCAGAGAAGGAGAATATTATGATAAACAGAGCAGTTTTAATTGTATTAGACAGCGTTGGAGTGGGAGAACTTCCTGATGCTGCTGATTATGGTGATACTGGCAGTAATACTATAAAGAATATATACAAAAACGTAAAGAATTTCTCATTGCCTAATTTAGAAAAATTAGGTCTTTTGAATATTGACGGCTTTGAAGATTTAAAGAAATCTGACGAATACCTTGGCACGGTTGCAAAGTGCACCGAAAAATCCAAGGGCAAGGATACAACTACCGGACATTGGGAAATAAGCGGCTTGGTTCTGGAAAATCCGTTTCCTACATATCCGAATGGATTTCCGGAGGATTTTATCAAGGAATTTGAAAAGAGAACAGGAAGAAAAACAATAGGAAATTATCCTGCATCCGGAACCGAAATTATAAAGGTACTAGGCAACGAGCATGTTGAAACCGGAAGCCTGATAGTATATACATCAGCTGACAGCGTATTTCAAATTGCAGCCCATGAAGATATTGTTCCTCTTGAGGAGCTTTATAAAATATGCAGGACAGCAAGAGAAATGCTTCAGGGAGAACATGGTGTAGGAAGGGTAATAGCAAGACCATTTACAGGAACGGAAGGTAATTATGCAAGGACAGAAAACAGAAGAGACTTTTCGCTGCTTCCTCCAAAAGATACATTGCTTGACTATGTAAAGAACAACAATATGGAGGTTTTTGCAATCGGAAAAATTGAAGACATATTTGTAAACAAGGGAATAACAAGATCAAACCATACTCACAATAACGAAGAAGGTATAGAAGCAACCATAGAAGCTGTTAAAGATGATTTCAAGGGCTTGATATTTACCAACCTTGTTGATTTTGACATGATTTACGGTCACAGAAACAATGTCCAGGGTTATGCAGATGCTTTAAAATACTTTGATGACAAGCTTCCTGAAATAATACAAAGCTTAAAGGATGATGATGTTCTCATAATAACAGCAGACCACGGCTGCGACCCCACAACCGAAAGCACTGACCATTCAAGAGAATATATACCGTTAATATTTTACGGAAAGCATATCAAGAAAAATAACAACCTTGGAATTCTTGATACTTATGCCTCAATCGGTAAGACCATACTTCATATGTTCAATATTGAAAACAATATTGAGGGTAAAAGCGTATTAGGAAATATAATGTGAATTTTCTTGGAAATAGACCAATTATAAACTAATTCGACAAAATACCATAAATTAACAATAATTGTATAATCATAAAACTAATCATAAAGGGCTGTATGTGCAGCCCTTTATGTGCATTGTCAAGATGTTAAATTTTTTCTCCAATTTTAATCCTCCATTAATTTGATTGACTGCAAGGTTATTCTGACTATGTGTTTTAAATATAACATGATTAAGATGTCAAAAGTAAACAATAAATAATGACAACTGTAAGCGCTATATAACAATTTCTAACATTTCACGGAAAAAATCGTCCGTGAAACGTAAGACAATTGTATATATCCACCAAATATGGTTATTCTAAATTCATAAAAAGGAGGTAGTTTTTATGAAGAGAAATATAGCCATATTTTTTATGATGGTGTTGATTATGAATTTGATGATTGTTCCCGCATACGGAATAGAACCGGAGGGTCTGCAGTCTCGTGCAGCAATCTTGATAAACGCTGATGACGGTCAGGTGCTTTTTGAAAAAAACAGTAATGATAAAATGCCGCCTGCCAGCATAACAAAAATTATGCTTTTATTGTTAATTTCAGAAAAAATGGAGAACGGAGAAATAACTCTTGACCAGGAGCTCACAGTTTCTGAATATGCAGCCGGAATGGGCGGCAGCCAGATTTATTTGGAAGCCAATGAAACACAGACCGTTGAAAGCATGCTAAAAGCTATTTCTATGCGTTCGGCAAATGATGCATCCGTTGCAATGGCAGAATTCATGTACGGTTCAGTGGAAGGCTGCGTCAAAGCAATGAATGAAAAAGCAAAAGAGCTTGGCATGAACAATACCAATTTTGTCAATGTTACAGGACTTCCCGAGCCTGAGCACCTGACTACTGCCAACGATATTGCAATAATGACAAAGGAGTTACTGAAATATAATTATGTTAACGAATACATGCTGACATGGATGGATTCAGTATATGTTGGCAAGGAAAAAGATTCGGAGCAGGTTTTAGTTAACACCAACAGATTAATAAACAACTACGAAGGTCTTCTGGGGGGCAAGACAGGTTATACAACCGATGCAAAATATTGTTTGTCAGCAGCTGCAAGAAGAAACGATACAACATTAATAGCAGTTGTTTTGGGATGTGACAATACAAAGATAAGATTTAATGAAATAACAAAGATTATGAATGAAGGTTTTGCTAACTATAAAAATATTGTATTCCATAAAAAGGGTGAGGTAATTTCCAGTAATCCTGTTTATTGCGGAAAAGATGATAATTTTAATATAGTTGCCAAAGAAAATATTTTTTATTTTGCAGAAAGTAATTGCAAGGTTGAAGATTTTAATTTAGAATATGTAATAGATGAAAATTTAAAGGCACCCTTAAGTCAGGATGCAGCCATAGGAAAAGCAATACTATCCAGGAATGGTCAGGTTCTTGGAGAATATGAGCTTTATCCGGAAGCAGACATTGCAAAGGAAGGTCTTTTTAAGTTCTATCTTGAAAATATTTTAGAAAGCGTAATAAAATAAGAGGATGAACAATGGATTATTCCGTAAGTTTAAACGTATTTCAGGGACCTTTTGATTTACTTTATCATTTGATTGAAAAAAAAGAAATTGATATATATGATATTCCGATAGCCGAAATAACAGACCAATACATTGAGTATTTAAATCAAATGATGCATTTTAATATGAATGTGGCAAGCGAATTTATTTTGATGGCTTCAACACTTATCGAAATAAAGTCTCAAATGCTATTGCCTCAGAAAGAAAAAGAAGAAGATCCCAGACAAGAACTTGTTAATAAACTTCTGGAATACAAATTGTTTAAGGATATATCAGAAAAATTAAAAAAATATGAAGATGAATCGAGCTATTATTTTTGCAAGCCGAAAGAAGAATTAGCTTTGACCTCTGATGTTAAAACAGAACAGATTTCATTGAATGAAATAAATATTTATGAATTATATAATATATTCATGTCAATGATAAAAAATCAAAACGTAAAAATTATAGCTGAAAATAAGCTTAAAGTCTATAGAGAAAATTATAGGGTTAAAGATTGCATTGACGATATTATGAAAAAGCTTGAAACATCCGGACGTGTATCATTATTTGCAACCTTCAGAGACAAAGGACGCATAACAAAGGAATATGTCATAACAACCTTTTTAGCTTTTTTAGAATTGTCAGGCAAACAAGGTATAAAAATTTACCAAACAGATACATACAGTGATATAATTATAATTGCTGCATAGGAGAGTTGTATGAATTTAAAAAGTATTTTGGAAAGCTTGCTGTTTGCATGGGGCGAACCATTGAATATAAATGAAATTTCCAGGATTTTAAATATTTCAGTCCATAATGTGACAACCGTTTTAAATGAAATGACAGAACAATTCAGAGAGGATACTGACAGGGGACTTATTATTCAAAAATTTGGAAATTCTTATCAAATTACTACTAAAAAAGATAACTATGAATTTATTCAAAGCCTGCTTCAGACAACAATAAACAAAAGTCTATCCACTGCAGCAATGGAAACACTGTCTATAATTGCTTATAAACAGCCTGTAACCAAAGTTGAAATAGAGTTGATAAGAGGAGTGAAATGCTCAAATGTAGTTAAGGGTCTTTTAGACAAAGGGCTTATAAAGGAAGTCGGCAAGCTGGATAAGCCGGGAAGACCGACACTTTATGCAACAACAGATGAATTTTTAAGACATTTTGGCTTAAATTCTATCGAAGAGCTTCCTTCATTGAAAATAGAACCTGAAGAGGAGAAAAAAGCAACGTAGGAGCGTTGCTTTTATTTATATTATGGGAATTTGGATAATATTATTTACAGCCGGGGGACTGTTGTTTATATATTTTAATATCAGAGCATGCTTTAAATTTAATTTAACTACGACATTTGTTAAAATATTTATAAGCTTTAAAATTATAAAAAAAGAGCACATAATAGATAAAAAATTTTATTATACGGATTTTATTAAAAAAACATCAAATGACTACAGAAAATTTAAAAACATTAAACAGAAAAAATATTATCCCTATTTAAGATACCTTAGAAAATTAACACATCTTTTTATAGTGAAAAATATTTATTTATATCCTGAATGCGTTGATGATTCTTCATCCTTTGCAGTTGAATTCATGATTGTAAACAATATAATGAAAAGACCTCTTCTCAAGGGTTAGAACTAATAAAATTGGAGGATATTTTCTTGCTTAGTTATATTTATCCTTTTTCAGGGCATACTGTATTTAAAATTACAATCAAGAAAGGGGATAAAATGAGCAACGATATAGAAAGCATTATAAAAACAACCTTGGATAATATAAACAATCTAACAGAAAATGAAAAGCTTATAAGCAGCAAAATTTCCTATGATAATACCAATTATCTTGCCATTTCTAAGCTAAATATGAATTTTGTCATAGGAGGCAGCGATATTGACAAGAAATTCAGAACAGTGGATTTGAAACCATTTGCAGGAGCTGCTTATGTAAATTTACAATTGAATCCTCAAGTGCTTATTTATGAAACCAACAATAAAGATGTCAGAACTATTAATATTAACAATGAAACCACTACAAGTGATTTAACATCATCTATCCTGAACATCATGTCAATCATAAAAGAAGTAAGGGAGAAAAGAGATTGTGATTATTAAAAGTATAAAATTATTTGTATTTACATATTTATTTTTATTTTTTGCTTGTAATATTAATACTGCAGAAGCAATACCCGATATATATGCACAGTCATACATAGTAATAGATGCTGATTCAGGCAGAATCATAGGCTCAAGAAATCCTGATCAGAAAATGCCTATAGCAAGTACAACTAAGATTTTAACAACCATATTGGCAGTTGAAAGTATAAATAATATTGAAAAAGAAATTGAGGTACCGGCGGCATGTACCGGCGTAGAAGGCTCCAGTATTTACCTGAAGCCAAAGCAAATGGTATCAATAAAGGATTTGCTATATGGAACAATGCTTCGTTCCGGAAATGATGCAGCTACAACATTGGCAGCCTATGCAGGAAATAAAAGTGAAGGCGGATTTATTCAAATGATGAATGAAAAAGCAGAAGAACTTGGAGCATACAATTCAAATTTTGTCAATCCTCATGGTCTTCATGACGATAATCATTATTCAACAGCCTTTGACCTGGCTTTAATCAGCAGACACGCAATGAAGAACGATTTGTTTAAAAGCATTTGTTCTGCTCAAAAATATAAGGCAGACAGCATGAATACATACTTTTATAACAAAAACAAGGTTGTTAATGAATATAAGTACGGTAATGGAATAAAAATCGGATATACAAAGGCAGCAGGAAGATGTCTTGTTGCATCAGCAGAAAAGGACGGTACTGAAGTTATTGTTGTAGTTCTAAACGATAACAATTGGTTCCAGGACAGCTATAAAATATTTGACTGGGCATTTGAAAATTACAAAAGCTATAATATAGTTGAAAAAAATCAATTTGCCGGCAGAACATCTGATGGAAATCCTGTCTTCATTTCAGACAGCTTCAGCTATCTTTTAACAGAAGAAGAGAAAGATAAGGTTCGTTTTGAAACTCAAATAACAGTGCCATATATTCTTAGCAACAATAAAAATGCAATCTGTGGAACTTACAATATATTTCTTGGAGATGAGTTGATTCATACCGGAAGCTTAGTAAATAATTAAATAATTTATGACATTTATCAATAGCATAGCGTCATTCTGAGAGCATAGCTCGAAAAACCTCCTATAAAACGAGATTTTTCGCAAACACACTTGGAATGACATTTTTCTTTCTATGCAAAAACATAAAATTATATTATAATACTTGTATAATTTATAAAAGGATAAAAAACTATGGAATTAGTGAGGCTACAAAAATATATTGCAAGAAGCGGTATAACATCTAGGAGAAAAGCAGAGGAACTAATCCTGGATGGTCATGTAAAGATAAACGGTATAACAGTAACAGAGCTTGGAACTAAGATAGATGCTCAAAAAGATATTATAACGGTTGATGATAAAAAAATTTCAGAAGTAGAACAATATATATATATTAAACTTAACAAACCTGAAGGATATGTTACAACTGTAAAAGATCAATTTAATCGAAAAACCGTTCTTGATTTAATTGATATCAATGAAAGAATATATCCTATAGGAAGACTGGATTACAATACATCAGGTTTATTGCTGTTAACCAATGACGGTGATTTGGCAAATAAATTAATGCACCCGAAATACCATATTTACAAGACATATATTGCAGAAACAGACGGAAAAATAAACGAGGAATCAATTAAAAGGCTGAGAGAAGGAGTTCTGATTGATAATTATAAAACTGCTCCTGCAAAAGTAAAATTATTAAAATTTATGGGCAACAGGTCACAGGTTAAAATAAGTATCTATGAAGGAAAAAACAGACAGGTCAGGAAAATGCTTGATGCTGTAGGTCACAATGTAATAGCCTTAAAAAGAATATCCTTTGGTGAAATAATACTGGGCGATTTGAATATAGGTTCATGGAAAAAATTAAGCAATGAAGAGATACAATTCTTAAAAAGTAATTAGGAGAGTGTAAATGGAAGAAGTAAAATATGGTAAGCTTGTGGATTTTGTTCATATTCTTATAAATAATAGCTATAAAAACAAAGATAATTTAAATTTTATTGATGCAACCTGCGGCAACGGCTTTGATACACTTTTTTTATGCAAGTTGGCCGGAAAAAACGGTTACGTCAAGGCATTTGATATTCAGGAACAGGCAATTGAAAGAACCAGCAATTTGTTAAAAAGTAATCTGGAATTTATCAATTATAAAATAATTTTAGATTCTCATGAATTTATAAAAAAATATATTAACGACTATATAGATGCTGCTGTATTCAACCTGGGTTACTTACCCTTTTCAGATAAAACTGTAACAACAAAGGGTGACACTACGATCAAGGCTATTCAAGATCTTATTCCACACTTAAGCGAAAATGGCAGAATTTATATAACTACCTACATAACTCATGATACAGGAAATGAAATTAAAGAATTATACAATTATTTAAGCTCTATGGACAAATCAAAATATAATATACTACATATAAATCTGATTAATAAGAACAATACACCACCGGAATTATTTATAATAGAAAAAATGCATGATGGACTTTAATCCTTTCATGCATTTTTAATATCCGATACATTTTTATTATACTTAATTAAATCAGTTATTATCTTTGTAATTTAATGAGTTACTAATTAAAAACAAAAATAAATGATTTAATTATGTAAGAAACCGTATTTTGTAAATAGATTTTTTATGCCGCTTATGCTTAATTATAACATTTTTTTGCATCGCATGAATTCTATCTTGCAATTTTGTATTTTTTTGAAGTTTTTCTTGCAAAACAAACTAATTATGCTATCATGGAATTAGGGAGAGTAATATAGGAGGATGTTATAAATGGCTGATAAAAGGCTTCTACAAAACAAGGACTGGTGTAAGGGCTGCGGAATCTGTGTAGGTTTTTGCCCAAAGCAGGTTCTTATAATTGAAAACGAAAAGTGTATAATAGCATATCCGGATAAGTGTATATATTGCGGTCAATGTGAACTGCGATGTCCTGATAATGCTATTTATATAGCCGGAGGGAAAAAAGATGAGTAATAATAATGGATATAGATTAGTACAAGGTAATGAAGCATGCGTTGAGGGAGCGATTGCTGCCGGTATGAGATTTTATGCAGGATATCCGATTACACCATCTACAGAAATAGCAGAGATATCTTCACAGAAGCTGCCACAGGTTGGCGGAAAATTCATTCAGATGGAAGATGAGCTGGCAAGTATAGCTGCAATAATAGGCGGCTCACTGGCAGGTCTTAAATCCATGACAGCTACAAGCGGACCCGGATTTTCACTTATGCAGGAAAACCTCGGATATGCAGCAATTGCCGAAATACCATGTGTCATTGTCAATGTTCAAAGAGGAGGTCCATCTACAGGTATGCCTACATCACCTGCTCAAGGTGATATTATGCAGGCAAAATGGGGAACTCACGGAGACCACCCGGCTGTATCATTAACTCCAAATTCGGTGCAGGAAACATATGAATATACTATAAAGGCATTTAATATAGCCGAAAAATATCGCACACCTGTCGTTCTGTTAATGGATGAAACAGTTGGACACATGAGAGAAAAACTTAAATTTAAAAATTCTTCAGAAATCGAGGTTATCAATAGAAAAAAACCAACCTGCACACCTGAAGAATACGTTGCGTATAAACCTGATGAGGATATGATTCCTAAAATGGCCTCTTTCGGTGAAGGCTACAGATATCATGTAACCGGATTAACACATGATGAAACAGGATTCCCTACAAATAACAATGAGATATCAGGAAAATTAGTTCAGCGAATAGTTGATAAGGTTGAAAAAAATATTGATGATATAACTTACTATGAAGAATATAAAATGGATGATGCAGAAATTGTTATAGTAGCATTTGGAGGAGTATCAAGAGCCGCAAAAAGTGCCGTTGACGATATGCGCAATAATAACATTAAGGTTGGAATGTTCAGACCTATAACAATATGGCCATTTCTGGAAAAACAAATAAATGAAGTTGCAGATAAGGCAAAAAAAATATATGTTGCAGAAATGAATTTAGGTCAGTATTTTTTAGAGGTTGACAGAGTTGCAGGGAAAAAATGCCCTGTTATGAAAATTAATAAAATCAACGGTGAATTAATTACTCCTAAAGAAATAACTGAAGCAGTGACAGGAGGCAGACTATAATGGACACAATGAATTGCAGTGAAATAACACAAAAATATTTCAGAGTTGATAAATTACCTCATATCTGGTGTCCCGGCTGTGGTCACGGAACTTTAATGAATACAGTGGTAAGAGCAATTGATAAGCTAGGTTTAAACAAGGATGAAGTTGTTGTAGTTTCAGGTATAGGCTGCTCTTCCAGAGCTCCCGGATACATGGATTTTAACACTCTTCATACTACACATGGACGTGCGCTTGCATTTGCAACAGGAATAAAGCTGGCTAATCCAGGACTGCATGTTATTGTAATTATGGGAGATGGCGACAGCTCAGCTATCGGAGGAAATCACCTGATTCATGCAGCCAGAAGAAATATAGATATAACTACAATTGTATTCAATAATAATATTTACGGCATGACAGGAGGACAATTTTCTCCCACAACACCTTATGGCGACTTCGCAACAACCGCACCATTCGGCAATATTGACAAGCCTTTTGATTTATGTAATCTGGCACAGGGAGCCGGCGCAACCTATGTGGGAAGAGCAACTGCTTACCATGCTCCGCTGATGCAGAAACTTATAGAAAAAGGTTTAGAAAATAAAGGTTTTTCATTTATTGAAGGCTTAAGTCTATGCCCGACTTATTATGGAAGAAAAAACAAAAAAGGAAATGCCTTTAAAATGCATTCATACTTTAAGGACAATTGCGTAGATATAAAGGTAGTTGAGAAAAGCCCGGAAAAAGGTTTAAATAAAATATTAATCGGTGAATTCTACAATAATCCTAAACCAGAGTATACAGAAGGATATCAGGTATTTATTGATAAATTTAAAAAATAGAGGAGATAGAGATGTTTCAAAAATTTGAATTGAGACTCAGCGGCTCCGGTGGTCAAGGAGTAATTCTTGCAGCTATAATACTGGCCGATGCGGCTATTGAAGAAGGATTAAATGCAATACAAACACAATCCTATGGACCGGAAGCCAGAGGAGGATCCAGCAAATCAGAAGTAATAATAAGTAATGATGAAATAAAGTTTCCGAAAGTAACTAATTGTGACATCTTGCTTTCATTAACACAAAATTCATATGATAAATATATTGCATCTTTGAGCAAAGATGGTATACTAGTAGTCGATGAAAGCGTTAATGTCAATATGAATTCACCTTACAAAATATATAAACTTCCGATATTAGATACTGCACAAAATAAAATCGGAACTCATATGGTTGCAAATATAGTATCTGTAGGTGCACTTTATGCACTTATTGGAGAAGAAGTAATAAGTAAGGATGTAATGATTCATTCAATAGTAAACAGGGTACCACCCGTTACAGTTGAAAAAAACATAAATGCTTTCGAAGAAGGTATTAAACTAATTCGAGGTTGATTAAATGAATAATAATGATTTAATAAACGTTATAAAAAGCAATTATTATAAATTCAGCAAGGGTCAAAAGCAGATTGCACAGTTTATTATTGATCACTATGATAAAGCAGCTTTTATGACTGCTGCTAAAATAGGCGAGACTGTTGATGTCAGTGAATCTACTGTTGTGCGTTTTGCAAGCTCAATTGGCTATGCGGGTTTTCCTGAACTGCAAAAAGCACTGCAAGTATTGATAAAAAACAAGCTTACAACTGTCCAAAGAATAGGTTTAGATGATGATGTAATGAATGATACCTACAAGCTTCATAAAAAAATAATCAAAAATGAAATGAATAATATGAGAAGCCTGTATGAAACAATTGATATTAAAGCACTAGACAAAGCGACTGAACTTATAATGAATGCAAACAAAGTATACATACTTGGACTAAGAACTTCTTCAACATTATCAAATTATCTGGGTTTTTATCTTGACGTAATATTAGATAATGTGAAAGTATTAAATAACAGCGGTGTAAACTCACTTTACGAAGAAATAATCAGGATAAAGGAAACTGATGTATTAATAGTAATCAGCTATCCAAGATATTCTAAAATTACAATTGATGCTACGAGATTTATTAAAGAAAGAAAGGCTAAAATAGTTGCAATTACCGATACAGAAGCATCGCCCGTTCACAATTTTGCTGATGTTTCATTGTTGGCTAAAAGTAATATTGTATCATTTGTTGATTCCTTGGTAGTCCCTTTATGCATGATAAACAATCTTATCACAAATATCAGCTTAAAGGAAAAAGACGACATAGTAGAGTACTATAATAAGCTTGAACAGCTTTGGGATAATCACAGCATCTATCAAAACGAATAGCGGTCTAATTGGGGACGGTCCTTTTTGAGGTAGCTTTTTCATCTCAAAAATAGACCGTCCCCAAATCGTTACTATTCACAGTTACAAAGTGAAGGCGAAAAATAAGAAAAATACCCGCTCACGGTTTCGGACACGAATAATTCTAAAGCTCATTGCGTCTAATAATCCTACAGCTTGCAAACTCGCTGACGCTCAAACAGTGCAAGCTGCTTAACGGATTTTTAGCCTCCATTCGCTAAGAATTATACTCGTGTCCTGCAAATGTTCGCTATATATTTTTCTTATTTTTCTTAGGTTTTATGGATAGCAACTGTAAATAGTAACCCCAAATCGTCCACCTAATTAACCCCCAAAAAATTTTGTTGTTATATTTAAAAAATTGTAATATAATAGTAAAGTGTTTATTAAATTAACCGGAAAGGGAATCTATATGATAATTGCAATAGATGGTCCATCAGGAGCTGGCAAAAGCACGGTTGCAAAATTGCTAAGCAAAAAATTAGATTTTGAATATATCGACACAGGTGCTATGTATCGAGCACTGGCATATAAGGCATACATAAACAATATTGAAATCAATGAAGCTAATGAACATAAGATTGACGAAATGCTTAAAACCACATCTGTAGATTATTATAACAGCAATATATATCTTGACGATAAAAACGTTGAGGGTTTAATAAGAGATGAAATTATATCAATTGGTGCTTCAAAAATTTCAGCATTAAAGAATGTGCGCAGCAAGATGGTAGAACTTCAGAGAAAAATTGCTGAAAATAAAAATGTCATTTTAGATGGTCGTGATATTGGAACCAAGGTTTTTCCCAATGCAGATTTCAAATTTTTTGTAACTGCTTCAGAAGAAACAAGAGCAGACAGAAGATATAATCAGCTTGAAGCTAACGGAAAACAAGCAAATTTTGAAAATGTTCTTTCTGATTTGAAAAAACGCGATATTAATGACACAACCAGAAAAATTTCTCCTTTAATAAAGGCCGAAAATGCAATTTTAATAGATACAACAGATATGAGTCTTGATGAAGTGGTAAATACCATTGCCAATATAATTGGAGGGAACAATGTTTTATAAGTTAGTCGTAATAATTTTAAAGGTGTTGGTATTCTTTATATTTGACTTAAAGGTGCATAATAACGATAGAATTAATCAATCTGAAGGAAGCTTAATAGTATGCGGAAACCACACATCAATGATAGATCCTGTAATACTTGCTGTTTCTACTAAAAGAAAAATTCACTTTATGGGAAAAAAGGAATTGTTTGACAAAAAAATACTTGGGTATTTATTCAGAAAACTTGGTGCTTTTCCCGTTGACAGACAAGGAGTATCCATGTCTGCCATAAAAAGCTCTTTAGCAGTTCTAAACGATAATGAAGTTCTGGGAATATTCCCTGAAGGAACCAGAGTCAAAGAGTATGATGAAAATAATGCCAAGCCTGGAATTGCTTTAATAGCAAATAAAGCAAAAACAGGCATTATGCCTTTTTATATCAATGGAACTTATAAATTCAGGGGCAGATTAGAAATATATTTTGGAGAAGAAAAAAATTATTTTGAGAATTTAGAAGGCAAACCAAGTACTGAAGCATACACAGAAATAGGCAAGCAAATTTTAAAAGATATTTATAGCTTAAGCGACGGGTAAAATTATGAAAATCGAGATTTCTAAATATAATGGATTTTGTTCCGGAGTAAAAATAGCAGTAGACAAAGCCGACAAAATGCTGGATACAGAAAAAAAGCTTTACAGCTATGGTGAAATAATTCATAATAAAGATGTTGTAGAAAAATTAAATAAAAAAGGAATGATTGTAGTTGATGAAATTCCTGAAATTAATGATGCGAAGCTTCTTATAAGAACACACGGTGTTGGAAAACAGGTTGTAGAAAAACTCAATGAAAATAATATTGAAGTAATAGATGCAACATGTGTAAAAGTAAAAAAAATACATAAAATAGTGGAAGAATACAAAAATAAAGGTTATGATATAATTATCGTAGGAGATAAAAATCATCCCGAGGTTCTGGGAATTCTAGGTTGGTGCAATAACGATGCTTCAATAATAAGCAGTATAGGAGAGCTTTTATCAATCAATATTGACAAAGATAAAAAGTACTGTATGATATCTCAAACAACCTTTAATACTGATACATTCCGGAAAATTTCAGATACAATAAGTGAAAATAATCTTACGAATATTGAAATTCATAATACCATTTGCGATGCAACAAGAAAAAGACAAGAAGCATGTGTCGAGCTTGCTTCAAGATGTGATGTCATGCTGATAATAGGCGGAAAAAACAGTTCTAATACAAAAAAGTTATTTGAACTTAGTAAAAAAGTCTGTCCTAATACGTTCTTAATTGAAAATTATAAGGAAATCCCTTATAACTATATTGATAAAAATACTATTGTGGGAGTGTCCGCAGGAGCATCTGCACCTGACTGGATAATTGAGGAGGTTATTAAAATGTTGGAAAACCTAAATAACAACATGAATGAACAGGTTGAAAAAGAGAAACAAGCAGAACAAGGAACAATGCATGATTTGCTTGAAAATTATGGTGGAGTATCTTATATCAGAACAGGCGAAAGAGTAAAAGGAACAGTTATATATGTGACACCTGAAGCCGTTTCTGTAAACATCAATTATAAATCAGATGGAATTATCACCAGAGATGAATATTCCCTCACAGAGGTTCAAGATTTAACAACCGTATTAAAAGAAGGAGACGAAATAGAAGCCCAGGTTATGAAAATTTCCGATCAGGATGGTAATGTTGTATTAACAAGAAAGCCTTTGGAAGAACACAAAATATGGGATGAGCTGGAAAAAATGAGAAGTGAAAAAGCAATTGTTGAAACTACAATTATTGAAGCTTCTCAATATGGAATTTATGGAAAAGTAAAAGGAATCAAAGGATTCATTCCGAGAAACCAAATTTCTATTCAAAGAAATGTTGATCCTTCTGAATATGTTGGAAAATCTCTTAAAGTGCAAGTTCTGGAAACTAAAAACAACAAGGGAAGAAGACAATTGGTATTGACTTCAAGAGCAGTTGAAAAAGAAGAAAAAGCTGCAAGAGACAGCATAGTTTGGGAAAGCATCAAGGAAGGCGAAATTTACGAAGGAACAGTTAAAAATATCCAGGATTACGGTGCATTTGTTGAAATTAATGGAATTGACGGACTTCTGCACATAAATGAAATAGCATGGACCAGAATCAAGCATCCATCTGAAGTATTAAAAGCCGGCGATAAAATAAGTGTAAAGGTAAAAAGCGTCGACAAAGAAAATAAAAAATTATCTTTAAGTTATAAGGCAACAATAAAAAGCCCATGGGCACTTTTCTTAGACAAACACCAAAAAGGTGATGTAGTTACCGGAAAGGTAACGAGAATAGCAGATTTTGGTGCTTTCGTAGAAATTGACGGAATTGAATGCCTGCTTCACATAAAAGATCTTGACTGGGCAAGAACTGAAAAGGTAACAGATGTTGTGCAGGAAGGCCAGGAAGTTACAGCTAAGATATTAAATATTACAAGAAAAGACAGAAAAGTTAGTCTTGGGTTAAAACAATTAGTTGAACATCCATTTGACAAATATGCAAAAAACATAAATAAAGATGATATAATTCCGGTTGAAGTAACTCGCATTTTACTTGATGGAGTTCATGTAAATGCAAATGGAAATATTGATTGTTTTATTCCTATAGCTAAGGTTTCAACAGAGAAATTAAGAACTCCTGCACAGGTAGTTAAGGTTGGAGAGGTTAAGGATGCTAAGGTTCTTGGCGTTGATATGAAGGGCAAGAACATGAACCTTACATTTATATTAGAAGATAAGGGCGAAGAATTTACACATGAAGAATCAACTGCATACCAACCCGAAGAAGCAAACTTTACTATAGGCGAATCAATAGGAGATGCTCTTGGAGATTTGTTGAAATAATAAATAAACAAATATGCGATTGATTAACAATTAATGGGCAATTGATAGCGATTGATTAAAATTGCTGTCAATTGCTTTTATATTAAGGAGGGAAAATGTTAAAGGAATTTTTATATGAAGTGTGTTCCAACCACTTTGTTTCCGGGTTTGAACATATAAATAGTGATATTTTAAGAAAATATTTTGATGCATATACCGATTCTTGTGAAAAAGATAAGGTAGGCAGCTATATTTTCAGACAGAATGGAACAAATGACAAAAAAATAATGCTGGCAGCACATATAGACGAAATAGGATTAATGATTACAAAGATTCTTGATAACGGGTTTTTAAGCTTTACATCTGTAGGAGGTATTAACCCTGCATCATTGGTTGCACAGGATGTGTTCATTTACGGTAAAGAAAATGTCTTTGGAGTAATAGGAATCAAACCTCCGCATGTTACTCCGGAAGAAGAAAGAAGCAAATCATTAAAAATAAAAGATTTATACATAGATACCGGATATTCAAAGGAAAAGCTGGAACAGCTTGTGAAAGTCGGAGATATCGCTACTATTAAAAGAGAACCATTGTCACTTCAAGGAAGTGTAATTTCCGCTAAAGCTCTGGACGACAGAGCTTGTGTTGCTGTTATGCTTGAAACGGCAAAGGAACTAAAGAAACTATCACACAAAAGTAACATATATTACGCTGCAACAGCTCAAGAGGAAACTGGCTACAGAGGCTCTACTACTGCCAGCTACAAGGTAGACCCTGATATAGGAATAGTGTTAGATGTTGATTTCGGTAAAGCACCCGGCATGCCTCCTGAAACCTGTGAATTAGGCAAAGGCCCTATAGTTTCGTTTGGCGGAAGATTAAATCAGAAACTAACAAAGAAATTTATCGAAGTAAGCAAAACATATAATTACCCAATGCAATATGAAGCCTTACCTTCTAAAACAGGAACAGATACGGAAGCCGTTCAAATAAATAGAGAGGGTGTGCCTTGCATTTTATTGTCAATACCTCTCAGATACATGCATACATCTGTTGAAACAATTGATATAAAGGATATTGAAATAACAGGCAAAGCAATTGCACGATTTATAAATGAGCTGGATAATTCTGATTTGGAGGAAATATTATGTTTTTAAGAGAATTAACTGAGCTTCCCGGAGTATCAGGATATGAATATGAGGTTAGAAATTATATAAAAAACAAATTAAAAGAAATAGGCTGTGAGTACTACGTTGACAAATTAGGAAATATAATTGCCCACAATACAGGCAGAAAAAACAAAATCATGATGGTTGCAGCACACATGGATGAAGTAGGCCTGATGGTTTCACACATAGATCTAGATGGATTCATTAAATTTCAGACAGTGGGAGGCATAGACCAACGAGTGTTGAACTCAAAGGCCGTACTTATCGGAGAAAATAAAATACCTGGTGTAATAGGCTCAAAGGCAGTTCATTTAATGAGCGCAGAGGAGAGAGGAAAATCAGTTCCCATTGATAAGCTTTACATAGATATCGGAACTGATTCAAAATCAGAAACAGAAAAATTGGTAAGCATAGGCGATTATGTTGTATTTAAAAGCGATTATGTTGAATTTGGAGAAGGATTAATTAAAGCAAAAGCACTTGATGACAGAGCAGGCTGCAGCGCATTGCTGGAGCTGTTAAGCATGAAGCCTGACGCTGATTTTTACGGTGTATTCACTGTCATGGAAGAAGTAGGCTGCAGAGGAGCACAAACAGCGGCTTTCTCCCTAGGACCTGATTACGCCATAGTGCTTGAAGGAACCGTATGTGCGGATATGCCGGAGGTAAAGGAGCATTCAAAGGTAACCTTAATCGGCAAAGGAGCTGCGTTGTCACTAATGGACAGCTCAACAATTTATGATATTGAAGAAGTCCGAAGGGTAGAAAATATTGCCAGGAAAAATAATATTTCCTATCAGCTGAGAGAATCTTCTGCAGGAGGAAATGATGCAGGTGCTATTCACAAAACAAAAGAAGGTGCCAAAGTTTTAGCAATTTCCATACCTTGCAGATATATTCATTCAGCAGTAAATGTCGCCAGCATAAATGATTACAACAGCGTAGTAAGCTTAGCAGAAGCTGTGATATCAGAGAATCAGAAAGGAGAATAAAATGAAATTTAACAGTGAATTAATGAAAAATTTATCAGATTGTTTTTCTCCATCAGGCAGAGAACAAAATGTCAGAGAAATGATTATAAATGAAATAAAAGATTATGCAGATGAAATAAAAGTTGACGTGCTTGGAAACGTAATTGCAAGGAAAAAAGGCAGCGGTAAAAAAATACTTTTTTCAGCACATATGGATCAAATAGGCTTGATAATAACTCATGTTGATGAAAAAGGATTTTTGAGGTTTTCAAATGTGGGAGGAGTAAATGCAAAGAAAATAATAGGTTTACGCATGATATTTGACAACGGACTGGAGGGAGTAATATGCTCAGAAGAAATAAATGATAAAGAAAAAGTTACAATGAGCAAATTGTTTCTTGATGTTGCCTCTACCTCCAAGGATTTCGTTAAGAATAACTTCAAGGTCGGCGACATGTGTGTATTTAAATCAGAATACTATGAAGCTGAGGACTGTGTAATATGCAAAGCCGCTGATGACAGGATAGGATGCTATATCTTGATAGAAGCTTTAAAAAACCATCTTTCTACGGAAAATGATGTTTATTATGTTTTTTCCGTTCAAGAAGAAGTCGGCTGCAGAGGAGCCAAAACAGCAGGCTACAGCTTAAATCCGGATTTAGCCATAGCAGTTGACGTAACTGCCACAGGTGATACCGAAGACGGAATAAAAATGGAGGTTAAATTAGGAGATGGGGCAGCTATCAAATTAATGGATAAATCCATCATTACTCATCCTGAAGTAAAAGAGCTTCTGACCGGTTTAGCGGTTGAAAATAATATAAAATATCAGTATGAAGTTCTTGAATTCGGCGGAACAGACGCAGGGCAAATCCATCTTTCAAGAGAAGGAGTTCCAAGCGGTGCAATTTCAATACCCACAAGAAACCTGCATTCATCCGGAGAAATATTCAATAAATCTGATGTTATAGAATGCATTAAACTTGTTCAGGCAGTAGCTGCAAAATAATACATAAACGACTAGGAACGACACGGATGTCGTTCCGTTTTATATACCTAACAAAAAATCCTGAGAATAAATAGGAGCACAAATTGAAAAATGAACGAACAAATAAGATAATAATAACATTAACTGCTATAAGCATATTTATTGTGCTTTTTAGCGTAGGATATGAATTTTTACTGCCACTATATCTTTCCATTAAATATCAAGTGGATTTACGTGGAGCAAGCTCAATTGGAATAATTGGCGGTGCAGATGGTCCCACGTCTATTTTTGTATCAAATCAACAATCATTCTTTTTGATAGGTTCTATATTTGCACTGCTTTCAATAGCAGGAATTGCATATATTATTATTAACAAAAGGAAACGAAGATAGAATTTAAAAAAACACTATATGAGAATTTATATAGTGACAGAGGGGACAGCAGACTGCGCAAAAACGCAACCTTTTCCATCACATAAAATTCAGCATATACAAATTTTCCATTTTTATTTCTTGTCCACTGTCCTTGGTATTGCTTATAAATTATCCAAAATAAGTATAAATCTGCGATGGTGTTCTTGAAATCAAAAATCTCATGATTTCAATAAAAAATTGTGATGTCCTATGATGAAATCTTTAAATTTTGTCCCATAAGGAGGAAAAAAGCATTTTTTACTGGTATGAGATTTAATTTTTTTATGATGCAAGGAGGAAAACGAGTTAAGTTTATACTTAACTCCAGATTAATGACAAACTCGCTATTTTAGCGGGTTTTCATATTTATGAATTAAAATATTTTATTATAAATTGATAAATGGTATTTTAGGTAAAACTTATAAAATCATTGAAATTCCAATAAAAACTTA
>JAEXUD010000070.1 GCA_023453025.1 Bacillota bacterium
CATATATTCCATAAACCTAATTATTATAATTTCCCCCTTGTTTCTATATTAATTTTAGCGATTATTCCAAGATAATACAATAGGGTGGTGATAGACTACACGATTTGCTATATAAATAACATCAAAATAAATTTAAGGTAAAAAACGGTAATAGAGGTAAATAGAGATAACAATTTAACTTAATTTCAAGCACAAGATAAATATGTTGTGATAACGTATATTTTGCGTGGAAATACTTATAATGGAACTTTTTATATAGATATAACGTCTTATTAAAAGAAGGAAAGTTTAAGTCTTATACAATATATTGGGGGTATATTAAAAAAGGCAGCGAAGTACCATGTACTGATTCAAAGTTGAAATACAAGGGGGAAAAGAATATGAAGTATAGGTTTTTGCTATGTGATGATATGGAAGAGCAGTTGGATATCTTGGAAGGACAGATTAACAGAATTCTGGAGGATAAACAAATATCGTATATATGTCATAAAACAACATCTGGTACGGAAGCGTTTGAAATGTATGCGAAACAGAAATACGACGCAGTTTTTATGGATATTGGTATACCGGAAATCAACGGCCTAGAAATAGCAAAAAAGATAATTGAAATTGACTCAAATGCCATAATAATATATGTTACATCATTTACTGATTATGCGGTGAGAGCATTTGAGCAATTTGTATTTCAATATTTAACTAAGCCCATAGACGAATGCAGACTTGATTTAGTATTGAATAAAGTATTTGAAAAAATTGAGAAGGATATTCTGTATAAAAATGAAAAGAACTTTTTCACGATAATGCTTAATGGAAAAAAAACAAAGATTATAAACAAGGATGTTCTTTATTTTGAAAAAGAAGCTAATTACATTAATATTTATATGGAAAATCAGGAAGTAGAGAGGCCGCGTATGACCTTAAAAGAACTTGAGGAAATTATTGATATGAACTTGTATCTGAGGTGTCACAACGGTTTTATAGTTAACAGATCAAAAATTAAATCAATATCAACAAAGGAAATAAAACTGCTGGGCGTAGATACAAAGATTCCTGTCGGCCGCGGATATAAAAATGAGGTTGTGGAATTTTTGAAAGGATGTAATTCGGAAAATTATAAAAGTTAATTGTTATTAACTCCAGTCTGCTGACCTTTGTCAGCAGACTGAGCTGGTAAAATTACCGGACCTCTTCCAAGGGCTTTTTAAAGAGCCATGCCTCTTGATTTGGCAGATTCGCAATTTTTCATTATGCACAAAAAATCTCCTCATTTGGACGGACAATATGCCGGGTTTGGAAAGGTAACAGAAGGACTTGATATAGCAGATAAAATTGCAAACACAAGGACCGATTACAGAGATAACCTTGCCCATTATAAAAATGCTGTTTATAGAAGAAAACGTGCTTTTTATGTATGGATGTATTATTGATTATTGGAATGTGATATAATTAATTTATCTGTTTCATTAGAAGCTATCAGCTGTTATAGAAAATGTGTATGATAACATAATCATATGAACTCAATAGTATCGTTATAAAGGTAACGAAACATCATTTCATATATTAATTTAAAGTCGAATTATAATGGAGAAAGAATATGAAGTATAGGTTTTTACAATGCGATGACATAGATTTACTAAGCGAAAGGAATTGGTTATGGAAATGAAAAAATTATATGTGTTTTTATCAGGATTATTCAGTAGCTTTGTGTTGTTGTTTGCACTTAGCTTCTTGGATTTTTACCCGTTTAATAATATATGGAATCCACCGATTGTTGAATTAAAACAACAAGAGTTTAATCAAAGGGAAGAAGCGATAGAACAAGAATCAAAAAGGATTCGTAGTGAAAATGTAGAACTTGAAAAAGAAAGAGGTCGATTAAAAGAAAAAGAAAAAGAACTAGAGGAAAAAATACAAGAGAGCAAGGTGGTTTACACCGAATTTAATGAAGATGATTTGGAGAACAGAATAAAAGTAAATTTCCCTATATGTATAAATGGTGAAGAAAAAAATATCAGCTCTTTTGAGTTAAACGATAAAACTTATGTAGACATTGAACAATTAAGTAAGTTATTGAATAATTTAAGTGTTCAATGGACAGAAGAAAATAAATCCTTAATTTTGTATGAACGTTCAGGATTTGGAATTTTAAATGACAAAGGTGAAAAATATATAGAGGTTTCAGGACTTGCCAACAGATATGATTTTATGTTTGGAGAATTGCCATATACCTATCAGCCAGACGGCAGAACTTTTTTAGAGCGTAACACCAGTAGCGGTGTTACAAAAAGATTTAATTCAGTCATGTATGATGATAAAAGATCTACTTATGACTCGTTATTTATCAAGCAGGAGGATTTGATAAGTCAGATTGAACAGTATCTGAAAATTATTTATTCCAATGAAACGGAAATTATGAACGATCCTCAAAAGAGGGAAACTATGTTCCCTTACAAAAAAGGTGCTGATTAAGCACCTTCAGATTAATGACAAACTCGCTATTTTAGCGGGTTTTCATATTTATGAATTAAAATATTTTATTATAAATTGATAAATGGTATTTTAGGTAAAACTTATAAAATCATTGAAATTCCAATAAAAACTTA
>JAEXUD010000012.1 GCA_023453025.1 Bacillota bacterium
GACTATACAACACTTGTCCTTCAAACTGAAAAGACAGAATATAGGCAAAGAGAAATGAAAATCCGGCAACAGAAAGCTTCCGGGCATTGAAAAATTTAAGTCCATTCATTTGATAACCTCCCTCTCATCGAAGACAAAACCTACATATACTTTCATTAATTGCACAAACAGCCTAATTAATTATTAAATACTACTTGTTATTTTAATTATAATAATAATAACACAATAATATCAAAATGGCAATTACTGCTTGTTATTTTATGTTAATTATGAATCAGACAGTATTATCATTCACAGTCCATCAATAAACCTAAGAAAAATAAGAAAAATATATAGCGAACATTTGCAGGACACGTTCGAAAACGTGAGCGGGTATTTTTCTTATTTTTCGCCTTCGCTTTGCAACTGTGAATAGAAACCAGACAGTATAAAAAGTGGCATGATTCATGTCACTTTTGTCATTGCCAATTCACCCTCAATCGTTGTTCTGTCAAGCTTTTTCCAATATACTAATTGTGAGGTGATGTATATGGAACTCATTCTTTGGATGAAAACGGGCTTTTTTAAGAAAACACCATATAGTCTGGAAGTCAAGGAAAGCGACCTGCTCCTGATTCCAACTAAGGCAGAGGATGCGGAACGAATCATCCTCAAACAGGAGGGACTCCTCTCTGTCACGCTGACACAGCAAAAATATCCGGAACTGGAAATTCAGACTCAGGATGCGGTATATGCCGGAGTGTTCGAGGAGGGCGTTGCCTTCGAGGAAGCAGCGAATTATTTAAGAGAGCATTTAAACACAAAAATCATCTGCGAATATAAAGGAGGAGAGTAAAATGAGTAAAAAGCTAACGATTTGGCTGCCAACAGCCGTCATAGCTCTATTGTTATTTGCGGCACTGCCTGTAACGGCATCTGCATATACCGGTATTTTTGATACGTTCGATTCAGGGACTCCGGGAAGCGCTGCCGAGGGCTGGATTGGCTCTGGGATTATATCAACCGATGTCAGTGTAAGTCCCGGTAATTCTGTTAAGCTGCAGGGAAGCAGCGGTAATGCCGTCGGAACTTACAAAACAATCACTGCCGCACCGGAGAATGCAATTGTTGAAGCAGACGTTTATCCCGGAGATGAGGATGCCGGCAGCCTGTCTTTGATGGAGGCATCGGGAAAATGGCAGGCACGGGTTGTCTTTAGATACGAACAAATATTTTACAGCAGCATCGGACATGACGACCAGCAACTGCATCCTTTGGCCACTTACACATCAAACGCATGGTATCATGTGAAAATCGTGCACGACCATACGAATAAAACTTTTGATGTCTATTTGGATGGGTCACTCATCGGGGATGACATCCCCATGTACACATCAGGAGATCCGACACCCACGAAATTGCAGCTTAGTTCGGGAAATGATGCCGGCAGCAGGCTGATTTATTTTGACAATGTTCGCCTGTATTCCGCTGCCGACACAACCGCACCGGAGCTGACCGGTTCTTCGGTATGGCGCAGCGACGGAGATACGGCCACAGTGCGCTTTATGCCGGATAAATCGGGAACCTGTTATTATAAGATTACCGACAGCGAAACACCGCCATCAGACATAATATCCGGAGGCACGGACGGAGGTGCTGTGACGGAAGATATCGTAAAAACGGTGTCACTTAACGGTCTGACGGAGGGTACGAAGTATGTCCATATTGTGGTAAAGGACGGAGCGGGCAACGTCAGTGCACCTCTTACAATTTCACTGCCGTATGATTACTATTATTTTGAGGATTTCGAAGCTTATCCGCTGAGTACGTATATTTATTCGAACGCCATGTCTCCGCTGTCGCAGAGGAACGGCGGTACCGGCAGCGAAAATCAAAAGGTCGTGGCAAATGTAAGTGATTCTTCCTCAAATATGCTTGTGCTGGCTTCAAACAGCGGTTGGGCTTCAGATCAGCAAATTATGCTGAATTCGTCGACCCTTGCTTCCGCAGGTTCTTATGTCTTTGAGGGTGATGTCTATCCCTTGCTTGACACCGGCTTTCAGCTGCGCTTTTCATTCGCCGACAACAATTACGAAGGCAATCATGAGGCAGGAGTATTTTTCAACGGCGGCAAAATAACAACCGCCACCAAATCCGGATCGGTTACCCTGAAAGACAGCTACACAGCAGGTGAGTGGCACCATGTCAAAGTTGTGGCAACACCCTCCACAAGCATATATGCTGTTTATGTAGACGGAGAATTGCTGAACGGTGCGTTACCGCTGCCTCCGGGGATTAACCGGATTGCCATAAGCGCCGGCAACCTGATCAGCAACACACAGGCTTATTACGACAATCTTGAATTCTATCTGACAGATGACGTACCCCCGCCGGAGGATTATGTTTTTGATATTTCCGAAGGACCTGTTACCATTACAGACGGAATAATTCCGGGAACATACAAGGTAACCTGCGGAGCCTCGGAGACTCTGGACAACATTCCGCCGGACCAGGTCATCACACTTACCGGCAACGGAAGCAATAACGTTACTGTTTCCTCAACAGCCGGTACGGTAAAAATTCTGCTGGATAATGTAAGCATCAGCGGCACCGCCAATTCTGCATTTGCACTTACAGGCTCATCCAAAGCGGAGCTGACCCTTTCCGGAGTCAACAGCCTGACAAGCGGAAACAATCGGGCAGGACTTGAGGTCCCTGCAGGTACGGAGCTGACAATTTTCGGAACGGATGACGATGAGCTTACGGCACAGGGCGGCGACTATGCGGCAGGAATAGGCGGCGGCTACGGCAGTACGCCGGCACAGGCAGGAGTTATTACAATCAAAGGCGGTATCATTGAAGCGACCGGAGGAATTGCCGGCGGAGGAACCGGTTCCGGAGCAGGTATCGGCGGCGGCAGAGGCGGAGACGGAGGCTATATTACCATCGAAGGCGGAACCGTTACGGCTTCCGGCGGCTATCTGGCAGCAGGCATAGGAGGCGGCACCTACGGCACAGGCGGCACGATTCTTATCAAGGACGGCAATGTCACGGCTACAAGCGGACAATACAGCGCAGGTATAGGCGGCGGTTACGGCAGACCCATGGGCAGTATTACCATTGAAGGCGGAACAGTCAACGCTACGGGCGGCAACGGCGGCAACGGCGGTGCAGGTATCGGCGGCGGCTATATTACGAGCAATATCACTGCCACCCACACCGGAGGCTCTGTACTGATATCCGGCGGCAATGTTACCGCGTTAGGCAGAGGGGGCTCCGGCATCGGCAGCGGAGGTTACCAATATCTAAACCAAAGATTGCCTGTTTCAGTAACGATTACAGGCGGTAACGTCAATGCGTCAGGCATCAGCGGCGCCGGCATCGGCAGCACACACGGAACCATTACAATTACGGGCGGAACAATCACCGCCGAAGGCAGCACAAACTCTGCCGGTATCGGAGGCCGTTACCGAGAGAGCAGCGGCACAATCAATATTTCGGGCGGTAATATTACAGCCGCAGGCGGAACTTCAGAAGGCGGCGCCGGCATAGGCGGCGGCTGTACAATCGATACCGATTCCCTTGACGGCGGCACAATTGAAATTTCCGGCGGTACGATTATTGCCACCGGCGGAGAATACGGCGCAGGCATAGGCGGCGGTTACAAAGTAGGCACAGGAACGATTATAATCACAGGCGGTGATATTACGGCGGAAGGCGGAGGCGGTGCAGGCATAGGTGTCGGTCTTGACGGCAGCAGCGGCACAATAATTATTTCTCAGGCTGAGCTTAGTGTTTCACGCAACAGCCCATATACAAACCATGCAATTGATGCAGGTACATCCGGCACCATCCACATCGGCTTTACCGGAGATTCAGCTGCACCTTCCTATGACCCTGAGGCAAGCCGTGCCCAGGTCACGATTGACAATGACGGTATAAGCGAATCCGGCCTGGTATTCGGAACCTGCCTGATTGCAGGAGACGGTGCAGGCGACCTGGCAGGCTCCTACATCGAGGGGGTTAAGCAGATTGTAACCTACGGCATCAAAGCTGTTGATGACCGGACTTTCTCTCCTCTGACCGAGGGTTACGGTGAAGACGATCGGCAGATAATTTCCGTTAGTATTGAAAATGCCGGTAACGGAACTCTTTCTAATCTCGCTGTAGCCCTGAGCGGAGATGATTCCGACAGCTTCACGGTGACACAGCCGCTGACCACAGAACTTTCCAATCAAGGTGATGCAACTACGTTCACGTTAGTTCCCCATATGGGTCTGACTGCCGAAACCTACACGGCCGTGGTGACAATTTCTGCGGATAATATGAGCGACGCCGGATTCACGGTTACGCAGGTAGTAAACGAGGCGGTTTCTACAGATAAGACCCTAATCAGCGTCACGACCCAGGCTGCAATCACGGGTGTGGTAAGCGGTACAGAAAAAACAGCTTCTGCACTGGGTCTGCCCTCTGCTGTAACACTTATCACCGATGACGGAAGTGTTCAGGCAGGGGTAGACTGGAATGTGGATTCATGCTCTTATGAGCCGTCTGTTACAACAGCCCAGATTTTTGAAATAGAAGGAACTGTAGTTCTTCCGGATGGAGTGGTGAATACTAACAATATTTCTCTGGATATAAGCATAAGCGTTACAGTGAATGAAACTGCCACAACAGATAAAACACTTATAAGCGTAACGACTCCGGCAGCAATCACCGGCATAGTTAACAAAACGGAAAAAACAGCTTCTGCATTGGGACTTCCGTCCACAGTAGCACTTGTCACCGATGAGGGCAGTGTTCAGGCGAGTGTAGTCTGGGATGTGGAGTCATGCTCTTATGAACCGGCCTTCACAAAAGCGCAGACCTTTACGGTACACGGAACTGTTACACTTCCGAACGGAGTGGTTAACCCGGACAATGTATCGCTAAACACCAGCATCAGCGTATCGGTAAGGGCAAGGTCAAGCGGAGGCGGTAACAGCGGCAACGTTACATCAAAGCCCTCAGCTCCGGAATATAAGGCTGTAGTGGATGCCGGCAACGGTTCGGATACTATTTTGCCGGTCACTGTCGATAAAAACAGCGGCAGTGCAGCCGTGGACATCAGCACAAACGACAATCTCATATATGCCGGTCAAACCGCTGTTGTTACAGTACCATCCGTACCGGGTGTCGATATTTATTTGCTGGGAGTACCTGTTCCGAGTCTGAAAACACCGGAAGAGCAGAGTAAAATATTGTTCAGGACTGATTACGGTAACGTAACTGTTCCTTCAAATATGCTTACAGATATAACGGATATCAGCGGAAAACGTGCGGAAATTTCTGTCGGTAAGGGAAACAAGGACAATTTGCCTGATGATGTGAAAGGTGCCATCGGCAGCAAGCCCATCATTCGGCTCACATTGACAATCGACGGCAGGCACACCGACTGGTCCAATACCGATGCTCCTGTAACGGTGAGCATACCTTATGCTCCGACTTCAGCAGAGCTTGACAATCCGGAAAGCATCGTTGTCTGGTACATCGACGGCAGCGGTAATCCGCAATGCATTACAAACGGCCGATACGATTCCGAAACCGGCACGGTTACCTTTGATACGACCCATTTCAGTGACTATGCCGTCGTCTATAACAAAGTGAGCTTCAATGATGTGTCGAGCGATTCATGGTACTATAGAGCAGTGAGCTTCATCGGAGCAAGAAAAATTACAAACGGTACAGGAGGCGGTAATTACAGTCCGGAAGCAAGACTGACCCGCGGTGAATTCATCGTCCTGATGATGAGAACCTACGGCATTTATCCGGACGAGAATCCGGACGACAACTTTGCAGATGCCGGCGACACTTATTACACCGGTTATCTTGCAGCGGCAAAAAGGCTTGGTATTTCTGCAGGTGTGGGAAACAATATGTATGTCCCGGGCAAGGAAATCACGCGTCAGGAGATGTTTGTCCTGCTGTACAATGCTCTCAAGGTCATCAGTCAAACTCCGGCCGGCGATTCCGGCAAGACACTCTCTGATTTTGATGATGCAGGACAAATTGATTCTTGGGCACAGGATGCCATGACACTGCTGGTTAAGTCCGGTACAGTAGGCGGCAGCGGCGGCAACCTTAACCCTACGGGCTCAACAACACGTGCGGAAATGGCCCAGGTGCTGTATAATCTCCTGAGTAAGTAATCTGAAAATCTAAAGTAAGCAATATAATAAGAAAGCCGGTCACAATCGTGACCGGCTTTATATCTTTCCTTTTTCTGACGGTGATAACTATATTTCAGAGCTTTTCAAATAAGTTTGTACCACTTCCGTCAAATCCCACATTTTATTCAGTACATATTTAATGTTATATTTTTCTGCAAGCTCTGCGGCTCCATGCTGCCATCCTGCCAGGATGGGAATAACTTCTGCATTTGCCGCACATTCCATATCAAATCTTGAGTCGCCCACATACAATGTTTTGTCAGGAGTGCTGTTAAGCGCATTTATAGCTTTT
Source organism: Bacillota bacterium (assembly GCA_023453025.1). Classification (GTDB taxonomy): domain Bacteria; phylum Bacillota; class Clostridia; order Tissierellales; family Sedimentibacteraceae; genus Sedimentibacter. The sequence continues at coordinate 6,481 of JAEXUD010000012.1, forward strand.
ATCAAAGGCTCCTTGTCAGGCTTGTGTTTTTCAACATCATCTGCAGATATTATCACATCGAAATATTTTGCCACATTGAATTTTTCTAAGGCAGACACAGTGGAATTTCTGAGTCTGGATGTTGCAATTCCCATCTTTATATTTTTATTTTTCAAGTATTCCAGGGTTTCCTCCACAGTTTCATAAAGAGTGACCTCATCGTTAAATCTATCCTTTTGATAGTCTCTGTAGCATGCTATAACATCTTCGAAGTTAAATTCTCCAAAATCTCTTGTTAATGTTGCAGCGAGAGTTTCTCCAAATGTACTCAGTACATATTTCTCATCGCATTCCTTTTCATGAAAGACATTATATATATGTCTGAAAGAATTTATTATCATTTGATTTGTATTTGCCAATGTACCGTCAAAGTCAAATATTACCGTATCAATCATCAGTTTCTCCTAATTTCTTTTTGTCTTCATGCTTAAGCCGATTCTTTGTCTTTCCTTGTCAATGCTTATTATTGTTACATTGACATTGTCGCCTACCTGTACTACTTCCATAGGATTTTTGATATACTTATCACTCATTTCAGAAAGATGAACAAGACCGTCCTGCTTTACACCTATGTCAACAAAGGCACCAAAGTCCACAACGTTTCTTACAGTTCCCTGAAGCTTCATGCCAACTTCCATATCCTCAAATTTCATCACATCGTTTCTGAATATCACCTTTGGCATTTCATCCCTTGGGTCTCTGCCGGGCTTTTTAAGCTCCTCAATAATATCTGTCAGGGTCGGCACACCAATATTAAGCTCTTCGGCCAGCACTTTTATTCTGTCCTTGATTTTTTCTCTTGCCGGCTTTTTTTCTTCCTTGAAGTTTAATTGTGAAAGAGCTTCAAGACCCTTCAACCTGGTATTTGCTGAAGCTATTTTGACTTTTTTGTCTTCCTTCACCTTTATATTCATTATTCTTTCGTTAATATCTCTCAAGCTGCCGTTTTTTACATCCTCAACAGTATATCCGAGCTTTTTCAAAAGATTTAAAGCTATTTCATAGGATTCAGGATGCACTGCAGTCTTATCAAGGGGATTTTCTCCGTCGGATATTCTTAAAAAGCCTGCACATTGTTCGAATGCTTTATCTCCAAGCTGCTTAACCTTTATTAATTCTGTTCTGTTTATAAATTTTCCGTTTTCTTCTCTATATTTAACTACATTTTTAGCAATTGTTTTTGAAATTCCGGAAACGTATTGAAGAAGTGCTGTTGAAGCAGTGTTCAGGTCTACTCCTACGCTGTTTACACAATCCTCCACCACTCCGTCCAATTCCTGTCCAAGCTTGGTCTGGTTCACATCATGCTGGTACTGACCGACACCTATGCTCTTTGGATCTATTTTTACAAGCTCGGCTAATGGGTCCTGAAGTCTTCTTCCTATGGAAATAGCACCTCTTATTGTAACATCAAGCTCCGGATATTCCTCCTGTGCAAGCTTTGATGCCGAATACACCGAAGCACCTGCTTCACTGACAATTGTATATGTAACCTTTTTATCCAGTTTAGTAATCATATCTGAAACAACCTGCTCTGTTTCTCTGGAGGCCGTTCCGTTGCCTATGGTTATTACATCTATATCATATTTTTTAATAAGCTCTGTCATTATTCTCTGAGATTTTTCAACCTCATTTCTCGGCTCGCTGGGATATATAACCCCTTGGTCCAAATACTTTCCTGTTCCGTCTAATACAGCTATCTTGCATCCTGTCCTGTATCCCGGGTCCAATGCCAGAATTCTTACATCCTTAACAGGAGGAACCATCAACAGATTTTTTGTATTTTTGCCAAAAACCTTTATAGCTTCTTCTTCGGCTCTTTCAGTAAGCATATTTCTTACTTCTCTTTCTATTGACGGAGAAATGAGTCTTTTGTAGCTGTCTTCAACGGAAGCTTCATAATATTCGGTTGTTATAGCTGCTTCATTTATAATTTCTTTTGATTTCAGATAATTAATGATTTTATCATCCGGAGTTTTTAATTTGACTTTTAATTTCTTTTCCTTTTCGCCCCTGTTTATGGCAAGTATTCTATGATTTGCAATTTTATTTACTGCTTCCTCAAACTTGTAATACATTTCATAAACAGTTTTTTCTTCTTCATCTGCTGCTTCTGATATTAATACAGCGTCTGATATGTAAATTTCTCTTATATGTTTTCTGTAATCCGCATTGTCTGATATGATTTCAGCTATTATGTCGCAAGCACCTTGATATGCTTCTTTTGTAGTATTAACGCCTTTTTCTTCATCAACAAACGGCTTGGCCATCTCTTCCAGGTCACCGTCTGTTATATTTTGTGCCGATATAATATTTGCAAGAGGCTCCAGTCCTTTTTCTTTTGCTTTTGATGCGCGGGTTGCTTTTTTCTGTTTATATGGTCTGTATAAATCTTCAACACGCTGCATTACATCTGCATTTAATATTTCATTTTTCAGTTCTTCTGTAAGCTTTCCCTGCTCTTCAATCAGACGTATAACTTCTTCCTTGCGTGATTCAAGATTCCTCAGATACATTAATCTCTCATACAAGTCTCTTAAAACCACATCATCCAGTGAGCCTGTCACTTCCTTTCGGTAACGGGCAATGAACGGAATTGTGTTTCCCTCGTCGATTAATTTTACCGTGTTTTCTACCTGGCTTGGCTTAATGTTAAATTCTTCACATAAAATTTTGTTAATATCTATCATACTCTCTCCCTCTTGAACAACAGAATACTCTTACTCTCGCAGTCTCATTCACCAATTTATTTGCTCCTTTCGTCGCACAAATTTGATGCTTGTTGCGTTTGACTTACCATCGATTTTCTTTCCCTATCGGTCTGAAAAATTAGGTCAAATCATAATCGTTGTGAATGACCTACCGCCATTTTTTCAGAAAATCGTGTCAAGGGGACTTTCCTCTGCCCTAAGGATTATCCCTAATCAGAGGTGTGTCCCCATTCCTCAGTCAAATGGAGTTTGGGCATCTATTGTTCTAATGATTTCATCTTTAGATATTCGTTCATAAACATATCCAGATTTCCGTCCATAACTGACTGCACATTGCCTGTTTCGGCACTTGTACGGTGGTCCTTGACCATGCTGTACGGATGAAAAACATAGGACCTTATTTGGCTGCCCCATGCAATCTGATTGTACTTCCCCGATATATCTTCGATTTTTTCCTTGTTTTCCAATTCTTTAATTTCTATCAGCTTTGATTTAAGCATTTTCATTGCAGTATCTTTGTTGCTGTGCTGAGACCTTTGATTTTGACAGCTCACAACAATTCCCGTAGGAATATGCGTAATGCGGATTGCTGAATCAGTGGTATTGACATGCTGTCCTCCTGCACCGCTTGAGCGGTAGGTATCAACACGGATATCTGATTCATTTATTTCAACGTCCACATCATCATCCATTTCGGGTGTAACGTCCACTGAAGCAAAAGAGGTATGTCTTTTTTTTGCAGCATCAAATGGTGAAATACGCACCAGGCGATGCACTCCTTTTTCGGATTTTAAATATCCGTAGGCATTTTCTCCTTCTGCCAGAAGTGTTACGCTTTTAATCCCTGCTTCTGTGTCAGGAAGTATGTCTAATACTGTAACGCTGTAGCCGTGGGCTTCCATCCACCTGGCATACATGCGGTAGAGCATATCCGCCCAGTCCTGTGCCTCTGTTCCTCCTGCACCTGCATGAATTGACAATATGGCATTATTACGGTCATATTCTCCGCTTAATAAAGCTACGATTCTTGCATCCTCTAAAAGCTTAGAAACCTCGCTCATGCTGTTTCGAAGCTCGGGCATGTGACTGTCATCATCTTCCTCTCTTATCATATCGGCAAATAACTCTATTTCTTCAACCTGTTGCTTTAAATTTTTAAATTCATTTATTCTGTCAGTGTTGGATTTAAGCTTTTGTGATACCTTTTGAGCCCTTTCCTGATTGTTCCAGAATTCAGGCTCCTGCATTTCAGATTCAAGAAGTATATTTTCTTCCTCTAACTTGGAGAGGTCAAAGGGAACCACCAACCTCGTCTAAAATATCATTGAATCTTTTTAAATTCTCATTAATTTCATAAAAATCTATCAACAAATCATCTCCCTCTTGTTTATTCTTCATTTTGTCCGCAGCACTTTTTATACTTTTTACCGCTTCCACATGGACACGGATCATTTCTTCCGATTTTTTTCTCTTTTTTTACAACCGTCTTAGGCTTGCCGGTTCCGCCTAAATCTCCGCCGCTTGTGCCCGTTATTTTTGCAACCTCTTTGCGCTGCATTTTTTCCTGAGGCTTAACTCTCATTAACATTTTAACTGTATCTTCCTGTATTGCTGCGGTCATTTCTTCAAACATATCAAATCCTTCTACCTGATATGCTCTTACCGGGTCCTCGTTTCCTATTGCACGAAGTCCTATTCCCTGTCTCAGCTGGTCCATTGCATCTATGTGATCAATCCATTTTGTATCTACATTCCTGAGAAGTACGATTCTTTCTATCTCTCTGAAAACATCCTCGCCAAAATCAGCTTCCTGTCTTGCATAATGCCTGTCAACAGCATTTTTTGCTCTTTCCTTCATTAATTCCTTTGAGATATTATCACTTTCACCGTCAAAGCTTATAAGGACATTGAAGGTTTCTGCAATATATTTGGCAAATCCGGATGTATCCCAGTTATCCGTAAATCTTTCCTCAGTGGTAAACATCTGAATCCCTTTGTCAATAAGATCATCAACCATGTTTTTAACATAATCCTTCAGATTTTCGCCAAGAAGCACCCTTCTTCTCTCACTGTAAATAACTTCTCTTTGCTTGTTCATTACATTATCGTATTGTAGAACGTGCCTTCTTATGTCAAAGTTTCTGCCTTCAACTCTTGACTGAGCTGTTTCGATGGTCCTGGTGAGCATCCCTGCTTCCAAAGGTTCATCCTCAGGCATTTTTAATGTCTCGATAATAGATTTTACCTTGTCGCCAGCGAATAATCTCATCAAATCATCTTCAAGAGAAATATAGAAGCGGGTTGAGCCCGGGTCTCCCTGTCTTCCGGCACGACCTCTCAGCTGATTGTCAATACGTCTTGATTCATGGCGCTCAGTGCCGATTATATGAAGACCGCCTGCAGCTCTTACTTTGTCCTGCTCATCCTTAAGCTCATTTTTTGACTGTTCTAAGAGCTCCTTGTATACTCGTCTCGCCTCAACTAATTCCGGATCCTCTGTTTCGTTAAAGCCGTCCGCATATGCGATTAACTCCTCTGAGAAACCTTTTTGCTTCATTTTATGCTTTGCAAGGTATTCAGGATTACCTCCCAGCACAATGTCGGTACCTCTGCCGGCCATATTGGTAGCAATTGTTACAGCTCCCAGCCTGCCTGCCTGAGCAACAATTTCTGCTTCCTTTTCATGCTGCTTGGCATTCAACACTTCATGCTTAACACCTTGTTTTTTAAGAAGCTTACTTAACAGTTCGGATTTTTCTATAGAAATAGTACCCACAAGTATCGGCTGTCCTGTTTTATGCTTTTCTGCTATTTCATTTATTACAGCAGTGAACTTACCAACCTCGCCCTTGTAAACAACATCTTCTAAATCATTTCTCACAACTTCCTTATTTGTGGGTATCTCAATAACATCAACGCCATAAATTTCTCTGAATTCATTTTCTTCAGTCTTGGCAGTACCTGTCATACCGCTGAGCTTCTTGTACATTCTGAAATAATTCTGGAAGGTGATGGTTGCCAGGGTTTTTGATTCTTTTCTTACTTCAATTCTTTCCTTTGCTTCAATTGCCTGATGTAAACCGTTGGAATATCTTCGGCCGTACATAATACGCCCTGTAAATTCATCGACTATTAATACCTCATCATCCTTTACAATGTAGTCAATATCCTTTTTCATTGTATTGTGAGCTTTCAATGCCTGGTTGATATGATGTGATATCTCCATATTTTCCTGGTCGGCCATGTTTTCGATATTGAAATATCTTTCTGCCTTGCCGATTCCTCTTGAAGTAAGGGTTACATTCTTTCCCTTTTCATCAACTATAAAATCAACCGTGTCATCTTCATCCACATCACCCATTATATAGTCCATTTTGGATTTCTTGTCTTCCGGAGACTGGATCTTTCCCTTTAAGGTCGTAACAAAGCTGTTTGCCAGTTCATAAAGATTTGTTGATTTGTCTCCCTCTCCGGATATAATCAGAGGTGTTCTTGCTTCATCTATCAATATGGAATCAACCTCATCTATGATACAATAGTTCAAATCTCTTTGAACCATTTCTTCCTTTCTTATAACCATATTGTCTCTCAGGTAATCAAAACCAAATTCGTTATTAGTTCCATAGGTAATATCGCTTTTATAAGCATTAACTCTTTCTTCCTTTGTGATACCGTGAATTATGCATCCTACTGAAAGTCCTAAAAAATTATGAACCTTTCCCATCCAGTCGGCATCACGCTTTGCAAGATAATCATTTACCGTAATAACATGGACTCCTTTTCCGTCGAGAGCATTCAAATAAACAGGCAAGGTGGAAACCAAAGTCTTACCTTCGCCGGTCCTCATTTCTGCTATACGGCCCTGGTGAAGAGCCATGCCGCCTATGAGCTGTACTTTATAATGCTTTTGTCCTAAAACTCTCCATGCAGCTTCTCTCACCACCGCAAATGCTTCCGGAAGTATGTCATCCTTTGTTTCGCCGTCAGCAAGTCTTTTTTTAAATTCATTAGTTTTATCCTTCAGCTGTGCATCACTTAATGCTGTCATTGCTTCTTCCATGGAAAGAATTTTGTCCACAGCAGGCTCTAATCTTTTAACTTCTTTTGCACTGTATGAACCAAAAATTTTCTCTAAAAAGTTTTTTTTCATAATATATCCTTTCTCAATACTAAGATATCGAACTGAAATGTCCGGCAGTATATCCTGAGCTCCATGCCCATTGCAGATTAAAGCCTCCGCAATCACCATCCACGTCCAGCAATTCTCCTGCTAAATACAAACCCTTAACCTTCATTGATTCAAGAGTTCTTGGATTAATCTCCGACATGTCAACACCTCCGGCAGTAGATTGTGCCTGATGCCAGGTGTTGTGTCCTGTCACTTCAAATTTCCACTCTTTTAATACATCTATAATTTTATAAATTTCTTTTTTATTTAGTTGTCCGCAGCTCTTATTTAAATTCTCAAGACCTGCTTCCATTATAATCACAGGTATAAGCTTTTTGTTTATAAAGCCTATCATTGAATCCTCAATACTTTTATAACCTATTTTGTTAAACCTGCTGTTTAACAGATCATATAAATCAATTTTTGAAGTATCAGGAAACATATCTACCGATATATATACTTTAACCCCCTTGTTCAGTTCTTCAATAACCTTTCTGCTTATTTGCAGAACAGGAGGTCCGGAAATTCCGTAATCAGTAAATAAAATTTCGCCTTCATCTTCTCTTATGATTTTCTTGTCGGTAAATCCTTGTATAATTCCGTCAAATCTTATCCCGGCTATTCTTTTAAAGTATTTTCCCTTAAGCCTTAGCTGCACTAACGCAGGAAACGGCTCTATTATTTTGTGACCGAAATGCTTTGCAAGCTCGTACCCCTTGCCGTCGGTGCCAAGCTGCGGGCTTGCTTTTCCGCCTGTTGCCAAAATTACTTTATCTGCATTATGAACAGCATCCTTACCTATAATACTGAACTTATCTTTATTTTTTCTTAATTCAAGCACTTCAAAGTCTGTTATTTCTTCTACTTTCAATCTTTCAGCCTCATATCTCAGAACATCCAGGACACTGGATGCTTGCAGGGAACCGGGATATACTTTTCCGGAATCGCCCACATACGGGTTGATGCCCAAGTCTTCAAAAAAATCCAGTGTTCTTTTTAAGTCGAAAAAGCTTAGAATGCTTTCAGCTGCTTTTATATTTTTCCCATGATATCGGTCAATTGACATGTTCATATTTGTATAATTGCATCTGCCGTTACCTGTTGCCAATATTTTTTTGCCAACCTTATTTAATTTTTCATATACGGTTACCTCAGCTCCCTTTCTTGCAGCTGTGATTGCTGCCATCAGTCCTGAGGCACCGCCGCCGATAACAGCTATTTTCATGGTACCCATCCTTTAAATACTTCAATTCATTGGTTTGTATGTCTTTATTATTTGCTCTGCAACCTTAAGTCCGTCTATTGATGCAGACATAATTCCTCCGGCATAACCTGAGCCCTCACCGCATGGATATATGCCTTTTATGTTGCTTTGATAATCCTCATCATCTCTTATGATTCTAAGAGGCGATGAAGTCCTTGTTTCAACTCCTGTCAGCACTGCATCATCTCTGTCAAAATTTTCAAGCCATTTCCCGAAGGCTGTTATACCCTCTACCAGATTTTCGCAAACATACTCAGGCAGACATTCCCATAAATTAGCGAATGTTGCTCCCGGTCTGTAAGTAGGGTAAATTTCTCCGAAGGATACTGAAGTCTTCTTTTCTTTAAAATCCTTGAACAATTGAACAGGTGCATGATAATTGCTTCCGCCAAGCTCAAATGCCTTTTGCTCCAGTCTTCTTTGAAAATCAATTCCTGCCATCGGGTTATCTTCACCGCCGAAATCTTCAGGTGCTACGGATACAACAACGGCAGCATTTGCATTTTCCAGATCTCTTTCATGGAAACTCATACCATTAGTTACAATTCCGCCCTTTTCAGATGCTGATGCTGTAACAATACCCCCCGGACACATGCAAAATGTGTAACAGCTTCTTCCATTTTTACATTTATGAACAAATTTATAATCTGCAGGTCCGAGATTTGGATGACCTGCCATATCTCCATACTGAGCTTCACTTATCATTTTTTGCGGATGCTCAATTCTGACTCCTATAGCAAATGGTTTTGCCTTTAATTTAAGCTTGGTGTTTAACATTTCAAATGTATCCCTGGCACTGTGACCTATAGCAAGCACCAATACATCTGTGTCTATAATATCGCTTTCTGTTACTATTCTATATACATTGTTGTCCTTTGTTTTAATATCTGTGAGGCATTCTTCAAACCTGAATGTTCCGCCCAGACTTATTATTTTCTTTCTTATATTCACCAGACAGCCTCTGAGTAAATCTGTGCCTATATGAGGCTTATTTATGTACGTGATTTCAGATGGCGCTCCTGCTTCTACAAATTCTTCAAGAACCTTTTTTCCTCTTTTAGATCTGTCCTTGATAAGTGTGTTTAATTTACCGTCAGAAAATGTTCCTGCTCCGCCTTCTCCAAATTGAATGTTAGAACTTTCATTTAAGGTTCCGTCCTTCCAGAACTTATCAATATCCTTCACACGCTCCTTAACCTTTTTCCCTCTTTCAAGAATTATCGGATTATATCCCTTCTCAGCCAATAATAACGCACAAAATAAACCTGCAGGACCGCAGCCCACTATTACAGGTCTGTTCATCAGAATTTTTTCTCCTGTTGCTTCAACTTCATATATAAACGGATCTACAACCGAGATATTGTTATTTCTTTTGGATATTTTTATTTCATGGTCCAGTTCAACATCTAAAGCATATATGAAAAGTATTTCTTCCTTTTTCCTGGCATCTATTGATTTCCTGAAAACCGACAATTGCTTAATTTCTTCTTTTTTAACCTTTAATGCCTCTGCTGCTTTTATATATAAATCTTCTTCTTTATGGTCTATAGGTAGCTTAACCTGTTGTATTCTAATCATTTTGATAACACCTCTTACCTTATTTACATTTACATTTACTTTAATAGTCTTATTTATAACTTTATCATTATACCATATATTTAAAAATATACTATGTAATTTTTTGGCCTGATAAAGCTAATAATATGCCATATTTTGAGCATATTAAAACAATAAAATGAACCGGGTGACATTATGAGTATAAAAACCAAATCCATATTGTTTATGTTTTTTTCTGCATTCACCTTTTCATCGATGCAAATAATTGTCAAGCTTCTGCCTGCAATACCGCTGATGGAAAAAGTGTTTTTCAGAAATTTTGTAAGTTTATTGATATCATTTATTATTCTCAAGAAAAACAATTTAAGTTATTTTGGAAATAAAGAAAACAGAAAATATCTGTTCTTCCGATATTTATTCGGATTTACAGGCATTATACTGTTTTTTTATGCCACAACACAGATGCTGGCAGCTGACGCTGCAATACTTAACAAACTTTCACCTGTATTTGTAATTATTTTAGCTCACTCTTTTCTTAAAGAAAAGGTTGATAAAATAAAAATTATAGTCCTGATACTTTCTATACTTGGAGCCCTATTAGTCATAAAACCTCAATTTAATTCATCAATGGTTCCGGCTGCTGCCGGTTTCGTTTCAGCCATACTCTCAGGTGCAGCTTATATTTTTATCACTATGATTGGCGACAGGGAAAGCATTTATACTACTGTTTTTTGTTTTTCATTATTATCAACACTCAGCTGCATACCATTCTTTTTTATAAGCTTTATCATGCCTGATTTTTATGAATTTATTTTGCTTATATTGCTGGGATTACTTGCTGCTTTGGGGCAAATAGCATTAACCTCTGCATACAACGGGTGTGAAGCCTCAGAGGTCTCTGTTTATGATTATTCAAATATTATTTTTTCAACCTTGCTTGCATATTTGTTTTTGTCGGAGATACCTGATATGCTGAGCATATTGGGAGGCTTGTTAATAATTTCAGCCTCTTTGATTTTATTTATTAACACTAAAAAATAAAGAAAAATTAAATTTCCTTCCCTTCTATAGGGCTTGACATTATTATGAAGGTTTCCGTGTTGCCATAAAATTGTATTTTACCCACAAGCTCCTCCAAGTGTGACATTTCCCTTAAGTATGCTTTCATAATCATGCTGTGAGGTCCCGTAACGTGATGGCACTCAACTATCTCTTCTGCCTTTCTTGCAAATTCCAGAAATGATACCTGTTTTTCAGGCTTTATTGATGCGTTTATAAGAACACATATTGGTTTACCTACTTTTTCATTATTTATAACTGCCTTGTATCTCTCAATAACACCATCGTCTTCAAGCCTTTTAACTCTTTCAGCAACAGCCGGAGGGCTTAGGGATACCTCCTTACCTAATTCCTTCATCGAAATTCTTCCATCCTGCTGTAAAATGCTGATAATTTTTGAGTCTGTCTGATCCATCGTTCTACCGCCTTGTTTTATTAGTTATAATTCAAAAACATCTTTTTATTTATTTGTGTTTTGCAAAATACCCTTTTTATAATTATGTACAAATTCATTTAACCATGTTATTATACTATCAAAATTAACAGGATGCAAGATAAATTAAAAATTCTAAAATTTTAATAGTTTTAATATCAAAATATTTTATTTTCAAATAATTATATACAAAGTTAATTTTGTGTGATATTATATCATATATACATAGACTGTTTCAAGAAAAAGCTTGATATAATACGTCAAATCAATTGATTTTACAATTATATCAAAGGATATTAAAGAAAATATTGATAATAATAATAAAGATTTATTTAAGCGGAGGTATTATGTCTAAACTAAAAATAACCGAAACATCCCTTAGAGACGGACATCAATCTTTGATTGCAACGAGACTGACTACAGATGAAATATTGCCTATATTAAAAGAAATGGATAATGCAGGATTTTATTCAATGGAGGTATGGGGCGGCGCAACATTTGATGCATGCCTGAGATATCTGAATGAGGATCCTTGGGAGAGACTTAGAAAAATCAGAGCAAATGTTAAAAACACAAAGCTTCAAATGCTTTCAAGAGGTCAAAATCTTCTTGGTTATAAAAATTATCCGGATGACATAGTTGAAAGATTTTTAAGAAACGCAATTTACGAGGGAATTGACATTGTAAGGGTGTTTGATGCCCTCAATGACATCAGAAACCTTCAAAAATCAATTGAGGTTATCAAAAAAGAGGGTGCTCACTGCCAATGCGCAATATCATATACAACAAGCCCTGTACATACTACAGAATATTATATCAAATTAATAAAGAGCTTTGAAAGTGCGGGAGCCGACTCAATCTGTATAAAGGATATGTCCGGTATACTTTTGCCATATCAGGCACACAGCTTAGTTAAAGCTATAAAAGAGGTTACAAGTCTTCCTCTGGAGTTTCATACTCACTGCACCAGCGGTGTTGCTCAGATGTCAATGCTTAAGGCAATTGAAGCAGGAGTTGATATAGTAGATACTGCAATATCACCTTTATCGTCAGGAACGTCACAGCCTGCAACAGAATCACTGGCTTTAAGCTTAATCGGCACTGAAACTGATCCTGAGCTTAATATTGACAGCCTGAACAGGACAGCAGAGTTTTTCAAGGACATTATGAAAAAATACCAGGAAAACGGAACCTACAACATCAAGGTTCTTATGACTGAGCCTAAGACACTGCAATACCAGATACCTGGCGGAATGCTTTCAAATTTAATATTGCAGATGAAATCACTAAATGCAAGTGATAAATATGACTTGGTATTGGCAGAGGTTCCAAGGGTCAGAGAAGACTTGGGATATCCTCCGTTAGTTACTCCAATGAGCCAGATGGTAGGCGCTCAGGCAGTGTTCAATGTTATATCAGGCGGACGATACAAAATTATACCTACCGAAATTAAAAATTACGTAAAGGGTATGTATGGCAGAACTGCTGCTCCAATCTCAGATGAAATAAAAAAGCTGATTATCGGCAATGATGAAGTTATAACAGTAAGACCTGCCGATTTATTAGCTGATGAATACGAAAAGATAAAGGCTGAAATAGGATACCTGGCCGGGTCAGAGCAGGACGTCCTGTCTTACGCATTGTTTCCGCAGGTTGCAAGAGACTATCTTGAAAGAAAAAACAATTCAGTTACTTATGATAATTTATATGCATAGAAAAAGCTCTCTGCGGCTGCAGAGAGCTTTTTCTACTTATTAAAATATTCAACTACATTCTCGGCAGCAATCAAACTTACATTATTAACCGCTTCAAAGGAATACATTCCCATATGGGGAGTTATAGTAACCTGTGATAAAGCAGTCAGCGGGTTATTATCTTTAATCGGTTCTTGTTCCAATACATCCAATCCTGCGCCTGCTATGTGTCCATTCATGATGCTTTGTACAAGTGCTTCTTCATTGACTATTCCGCCTCTTGAAGTATTTATTATGAAACTGCCCTTTTTCATAAATTTAATTTCTCTGCCTGCAATTAAATTTATTGTATTGTTGTTCAACGGAACGTGTATTGACAAAAAGTCAGCTGATATTAAGACCTCTTCAAATGATACCAATTTCGCGTATCCTTTAAATTCATCCGGCAGCTCTGTTACAAAAGGATCGTATATGAATACCTTCATTGAGAATCCGGCTGCCCTTCTGGCCATATTTTTCCCAATTTCTCCGAATCCTATAATTGAAATATTTTTACCGTAGACATCAACACCTATAATCCTGGACCATCTGCCATTTTTAACACTGTTTGCAGCGTATGATGTTTTCCTGGCTACATCTAAAATTAATGAAAATGCTAAATCAGCAACGGCATTTGAATTAACGGCAGGCACATTTGTTACCTTGATACCATATTTCTCTGTTACAGCAAGGTCAATATTGTCAAGCCCGGCACCATGCTTGCTGACTATTTTTAAATCCGGCGCACCTTTAACAGCTTCTTCTGTCAGCTTATGGGCGCCGATTATTAATGCATCGCATGAGCTTAATCGTCGTCGGAATTCTGTTTCATCATATTCATTATTATAAATTTCAACTTCGAAGCCTGCGTCTTTAAGTATTTTTACAGGCTCCTCGCTTACTTGTCCAAATGATCTTGAAGTAATTAATATTTTCTTCATTCTTTTACCACCCATTAAAATATTTTAAATGTTAATTACGGATATCAGCCCTTCAACAGCACAATTAAATTTGTTTCTGTTTATAGCCAAAACTTCTACACCCGTACATGGGAAAAGTTGTTTGATTGCTTCTTCATAAGTTACCAGCATATTTTCGTCGCCATATACAGCAATATATTTTATATCTTTCCATTTGTTTTTCATATTTTTTGCCAAAGCTTCTGCCGAAGAGCCATTAATAACTGCATTTAAGCAATCTCTTCTGATTTTATTATCACCAACATCAAAAACCTTCATTGCATGAACTATATACATGGCTCTTGCAAGTCCATATTTTTTTAAATAGCTGCATCCCATGGTAACAGCGTTCATATCCACTTTTTCATCTGATTTAGCATCAACCGCTGTTGAACCTGATAATATTGTTGAAGAAGTAACAGCATGAAACAATTCTCCGGAAAAGGTTGAATAAATATCTAATATCGTCTCTCCTTCTAACATCAGTGAATGTGTATGAGATCCGGGTATTATTACAATGTACTTTGAGGACTTCCATTTTTCCGGTATATGGCTGCAAATTCCCATTACTTCTATTTCTTCTCCGCGTACATTGTTAATATTCTCAATATTTTCAAATGAACCTGCAGCTTCAGTTGTTTTTAATCCGGGTATTAAATTTATATTTCGGTTAAAAGAAGTGCTTTCATAATATACATGAATAGAATCTTTCATCTTACACTTATCAATCGGTGTTACTGCATGCGGAATTTCAACTAATCCATAAGGACTTGTTATCATCCCGGAAGCATAAATGTTGCTTATATCACTGTCATTTAGACCAGAGTTTATCAGTAGTGAATCATAGATATTTTTCATACCACTTATGAGGATGGTATTATCATTATGAATAGAAACATCTTTTGAACCAATATCTTTCTTATAAACTCCTATTATTTTTTTATCTTCTACCAAATACCCTCTTGTTTTACTGGTGCCGCAGTCAAAATAAACGATATACATACTAAGCCTCCAAGCTTGCAATCTGCTTCAATGCATTGTCTATACAATCCTTTATAGCCGTAATTTTATCCGGCTTATCATCATAAGATACAGTTAATGGCAATCTTGTATATCCGGAGTCAAATCCTCTTGCTTTTAATGAAATATGAGATGATGCAACACTGTTTCCTGTTTTGATTTTTGATGCTAAATCACTGCATATCTGATATATTTTAACTGCTTTTTCATAATCCGTGAATGAATGCTTATACAGTGATACTACAATTTCAGGTGTATAATTGCACATCCCTGCAATCATTGTATCTATGCCGAGCTTTTGAAATGCAAGCCATCCTGTGGTTGTACCAGAAATATATTTAAAGCTCCTGTTATTTATTTCATTGTTGTTAATTATGGATGTAGACAGCTGTATATTGACTGAACTGTCTTTTATTCCTGCTATGCCCACATCTTCTAATCTTTTTACCAGTTTATAAGTAACAGGCATTCCGGTTACGTCAGGATTGTTATATGCAAAAACAGGAATTTCAGCAGCATGTACCAATGCATTATAATAATTTAGCATTTCATCTTCAGTATATTTATAATTGTAGGGACCTATTGCACTGACTGCATCTACTCCGCACTCAGCAGCAGCTTTGGTCAAATATATTGAAGATGCTGTGTCAGGGCATCCGGTATGTGCAATAACAAATGCTCCGGCATAATCAAGAGAAGCCTGTTTTGCAAGCTTAAACATTGTTATTCTTTCGTTCAGGTTCATTAAATAACCTGATCCATAAGTTCCTGTAACAAAAAGACCGTGAACTCCCTTGCTTAGTATCCAATCCATGTGCCATTTGCATTTTTCAATATCTATATTTCCTTCTTCAGTAAAAAAAGTTAAATTAGGAGCAATTATACCTTTAATCAAAAAATTCACCTTCTTATTACAATATTAATATAGGCAATAGTCTCGTTCTATTGCCTATATATGATTTGTTACTCACCAATACTTTTATAATATTTATAGAATTCTTCTTCTAATTGTGCTCTGAATTTAGGGTCTGCGATTCCTATAAGCAGTCTCGCTCTTTCTCTGATTGGTTTTCCGAATAAATGAGCTGCACCATACTCTGTAACTACATAATGTACATCCTGTCTTGTAGTAGTAACAGGAGTTCCGGGCTTTAATGCCGCAACTATTCTTGAAACTGTTCCATTTTTTGCCGTAGCCGGAAGTGCAATTATCGGTCTTCCGTTTGTAGATTGTTCTGCTCCGCGAAGGAAGTCTAATTGACCGCCTACGCCGCTGAATGTTTTATGTCCTATAGAATCAGCTACGACTTGTCCCATCAAGTCAACTTCAAGAGCTGAATTAATTGCTACCATGTTATCATTTTGAGCAATAACTGCCACATCATTTGTATAATCAACAGGTTTGAGGCAAATCATATTATTCCTGTCTACAAAATCATACACTTCTCTTGTTCCCTGTATGAATGTTGCAATAATTTTTCCCTTATTGATTGTTTTCTTAGAACCGTTAACTACTCCCGATTCAACCAGTGGAATAAGATTGTCGGAAAATACTTCCGAATGTATTCCCAAGTCCTTCTTGTCAGCTAAAAATTTCAGTATTGCATTAGGTATTTTTCCCTGTCCCATTTGTAACGTATCACCGTCTTTAATCAGTCTCGCTATGTTATATCCTATTTTTTCAGATATCGGATCGCTTTCAATTAAAGGAATTTCATATAAATCTTCGTCATATTCTACAAAGTGGTCTATTTCAGACACATGAATCAGCGTATCACCGCAAATATACGGTACCTTCTTGTTTACCTGTGCAATAGTTACACGTGCCTTTTCAACAGCTACTCTTGTTTGGTCACAGGAAGTTCCCATATTCACATAACCATTTTCATCCGGTGGTGTGCAGCTGATCATTGCTACATCACATTTAACACGACCTTCACGAATAGCTCTTGGCTGTGCATAAAAATGAATAGGTACAAACTCGCCTTGACCGCTTTGAATACATTTTCTGTTGTTTTTTCCTAAGAAAAAGCTTATGTTGATAAAGTGACCCGCGTATTCCGTATTTGCATATGGTGCATCTCCGATGTTAAGGCCCTGCCATATCTCAACTCCTTCTAATTCATCCTTTCTCGCCATCAGTGCATTAATAAGATGCTTTGGTTCTGCAGCCGCATGTGCCGGAACTATTCCGTCACCGGATTTTACAGCCTTCACAGCTTCTTCTGCAGTAGTTAATCTTGATTGATATATCTGTCTCCAATCCATTCTAATTCTCCTAATTTATGTTTTATTAATGTGTAAATGTAATTATTTATTATTTATTTTTTCAAAAGCAAACACTGCTGCTCCAATAGCACCGGCTGCTTGTGTATGTGGCGCCGCTATTACCTTGCTGCCTAATTCAACACCTAAAATATTAACCATATTATTATTAAGAGCGACTCCTCCGGTCATGGCTATTACCGGTTCAAATCCAACTCTGCTGCACATTCCCATTATTCTTTTTGCAATTGATAAATGCGCTCCTCTTGCCACATCTTCAATTGCGGCACCTGATGCTAATCGAGAAATAACTTCACTTTCTGCAAATACAGTGCACACACTGCTTATTGGTATATCGTTCTTTGCCTTATCTGCAAGCTCAGACAGCTCACCAATCCTGCAACCGAGTACTCTTGCCATTACCTCTAAAAACCTGCCGGTACCTGCTGCACATTTTTCATTCATTACAAAGTTTTTTACTTTTCCGTCTTGGTCTATCTTTATAACCTTTGCATCTTGTCCGCCTATATCAATAATGGTTTTTACACCCTTCATCAGAAAAGAAACACCCTTTGCATGACAGCTGATTTCTGTTATTTGGCTGTCGGCGTCACGGAATGTCACTCTGCCATATCCGGTAGCAATAGTATAAGTAATATCTTCTCTGCTTACATTTGCTGACATAAGCACATTTTTCAAAGCTTCTTCCGGTCCCTTGGTACCTGTTCCCATATTAACTACACTGGTTGCAACAAGCTCCTTATTATTATTTATTATTGCAGCCTTGGATGACGATGACCCGATGTCGATTCCTAAATACATATATTTTCCCCCTTAGTCCAACATTTCAGTAAAGCTTTGAACTCGCGTCCTGATTTGTTCATATGAATCCAGTTGCATGTCCGTTTCAATGTAAAGCATCGGTATATTTGCTTTTTCAATTTCTTCCTTTATTATTGGATAGTCAAATTCTTCCGGATCACAAAATTTCATCATAATGACAACAACGGCCTGAGCTTTGCTGTCCTTTACCATGTCAATGAGCATTTGCCCCTTTGTTTTTTCCTCTTCATATAGGAAAGTGCATCCTCTTTGGTCTACTACACGGTATGCTATTTTTTCTATCATCTCGCCCTCTGCTCTTGCAGGAACACGGAATTGTCTGGATTCTTGCGCAAAATCGTCTGCGACTATTGCTACATTATTTTCAACAAGGACATCTAATAATTCTACCGGCTCACCTACCAAACCGGTTGCAACAATCTTGATGCCATTAAATTCTTCTTTTGGTTTATTTTTTAAACCGGCAATAATTTTAATCATTATATCTGTATATTCTTTTTTATCCATAAAATAAGCAGCTTTAATAATCAAATGTCTTGTTCTTGTATTGATTGTATTTAAATGATCCTTTGCTATTTCTACAAATTCCCTCATTGTCTCCCTATATTTCTCATATATATCAAATGCCTCTTCTAATTCTTTTTCAGAAATTTTTTCGCCCTTTAATTTTTCGATTTCACCTTTTACTCTGTTAAATTCTGTCAATAAATAAATGTACCCTGACTCCAGCAATCTGTTCTGAGGGTAAACTACAGGAATTACAGGTACTTGCGGAACAGCTGCCTTCCAGTTTTCGCATACACATTTCAACGTATCACAAAACGTTGGAAGAATTACGGCTTTTAAACTGTCATATGTACCTTTCATACCATACTCTATATTAGATCTCATGATAGAACAGCAAAAACTTTGCAGATATTTATCAGCCTGCCTTATTTCAGTTTTTCCTCCCCACATACCAACAGGCAGATAGCCTGCAGCATATACTATTTCTTCAGGGGTATATATAGGAAAGCATCCGATTGCTTCTTTGCCGATATCTTTTACTGCTTTACCCGGACTCAAAGCAACAGATTCTAACTGTCCAATTAAACATTTGAGCTCTGACATAATTTTTCCTCCCTTGCTTTTTTATTATTTTCCATCATTTCAACCAGCGCTTGTATTCTTGTTTCATATTGAGCCTCCGAGAATATTCTTGGGTCTGTCTGGTCTCCGTCAAAAATAACCGAAGGAATACCTGTCTCTTCTTCCACTCTTCTTTGAACCTCATATTGTCTGAAGTCCATTAGCTTACAGCTTCTGTTTGAATGGTAGATAATCCCGTCAAGCTTAAAATCCCTGACAAGCTTAGATACATTTTGTGTATCATAATCAAGATTTCTGTTAGCATAATTTGAACTATAAGCTCTTGCCATGCCATCCAGGTCATTGGTTTCATATCTTACGTTCCATGATTCCGGGTATGTTGATGTAACCATATTAATTCCATATTTCTTAATAGTTTTGTAAGTGGCTGACAGATGAGGCCAGCATGCAATACCGTCCCACATCACTCTGTATTCTTCATCTTGATCAGCGAAAGGTCCCATTCCGCTATCTGCTTTTTCTTTTAACTCTTCATACCAAAGCTTGTATAATTCTTTACCTTCTTTTTTACCTCTCATACAAACAATTAATGCCATATAGTTGAACATATCATATCCTTTTAAAGGTGACGGAACATGTACTGCAAGATCCGTTGCCTTTTTCCACCATTCGCATGTTTCGTTGGATAACTTCATAACCTCTGCAAATTTATCATAGTCGAATTTCTTTCCTGTAATTTCTTCTAATTTTTTTATTGCATACTCTATCTGAGCTCTCATATATTTAACGCTGTGTTCCGGCACTTGATATGTGTGATTAAATGGCATATCAAACATTATTAATGGAATGTTCAGACTCTTCGCCAAATTTTCATACCACTTAATAACCGTATTGCATATGTTGCTGCAACAGAATAGCAGGTCCGGCATAGGTATATTTTCTGCTTCCGAAAATTGAATATCAGCATATCCCATATTAACTCTTGCATAAGAGCAAATATCAGATGAATACCCTTTTCCCTCAGCTTGTTCTATAAATTCCGGTGCGCTTTTTCTGGCTCCTATTGCTGCTGCATGATTCTCCGGATAAACTACATCAATATCCATTGTTTCTAATAGCTCCTGCGGACAAATAGATGTCGCCCAAGCAACCAGCTTGCCATTTGCCTTAGCTTCGAATGCAGATTTATAATGCTTTTCCAATAATTCTCCAAGCATCTGCTTCGATGTGATCTTGTTTTTCAATTTTACTCCACCTTTCTGACTTTAATTAATTGAAATAATTTAGAATACTGCATTTTCAATGATAAAATATTAAGCTAAATTATTTTTATATTAACAATGTTTTAAATAAAGCTGCTTTATTTAAGTATAAAGCAATTATCATGCCATAAATTAAAATAGAAAAACTATCTTATACTCAATTTTTAAGTTTGAAAAATACGTTAAAAATTGAACATTTCTTTTTTATTATTTTAAGGGTATAAATAATAAATTGTTTAAATTGATTATTTACATGATTTATTACTTATGCATTTTGTCATTTGATGAGTTTATGCATCTATATATGCTCAAATTTAATATAAAAAATATCATCTAATAATACGAGTTCCGTATCAAATATTCATTATTAATTTAAATATTGCTCAAATTTACATCTGTACATTGCAGAATCATCTTATTTATCTTTAATAGGCATAAATCTTGCATTCGTTATGTCTATAAATGTTGATTGGAGAAAATATGTCAGGCTATCAGGTTGTAATAACAGATTGTGAATATGAAAGCATTGAAAATGAAAGAGCAATATTAAGTGAGATAGGCGCACAAATTCATTCTTATCAGCTTAAAAACGAAGATGATATTATTGAAGTATCTAAAAATTGTGATGCGCTTATTTTTCAGTATGCTAATATATCAAAAAAGATAATTGCTAATTTAAACAAATGTAAAATAATTGCAAAATATGCAACAGGTCTGGATAACATTGATATTGAAGCCGCAACAAAAAAAGGAATTTGTTTCACGAATGTCGGAAGCTATTGTACTGAAGAAGTATCAACTCATGCTATGGCTTTATTATTGAATTTAGCCAGAAAAGTTAAGTTATTGGACTGTAACTCAACACAAGGAAATTGGAGCTACAAAGCAGCTTACCCATTATACAGCTTAAGGGACAGTATAGTTGGCATAATAGGGTTAGGAAAAATTTCATCTGATTTGACAAGAAAGCTTTCAAATTTCTGCAATGAAATCTGGGTATACAGCAATTCTGCAAATGAGGAAATTGTCGAATCTTTGGGAGCAAAGAAAAAGACATTTGAGGAAATAATTAATCATGCCGATTTCATTTCCATCCATTCTCCATTAAATGAAACCAATAAATACATGTTTAATAAAGAAATATTTAAAGCTATGAAAAATACTTCTTCTATTGTCAATGTGGGTCGCGGAGCATTAATTAACGAAAATGATTTAATATGGGCGCTTGAAAACAGAGAAATTTCAGGTGCTGCTTTAGATGTATTGTTGAAAGAGCCCCCGGATAAATCCAATCCGCTGCTGTCAATGAATAATGTGATAATTACTCCCCATGCTGCTTGGTATTCCGTCAGGTCTCAGCTGGAACTTCAAAGAACAACAGCCCTGAATGTGAAAAGAGTTTTAGAAGGCTATTTTCCTGAAAATTTAGTAAATGCTGAACTTAAGCATATATTGCCGTTAAAGGCACTTTAGGAGGATCAAATGGAATTTATAAGAATTTATGAAAATGATACGGTTGCAGTTGCTCTTCAACCATTAGAAAAAGGAACAGTATTAAAAATGGATAACTCATATATCAAATTAATAAATGACATACCCAATGCTCATAAGTTTGCACTGACAGATATAAAAAAAGGAGACAATGTAATTAAGTATGGAAATTCAATAGGTGTTGCCACTAAAAACATAATTGTGGGAGAATGGGTTCATGATCATAATATTGCAACATGCGCCAATGATAGAAAGGAATATATTTATAAATATGATCCTCAAAAAACAATACTGCCGGGAAAACCAACAGCAGGTACTTTCTCCGGCTATGAAAGAGAAAGCGGAGCAGTTGGAATAAGAAATCATTTAGCAATCATACCAAGTGTGTTTTGTGCTAACGGACCTTTGCAAAAAATTGCTTCTTTGGCAGCTGAAAAATACAAACAAACTGAAAATTTCGACGGAATACTCCCGTTAACTCATCCATATGGATGCAGCCAAACGGGAAAAGATTTAGAAACCACAGGCAAAATTATATCAGGAGTAATCAGCAATGCCAATTTCGGAGGTGTACTTGTTGTCAGTCTCGGCTGCGAAATCAATGACCTGACACAACTGAAAAAATATATAGGAAATTATAATCCGAACAGAATAAAGTTCCTTGTATTGCAGGAATCTGATGATGAATTTGCAGATGGGTTAAAACTTTGTGATGAAATTTATGAAGAAATGAAAAAAGACCACAGAACTCCGGTTAGTCTAAGCCGACTTCATATTGCAGTTAATTGCGGCGGTTCTGACGGCTTTTCTGGTATTACAGCAAACAAAATAGTCGGAAGATTAACTGAGAGACTAGTGATTAAAGGTGCAACTGTCAACATGACTGAGGTTCCTGAGATGTTCGGTGCTGAACATATTTTAATGAATCGTGCAATAAATGAAGAGATTTTTAATGATACTGTTGATTTAATCAAAAATTATGCAGATTACTTCAATAGGTACGGAGAAAAGGTAAGCGATAATCCGACTCAGGGAAATAAAGCCGGAGGTTTAAGCACAATAGAAGAAAAGTCATTGGGCTGTATTCAAAAGGGAGGTGATTGCGCTGTTACTCAAGTACTTAAGTATGGCGAAAGAGCAACCAAAAATGGCTTCGTTCTAATAAGCGGTCCGGGCAATGACTTAACCGGCGTTACGGGACAAATAGCAGCAGGAGCCGTTCTTACAATTTTCACTACAGGAAGAGGTACTCCGTGCGGCTTTGCAGGCCCAACATTCAGACTATCATCAAACAGTAAGTTAGCAGCTAAAAAGACAAGCTGGATAGACTTCGATGCGGGAAGAATGTTAAATATAACCGCAGAAAATGAACAGCAAATTTTAGATGATGAACTCTATAATAAAATATTACAAACTATTAACGGAGAATATACAACACGCAATGAAGTAAATGGATACTATCAGATGGGAATCCTGCGTGATGGTGTAACATTATAAATTATTACAACAAAAAACTGATGAGTTATTTCATCAGTTTTTTGTTTGGAAGAATATGAAAAAGATAATTAGCTATTTATTGTATTTATGAAAGCCTTCACCGGACTTTCTGCCTAATAGACCTGCATCTACAAGTCTTTGCATCTCCTGGCTTGGCCTGAATCTTTCACCGTATGAGTCAAACAGTATTTTGTCTACTGAAATATTTAAATCATGACCCATATTATCAAGCAGTTTAAAAATTCCCACGGGGTGTCCTAATCCATATACACAAACTTTATCTATATCCTCTGCTGTAGCAACCCCTTCTTCCAGTAAACGGCATGCTTCAGCCGAAAAAACATGGAATAATCTGTTTAATGCAAATCCTGTAACATCCTTTACTGAAACCGGTTCTTTTTCGATTAATTTTAGTATTGCAATAATTTTTTCTGTTGTTGAATCATCGGTTAAATATCCGGGAATTACTTCAACCAGCTTCATTATGCTTGCCGGTGAATTGAAGTGAGTTCCAATAAATTTAGGAGCTCTTTCTCTGCTGACTCCCGATGCTAATTTTGTAATAGAAATACTTGATGTATTCGATGCAATTATGCATTCTGTCTTGCAAACCACATCCAGTTCTTTATAAGTAGCTGCTTTCACTTCAAACGATTCAAAAACAGCTTCAACTACTAAATCACAATCCGCTAAATCTTTATAGTCTCCGCTTGCAATAACTTTATTTAATACATCATCTTTTTTTTCAGCATCAAACTTGCCTTTTTTTATACTTTTATCCAAAGCCGCCGCCTGTTTTTCCTTGCCATTTTCAGCCAGTTCTTTGGTTCTGTCAACTAAGACTACTTCAAAATTACATTTTGCAAAGCATAAACCAATTTCAGCACCCATCATTCCGGCACCGACAACACCAACCTTCCTAATTTCCATAATAACCTCCTAAACTCTACTTATGGTATTAAAATAAAATTCATATTTTTATTGCTATTGACAGTTTTCAACTACCATGGCCATTCCTTGTCCGCCGCCGATGCAAAGACTTGCTACTCCGTACCGTCCGCCTCTTCTTTTCAATTCATATATCAATGTTGTCAATAATCTTGTACCGCTGTTGGCAAGTGCATGTCCGTGCGCTATAGCTCCGCCGTTTACATTAACTTTTTCATATAATTTGCTTCCCATATCCATGCCAAGCTCTTTTAATACGCCTAGTGACTGTGCAGCAAACGCTTCATTAATCTCGAACAAATCAATATCCTCTAAAGTCAGATTTGCTTTTTTAAGTGCCTTCTGAATAGCCGGAACAGGACCTAATCCCATAACGGCAGGATCTACTCCTACACTGCTGTGGCTGATAATTTTAACCAATGGCTTGCAGCCTAATTCTGAAGCTTTTTCCTCGGACATAACAACCACCGCCGATGCACCGTCATTCATACCCGATGAATTTCCGGCTGTCACAGTACCGCCTGTTTTAAAAGCAGGTTTCAGCTTTTTCAATACTTCCATGGTTGTATCCGGCCTTGGATGCTCATCTGTATCAAACATAAAGCTGCTTTTTTTCAATTTAACTTCATAAGGAACAATTTCATCTTTGAATTTTCCTGAATCCATTGCTGCCTTCATTTTTCTCTGGCTGTCTAAAGCAAATAAATCTTGTTCCTCTCTTGAAATGCTGTATCTTTCCGCAATATTTTCAGCGGTCAGTCCCATATTTAAATCAGGGTATAATGATTTTGGCTGAACTAAGGTTACACCGTTAAAAAATGTATCATAAATTGTTTTATTGCCCATTTTAAATGGCTCAGACCTTGTTGACGGGTCCAGATAATAAGTTAATCTGGACATTACCTCCACACCGCCTGCAAGTATTATATCTGCTTCTTCAGCCTGAATTTCATAAACAGCACTTACAACTGCCTGTAATGATGATGCACATTGTCTGTCAACCGTATAGGCCGGTGTTGCTTCCGGAATTCCTGCAATTAATGATGCACATCTCGAAACATTTGGCGTATATCCATAAACATCTCCCATAACAACTTGGTCAATTATATCCAGACTTACATTCGATCTTTTAGCAGCTTCCTTTAGCACAACACTTGCCAAATCCTGTGCTTCTACGGTTTTTAAGCTCCCCAGATAGCCGCCTACCGCGGTCCTGGCTGCACTTGTTATAACACAATTTTTCATTTAGATCCTCCTACAAATGATTTTATTACTTTTATTCTCCTAAAAATTCAGGCTTTCTCTTTTCGATAAATGCTGCCATACCTTCTTTTTGGTCATGAGTATCAAATAACGCAGCCCAAATCTCTGCTTCCTTATTTGTCGATGAATGGAAATCAGTATCACGAATTCCATTTTCAATTGATTTTTTTGCAGAAGCTAAAGAAATGCTGCTCTTTCTTTTTAATTTTTCCGCCCAGCTCAGTGCTGTAGGATATAATTCTTCTTTATCAACAGCAGTATTTGCCAACCCGATTCTTTCAGCTTCTAAACCGTCAACAACCTTGCTTAAAAATATCATTTCCTTTGCTTTTGACTCACCTATGATTCTGGCTAATCTGACAGTACCGCCGGCACCCGGCATTATGCCCAAATTCAGCTCTGTCAAGCCCATCTTTGCATCCTTGCTTACAATTCTGAAATCACATGTCAAAGCAAGCTCCAGTCCGCCTCCGAAAGCATAGCCGTCAATAGCTGCTATGGTTGGTATGTCCAAATCATGTATTTTATTGTATGTCTCTGTGAATACAAATTCTTTAGCCTGCTCCGGATTGCATGCTGCCATAACCTTTATATCTGCTCCTGCAGCAAAATTATCCTTGCTGTAGAATACTAACACACGAATATCCCTATTTCTTTTAATACTTTCTATCATTTTATCCATTTCATCAATAATATCTTTGGATAACGCATTTAAGGCTTCCGGTCTGTTTATGCTTATAATTGCAATTTTATCGTGAATATCTAATAATATTTGATTGCTCATTTTAACCTCCACAAAGAAAAATTTATAAATCTTTTTATCTCATTGCCAGAGTCACATCGCCCGCTGCAGCTAATATTCCATTGTTAAAAACCTCGGCACTGCAGGTTGCTATACCTTTATCCTCACGTTCCACAGCAATTTTCGCATTGATTTCTATCGTGTCATCAGGTTTAATTTTACTTAAAAACTTCACATTATTAATTCCTATGAATAGAGGAATTGTGCCTGCATATCTTTTCATAGACAGAAGCAGTATATCTGCTGTCTGAGCCATGCACTCCACAGTATAAACACCCGGAAGCACCGGTTCTCCGGGAAAATGACCTTTAAAAATTTCTCTGTTTCCGTCAACGAAGAATTTAGTTTTTATACTTTCTCCGGGCACCATTTCCAAAACCTCATCAACTAACAGCATTGGATCTCTGTGAGGAATAATTTCTTTTATTTGATCTTTATTTAAATAAACCACATTCTCACTCCTTAAATGTAATTTTGTTAAAATATTGTCATGAATTGGTATGAAGCTAAGCACTATTACATAGTGCTTGCGTCATAAAGGGATTCTGCATTGTCCCATTCTTCAATTATTTGAGGTATAACCTTGTATAAATCGCCAATAATACCATAGTCGGCTACTTCAAAAATAGGCGCATCAGGATTTTTATTGATAGCTATGATTATATCTGATGTCTGCATTCCTGCTAAATGTTGAATTGCTCCTGATATGCCGCATGCAAAGTATACCTTTGGTTTAACTGTAGTTCCTGTTTGCCCGACTTGGTGCGAGTGTTCTATCCATCCGGCATCAACTGCAGCTCTTGACGCCCCCACACTTCCGCCTGTTTTATCTGCCAGCTTCTTTATCAGTTCAAATCCTGAAGGGTCACCCAATCCACGACCGCCTGAGCAGATTATTTCCGCTTCTGTCAGCGATACCATTTCCTTTGCTGATTTTACTATTTCTACAACATGTGTACGAATATCCTCTTCTGATATAGCCGGAACAACCGTTATTAATTCACCGTTTGATCCTTCTTCTTTTTGTTTCTTCTGCATTACTCCAGGTCTTACTGTTGCCATTTGCGGTCTTGTCTTTGGACATATAATTGTTGCCATAAGGTTTCCGCCAAATGCAGGTCTTGTCTGCAATAACTTTGTATCTGTTGAATCAGGATTTAATGATGATGTGTCCAATGTTGTGTATTTTTCTGCATATACTTTATACGTGGACTCTTTTACATCTAATCTTGTGCAATCTGCTGTGAGCCCTGTATTCAATCTTGCCGCAACCCTTGGTGCCAGATCTCTTCCGATATGTGTTGCCCCATACAATACTATCTCCGGTTTATATTCTTGTATTACATCTACTATGACTTTTGTATAACCGTCTGTTGTATAGTTTTCCAATAATGGATTTTCGATTATGTATACTCCGTCTGCTCCGTATTCATAACATTCTTTTGCTAAATGTCCGATGTTGTTTCCAACCAGAAGAGCATATATTTTTGTACCTTCTCCAATCTCTCTGGCAAGTCTGTTTCCCTCACCAATTAATTCCAAAGCAACATTCATCAATTTCCCGCCTCTTTGCTCTGCATATACCCATACATCTTTGTATGATGAAAGATCTGTTGATTGTGCTTCTTCAGTCTTATATATAGCATCAAAAGGGCATGCTGCTATACATTGATTGCAGGCCGTACATTTTTCATTTATCACTGCAACTTTTTCTTTCATATCTATAGCTTCAAACGGGCAGGCTTTGATACATAGCTTGCAGCCCTTACATTTATCTTTACTTACTAATACTGCCATTCTTCTCTCCTCCTGGTTAAATTATATGTTTGCCTTTCAACTCAATTAATAATTTTTGAGCTGCTTCTTTTTCTGAATCTGCCTGTATCATCTTTCCTTTTCCTTTTGTTACGGGCGTGAAGGAACGAAATACGTTTGTTGGCGAAGCTTCCAATCCTACCGTATCTAATGGAACTTCTATATCCTTTGCCGACCACACCTTTATGTCTTTTTTTACGGCGTCAAATATTCCTCTTACCGACATGTATCTTGGTTTGTTC
>JAEXUD010000017.1 GCA_023453025.1 Bacillota bacterium
GCAGGTATCTGTAGTCTATTTTTGCTTTGTATTTTCCGTAATTTTCAACATATTTATCTGGAATCTCCATTTTCTCTGCTATGTTGTTGATTACCTGCATTTCTGCTTGTTGGGCTATTTCGATATCTGATAAAAATTCTTTTTTCATAAGTCCTCCATTTACCGTTTTTATTAATTATATCATATTTAAAATTATTTACCAGTACCGCCTCCATACAAAGTTCCAATTTCGTATCCTTCAACTTTTGCATTGAAGCAGTATTCATCTGACGGAAAAGTTCCTTCAATTGTTTCTTTATGGAACTCATTAAGTCCTTCTACCATTTCTTTTCTTATATTTTTAAATAGCTTTACAAATTTTGGTTTGAAATTGCCGTACATACCAAGCATATCCTGAGTAACCAGTACCTGGCAATCAACGTGCGGTCCTGCTCCTATTCCCAGCACAGGAATGCTCACTGCCTCTGTCAGAGCCTTTGCGACTCCCTTTGGAACACATTCTAACACCAATGAGAAGCATCCCGCTTTTTCTAACGATTTTGCATCATCTATCAATTTAGCTGCCGATTCGGGAGTTCCTCCCTGAACCTTGAAGCCGCCCAATGATGTTGCTGTTTGAGGAGTAAGCCCAATATGCCCCATTACAGGTATTCCTGCCTTAACCATTGCTGTTATTGTGTCAGCCATTTCAACTCCGCCCTCCAGCTTTATACAATCACATCCGGTTTCTTTTATTAATCTGTTTCCGTTCATTATTGCCTGTTCTTTGCTTACATTGTAAGAGCCAAATGGCATATCTCCAACTATAAATGTTTCAGGAGCACCTTTAACAACCGGTCTGATGTGATGAACCATATCGTCCATCGTTACTGCTGTAGTTCCGCTGTATCCCAGCATTATCATTCCTAATGAATCGCCTACCAATATTACTTCTACTTCACTTTCATTAACTATTGACGCTGTTGTATAGTCATAAGCCGTTACATAAGAAAATTTCCTGCCTTCTTGTTTAAATTTCTTAAAATCTAATATTGTCATTTTCTTTTTCATTATTTCACCTCAGAATTATATTATTATTGATACATCTTTTCTTTTAATAAAACTAAATTTGTAAGCATTCTGTTAATAGGTGTGTCGATATTGAATTTTTCTGCTTCACTTACAATTGCTCCGTTTATATTGTTAATTTCAGTTTTTCTTTTATTGTTGACGTCGGCAAGCATTGATGATATGTTCTCTCTTGTGGCTTCAGCTACCTCTCTGAAGTGCCCTACAGCATCCGGGGTCTCTAATTTAATACCTAATGCTTCTGCAACCTTCATGCCTTCTTTTACTGCAGCTTCAGAAATCCATTCTGTCTCCGGATAATCAAGGAGTTGTCCGTTTCTTAATCCGGTTAACGCAGTTAATGGATTGATTCCAACATTTACTAAAACCTTATCCCAAATTAAGCCCATTACATTTGTTGATGTATAAACCGGTTCTAATTTTGCATCCTTGAATACTTGTGCAATTATTTGAATTCTTTCTGTAACTTCCCCGTCTAATTCACCGATGGATGTAGCTCCATGTCCGGCATGCTTGATTCTTCCGGGTCCAAGTAAATTAGCGCCGTGAGAAGTAGTTCCTGAAATTATCTGCTCCCTTTTGACAACTGTTTCTAATTTTTCGATATTTCCCAAGCCGTTTTGCAATGTAAGAACAACAGTATTTTGACCGATTACTGCCTGGTTTTGTTTAATAGCCAAATCGGTAATAGTAGACTTAACAAACACAATAGCTAAATCAACTACTCCTACCTCCTCCGGATTTGAAGCAGCTTTGATTCCTTTTATATATCTTTCTCCGCTTGTACCTTCCATCCATAAACCATTTTTGTTTATGTTGTCTACATGCTCTTTAAATACATCCAAGAAATAAACATCATTACCTGCTTCAGCCAATAACCCGCCATAAACGCTGCCCATAGCACCGGCACCTATTATAACTATTTTCATTTAATTGCCTCCAGTAATTTATTATAAAAAAATAGTAATATTTCTATTTAATTTCAATTAGGAAAGACCGGAAAATATTAGCCAATCTTTCCCGGTATAATTTAATTAAATTCTTGGAATAATGCTTCAAATGCTTCCTTAGAATCCTTTGCATGATATACATGCTTATCTTCAGGGAATTTTTCCGCTTTAACATCTTCAACATACTCTTTAAATGCATTGGTTACAACTTCTGCCACGTTAGCGTATTTCTTTACAAATTTAGGAGTAAATGCCTGGAACATTCCTAACATATCACCGCAGATAATCAACTGACCATCTGCCGGCAGCCCGGCTCCTATTGAATATACAGGAATAGTTAACTTTTTAGATATATATTCGGTTAGTTCCGGCGGAACTGCTTCCAACAATAATGCCAGCGCTCCTGCTTCCTGAATGGCAAGTGCATCCTTTATAAGATCTCTTGCACTGTCAACATAAAGACCTTGTGCTTTGAAGCCTCCAAGCTGTCCGGCACTTTGAGGTGTCAGTCCGATATGTCCGATTACTACTATACCTGCATCCGATATTGCTTTTATCTTGCTTGCTACTCTGATTCCGCCTTCTAATTTGATAGAATCAACATTTGCTTCTTTTAAGAATCTTACTGCATTAGCCACAGCTTCTCCATCTGTGGTGTGATAAGAACCAAAGGGCATATCTCCAACTATAAATGTATTTGGAGCTCCTCTTCTGACTGCCTGGCAGTGAGAAATACAATCGTCCATTGTTACAGGAACCGTTCCTTCATAACCTAACACTACCATACCTAATGAATCTCCGACCAATATCATATCCAAGCCTGCTTGCTCAGCAAAAGATGCTGTGGGGAAATCATAAGCAGTAACCCAAGCTACTTTTTCTCCGTTTTTTTTCATTTTGTGTAAATCTAATATGCTTTTTTTCTTTGCCATTTGTATCTCCTATATTTTAATTTTATAATTTTATAATTTTATTTTTCAATCTTTGGAAGATCTTCTTCTTTCATATGGAATTCTTCATCATACGAAGGATAAGAACCGCTCTTGATATCTTTATCCCATGCACTGAATGCATCTACTATTTCTTTTCTCATCTGAGCATATTGTCTTACAAACTTTGGTTTGAAGTCGCCAAATATTCCAAGCATATCATAAGCGTTTAAATTAAAGCCAACTGCAGATGAACCTGAGCCGGTACTTAATACCGGAGCGCTTATGGTTTTATTGATTAAATCATTGAGCTGAGCAGGTAAGCATTCAATCAGCACACAAAATACTCCGGCTTCTTCGGCAGCAATTGCTTCTTTAACTAATCTCTCAGCAGCTGCGGTATTTTTCCCTTGCACCTTGAATCCGCCTAAAGATGCTGCGGTTTGAGGCGTAAGACCAATATGAGCCATAACAGGAATCCCTACATCTGTTACTGCTTTGATTTTATCCATTATTCCCATTCCGCCTTCCATTTTGACGCAGTCTGCACCCAGCTTCATGAGGCTTCCTGCATTTCTGATAGCATCTTCTGTGCTTGCCTGATAAGACATAAAAGACATATCAGCTACTATGAATGTATTTGGAGCTCCTTTTCTTACAGCTTTTAAATGATACTGCATATCTTCTATATTAACATGAGTAGTACCTTCCATACCTTGAATAACCATACCTAATGAATCACCTACAAGAATCATTTCACAGTCTGATTCATCCACCATTGATGCCATTTGATAGTCATATACTGTTACCATTCCAAACTTTTTACCATTTGTTTTCATGTCCATAATATCTTGAATCGTTAATTTTTTCTTAGCCATTTTATGTCTCCTTATACTTATAATTATAGTTTATTTAAATATTGCTCCGGACATTGCCGAGCCAACTAGTTTTGAATATCTTTCAAGATAGCTGTTTCTTTGTACGGGAGGCTTGGGAGCTGTCCAGTTTTTCTTTCTTTCTGCTAATACTTCTTCGGAAACTTCCAGTGTCAATGCTCCTCCTTCTATATCAATGCTGATAATATCTCCTTCTTCAACAAATGCCAGCAAGCCTCCGTCAGCTGCTTCCGGCGAAACATGACCTATTGCCGCACCTCTGGTTGCACCTGAAAACCTTCCGTCGGTTACCAATGCAACCTTATCGCCTAAATCCATACCAATTATAGCCGAAGTAGGAGTAAGCATTTCTCGCATGCCCGGACCGCCCTTAGGTCCTTCATACCTGATTACAACTACATCGCCGGATTTTATTTCTCCGCCGAAAATAGCTTTTACCGCAACTTCTTCTTTATTGAACACTCTTGCAGGACCTTTGTGCTTCAACATCTGAGGTACAACGCCAGCCTTTTTACATACAGCTCCTTCGGAAGCTAAATTTCCGTAAAGCAAAGCCAATCCACCGGTTTGTGAGTAAGCATCTTCTTTATCTCTTATAACTTCTCTGTTTAATACATGAGTGTTTTTTATATTTTCATAAGCAGTAGCACTCGTTACAGTTAAAGCATCCTTCAATAGTCCGGCTTCCTTTAAATCTCTCATAACTGCCGCTACTCCGCCGGCCCTGTCCAAATCGGCGGGAAAATGCGGTCCCGCAGGCTTAAGCTTCACAATATGCGGTGTTATAGATGCAATATTTTTAACCATGTCCATATTGAAATCCACACCTGCTTCATTTGCAATTGCAGCCAGATGAAGCAAAGTGTTTGAAGACCCTCCTATTGACATATCAACAAGAAGTGCATTGTAAAATGCTTCTGAAGTCATAATATCTCTGGGCTTAATATCTTTTTTATAAAGCTCCATTATTTTTATTCCGGTTTCTTTAGCCAGTGCTATTCTTTTTCCTGACGCTGCAGGATAAGTGCTGCCCGGAAGTGCCATCCCTATAGCTTCTGTTAAAAAGTTCATCGAATTTGCAGTACCCAGCAGATTACAAGCTCCGCAGCCGGGCAGTGCAGTGCGTTCAAGCTCTTGCAACTCATCCATTGACATAGCTCCTCTTTGTACTGCTCCCGGAGCTTCCATCAGGTCCGTATAGCCAACCTCTTTACCGCCGCAGAATCCTGTTGCCATGGTCCCTCCGCTTATAACTATTGCAGGGATATTTAACCTGGCAGCTGCCATAAGCATTCCGGGAGTAATTTTATCGCAGTCAGTTATTAGAACCATGGCATCATATGAGTGCCCATTAATCATGCATTCAATAGAATCTGCTATTAATTCTCTGCTTGCCAGAGGGTAATGCATGCCATAATTTCCTTGTGCTATGCCGTCGCATATGCCTATTGTAGGGAATTCTATGGGTGTACCTCCTGCCATTAAAACTCCTTCTTTGACTGCCTTTGCAATTGTATCTAAATGTACATGACCGGGCATTGATTCATTTTTTGAATTAACAATACCTATCAGAGGCTTGTCTAATTCCTCAGGCAGCATACCCATTGAATAATACAGCGCTCTGTGAGTTGCTCTCTCAATACCTTTAGTTGTTATGTGACTTCTCATTTAATACTCCTTTCAATTATGCGTAATTAACCTAATAAGCCAGGCAAAAACATTACAATTTGTGGTATATATGTTAACAATAACAAAACGGCGATTTCCGCAAGCAAGAATGGGATAATTCTTCTGCTTATCTGTCCTATCGTAACCTTTCCGATTCCGCTTGCCACGAACAGGTTTACTGCCATTGGCGGTGTAATCATACCTATTGATGTATTTATTACCATTACAATACCAAGTACAACCGGGTCCATTCCTAAGCTTGTTACCAAAGGCAGCAGCATTGGAGTCATAAGCAGTATGATAGACTGCGTTTCTAGGAAACATCCCAAGAACAGCAATATAAAGTTTATTAATAAGAATATTACGATTGGGCTGCTGAATGCATTTAATATTGCTCCTGCTAATGTTGTCGGTATATTAGCGCTTGTCATCAGCCATGAAAATGGTGCTGATAAACAGACCGTAAATAAAACAACAGCAGTTTGAGCAGAAGCTTTTGCAAGTATTCCCGGCAAATCCTTCCACTTTAACTCTCTGTAAATAAACATTGCAACAATGAAGGAGTAAACAACTGCTACTGCTGACGCTTCTGTAGGTGTGAATATACCCCCATAAATTCCGCCTAAAATTATCAATGGCATTAACAATGCCCATATTGCATCTATAAATGCTTTTATTATCTTAATAATATTTATACTTTCATTATCTTTAATTTCATATTTCCTGCAAGTAACAACCGCCACAAGTATTATTGCACCTGCCAGCATTAGGCCTGGTAAAAATCCTGCCATAAACATCGTTCCTATAGAAACATTTGCAATGATTGCATATGTCACCATCGAAATGCTTGGAGGAATTACAACTCCCAATGTACCTGCCGATGCAGCAATAGCTGAAGCCCTGTCCTTTGGGTATCCCTTTTCCACCATGTTTGGCACCATAATACCACCGATTGCTGCAACTGTTGCCGGATTAGAACCTGATATAGCACCAAAAAATGCAGATGCAATAGTTGTTATTATAGCCAGGCTTGATGGAAGCTTGCCCAGCAATACTTGTGCAAATCTGATAAGCCTTTTAGATATACCGCCCCTTTCCATTAAATCTCCTGAAAGAATAAAAAATGGAACCGCCATAAAAGGAAAGCTGTCAAGTGATGTAAACATCCTTTGCACTATAACAACAATATCTGAGTTCATAGGTCCGGTTACAAGTGCTGTTACAGCGGCAATACCTAATGAAAGAGCAATAGGTACATTTAGTATCAACATAAATGCAAGTGTTCCAAATAAAGTAATTGCCATCCTATTCGCCTCCTATGGTTTCTTGTTTATCACTTTTCAGCTTTTTTATAACAAATTGTAAAGTACGTACAACCATAAGTGTCAAACCTACAGGTACCGCTGAATACACCAGCCATGTAGGCCACTGCATAGCAGGAGTCCTCTGCCCCATAGCCGCTAACCTGGAAATAAGTCCGATTGAAACATAAGTCATAAATCCGCAAAACCCGATAATAATTACAGACCTTAAAAGAAATGCAGCTTTGTGAGTAGATCTTGGCAGTGCGTTTACAAAGTTATCAACAGTAAAGTGTGCATTATTCTTTGCACCAACACCAATACCAAGAAAAACAATCCAAACCATCAGATATCTTGCCAATTCCTCAGACCAGGGTATTATCATTAATTTTGTGAATCTAAAGAAAGTTGCCATAAAAACTACAAAAACCATAAGTGGCAGTAAGGCTGTTATTGCTCTTTCTTCAAAATTATCTAAAAAGTTTAACAACTTTTTCATTATTTCCTCCTTCGATATTTTGACTGGTAGAATAATAGGGTACAATGTACCCTATTATTCTATATTTCTTACTTACCCAGCAAAGCATCAATATATTCCGGATTTATCTGATCTTTGAACTGATCATATATAGGCTGACAAGCTGCTTGCCATTCTGCTTTATCAACTTCTGTTACAGTAACTCCGGTTGCCTTAATTTTTTCAACTAATTCTTCATCACTTTTTTTACTGAAATCTCTTTCCCATGCTCTGGCCTCTTGTTCAGCCTTTACAATAGCTTCCTGAACATCCTGAGGATAGCTCTCAAAAGCAGCCTTATTAATCATCATAACTGCAGGTGAATAAAAATGTCCTGTTAATGAAAGATATTTCTGAGCTTCATGTAACTTGTTAGTAGAGAATATGATTAAAGGATTTTCCTGTCCGTCAATAGTTCCTTGCTGAAGTGCCGTAAAAACTTCTCCCCAAGCCATAGGTGTAGGAATAGCGCCTAAATGCTTGAATGTAGCTATATGAATCGGATTTTCCATTGTTCTTATTTTCATGCCGGAAACATCTTCCGGGTGAACGATTTCTTTTTTGCCGTTAGAAAGATTTCTGAATCCGTTTTCCCAGAAGCCAAGAGCTTTTATACCTATCGG
This sequence comes from Bacillota bacterium, assembly GCA_023453025.1. GTDB lineage: Bacteria > Bacillota > Clostridia > Tissierellales > Sedimentibacteraceae > Sedimentibacter. The sequence goes on from JAEXUD010000017.1 coordinate 7,953, forward strand.
ATCAAGTGATCCTAAGATTTCTTGTCCTATTTCTCCATCCATTACTGCATATGCACTTTCTCTGTCAGCAACTATATATGGAAGATCGAATACCTGGAAGTCTTTAGAGAAATTTGGAAGCGGACCGGTAGAGCTTACTGTCATTTCTAATGTTCCTAAGCTTACACCTTCAATTAAATCTCTCTCATTTCCTAACTGACTGCTTGGAAATATCTGAATGTCAACCTTACCGTTTGTATATTCCTCAACCTTCTTTTCAAACTCCTTGGCTCCCATAACATAGCTTCCATCCGGCTCAGTAGCAGTACCTAATCTTATAATGATTTTTTCGTCATTACCTGTATCATCTGTGCCGCTTGGCGCCGGAGCCGGTGTATTTTCCCCCCCACACGCAACAAGTGAAAACGTTAATGCAATAATTAATAAAATAGAAATTACCTTTTTCATTTAAATCCTCCTATTAGTTTAATAAAAATTTGTATTTCTGTCTTGCTTATTGCCTTATATTAAATGATTCACCTCCTAGAAAATTTAATATATTAATCTTTATATTTTTTATAAAGACATTTCCAAATATCTACAGAATGCTTTACTGATTCTTCTCCGGTAGTCAAGTCTCTGTTTTTAATTGCGTCTATTATTGGTTTATGACACTCAATAGCTTCTATACCAAGCCTTGCGCTGTCTATGTTCTTGTATATATTCGGCACATACAGCTCCATTACAAAATTATATATGGTCTGGACCATTTTATTTCCGGTGGCTTTACCCAATGCTGTATGAAACATCAATTCTGTTTCAATTATGGCATCTCCTGTCATTGAATTACTATTGACAAGTTTAACTGTATAATCATGTATATCTTCCAACAATTTAATATCGTTTTCCGTTGCATTAACAATTGCTAATTTAATAATTCCCAACTCTATCATTTCTCTTAATTCTTTAGACTCATTTAAATCATTACTGTTAACAATAAGCTTGAACAATAATGGATCAAATAATATTCCGTCTGTATTATCAGCTATATATGTGCCATCACCCCTTTTAATTGAAACAATCCCATACGCCGATAATATTTTCATTGCTTCTCTTACAGACCCGCGACTTACACCAAGACTCTGAGACATTTCCATTTCGCTAGGTAATTTGTCACCCGGATGCAGCACATTTGTGACTAACAATTTCTTGAAGGTTTTAATCACCACATCTGTGGCTGACTCTCTACATGCTTTAGTAAAAAGCTCTGATGAAGTTACATGTTTTTCGCTATCGGTAATTTTATTCAAGTTATGCAGCCTTCTCTTCCTATATCAGAATAATCTGTATTGTAAATTTTCATAATAGTAATGTTTAATGTTAAACATCCTACGTTTGAACAATTTTATTTTAATATCTTTGTTTAAAAATGTCAAACTAATTTTATTGACTATTAATTAACAAAATTTCGCTTGATGTTTTAAGGTTTATATGAGTTCAAATTATAGCAAATTCTATAACATAACGATTTCACGGTATTTGGTAAAACGTTTTTCATATTTTGAATTTTTTTGAGGCTGTCAGAGTTGATAAAAAAATAACTCATTGCATTTAATTACAAAATAGTTATATTTATATTAATTTTATGTAATTTTTATTCGACCTACAAGTTATAAATTGCCCTATTGGTTGAATTTTTCAATGAAAACAATATAACCACAAAAAACATTGCTACCTGTAATTATTTAGCAATATAAAAAATTGTATCGACAAATCTTATATTAAGTGCTATGATTGAAAAAAAATGTTTTCAGAGTAGATAAGATGCGTTAAGTGTTAAGGGATGGGATGTAGCCCTTGAACGAAAGACTGAGTCTGCGGTGTCTTGTCGCTTCCGCTGTATTAGAGAGATTATAATTATTTTATGTATTCTCCTATATTGTGGAGGTATTATTACTCAATAAAAGGAGGATACTATGAGAAGTAATACTGCACAAAAATTCACATCATTAACTGTTGTAAGAGCCGGGCTTTTTATAGCCATGAGCTTAGTTTTAAAAGTTATTTTTGAAATTTATATACCTTTAGGCGGTATTCCGGCGCTGCGTATTAATTTTGCATCGGTTCCGCTTATGCTTTCAGGAATAATATTAGGTCCTGCTGCAGGTTTTATGACCGGAGCTGCAGCTGATATTATTAACTTTATTGCTAAACCAGGCGGACCGTTTTTCCCCGGATTCACACTTGTAAGTGCACTCAGCGGTTTTATTCCCGGCTTGATTTATAAGTATATAAAAAAGGATATCAACTATAATTTATTAAATACTATATTTATTTCTTTATTGTCCGTAGGCTTTGTATCTGTACTCATGCATAAAGGTTTGCTTGTATTTGACAATGGCATTGTATATGACGGAAAGATGCTGAATCCTGCTTATATTATAGGATTTTTTGTACTTGTAGCTATTTATTTGATAATTCCGATAAAAATAACATCATCAAACAGCAGCTTAAGTATGAACAAAATTGTTTTCACGGTAAGCGTGACCCAGCTGATAACATCTATAATACTAAACACTTACTTTTTGGCTGTTTTATATGGAAAGGGAGTTATGTTTTACCTTCCTGCAAGAATTTTGACCAACTTTTTCATGATTCCGCTGTATTCAATAATTATTGCTGCAATATTGAATGCGGTGAGGGGGAGATTTAAGCTATGAATTAAAACCACCTGCCGGTGGTTTTTTATTATTGTCTATTTATGCTTTCTGCTGCCAATCTTCCTGTGGAAAATGCAGCCTGAATATTAAACCCCCCTGTATCACCGTCATAATCAATTACTTCACCTGCAAAATACAAATGAGACTTTATTTTTGACTCCATTGTTTTAAAATTAATTTCATCTGTTGAAATACCGCCCCCGGTTACCATAGCAATGTTAAATCCCCCCAGCCTATCCACCTTGAAAGGGAAACCTGAAAGAAGCTCTGCTATATTTTTTCTTTTGCCTTTTTCAAGCTGACTGCATGTTTCTTCTTCACTGACTTGTGACAGCTCCATGATTTTTTCTATGAAGCGCTTGGGAAACTTAATCTCTTTTAATATTGATTTAACAGTTGATTTCCCTGAGCTTATTATTAAATTATCGAAATACTTTTTAAATTCTTCTGAATTTTTATATGGAGTGAAATTTATCTTTAAAATATCATCCTTCTCAAAATATCTGGAATTGTTCAATATAACAGGTCCTGATATATTAACATGGGTGAAAAGAAAATCCCCGGTAAATTCATTTATTTTCTTATTGTTTCTCCACAGTGAAGCACCGATATTTTCAAAAGATATCCCTGATAAATCCTTAAAGCAGTAATTTTCAGCATAAACAGGGGTAAGTGCTTCCCTTGGTTTTACAATCGTATGACCAAAGCCTTCTGCTAATTCATAGCCGTCCCCCGTGGAACCTGTGTTCGGATATGACATTCCGCCTGTGGTTATTATGAGATTTGTTCCTGCATAGGTTGTTGATTTAAAAGTTTTAATTAAAAATAAATCGTTAAAATTATCATAACTTGCCTTTTGTGCTGCCTCTTCATATATCATTTCAACTCCATTTTCCTTACAGCTTTTCACAAGAACATTTAATATATCTGAAGAATTAAGAGTAATGGGAAATACTTTTTCGTCTTCCCTTATTAGGCTTTCCAGACCCTTTTCCCTGAAAAAATTAATTGCATCTTTATTGCTGAAGTTGTACAGAGCAGCCTTTAATAATCTTCCCCTATCGCCGTATCTTTTAAAAAACTCCTCCATGCTTGTGCTGTTTGTATAATTGCACTGTCCTGCACCTGAAATCAGAAGCTTCTTGCCCGGGTTTTTATTTTTTTCTATGAGCAGCACATTTTTGTTGTTAAGGGATAAGGCGCTGAACAGACCTGCGGGCCCTGCTCCGATTATTACAACATCATACTTCATTATACTGTTCCTTCACTTTCAATTGATTCGCTTGGTTCGGCTGACTCAATTTCTTCATTATTGTTCTCTGATTTTTCAATTGCTTCTTCTAAGCTGGCAATATCATAGTTTTGTTTCATTTTTTCAATGTTAATTACAGCTTCCATAGAATATTTTATACCAAACTCATCATAATATGTTCCCGTAAAAATAAGCTCGTTTGTTCCTTTATCCTCTTTGAAATATGAATATGCATGTTTATGTTTATTATCAAGAGCAATTTCCTGTTCCTTCGAGCTGATAAAATCATAAAGAGAAAATATGCCTGTATCTGGATTTTGTGTTATAAAGGTTGCTGTTTCAGGAATCAGATATGCATCATGCATTGAATAAAAAACATTTGCGATTTTCATATCTTCCACATCCATTATTTTGTACTGGTCATAACCCGCATCAAGCAGCAAATACCTGCTGCTTATCCACATAAAACTTCCCTCTTTGTCAAATGCTGTTCTGTCAAATGTTCCGTCTTCAATTGGTACAGGCCTGTTCTCTCCTTCATTCCAAATAAACATTTGATTTAGATTGTCGCCGTATCCTGTCGTGTAAAATAAAATATAGCCGTCACTGAGACTGTCAATAATTTCTATTCCTCTTATGTCCTTTTCCAAAACGGACTTATTACTGCTTAAGTATGCTGAAATGCTGTTCTGGTCGGTTCTTTGGGAATAAAATTCCGGAATTCCTTCACTTTCAAGAATATTTAGTTTTGTTTCAGCTTCTTCAAGCTTTGAAACCATGTCTTCATTATTTTGGGAAAGCTCCAGATAATCTTTTCTTACTTCCTCTATTTCGGTTTTTAAATTATCCAGTTCGTTTTTTAAGCTTTCATTTTCCTTCTTTGTTGCTTCTATATTTCTTATTTGTGCATATTCCTCCGGTCCTATTCCTGTTTCCTCTGAAGCAGGAAGCACTGTGCATCCAAACAAAGCAGACATTGAAATTAAAACAACCAAAACCAAAATCTTCGTTCTCACATAATCATCTCCTAACCGTCTTTTTATTATACATTCGTCAGCTCGTAAGCTTCATCACCAATTTAAGAAAAAAGCACCTGCTAAGATGCTTTTTGTCATTGCTACTGAATCATTATGCTCACTGCAACATATTCCCCGCCCTGAGAAATAACAGTGCTTAAAATATTTTGACCCTCTGTCATGTCTTTTATATATTTTGTATCGCCTGATATATTGAATATTTTTGTATTATTTGTAACCTTCAAATAAACCAGTTCTGTCTGTCCGCTGCTGTTCACATTCTGCATCATTATAATCTTGTCGTCTTTATTTATAAATATTATTTTCCCCGAAAAGTTCATTGCTGTTTGAAGTTCTGATGCTTCAATTGTAACTATTTCGTCGCCGGATGTATTAATTTCAACCTTGTATCCCACACGTAAATCATTAATCGATGCATTTTTGTCTCCGATTGTTACAACAACATTGCTGCTTAAAGAATATTGTTCAACATCTCCGTCATTATCTGCAATCTTGATTTTATTTACAGGACCGATAATTATTTCTTTAATCGTACCGCTCATTTCAGCTTCCTTTGCAACCGTGTTGATTTTTATCATTTCATCATATTCCGTTGTAATTGTAACCTCATCTCCGACTCTTACCCTGTCAAAGCTTGATTCATCATCATTTCTGGTAACTTCAACATCGCTGTTAAATTCAAATGTTTTAATAACACCTTCTTTTGTTTTAATTGAAACCTTTATGGGAAATGCGGCATAATCAATGGAGGTTATTGTTCCTTCAAACTCCTTAATCCTGCTTACGGAATTAATCTGATAAACCTTATCATCATCAAGAAGCAATGTCACTTCATCCTTCTTATTCAGGTCTTTTAACTCAATTTCCTCACCGTCAAGATAAATGTCCGCACCGGAGGAAACATCATATTGAACTTTGTCATCATCTTCATCATAAATTGTTATTGATGCAGGAGAAGAATAAGCTACATAATAAATAGTTCCCTTGACAACATCCTTGGTGTTGTCTGCTTCAATTCTGACCGCCAGCCTGTTTTCATCAATTTTGCATGTTACAAGCATGTCTTTCTTCAAATCAGAAAATTCCCTTGTTCTCTCATTTACATATATTTTTGTGTCATCGTCAACCCTTACAATACTTTCCACACCTTTGTTATTCGTTATATAAATATAAGATTCGGCTTTTTCTTCCGATAATTCAGTTATAATTCCCTCTGCTACAGTGGTCGGCACATATCCGTCAAATTCAGGATATATCTCGTTTTCTTCTATGTAATCATATGCCTTATCCAGCAATGTCGCCATTTCAGCTCTTGTTATTTTACTTGACGGATTAATATTTTTCTTACTGTCTCCCTGCATTATTTCCTTGTCATATAATGCATAAATATAAGGTTTGGCAGCATCATTAATTTCTAACGCATCATTGAATGGAAGGACAAAAGCTTTTTTTAATTCCAGCATCATAGCCTTGGAAAGAAGGACCGCAATTTCTTCTCTTGTAGCATCATTAAAAACGGTCTTTTTTGAAAACATATCTTTAATTCCGTTTTCCGATACAACTCCCAACTCGATAATAACTGCCAAATAATCAAATGACCAGTCATAGCCTTTGGTATTAGACATAGCATTTAAAACAGGCTCGTATTTTTCTATAATTTCATCCTTTAAATCGTCTTCGATCTCGTAAAGTCTTGACAGCATAACCAACGCTTCCAAAACAGTCACATTATTATCAGGTTTGAATGTTTTGTCATCATAGCCTGATACCAATCCGTTTTCAGCAACTCTTTCTATATAGCCTTTAGCCCAGTGACTTGAAATATCCGTAAATGCAACAGCATCCGCGGCTATTGTAAATACAAAAGATAATAATATAGTCAACAATATTATTTTGTTTAATTTATTTTTTTTCATAATGCCTCCTACCCATCCATATTTTAATAAATTATAACATAATACGTGAAATTCTGCAATTAGTATTGTCCATATTTAAATTCTTATAAAACTATTGACATCTTGAAATATTATGATAAATTTTAATCATGACAATCAATCGGGGGTCCCTATGCTTTTAATTATAAACAAAAATGCAGATAAAAGTGAAATAAGTACAATAAAAGAAAAAATAAATAAGCTTGGTTTTGAAGTAAATGAAATTAACGAATTAAATTATCACATACTGGGAATTATCGGTGACACAAGCAAAATCGACCCAGGTATTTTTGAAGCATACAAGGCTATTGATAAAGTAATGGCAATTCAGGAGCCCTATAAAAAAGCCAATAGGTTATTTCATCCTGACAATACAATCATAAATATAAATAATCAAACAATTGGCGGCAATGAAATATGTATCATTGCAGGCCCATGCTCAGTTGAAAGCAAGACACAAATACTGAATATTTCCCGGGAAGTTAAAAAATCAGGTGCCAAATTTTTAAGGGGCGGAGCTTTTAAACCACGTACATCTCCTTACAGTTTTCAGGGCTTAAAGCAAGAGGGACTTGAACTGTTGCTTTATGCCAAGGAACAGACAAATATACCTATTGTTACTGAAATCATGTCCTTGGAATACTTGGAATTATATATTGAACATGTGGATATAATTCAGGTTGGAGCACGCAACATGCAAAATTATGAGCTGTTGAAGGAGCTTGGAAAAATAGATAAACCGATACTTCTTAAAAGAGGACTTTCATCAACCATGGAAGAGCTTTTGATGTCTGCTGAATACATATTGCTTGGAGGAAATGAAAAAGTAATATTGTGTGAGCGCGGTATAAGAACATTTGAAAATTATACAAGAAACACCCTGGATTTAAGTGCCATACCTGCTATAAAAAAATTAAGCCACCTGCCGGTAATTGTAGACCCAAGTCATGCAACAGGCAGGTGGTGGATGGTCGAACCATTGGCATTAGCTTCAATTGCTGCAGGAGCAGACGGCTTGATCATAGAAGTTCACAATGATCCGGAAAATGCACTTTGTGATGGTAATCAAAGTATAAAACCAGATAAATTTCATCAGCTTATGGAAAAATTAAGGCTCGTTTCCAAGGCTGTAGGAAGAGAAATGTAATGAAACCAACAAAAACAAAGAACTGACTGCTCAGCTCTTTGTTTTTTCTTATTATTTATTTTTTGCCATTTCAAATTCTTTTTGTATTTCATCAGATGGTTCCTTTGTCATCTTTGAAACTATATAAATAAATATACACGAAAATATAAATGCAGGAAGCAGCTCATATACACCAAATATTCCACCCATTGGTTTTAAAATGAGCTTCCACACAAATACCATTATACCGCCGGAAAGCATTCCCGCTATGGCTCCTTCTCTCGTTGTTCTCTTCCAGAACAATGAGAATATTGTTATCGGTCCGAAGGTTGCTCCAAATCCTGCCCATGCAAATGAAACTATGGTGAATATAACACTGTTTTCATCAAGAGCAATAATTATACCAATCACTGTAATCGCCAGAAGAATTATTCGTGTAATATTCATAACCTGTTCATCAGTGGCATCCTTTTTAATTAAATGCTGATATATATTTTTTGAGAAAGCAGAAGCAGCTATTAATAAATACGAATCGGATGAACTTATGGTTGCCGCCAATATGCCTGCCATTACAAAGCCTGCAATCATTGAAGGAAGCAGCTTTGACGATATTAATATAAATACGCTCTCAGCTTCACTATAGGTAGAAAGCTCAGCAGGGAATAAGGCTCTTCCTATTATTCCTATTGCAACCGCCGCAGCAAGAGAAATTATAACCCAAACAGTTGCAATTCTCCTTGATGTTTTTAGTTCGCCGGCATCTCGGATTGCCATAAATCTTAAAAGTACCTGAGGCATTCCGAAATATCCAAGACCCCATGCCAATGTAGATAATATGGTATATAATCCATACCTACTTGCTGCATTAAATTGCGGCACTCCGTTTACTAATGCTTGTGTACCGTCAGCTCCTAAAGCAGGAGATGCTATACCGAAAAATTCAAAAAAACCCGGAATCGACTTTGCATTTGAAATAACTGTCGCTATACCTCCTGCTGCACCTGTTCCTACAAATAGGACGGTTACAAGAGCAATTATCATTACAAATGCTTGCATTGTATCTGATGCAGTTTCTGCCAGAAATCCGCCTAAAAATGTATATATTAATACAAAAGCAGCACCTGCAATCATCATAAATTGATATTTAAATCCAAATAATGTATTAAAAAGTTTACCGACTGTTACAAAGCAGCTGGATGCATAAACTGTAAAAAACACAAGGATAAATACAGCAGAGATGGTCATTATTACTTTATTTTTTTCCTTGAATCGATTGCTGAAAAAATCAGGAAGTGTTATAGAGTCTCCTGCAACTACTGAATAATTATGAAGTCTTTTGGCTATAAATAGCCAGTTCAGGTATGTGCCGGCAGCCAAACCAATCGCTGTCCAAATGGCATCGCTTAATCCGAACCAATATGCAACCCCCGGCAGGCCCATCAACAGCCATCCGCTCATATCAGATGCCTCAGCGCTCATAGCTGTAACTAACGGGCCCAGTGACCTTCCCCCTAAAAAAAAGTTCTCACTGCTTTCATTGGCACGTTTTGCAAAGTATAATCCAATACCTATTACAGCAGCCATATAAACAATCATTGAAACTAAAATCTGAATTGTATCCCTTTCCATATTAACCTCCTTCTTTTAATAAAAATACATCCGCCTCTTATAAGAGGCGGATGTCCGCGGTACCACTCTAACTGCACAAAAATACAGTAACTCAATAAAATAAGGGTTGTGCCCTTTGGGTTGTTACCCCCAAACGCTCCGAGGCGGGTTCAATTAACAGTGGGACAAAGGCATTTCACCAAGCAGCCTTCTCTCTAAGTCCATGTTTTTTTACTAGCCCTCTTCATAGCAAATATTATATTAAACGAAATACTACACCAATATGAGTGATTTGTCAAGTAAAATTTAAACTTATTTTTATTAATTTATTGTTATATTGTTACCATTCACAGCCCATCCATAAAACTAAGAAAAACAAGAAAAATATATAGCGAACATTTGCAGGACATGATTATAATTCTTAGTGAATGGAGGGTAAAAATCCGTTAAGCAGCTTGCACTGTTTGAGCGTCAGCGAGTTTGCAAGCTGTAGGACTTTTATCCGCAATGAGCTTTAGAATTATTCGTGTCCGAAACCGTGAGCGAATATTTTTCTTGTTTTTCGCTTTCACTTTGACTGTGAATTGTAACTGTTATATTTATTATTCGTTATTAATAAGCTTATTAATGACCTCCTTGACCGTCGAAATTTTGTTAATCCCTTCTAATTTAGATCCACAGAATATCAAACCGTCCCGTCCCTCTACCGCATCAATCAAGCCCTTGGATATGCAGTAAGGGATAGTGCGAGGATTGCAGTTTGGCATGCATTTAAAACACTTGCCAACTTTACATCCATTTTCTATGGAATCCTTCAAAAAGTTTGTCATTATGGCTCTTGCAGGCATTCCAACCGGACTCTTTATAATAATATCGTCATCTGCTTTGGCGTTAATATATGCAAGTTTAAAATTTTCATGAGCATCGCATTCAACTGTAGGTACAAACAGACTTGCTATTTGAAACCCATCGGCCCCTGCTTCCTGAAGCTCCATTAAATCATCTTTTGTTCGTATACCGCCGGCTGCTATAACAGGAATTGTTGCACTGTGTTCACTTTCTACACCTCTGATTAACTCCTTGACTTCCTTGAGTATATCCTTAAGTGACGAATAGCTTCTTTCAAGCATTTCATCCATCTTAAAGCCTAAGTGTCCACCGGCAAGAGGTCCTTCAACAACAACTGCATCAGGTAATCTGTCATGCTTCAGGTAGCTCTTGATTATTATTCTTGCTGCCTTGGCAGAGGATACAATGGGAGCTATCTTTGTTGTTGTACCTTCAACCAGCTTGGGGAGTGCTAAAGGTAAGCCTGCACCTGAAATTATTAAATCTATTTTTTCTTCAACAGCCTTTTTAACGTAAAGCTCGTAGTTGTTCATTGCAGCCATTAAATTTATGGCTATTATGCCCTTTGTTTTTTCCCTTGCTTTTCTTATTTCCTTGCTGATTGCCCGAAGGTTAGCTTCAACAGGATTAGTTAAAAAATCGGGTTCTCTGAATCCAATTTGTACTCCTGATATAGTACCTATTCCGCCTTCATTGGCTACTGCCGCAGCCAGGTTGGACAACGATACTCCAATGCCCATACCGCCTTGAATTATTGGAATCTTAGCTGTTAAATTACCGATTTTCAATTCTTTTAATTCCATAATTTCTCCAATATTTTTAAAATCTATTTATTTGATATTCAAAGTATATACGCATAGTTTTCATTTGTCAAGCAAAAACTCAGGGGAGGTAAACATTGGGGACAGTTCTTTTCGTTACGCCTTTGCGCATCGAAGAGAACTGCCCCCGGATTTTTGATTCTATTTTTTATTACTGTATTCGTCAAGTGCTGTCTTTGTTCTTTCCTGCTTTTCCTCTATTGCTTCCTTAACCATCATGTCTTTGACCTTCATAAGCCTGGTCTGATTTCCTCTTTCGTTTTCATCAAGCTTCATTTGAATATACTTGATTGTTTCCTGGAATTGGGGAATCATAACATACTCGAGAGCGTTAACTCTCCTTCTGGTCTTTTCAATCTCTGCTGCTAAAAGCTGGACTTCCTTTTCAACTGCAGCAAGCTTCAGAAGCTCAGGAAATATACCGACTAAATTTTCAATCGCATTATCAAGTTCGGCTGAAGTGTTGGCAAAGCCATAGGGATAAATATTTGATGCATCATCGGAAGTTGTTTTAAAATCAAATACCGGAACATCAACACTCATGACATTTTTATTGCCTACCTCTATTGAAACACCCTGCTTGGGATACATCAATGCCTCATTTAATACCTCAGATGACATAACTGCACTTGCTATAACAAAATTTGAATATATACTGCTTATATGTGCATCAACCTGCTCACGCAATCTTTTATTTTCTCTGGCAAGCTCCAAAAATTGCTTCATAAGCTCATCACGTTTATCCTTAAGCATTTTATGACCCTTTACAGCCACCTTTAAACGCTTCTTCAGAGAGGTTAATACCATTCTGGTTGGATTTACATTTAATCTTGCCATAACCTAACACCCCTCACTGATTTTGTTTCGGATAATATTTTTCAAGATACTCATCTCTGATTCTCTTTAATTCGCTCTTTGGAAGAAGTGTCAATAAATCCCATCCTATAGTCAATGTTTCTTCTATTGTCCTGTTTGTTTCATATCCTTGAGAAACATACTTTCTTTCAAATTCATCTGCAAACTTGGCATAAAACTTATCTGCATCAGAAAGTGCTGCCTCTCCTAATATAGCCATAAGCTCCTTAGCTTCCTTACCTCTCGCATAAGCTGCAAAAAGCTGATTCAGAACGTCAGAATGATCCTCTCTTGTTTTGCCTCTTCCTATACCTTTATCCTTTAAACGTGATAAGGACGGAAGTACATCTATAGGAGGCTTGATATTCTTTCTGTATAATTCACGGGACAGAATTATCTGGCCCTCTGTAATATATCCTGTCAAGTCCGGAATAGGATGTGTTTTGTCATCCTCAGGCATGGTTAATATAGGAATCATAGTTATCGATCCTTCTGTGTCTCTTTTTCTTCCTGCTCTTTCATATAATGTTGCCAAGTCTGTATATAGATATCCTGGATATCCACGTCTTCCGGGTACTTCCTTACGTGCTGCCGAAACCTCACGAAGAGCCTCCGCATAGTTAGTAATGTCAGTAAGTATAACCAATACGTGCATACCTTTCTCAAATGCAAGGAATTCCGCCGCAGTAAGAGCCATACGAGGAGTTGAAATACGTTCGATAGCCGGGTCATCGGCAAGATTCATAAACAACACCGTTCTGTCAATAGCACCTGTTCTTCTAAAGTCTGAAATAAAGAAGTCAGCTTCTTCGTAGGTTATACCTATGGCTGCAAATACAACCGCAAACTTTGAATCCGCACCTAAAACCTTTGATTGACGTGCAATTTGTGCCGCCAAATCAGCGTGAGGAAGCCCTGACCCTGAGAATATCGGCAGCTTTTGTCCCCTGACTAATGTATTCAATCCGTCTATTGCAGAAACACCTGTTTGTATAAATTCATCAGGATAGTCACGTGCTGACGGATTCATCGGAAGTCCGGCGATATCAAGTCTTTTTTCGGGTATTATTTCCGGCCCTTTGTCTATTGGCCTGCCAAGACCGTCAAATACACGGCCCAGCATATCATAAGATACGGCCAGCTCCATACCTCTGCCAAGAAACTTAACCTTACTTTCCGCGAGGTTAATACCTGCCGAGCTTTCAAAAAGCTGTACCAGCGCATTGCTTCCGTTTATTTCCAGAACTCTGCAGCTTCTTGTTTCACCGTTTGGAAGCTCAATAACTCCTAACTCATCATATGCTACATTTTCAACATTTTTAACAAGCATTAAAGGTCCTGCTACCTCAGATATTGTTTTATATTCTCTAATCATCCTATTCGACCTCCTTGCCTGATACAAGAGCTTTAACTTCTGCTTCAATCTGTTTATTAATCATGTCATAGGCTTCTTGTATATTCTGTTCTTCTGTATATTTGAATCTTCCTATTCTTTCTCTTACAGGAAGATCTGACAAAGCTTTAAAGTCGGCTCCTTCTTTTAGAGCCTCTAACCCATCATTATAATATTTTAATATTAAAGTTAACAATTTATATTGTTTATCAAGAGAGGAATAAGTATCTACGTCATGGAATGCATTTTGATGCAGATAGTCTTCTCTGATGGAACGTGTTGCTTCCAGCTTTAATCTGTCACCCACAGACAATGAATCAACACCGACTAATTGAACAATTTCATTTAATTCAGCTTCTTCCTGCAGCATTTTGATTGTTTCTGAACGAAGTTCTGACCAGTCTCTTGCTACGTTTGCATCAAACCACTTATTTAATCTGTCAGAATACAAGGAGTAACTGTTAAGCCAGTTAATCGCCGGGAAGTGACGTCTGTATGCCAGCTGTGCATCAAGTGCCCAGAAAACTTTTACTATACGAAGTGTTGCCTGTGATACCGGTTCTGATATATCTCCTCCAGGAGGTGAAACAGCACCGATAGCTGATAATGCTCCTTCTCTTCCTTCAGTTCCCAGACTGATTACTCTTCCGGCTCTTTCATAGAATTGTGCCAGACGAGATGCAAGATATGCCGGATATCCTTCTTCACCAGGCATTTCTTCAAGACGTCCTGACATTTCACGAAGTGCCTCTGCCCAACGGGATGTGGAGTCAGCCATTAAGGCAACTGAATAACCCATATCTCTGAAATATTCTGCAATTGTAATACCCGTATATATTGAAGCTTCACGAGCTGCAACCGGCATATCTGATGTATTGGCAATCAATACTGTACGCTTCATCAATGATTCACCGGTTCTGGGGTCCTTGAGTTCAGGGAATTCCATTAAAACGTCAGTCATTTCGTTTCCGCGTTCGCCGCAGCCTATATATACAACTATTTCCGCATCTGCCCATTTAGCAAGCTGATGCTGCACAACCGTCTTACCGCTGCCAAATGGACCGGGGACAGCTGCAACTCCGCCCTTTGAAATCGGGAACATTGTATCTATAACTCTTTGCCCTGTTACCAAGGGTTTGTCAGGAACTAATTTTTCCTTATATGGTCTGCCTTTTCTTACAGGCCATTTTTGCATCATTGTCAGATTTATGCTTTCACCTTTATCATTTAAAACCGTACAAACCGTATCTTCAACAGTGAAGCTTCCTGCCTTTATTTCTTGTACTTTCCCGCTGACACCATATGGTACCATTATTTTTTGCTGAACAACTATTGTTTCCTGGACAGTTCCTATAATATCTCCTGCCCGCAGAATATCGCCTTCTTTAACAGACGGCACAAACAGCCACTTCTTTGTTCTGTTAAGTGAAGGAACGCTTATACCTCTGGTAATATTGGGACCTGCTATTCTTTTTATTTCTTCAAGAGGACGCTGAATCCCGTCATATATTGTTTCTATAAGTCCAGGTCCAAGTTCAACCGACAGCTGTGCTCCTGTTGTTACTACAGGAGCTCCCGGAGCCAAACCTGCTGTCTCTTCATATACCTGAATAGATGCCTTATCACCGCGCATCTCAATAATTTCACCAATCAGTTCCTGTTCACCAACACGTACAACGTCAAACATGTCTGCTTCCTTCATACCTTCAGCTATAACCAGCGGACCTGATATCTTTACTACTTTACCTTGGCTCATTAAAAAAATCACCTGCTTTCATTTTTTATAACTTTAGTTAATCGTTGTTAAATAATATATCCGCTCCAACTGCTCTTTCGACAGCCTTCTTGATATTTTCTATTCCTATATTGCGTGTTCCGCTCATGCCTGGTATAGGAATTATCGCTGGCAGACGCTTTTCATTATATTCGTAAATAGTGTCCCTGATTTCATCGTAGAAGTTTTCTGTTATATAAATAATAGCATAATCTTCATTTGCAATTTGCTGCAGCTTGGCTTTAGCATCATCCTTGGTAGTGCAACCAAATACATTAAGTCCAACTGCCTTAAATCCAAGTACACTTTGTTTATCACCGATAATACCTATTTTATACATAAGTTTCTCTCAACCTCTCTCTTATTAATTCAGGCGAGATATCTGCAAGCTTACCTGCCAATATAATCCTTGCAATTTTTATCTCGTTGTCCTTTGCTATTAAGTATGCAGCAAGTGGATCAATCCCAAAAGATACAAACTTTGCATCTTTTATGAATTGAATTAATTTATTGTCAAGAAGTTTCTCCAACACTGCAAATAAACCATTTTCCTCCAAATACTCTGTTCCTTCAAGAAGAGCTTCCTTAAATCCATATCCGGAAATCTGTTCTGCAAATTTTTCAAACGAATCATTATAATTGCTTATAAAAGTTTGCTCATTTATATTTCCGCCCTTAATAAAAACCTTATTGAAAAAATCCCAAGATTTATCCATCCTCTTTAATCTTACATATGTTTTTATATTGATTGTATCTATGAGCATCCTTACATAATCAACAATAAATTTACTTTCTGTCTTTTCTGCCGATTTCAGCATTTCATCATAACAATACTTATCCAATATAATATCTATGATTTGTGGATCATTTAACTTTGGAAAGGCATCTATAATTTCATTTAAAGCCTTACTCATATTTTCAGTTAATGGTAAAAAGTCCCTTTCATTAATTGAATTTTTCAGAGTTTTAATATCTATTGTTCCTGTATCTACTAATAATTCTGTCGCATCAATTCCCAAATATTCTGCTTTCATGAGAACCTTTAGATTATGATAGTCATATGGATACAAGAACATTTTAAAATAACTGAGCTCCGGTGCAATTGTCATTATAAAGTCATAGGATTTTTTATGTTCTTCCGATAAAATTGTTTCAAATTCATCTGCCTTAACGGATTCGCTTCCATACCCGTAATTGCATTCTTCCAATACTCTTATTGCATCCTCAGTAGTTTTTGCATCTATCATTCTTTCTGCCTTATCGTGTGATAACATGTATTTCTCAACACTTCGTACTCTTGCAACAGAAAAAATATAATCAGTACCTGTTAATTTTGCCAAAGTCTTTCCTCCTTTCAGCTGGAATTAATCGAAAAGGGCATTAGCAACATCATTTGTTAGTTCGTCTTTTATGGAGTTCAATAATGTTTCAAATGTACTGTTAATTTCTATATCTCCATTTTTTAATACAAAGCCTCCAATTGAATTTATTGTTTTTTCACTCAATTCAATTCTTTGTCCGTTTAATTTTTCATTAACCAGTTTTACTAACTTATCGCCAATTCTTTCCTTATCTTTTGCATTTAAGATAATTGTCCCACTGCAATTTGGAATATTTATAATCTGTTCTGCCAAATAGCTTATATATTTATCCTCAGGCATATCTTTAAGTTTATTGAGAGCAGCACTAAATCCGTCTTTTATTCCTTGCTGTTTTGTGCTTAATATCATCTTTCTTCTTTGAAGCTCTGCAGTAGAAATCATTCTGTTTTTTACAATTTCAGCATCAATTTTTAGCTTTTGTTCTTCGTTGTTTAATATTTCCTCAGCCAGTTTATTAGCTTCTTCGATTATCTGGATGCTTGTATTTTCTGCATCCTTTATTAAAACCTCAGCAGCGCTGTTTGCTTCATTTAAAATATTCTGAGTTATATTCTCAATGCCCACCTATATCACATCCTTATTATATTTTTAATACTCATTTTATTATAAAGCTATACCGTTAATTATTAGGAATGATACAAGTAGAGCCAATACTGCATATGTTTCAACCATAGCTGCATAAACCATTGCCTTTGCAATTTGTTCAGGTTTTTTAGAAATCAGCATGATACCGGAAGCACATACTTTACCTTGATGAATAGCAGAAATGATACCTACTAAACCGATTGGTATAGCACCTGCGAAAAAGTATCCGCCTTGAGCCACTGTTAAGGCAACCATATTTCCGCCTAAAAACCCAATTTTATTTAAAATGATGAAAGCTATCAAAAGACCATAAATGCCTTGAGTTCCCGGTAATGCCTGTAAAATAAGAGTTGAACCGAATTTTTTAGGATCCTCTGCCATAACTCCGGATGCTGCTGAACCGGCATATCCTATACCAATTGCACTACCACATCCTGCAAGTGCTGCTATTGCCGCTCCCAAAATTGCTAAAAAGCTACCTGTTGAAAAAAGTTGTTCCATTTAAATTTACCTCCTAGGTTATTGTTTATTTTGTTATTTTTATATATTTTGTTTTTTTCGTAAATGGGTTGAAAGGATCTCCCCCGCCTTCGTAGAATTTGCCGAAGAACTCAACATATTGCAATCTTGCTGCGTGTACAAATGTACCTAATGAGTTTATTGCAATATTAAATGTGTGTCCAATCAATAAAACTACTACTAACAGTATTGATGCAAGAATTCCGGTTCCGCCCAATGAACCTAATACACTTATTACAGAAGAAATTACTCCTGTAGCAAGTCCTAAGGCTAATAGTCTTGAATACGACAACACATCGCTTAAATAGCTTGTAATATTATATAAACTCAATACGCCGCTCATAAGCTTGGAAATCAGGCCTTCCTTTTCTCTTCCCTGAGTTAATACCAACCCTATTCCAAATGCAATAGTCATCCACTTACCAACTGCACCAGACCCTGTGATTATAGTATTTCCAAATAACCATAGGGCAATACCGATTATAAATCCATACCAAAACCCTATATCAAACAATGCATCCATGGGATGTCCGTCTCTTATAAGCATATAAGCCTTAACACCCATTCCTACAAAGAGATGTACCACGCCAAATAATAAAGAGAAAATTAATAGCGTCATAGGCTCGATTATTGGATTAATCCATATAGGTTGTATTACAAAGTCAGTATTGAACATAACCCTCGCAATTGTTGTAAGTGCATCTCCAAAGTAGCTTCCAAACATTACACCCCAAAAGATTGTTGACAAACCACAGTAGAAAAACATTTTCATCATTTTTTTCAAGGTACCTTCAACATCGAATTTCTTAAGTATGATGAAACATGCGGCTGATATTATCAATCCATATCCGACATCAGCAAGCATTAAGCCGAAAAACATGAAATAAAATGGTGCCATTATGTTTGTAGGATCTATATTTGTAGAAGAAGGCAGACTGTAAAGCTCTGTAATTGCTTCAAATGGTTGAGAGAAAGAATTGTTGTTTAATAAAATCGGATACTGTTCGCCATCTTCAGGTTCATTTATTTCATACCAACAGCTGTATTTTTTTAATACTTGTACCAGCTGTTTTTTGCTTACATCCGGAATCCATCCGTCAATATAAAATGTAGTATCTGTTTTAAGCATATTGCTTAATATTTTATTTTTATCCTTTTCTATTGCCAGATAATCATAGTAAACTTGTATTTTTTCTTTATAAGGAATATATTCGGAAATATTTTTTTCTATAATTTCCTTCTCTTCTGTTATTTCCTTTAATCTTTTTTCGTACAAAACAATGTTTTCTGATGTTGTTCCTGTTAAATCCTTAAACTCGACATTATTAAATCCGAATTGTTTTAATACCTCATATACATCATCTTTTTCCTTGGTCAAACAAATAACTGAAATATAATGTTGTTCTTTATCGCTTGTTAATACATTTATAAAACATTTATCAGTTTTTTGTTCCAGATCATTTTTCAGTTTTCCAATATCACTTACATTTGGTACAACGCCAATAAATATACTTGTATATTTTGTTTCATGATATTCAAGTGGCAATTCATATTTCAACCAGGGTTTTAAACTTAAAATTGAAGCTTCTAATTTGTTTTGTTCAGAACATAGGTCGTTATATGATTTACTTAGTTCAACCACCTTTGATACATTACCTTCAACACCATCAATATTGTTGATTAATTCATCGAATTCCTTTGATGAGATTGATTTTCTTGTATTAAATAATGGCTTTTTGCTGTCATCATAATTTTCAAGAGTAATAAGAACGTCATTTATTTTTGAAATTTTAGCATCATAGTTAAATACCTCATCTTCATTGCCATCCTTTTTTACATAGGATATCCATTCAGGATCTGAAAGCTTTGAATCCTGGGAATTTATTTCAACAACTCCTAAATCCATTATTTCTTTAATAATAGATGATTTGTGATTATTTAACCCGATGATGCTTACTTTGCTCATTTTAACTATTGACACCGGTCTTCACTATCCTTTCCAGTATTATCGAAGCTGCTTTATCCATATTATTGCTTGCTTTTTCTAATAGTTGTTCACATTCCTGGGCTGCATTGTTTATTATTTCATCATATAAAAGCTGAGCATCGGATTTAGCTGATTTAAGAACTCTGGAGCTGTTTGACTCAGCCTTTTTATGTGCTTCGTCCAAAATTTGTGCACGCTTTGCATTAGCGTTGGTAATAATCTGTTTAGATTTATAGCTTGCTTCTTTTTTTATTGACTCAGCCTTTTCTTCCGTCTCTTTTATTACTTTTATAATTTCTATAGACACTATACCACCACCTTTTCTTATTTTATAAGGAAAACATATGCATTTCCTTTAATTACTATAATTTATAAGATTAAAAATGTCAATAGAATAACTATTCCCATTAATTATTCAGTTATTCATATTTTGAGTGCATATGTGCTTGAATTCTTAATCAATAAAATATATTATAATGAATACTTTAATTCTGTTCTGTAACTTAAGTTACGGAAAACCTTTGGATTTAAATCATACATTTACAATAAATTATAATAATTTTCTTAATAGTATAATAACAGGTTAATTTTTTATCAAGAGCGCACTTTTTTGTACTTTAGTATCAAAAAAGTTACTTAGTATGTTAATCCATACTGTTAACTAATTTTGAATTTAATGTATTTTCAGATAAATTTAATTCCAGATACTCAGCACCAAAGCCGTGCATCATCTCTAATATCGGAATTATTTTCTCGCCAAGCTCTGTTAAGCCATATTCAACCTTTGGAGGAACAACAGGGTAAACTTTCCTAAATATTAAATGATCTTCTTCCAAACTTCTTAATTGCTGAGTAAGCATTTTTTGTGAAACATCCGGAAGTCTTCTCTTAATATCATTAAATCTTAATATTTTGCCGCTTAAATACCATAATATCAATAATTTCCTCTTTCCTGACAATAGCTGCTGAACCAATACCATGGGGCAAACCTTATATCTTATACATTTATCACTCATATAACAACTACTGTGTCTTTCTGATTCCTTAAACAAATTATCACCTCATTATTAATTTTTTTAAGTATCTTTTTATATACTATAATACAATTTAGCATTTATATATATTTTGTTCATATATAATATGTAATTATAGCATAAAATAAATAAAATAACAATAGTTCTATGAAAACTTTTTCACAATGCATGTTAAAATATTATCATAGTATGGTAAGAAATGCTATATAAAATTTCATAAATATAAAAAAAATATGTATCACATTTTAGTATGATACATATTAATTTTTAATTAACTGCAAATATTAATTCTGCTTCTGCAGCTATTTCCTCATCCACATATGCAACAGCGCTGCCTATACCAAAGCTTCCTTTTAGTTTTGTTATTTTAGTTACAAGCTTTAATGTGTCTCCCGGGCATACTTTTTTCTTGAATTTTGCTTCCTTTATGCCTCCAAAATAAACTGTCCTGCTTTTAAATTTTTCAAGAGACAATATAGCTACCGCTCCTGTCTGTGCCAACGCTTCAATAATTAAAACCCCTGGCATAACAGGATTTCCGGGGAAATGTCCTTGAAAAAAATGTTCATTAAACGTTACATTTTTTATACCTACAGCTGATTCACCACCCTGAAGCTCAACTATTTTATCTATTAAAAGCATTGGATATCTGTGAGGAATTATTTTTTGGATATCGCTTGAATTTAAAATCATAACAACTCCTTACTTGCCTGTGTACTTTTTTAATACCAATGTAGCATTATGCCCGCCAAAACCGAAAGCATTTGACAATGCATAATTGTATTCTTTTTCAATACCTTTATTAGGAACAAAGTTCAATCCTAAATCAGGGTCCGTTACCATGTGGTTAATTGTTGCAGGTATAAATGAATCCTGTAATGATTTTGCACATACTATGGCCTCAACTGCACCTGCCGCTCCCAATAAATGTCCCGTCATTGATTTCGTTGAACTGATAAACAAATTATTTGCATATTCCTTGAATATGTTTTTAATTGCCTGTGTTTCAAATTTATCATTATACTTGGTGCTTGTTCCATGAGCATTGATATAGGATATCTCTTCCGGCTTTATTCCTGCATCTTGTATTGCCTGGAGCATAGAGCTTGATTGTCCTTCTGAGCTTGGATCCGGTGATGTCATGTGATATGCATCGCAAGTTGCCCCATATCCCACTAGTTCTGCATAAATTTTGGCACCTCTTTGAACAGCATGTTCATAATCTTCCAAAACCATTACGCCTGCGCCCTCTCCCATTACAAAGCCATTTCTTTCCTGGTCAAATGGTATTGATGCTCTGTTTACATCTGTTGTAGTTGATAATGTAGTCAATGCAGCAAAACCTGCTATTGAGCATGGCGTTATGGCAGCCTCTGACCCCCCTGCCAGCATTACATCACAAATTCCGTCCTGAATTCTTTTGTAAGATTCGCCTATGGCATTAGCGCCTGTTGCACATGCCGTAACTGTGGAATAGTTAATATTTTTAGCTCTATATTTTATTGCAACTAATCCTGATGCCATATTTGAAAGCATCATTGGAATAAAAAATGTTGATACCTTTCCCGGCCCCTTAGTAAGCAGTTTTTCATGCTCGGCTTCAATTGTGTGTATTCCGCCGACTGCGCTTCCAATAACACATCCAAATCTTTGGCTGTCAACCTTATCCGTATCTAAGTTTGAGTCCTTTACGGCAATATCCGCCGCAGCTATTGCAAACTGACTGTATCTGTCCATTCTTTTGGCTTCTTTTTTTTCAATATGATCAGTCGGATCAAAATCCTTGATTTCTGCTGCCAGCTTAACATTGAAATCAGTTGTATCAAATGATTCTATAGGACTGATTCCGCATTTACCCTTTTTTACATTTTCCCAAAACTCCACTCCTGTGCCTATCGGGCTGACAACACCTATTCCGGTTATTACAACTCTTCTTTTCATAAATCCTCCAATTTGTTCGTTAATAATAAATAGTTCATCTATGTCCTTATTTCACTATTAATTATTAAATTTTTATTTATTGTTCTACATATAATATCCGCCATTAACTGACAATACCTGTCCGGTTATATATGACGCTTTATCTGAAATCAAAAACTCTACTGCATCCGCAACATCCCTTGGCTGTCCTAATCTTTGCAAAGGTATGTTTTTCATCATTTCTGCTTTTATATCATCAGGAATTTTATCTGTCATTTCCGTTTGAATAAACCCGGGTGCTATGGCATTTACAAGAATATTTTTCTTTCCCAGCTCTCTTGCCATTGATTTAGTCATTCCTATTACTCCTGCTTTTGAAGCAGAATAATTTACTTGTCCGGCATTGCCTGCAAGGCCCACAACTGATGATATATTAATAATTCTTCCATGCTTTTGCTTCAGCATTCTCTTTGCTATGTGCTTACAGCAATTAAAAGTTCCCTTTAAATTTGTGTCTATTACCATATCAAACTCTTCTTCGCTCATTAACGGCAGAAGATTATCCTTAGTTATGCCCGCATTGTTTACTAAGACATCAACTGAACCAAAGTTTTCATAGGCTTCTTCCACAAGCTTTTTTGCATCCTCATAGTTTGATATATCGCATTGAACAATCACATTTTTAGTTTCCTTGTTTGTAAAGCTGTTTATTAACTCTTCCATAGCTAAAGTATTGCTTCTGTAATTTAGAACAAGGTTGTAACCAATCTCATTCAATCTTGAAGCTATGAATGCACCGATGCCTTTTGAAGCTCCTGTTATTATTGCAGTCTTCATAGATCCCCTTTCCAGCTATATGCCATATAATTTATATTTTTTCATTTCCTCAACAAATGTAACGCTTAACATTATCTGCTAAGCGTAAGAAATTTGTTGAAAAGCCTCTAATGCGGAAATGCTGTCTATATTTATTGACTTAACATTTTTGTCAATTTTCTTTATAAAGCTTGATAATGATTTGCCGGGTCCTATTTCCACAAATGTAGTAACGCCGTCTGCTATCATCTTTCTCACGCATTCTTCCCATCTTACAGGATTATAAACTTGCTTTTCTAATTTATCAGCTATTACTGAATCATTATTGTAATATTCTGTGTCAACATTTGATATAACGTTGTAAACAGGTTTCTTGAATTTAATTTTTTCCAGGTCTTCCTTTAACCTTGTACCTGCTGATTTAAGCATTGATGTATGAAAAGGCGCGCTTACCTGAAGCTTAACCGCCCTTTTAATATTAAATTCTTTAGTTTCCTGCAGGGCCTTTTCAATTGCCTCAATTTTGCCGCCGACAACTATTTGTCCGGGACAATTAAAATTTGCCGGTTCTAAAAGTCCGAATTTTTCTGTAACTACCTTACAAAAACGAATTGCATCTTCATCCGAACATCCCATAAGGGCTAACATTCCGCCTTCTCCAACAGGAACTGCGTTTTGCATATAATTTCCTCTGTTATATACAAGCTTAACTGCAGTTTCAAAATCCATGGCGTCGGCTGCTGTCAATGCTGAGTATTCTCCAAGACTCAATCCTCCCATTACTATAGAATCTGTAAAGGCATTTTTTTTCAAAGCCTGGTAAATCGCAATACATACAGTCAATAAAGCCGGCTGTGTTATTTTAGTTATGCTCAAGTCTTCATTAGGTCCTTCAAAGCACAGTTTTGTCAAATCAAAACCAAGCGCTTCATTTGCTTTTTGAAATATTTCCTTACTTTCCTTAAAATTTTCGTAAAAGTCTTTTCCCATGCCTGCATATTGTGCACCCTGACCGGGAAAAACAAAAGCAGTCTTACTCATTATTGCCTCCTGATAAAAATGAACTTAAACCTTTCATAATTTTTTCTGCTTCATCAAACATTTCAGTAATTATTTCTTTACAGCTCTGCTCTTTATTAACCAATCCTGCAATTTGTCCTGACATAACAGAGCCATAATCTACATCCCCTTCTACTGCCGCCTTATAAAGCCTTCCTCTTCCAAGCTGTTCCATTTGTTCAACAGTAGCATTATTTTTTTCTAATTCCTTGAATTGTGTTACAAGTTTATTTTTCAGTACTCTTACAGGATGACCTGTTTTTCTTCCTGTAACAGCTGTGTCTGTATCATTTGCCTTTTTAACTTTGTTTTTATAATTTTGGTGTACACTACATTCTTTCGCTAATAAAAATCTTGTGCCCACTTGTACACCTTGTGCTCCAAGACTCAATACTGCCGCTATACCTCTTCCGTCCGCAACTCCTCCTGCAGCTATTACAGGAACCTTAACAGCATCCACTACCTGAGGGGTTATGCACATAGTAGTTATTTCTCCTACATGACCTCCGGATTCCGTGCCTTCACATATTATAGCATCAGCTCCTATTTTTTCCAGATGCTTTGCAAATGCAACTGATGGTACCACCGGTATGATTTTTGAACCGGCTTCCTTCCAAAGCTTCATAAACTTGCCCGGGTTGCCTGCTCCGGTAATTATAACAGGTACCTTTTCGTCAACAAGCAAACTTCCGACTTCTTCAGCATAAGGGCTCAATAGCATTACATTGACACCAAAAGGTTTATCAGTTAATTCTTTTATTTTGTGAATTTCTTTTCTAAGTACTTCAGCTGTGTTGTTCCCTGCAGCTATCACGCCGAGACCACCTGCTTCTGATACTGCCGCAGCCAGCCCGGCATCTGATATTTGAGCCATACCGCCCTGAAAAATCGGATACTTTATATTTAGTAAGCTGCATATGTTTGTCTTAATCATATAATCTCCTTGTTCAACCATTTAATCTAGCATATTAACGCTTTATCACCAAACCTGTTTAATCCCCATTGGGACTCTGTTGCATAAGATAAAACGCCCATACAGGCGTTTTTTACTCCACTAATTAATTTTGTTTTTCTGTAATGTAATCAACTATGTTTCCGACTGTAACAAGCTTGCTATAATCGTCTTCTTCGATAGTCACATCAAGCTCATCTTCAATTTTGCTTATTAATTCAAATAAATCCAGTGAATCTGCACCAAGATCATCTTTTATTTTGCTTTCCAGCTTTATATTCTCTTCTTCAACATCCAATTCTTCAACTAATATTTCTTTTACTTTTTCTAAGATCATTATGTCCTCCAACAATTATTTATTAATTTTAATATCCATTATTTTGTAATTAATATTTGTTTAATGCCTAATATTTTGATATTCGAAGTATATAATAAAACAGTTAATTTGTCAATAGAATTTTTAAAAGTTAATTTATAACAAAGCCATTTTTTATCTTAATTAGTAAAGCCTGTCGAAATGACAGGCTCAGGCTGCTGGAAAAGTTATTTTAGACTGTTTTTAATTATTGCTTCCTTTATATATTCTGCGGCTCTGCCGTCTCCATATGGATTGACTGCATTTGCCATCTTTTTGTATTCTTCTTCACTGTTTATGAGATTATCTATTTCATTAAATATTACACTTTTTTCTGTACCGACAAGCTTTGCCGTTCCTGCTTCTATTCCTTCAGGTCTTTCAGTTTCCCTTCTTACAACCAGCACAGGCTTTCCCAGTGACGGCGCTTCTTCCTGCACTCCTCCGGAATCTGTGACAACCAGGTAGCATTTTGCCATCAGATTTGTAAATGGGAGATAGTCAAGCGGCTCTATTAAATGAATATTATTTAAATCACCAAATACTTTTTTTGCTATTTCTCTGACCTTAGGATTCAAATGCATTGGATATATTACTTCTACCTGCTTGTTTTTTTCTGCTGCTTCCTTTATAGCCGTAAAAATATTTTCCATGGGTTCTCCTATATTCTCTCTTCTGTGAGCAGTTAAAAGCAACACCTTGTTATTTTCAAAGTCTATATTATTAAGTCTCTCATCTTCAAATTTATAATTTTTATCTATAACCCATTTTAAGGCATCTATCGATGTATTTCCTGTTACAAAAATTTTATAGTCATCGTATCCTTCATTCAACAGGTTTTGCCTTGAAGTTTCCGTTGGCGCAAAGTGAAAATCAGTTATAATTCCCGTCAGCTTCCGGTTTGCTTCCTCAGGATATGGAGAATACAGATTTCCGCTTCTTAAGCCCGCTTCCACATGACCTATTTTTACTTGATGATAAAAAGCTGCCAATGCTCCTGAAAATACTGTTGTTGTATCCCCCTGAACAAGTATCAGATCAGGTTTGAATTCTTCTATTACACCCTCCAAGCCTGTCAATGCCCTGCATGTTATTTGTGTCAGTGTCTGACCGCTTTGGAATATATTTAAATCATAGTCAGGTTCAATGTCAAATATTCTTAAAACCTGATCAAGCATATCTCTGTGCTGAGCTGTAACACATATTTTTGTTATAAAATGTTCCTCATCATTTTTCAGTACCTTGACTATAGGAGCCATTTTCACAGCTTCCGGCCTGGTTCCGAAAATAATGAGAGTTTTTATTTTGTTCATAAATCCTCCTATTGTTCTTTTCGTTTAAACAATCCGCCAATTTTTGCAAAATAAAATACTGCGATAACTACTATGGTTGCAACTATTATACCTGTAAATGGATCAGCGTCGGAAATAGCAATTGACACTATACCCAGCATCATGCTTATGAAGTACATTATTAATACTGTCTGTCGCTGATTGAGACCTGACATCATAAGCTTGTGATGCAAATGGTCCTTATCTGCCTGCATAATTGGTTTTTTGTTAATATATCTTCTTATAATAGCAAATGCTGTATCAAAAATAGGAAGTCCCAGAGCAAATAACGGTACTGCCAAGGCTACTGCCGCAACGCTTTTAACCATACCCAGGACAGATGTTACAGCTAACATATATCCTAAAAGAAGTGCTCCCGTATCTCCCATGAATATTTTCGCAGGATTAAAATTAAATGGGAGGAATCCTAATGATGCTCCTGCTATAATTGCACATTGCATCACTATAAAATCATGTCCCAGTTTTGCTGCCGTAAAAAGAAGGGTAGTAGCAGCTATACTGGCAACTCCTGATGCAAGACCGTCTAATCCGTCTATTAAGTTAATAGTGTTGGTGATTCCCACCAGCCAAAACAATGTTATCGGATATGACAGCCAGGTCAGCAGGTAGCTAATACCTGTAGCAGACAACGGATTTGTAATAAAATGAATCTGGACTCCGCCTCTAATAGCAACCATTGCTGCTATTAGCTGCATAAGCATTTTTATTTTTGCAGGCATATCGTACATATCATCAACAATTCCTGTTAAAACGATTATTGTGGCACCAATCATTATGTGAATATTTGTTGTGGTATGTGGCATGTATACAATCATACACGCCATAATTGAAACATATATTGCAAGTCCCCCAAAATATGGCATTGGTTTACTATGTATTTTTCTGGGGTCCTTTGGTACATCCAATGCTCCAACCTTAAACGCAAGCTTTCTGGCAGGAGGTGTCATTATAAATGCAATAATTACAGCTGAAATAAAAGCTATAAAATAACTAGCCATATTAATCCTCTACTTTATCAGTATTTTCTATATCCATTAGTTTATTTACCCTGTTTTCGTGTCTTCCGCCTTCAAATTCTGTTGCAAGCCATGTATCCACAAGGCTTAAAGCAACGCCTTTTCCTAAGACTCTCTCCCCCAAAGCAAGCATGTTTGCATTGTTGTGCAGCCTTGACATTCTTGCCATATATTCATTTGTGCAAAGCGCGCATCTTATTCCCTTCACCTTGTTTGCAGCTATAGAAATTCCGATTCCGGTTCCGCAGATTATTATTCCTTTATCCGCTTCCTTGCCGACAACCATTTCAGCAGCCCTCCTGCCAAAATCAGGATAGTCCACTGAAGCAGTGTTGTATACTCCTATATCAGTAATATCATAACCGTTTGAAACCAAATGTTCTTTAACTGCTTCCTTTAATTGGAATCCGCCATGGTCGCATGCCAGTACTATTTTCATTTTTCCCTCCATATATTAAATACCTGCTGATTACAGCCAAATGTAAACTGGACCAGCATATTATTTTAAGCTTTTTACAATTTTTATTAATTGTGCTTCGATTTCTTCGGCAACTTTTTCATAGACATTATAGTCTGAACCAAAAGGATCGGCAATATCCAGATTTTCATCATGTATTTCTTCATTATTAGCTATAAATGCATATTCCTTTAATGTATAGACTTTGTTTGAATATTCAGGCACAGCATTTACAATCATTTTTTTATGACTGCCGGTCATAGTTAAAATTAAATCTGAATCAATTATTATTTTCTTAGTGAGCAGTCTGGCCTTATGATTTAAAATGTCAATTCCCTTTTTATCTAATGTATAAATTGCCTTTTCATTGGCATTGTCGCCTTCAAAGGCGTTAATTCCCGCTGATGAAACATGTACATTTTCTATGTTGCTGTTTTCCAGCAAATACTTAAAAATGCCTTCAGCCATGCTGCTCCTGCAGGTATTTCCCGTACATACAAGCAAAATATTCATATTCACCTCATATATTTATTGTTTCGCTGGATGCTTTTCCTAACCTGTTCATTATAGCTTTTCCAAGCTCTTTTTCGTCAACTGCTTCTGCAAGTATAATATCCACCCCCATATGATCAAACTCCCTTAGACTCTTAAACAGATTAGACGAAATTGTGAGAGGTTTGGTTCTGTCTCCACATAAAATAGTTAATTTTCCAAAATAATGCTCGTCAGTTTGCGTAGTTGATAAAATTCCGACTTTTAAGCCTTCTTCAAGAAATTTATCATAATCTTCATTAATTCTTTTTATAATTTTTTCAATGCTGCCTTTGTAAAGAATCACCTTTGCTTTTGGTGAATAATGTCTGTATTTTTGACCGGGGGATTTAGGAACTAATTTTTCACTTCCTTTAATAATAGCCGGGTCATATTCACATTGTCCAAGCACGCTTATTATGTCTTCTCTTGTAACTTTGCCCGGTCTTAATATCATTGGTATCTCACTTGTCATATCAATCACTGTGGATTCCAAACCTATATCCGTGCTGCCTCCGTCAATAATCATATCAACCTTGCCAATTAAATCCTCTATAACGTGAGCTGCCTCTGTTGGGCTTGGTTTGCCTGAAGTATTTGCACTTGGAGCAGCAATTGGCTTCTTGCTTTCCTTAATAAGAGCAAGAGCAATTTTATTAACGGGCAGACGTATGGCTGCAGTATTTAACCCTGCCGTTATTTTATCAGATAAAACATTTTTTTTATATAGAATCATTGTCAGCGGACCCGGCCAATATTTGTTTGCCAGTATTTTAGCACTTGCAGGTACCGTTTCAGCCAATGAATATAACTCGTCAAATTCTGATATATGTACTATCAATGGGTTATCCTGCGGTCTTCCTTTTGCCTTGAATATTTTTTCGCAAGCTTCATCATTCAATGCATCGGCACCTATACCATAGACTGTCTCAGTAGGAAATACAACCACTCCGCCATTATTTATAATATCTGCTGCTTCTCTTATAATATTGTAATCAATATTTTCCGGATCCATGTTAATTACTTTCGTTTTTATAATTTGTTCCATTATTTACCTCTCGTAACTGTTATGCAGCTTCTCTTGTTATTCGTTATAGTTACTATTGTTAATTATATACTACATTATCCCTATAAACAAGATTTTACTTCTTAATATTTTATAACAATACCTTGAGGCGTATTTCATTCATGCGGCAGATATATATTTGTAAAATCTACATATATATTTATAAAGAAATCTAGGAGGACAAAGTGGATATTTTATATTATTTTATTATTGGTTTCATAATAGGAGGGATAGGAACATGCATCGGGGGATTGATATCTGTTATGATACGCAAGCCCAGTGACAGGCTTGTATCGGGTATGCTTAGCTTTGCTGCAGGTATAATGCTTTCCATCATATCATTTGACCTTATGCCGGAAGCATATGAAATAGGGGGTTTCTTTATTGTAACGTTAGGACTTGTACTCGGACTGTTATTGGTGTTTACAGCTGAAAAGCTTATACCGACCAATAAATTAAATAAATATAAAGGAAAAAAATTAAGCTACATAAAAATGAGCTTAATAATAATGATCAGCATGAGTCTTCATAACTTTCCCGAGGGTGTTGCTGTTGGCTCAAGTGCTGTGTATTCAGAGAATTTAGGTATAAAAATCGGAATTCTAATTGCTGCTCACGATATACCCGAAGGCATGAGCGTAGGTATTCCTCTTGTAATGGCAGGAATTTCCCCATTATCCGTTGTGCTGCTCGCATTACTAACCGGTCTTCCAACAGCCTTTGGTGCTGTCTTTGGTGCCGCCTTAGGTGGAATATCAAAATACTTCATTGCATTCTGTCTTTCCGCAGCTGCCAGCAGCATGCTTTATGTATCATCGCATGAGCTTATACCCGAAGCAAATCTTCTTTACAAGGGAAAAAGCAACGCCGTATTTTTGCTTATAGGTTTTATATGCGGCTGTTACTTGAGCTATGCTATATAGCTAAGCCTCATAATATATTTGATCGTATACAAGGCTGTTATTTAAAATAATTGTTTTAAATGTTTCCAAATCATCCTTGCAAAACCGGATACATAATCCACAGCTTGAACTTATGGTTCTTGGAACCGGTATTATTTTATATTTTACATTATGTTTTTTTAAAGCAGCCTCTACCTTCATTGCATATGAAACTGATTTAAATGTCATATAATTATATTGTTCCATTTTATACCTTCTGCTGTTATAAGTTAATTATTAGTATATCATACATAAAATCACAATCTAATATATAAAAGTTATAATCATCCGGTTGACTATAACTTTATTTTATTTATTATTTTTTAATTGCTGCAGTCGCTCCGTGGCTTTTCATTATTTCTTTCATACCATCAGTCGCTTCAACAGTTTTGTCCTTAAATACCCACAAAGCTTCCACACCATCAATTGATTCAACTAATTCTCTTCCTTCCTCATAGCTTAAAAGAAATATGGTTGTTGATAAAAAGTCGGCTCTTCCTGAATCCTCTGTCACTACAGATACGGCTCTGAAATAATCTCCGGGCATCAGAGTTTTTGGATTTATCAAATGGTTCAATACCTTGTCTCCAACTATATAATATCTTTGGTAATCACCGCTGGTTACTACTGAAGCATTTGTTAAAAATACCGTATCAAGGATATTCTCCTCAGAATTACCTATTACGCTGTCAGGGTTTTGTATACCCACGCCCCATTTATCCCTTATTCCGTCCTTTGGTACTCCAAAGGCCCGGATATTTCCTCCATTGCTTATAATCCCTGATGTAAATCCATCCTTAATTACTTCCTGCACAACCACCTCTGTTGCAAATCCTTTGGCAACAGCTCCGACATCGAGGCTCATTAACGGGTCATCCAGATATACAGTACTGTTTTCAACGTCAACTATTACCTTGTCTATATCTGTATGTTCATTGGCTTCTTGTAATTTATCCATAGGAGGTATTTTTGCAGCTGCAGGGTTAAATTCTGCCTCATCTCTGTAATCATGCCAGATTTCAAGAACTGCACCAAATGCAATATTAGTTTGCGTTCCTACTTCTTCATAAAGCTCTTTGGAGAAAATTATTAAGTCAATAATATCCTTGCTTACTTTGACCGGCTTGACACCTGCATTGTCATTGATAGTCTTTATGTTGTTTATTCCTTCATAATCATTATATTTATCAAACAGCTTATGAAGCTCCATCATTCTTATATGTATCTTTTCAAAATAATCATTAAATTCTTCTTCTGTTTCTGTGTAGCCTACCACTGTTGTGACTGTGTCAAATGTATCTAAAAAAGTGTTTGAATATTTTTCATATACCTTTTCCTCTTCAACCGGCGTTTCTTCATTGTTTCCATTTTGCTGACATCCTGTAAATGATGTGAGAATTAAAGCTACTATCAACACTATAGAAAGTATTTTATTCATATTTATCACCCTAAATTATAATACCAAATATTAATAATATTATCAATATATAATTAAAAAGACAATCTAAAACTCCCCTCAATCAGAAGGGAGTTTTTTATAAACTTAATTATCTTACATTAGCTATTGCTTCAGCAATTACTGATTGATATCCTTCAACAGTTATTGTAACTGAAGATGTTAATTCAGGTACATCCGGAACTGCGTCATGTCCTTCAGCTCCTTTTTTAACTTTTAATCCTGTGATTTCATCAACTGTCTTGCCTGCCATCCACTCTTCAAATGCTTCCATTTGTTCATACCATTCTTTGCCTATGGATGAAGCTTTAACCATTCCGTAGCCTTCTTTAAGCTCTTTCTTAGTCTGCGGCGCAACAGCCTTGTCTGATGTTACAACACCATTTTCATCATAATTAACCTTGACTTGAGCAACGTCTACTATGGTTTTAACAACTTTACCGTCTTTATCTACTGCAGTAGCATTCATGTAAGTGTCCATTTGTGCCATTGGTGCTACATCAGCTGCTTTATCCTTTGAGCTTCCGATATGAGTTTCAACGCCCAATCCCATTGCTGCCGCTCCTGCTGCATCCTCTGCATTGTTCCATGCTTCTTCAACTGCTTCTAAATAAGCGTCAACTGAAATTGTTACTGATGATGTTAATTCCGGTATATCAGGTACTGCAGGGTGATTTTCGTCTCTTGCTTTTACTTTTAATCCTGTGATTTCATCAGCTGTCTTGCCAATCATCCAGTTTTCAAAAGCTCCCATTTGTTCATACCATTCTTTGCCTATGGATGA
>JAEXUD010000020.1 GCA_023453025.1 Bacillota bacterium
CCCTGAATACTCCCGGCATTTTTTCAGCTTCTTTGGTATCTATAGAAAGAATATTCGCATGAGATACTTTAGCCTGAACAAGCTTGATATGTAAAGTATTTTCAGGAAGCTTCAACCCCAGATCTGCTCCAAAATCCCAGGTTCCTGTAACCTTTGCGGCAGCTGACGGTCTGACCGATTTTGTCCCTAGAATACTTTCACCGGCTTGCAGTTTAAACCACATATCTTCTGTTTTTATTTCACCTCTCATCAGCTTTGCAGCATCCATAACCGCATCCACTAAGGGTTTGTACCCTGTACATCTGCAGAGGTTTCTGTTTTTCTGGAACCACTCTCTTACATCTTCTCTGGAAGGATTTGTATTTTTATCCAGCAATGCCATTGCAGAAACAATAAATCCCGGAGTACAGAAACCGCACTGTGCTGACCCGTGAACCATCCAGGCAAGCTGAAGCGGGTGCAGATTTTCTTTTGTGCCTACGCCTTCTATTGTAATAATCCGGGCACCGTCCGGGATTCTTTCCATCTTGTAGAGACAAGATCTCACAGGCACACCGTCCCACAAAACCGTGCATGCACCGCACTCTCCTTTCCCACCGCAGCCAATCTTGGTTCCCGTGAGTAAGAGCTTCTTTCTTAATACATCAGCCAGGGTTTCATCAGCATCCGCCGTAATATGTTTTTTTACTCCATTAATAAACAAGGTTTTTTCAATCAACGAAATCATCTCCTTTTTATTCTTACTATTTAGAAATATCTCTCTTATTCAGTCAATTATTTTTATTGCTCCTCTTCAAACAATTCTTTAAACTTTACTGCAATTATCTTTTTCTTGTTTACGTTGGACTTGACAGCATCTACGTATTCTATCGCCCTTGTAGGACAGTATTTTGCGCACAATGGGTTACTGTCGCACAAATCGCACTTCAGTATTTTCTTTTGCCTTGAGCTGTAGTGAATATTTCCCAAAGAGCACGCGCTGATACAAAGCTTGCATCCGATGCATTTATTCGGATCTATTACAACCGTGCCATTCTCATCTCTCGAAATAGCTTCTCTGGGACATACCCTCATACACGAAGCATCTTCACACTGCATACACATTACAGGTACTGAAACTTCCGCCTCTTCAAAGCCGATTACATTAACTGCAGAATTTGAGCAAACTGCCTCACAGGTTTTGCAGTTATTGCATTTTTCAGGAGAAATTATTAAAATTTTGTTCATGATACGCCTGGTTACCGCAATTGCGATACCAGTTTCACCTCCTTAAATATAATTTGTTATTTTTATTGTCAGCAGGACTGCTTTCAATGTAATACTAAAGCAAGTGCCGTGCCGGCAGATATAAAAATCTTCAAAGCGCAAATATGTACTCATGATGATTCCCTGTTTCCAAATTCATAATCATGACTTGTCAGTATTTCCTGTATCTTTTCATAGCTTTTCACCAGTATATTGCCGCATTTTAATCTGTATTCCTGATTGTTATTCCAATCTGTTACACTGATCACACCTATAAGATCACTGCATTCTGTCCCCCCAAACTCTGATTCAAACCATTCCGTATATTCATCAACCATACCGGAGTACCCTTGTTTTGGATATTCAAGGCTGCTCCCTTTTCCCGCATAAAGACCCAGAATCGCAATTCCCCCCGTCAACACTCCACATATCTTCGGCGCACTGCCAATACCTATACAGAAACCATTTAAAGCTCTTAATAAGTCTTCATTTGCTTTTTCTTCTTCATCAAGCGCCATTTTCACCATAATTTGAGTACAGCGATATCCTTCATTGAATAGCTTAAACATCTTAAAAGCCGTATCATCCATGCTAAGTCCCACCCTTTCCGGCAACCATGAGAATCATTATTTATCCTCCAGTTCTTTTTCAACCATCAACATTTTGCCCAAGGCTAAATCCTCTCCTACAAACACATTATGACACCGTGGACACTTCATCAGCTCCACTTCAAAATTCCCCCCCAAGTAGTTTACTTTTACTTTGCAAAGCGCCAATTTTTCCTTGCATTTGTCGCATATCCATGGCACATCATGTTCATTTTCCTCTTTCATATCCCACTCCTTCATTTTTTCCATTATATGGCTGTTAACAGTATTATATGAATTCCGCCTTCCTTTTCAGAGTTGTAAGAATATTTTCTTATAAAATTAATTTTATAAAATAATATAAGCAAAATTCATGCCAAAAATAAATCATCCCCGCCGGGCAACTTAAAAACACACGCAAATTTATTAATGTGCAGGCACGAAAAACTGCACCCTTGGTTATCCACAAAATTTTGTGCAAGTTGTTTCCTGAATAATAAAAAAAAACCCTCCAAAATGTGGGGGTCGTAAAATATAATATTTTTTAAAAGCTGTTCCATTTTGGAACAAGACCCATGAGAATGATTTATTCCGAAATAGAGCACTGTTCTATTTCGGAACAGATAGTCCTTATGCTTTCCATTTTTCTATAAAGGGTATTTCTCCCAATGCCCAATGCTTTCGCAGCTAAAGTTACGTTACCGTTGTATAGTTCTAAAACCTTCATTATATGCTGCACTTCCATAACTTCCAGCTTCAAATTCTCCTCCATCCCTTTCAAGGTGACATCCCTTTGTAATTCATTTTGTTTCACCGCCGCAAAAGCTTTTGCATCGGTACAGCTGTCTGCCTTTATAAAGCTGTCAGGAATATATCCGGTATTTACCATCAGCTCTATTATATTCTCCAGTTCCCTGACATTTCCCGGCCACTCATATTCCAAAAAGGACTTCATAGTCTCATCACTGATATTTACACTTTTCTTGTTAAGCTTTACAGATATTCTTTCCATAAAATACTGACTCAAAATTGGTATGTCAGATTTTCTTTCTCTTAATGGCAGCAACTTAATAGGAATGACATTCAGCCTGTAATACAAGTCCTTGCGGAAGTTGCCTTTTCGGACCTCTTCCTTAAGATCCTTGTTGGTAGCTGCAATCACTCTTACATCCACTACAATCTCCTTGACGCTTCCGACCCTGCTCACTGTACCTTCCTCAAGGACCCGGAGCAGCCTGGTCTGCATGTCCAGCGGCATTTCACCGATTTCATCCAAAAAAATCGTACCGCCGTCTGCAATTTCGAATTTTCCCGGTTGACCGGTGCTTTTTGCGCCTGTGTAAGCTCCTCCCTCATACCCGAACAGTTCAGATTCTATAAGGTTCCTTGGTATTGCACCGCAGTTTAACACTACAAAAGGTTCATCCTTTCTGCGGTTGTAATTGTGTATTGCCTGTGAAAAGAGTTCTTTCCCCGTACCGCTTTCACCCATAATCAGAACATTAGATCTGCTGTCTGCAATTTTTTTAGCGTACTCGATAATCCGTACAAAGTTCTTATCCTGACCGATGATTTTATCGAAGGTATAAATAGCCTGATGTCCCATGATTCTGTTAGCCATCTTTCTGACCTTTTTTACTTCCACGAAAACAAAGACGATATTCATTAAATGCTGTTCGTTATCAAGATGAGGATAGACACTTAAGTTAAATTGCAGCTTTTTTCTCCTGGAATTCACAAATACGTCCACGTTCGTAAAGCTTTGCTTGTTCATGACTGAAGCTTTCACACTTCCCCAGTCCTCCAGCAAATTCCACGTTTTCATCAATCTCATTTCATCCGGACGATAGCCAAACATATCCGAAACTTGTTGATTGACTGTTATGATATTGCCCCTCAAATCAGAGGTTAATATCCCCGCATCAATAGAATCAATGATAATCTCCGTAAATTTTTTGGTCATGGACAGTTCTTCCGTGTATCTCTTGATATTGAGTATTTCTTCTATTGCATTGGCCGCTGCCACTACCATACCCAGCGTGTGTAAATTGACTGATTCACTGTAACCGGTTAAATCAATACTCCCGATAATTTCGCCCTTGGAATTTCTTATAGGTGAGGCTGAACAGGTCCACCGGTGATATGCCCTAATGTAATGCTCCTCACCTGACACTTGTAAAGGTTTGCCCTCAACCAAAGTCGTACCCATAGAATTTGTCCCTATGCTGCATTCATCCATATATGCTCCGGGCACCATTTTAAAAGAGAAAGCCTCGGATAAAATGCCTGCATCACCTATTATACTTAAAATACAGCCTTCCTCGTCGGTTATTATAGAGAAAAAATTAGATCCTTTGACGAAATTATACAATTGGGTCATATAAAGCTCGGCCGTGTCAATCAGTTCCCTTTTGGCCTCAAGCTTTTCGAAAAGCTCCTTGCCTGTAAGTATCTTTTTGCTGAAGACCCGTTCCTTCTCAACTTTATATTTCCTGCATCTTTCATGGGAATTTATAATATAATCCTTTTCCGTAGCCAATTCTACAATACTCATCAAATTCACTCCCTCCTTTTAACCGCTTGACAAAATATATTCATCATCAAAATTCAAAATGTTTACCTTCATAACAATACTTCTGGCATCGTTTTCAGCATAGTTTTTCAAATGTGCATTTGATAATTCCTCTGCCTGCATCTTATTGAAAGTAATTGTTAACGGGGTATGACAGTCAAATATGTATGGAATATTTGTTTGTTATTTATAGTTTATACCGAATGGAATCAAATAGAACACCTGCTTGCATTGTATCACTGCCCAGAGCTTTTATCAACAAAAAATTTATGTTCACAACGATTAGAAATAAAAATCAATAGTTGCTATTCGCAGTTGCTATCCATAAAACCTAAGAAAAATATATAGTGAACATTTGCAGGACACGATTATAATTCTTAGCCGGAATGAGCTTTAGAATTATTCGTGTCCGAAACCGTGAGCGGATATTTTTCTTGTTTTTCGCTTTCACTTTGACTGTGAATAGTACCAATCAATAAAAAATTTTGTAATAATTATAAATTTTGTTATTGACAACTTCAAATTATGTGTTAGAATAGCATAAACAATATTTGAAGGAGAAAATAATGGAATTTATAAATAAATTTTATGCATTTAAGTTTTATAGCCGTTATCAAAGTAATTTTTATTACTTTTATTGCTATACAAAAAAACTGCATAAATATATTTATAAAGGATTGACACCGGCGTTTTGATGAAAATTGCTTACCTCGTTTAACTCAGGTAATTCTAAATTTTTCTCATTTAATAAGATACATAAGGAGTCCTTTATAGGGCTCCTTTTTATTATTTAAAACAAAATACAAATCGGAGGTATCAAAATGATATTAGTTATTAACAAACATGCAACTGAAAATGAAATTTCCGCAATAAAGGAAAAAATCTGTGCCATGGGCTGTCAGCCCCACGAATCAGTAGGAGTAAATTATCGAATCATAGGTATTGTGGGAGATACTCACAATATTGACGAAAGTATGTTTCAAAAAAATAGAATTATAGATAATGTAATTCGTATTCAGGAACCTTACAAAAAGGCCAACAGGCTCTTTCATCCTGACAACACAGAAATCAAAGTTGGAAATGAATGTATAGGCGGAAACAAATTGACTGTAATCGCCGGTCCCTGCTCAGTTGAAAGTGAAGAGCAGATTTTATCAATAGCGCAATCAGTAAAGGCATCCGGAGCAGGTTTTTTAAGAGGAGGCGCATTTAAACCGAGGACTTCGCCGTACAGCTTCCAGGGACTGAAAAAACAAGGTCTCGAGCTTTTAAAATATGCAAAGAAGGAAACCGGGCTTCCTATAGTTTCGGAAATCATGTCCACTGAATTTCTTGATGATTTCATTGAAGATGTTGATGTTATCCAGGTTGGAGCGAGAAATATGCAGAATTTCGAGCTTTTAAAGGAACTTGGCAAAACCAGAAAACCGATTCTGTTAAAAAGAGGTCTGTCCTCGACTATAGAAGAGCTTCTGATGTCAGCGGAATACATTTTAGCGGGCGGCAACGAAAATGTAATATTGTGTGAGAGAGGCATAAGGACTTTTGAAAAATACACAAGAAATACGCTGGATCTGAGCGCCATTCTGGCAATAAAAAAACTTAGCCACCTACCGGTAATTGTGGACCCCAGCCATGCCAC
Organism: Bacillota bacterium; assembly: GCA_023453025.1. Taxonomy (GTDB): domain Bacteria; phylum Bacillota; class Clostridia; order Tissierellales; family Sedimentibacteraceae; genus Sedimentibacter. The sequence continues at coordinate 6,047 of JAEXUD010000020.1, forward strand.
AGGCTTGTGGTGGATGGTTGAGGCACTTTCAAAAGCAGCTGTTGCAGTGGGCGCCGACGGACTTATAATTGAAGTTCATAACGACCCGGAAAATGCGTTGTGTGACGGCAGTCAATCAGTTAAGCCAAACAGATTTGATAATATCATGCAGCAGCTAAAATTAATTGCCGCAATAGAAAACAAAGCCATATAAAATGTAAACGAGGTGTCTAAATTGAAATCCATGTCTGACTTGAATATAACAATAGTGGGAATAGGCTTAATCGGAGGCTCCTATGCCAAGGCTATAAGAAAATATATAAATACTAATAAATTATGGGCAATTGATATAAATACTGACGCATTAAATGAGGCTGAGTCTGCAGGCATAATAGACAATGGATATACTAAACCGCAGTTTCCTCTTGAGAATTCCGACCTGGTAATATTATGTACTTACCCGAATATTGCTATGGACTTCTTACGAACCAACATGGGATATTTTAAGAAAAATGCTCTTATTACCGATACCATGGGAATGAAAAGTAAAATCATATCAGAAATATTAAATATAATGAGGGATGACCTTGAGTTCATAGGAGGTCACCCCATGTCAGGCAAGGAATCAGCCGGTTATAATTATTCTGATGCCGATATTTTTAAAGATGCACAATATATTTTAACACCTGAAAAAAACACTTCTGATGATTCTTTGAAGCTGTTGAAGCAAATAATAAAAAGTATAGGATTTAATGAAATTGTTGAAATGTCCCCTCAGATACATGACGAGAAGATTGCATTCACCAGCCAGCTTCCTCATATCATAGCATGCGCATTGATGAACAGCTCCAAGCTTGACAACAGCTTTCAATGTATAGGCGGCAGCTTTAAGGATGCTACCAGAGTGGCTGATATTAATTCTCAGTTATGGAGTGAGCTGATATTTGAAAACAAGGATAATATATTAAATGAAATAAATAATTTTATTTCAGATATATCCGACATCTATGATATAATTAAATCAAATGACAGGAGCAGCCTGGAATTTTATTTGAACAGAAGCAGCTCCAGAAGAAAAGAGATGAATATATGACAGTGCTGAATGTAAATCTAAAAGAAAAAAAATACGACATCCTTATTGAAAACGGAATTTTGAACAGCGTGGGCTCTGAAATCCGAAAAATATACAGCGGTTCAAGAATTGCCGTTATTACGGATAAAAACGTGAATTCATTATATGGAAACACGCTGTGCAATTCATTGGAAAGCTTTGGTTTCAAGCCTGATTTCATCGTATTGGAACCTGGTGAGAAAAGCAAATCCGTTAAGATGCTTGAGTATGTCTATACCTGTCTACTGGAATCAAAAATAACCAGAGGTGATATGATTATCGCATTCGGCGGCGGAGTTGTCGGTGACCTGGGAGGCTTTGCGGCATCAACATATTTAAGGGGTATAGACTATGTGCAAATTCCCACATCTCTTCTGGCACAAATTGATTCGAGCATAGGCGGCAAGGTGGCCGTAAATCTGGAGCAGGGCAAAAATTTAATCGGCAGCTTCTACCACCCTGAAAAAGTGTTGATAGACCCTTATATTCTGAATTCCCTTCCTGATGAATTTGTTAAAGACGGCCTGGGAGAGGTAATTAAATATGCATGTATCAAAGACCCGGATTTATATAAACTATTAATGAACATAAAATCCAAAGAGGAATTATTTAAGAATATTGAAAAAATTATTTTTACATGCTGCAATATAAAAAGAGAAATAGTTGAACAGGATGAACGGGATACAGGTATAAGAATGATACTGAATTTTGGCCATACCTTGGGCCATGCCATAGAGAAATACTATAATTATGAAGCTTACACCCACGGAGAAGCCGTAGCAATCGGCATGTACCATATAACACAAAAAAGCGAGGCTCTCGGATATACAGAATCCGGAACAACAGAAAAAATAAAAAACCTGCTGCTTAATTTCGGCATAGATTATAGTTTCCCTGATATTGATATAGAGTATATAAACAAAACAATACTTTTAGATAAAAAAAATATTTCAGAAAATATAAATTTGATACTATTGAAAAAAATAGGCGAAGCTTTTATTGAAAAGATGCCTGTTGAAAATATAGATAATTTCCTATAGTAAAATCAGAGAGGAGAATACAATGAACAGCATAATAATAAAGCCCTCGAAGCTAAAAGGAACAATAAAAGCTCCTCCGTCCAAAAGCTTGAGCCACCGTGCCATAATATGCGCTTCCTTATGCAGCGGCAAAGGAGAAAGCATAATAGACAATGTTATTTTATCAGAGGACATCAAAGCCACCATAGCAGGCATGACGAATCTGGGTGCACAGACAGAATTGGCAGAAGATGACAAAACATATAAAGTGCGGATAAAAAAAGAAAAGGATGCGGTTGAAGCTGCTCACATCAACTGTATGGAATCCGGTTCAACCTTGAGGTTCCTGATTCCCTTGGGGCTTGTGCTGTCAAATGAGTGCACATTCACAGGTTCAGGAAAGCTGGTCGAAAGACCTTTGGATGTTTACTACAAAATATTTGATGAGCAGAAAATCGAATATAAAACAGCCGGAGGCTGCCTGCCCTTATCTGTACGCGGTTCACTGACCGGCGGGAATTACGAGGTTTCAGGCAATGTAAGCTCCCAGTTCATATCCGGACTGCTGTTTGCACTTCCCTTATTGCAAGGCGATTCAGTCATTAAAATCAAAGGCAGTCTTGAATCAAGAGGATATGTTGATTTAACACTTGACATGTTAAGCAAATTTAAAATTGATATTGAGAACAATGACTATAGGGAATTTAAAATTAAAGGCAATTCTCAATACATACCCACCAGCTATACCGTTGAAGGAGACCTGTCCCAGGCTGCATTTTTCCTTGCGGCGCATGAAATCGGAAATGATTTGAAATGTACCGGAATCGACCATAATACAAAACAGGGGGATAAGGAAATATTAAATATAATTGAACGGTATAAAAGCATCGATAAATACAGCAAAGAAGAATTTATAATAGATGCATCTCAAATACCGGACCTGGTGCCAATCCTGGCAGTGCTGGCAGCGTTGAAGGACGGTGTAACGACAAGAATAATAAATGCCGAGCGCCTCAGAATAAAGGAATCCGACCGGCTAAAGGCAATGTCCGTTGAAATGAATAAGCTTGGTGCAAACATAACAGAATTGCGTGACGGTCTGCTGATAAAAGGATTAAGCAGCTTAAAGGGCAATGCCGCCGTAAGCAGCTGGAACGACCACAGGATTGCAATGTCACTTGCAATAGCTGCCACAAAATGTGAAAAGGAAATAACATTAGAGGACTATACGGCTGTAAATAAATCTTATCCGTCATTTTGGAGTGATTACAAAACTTTGGGAGGTTCGATTAATGAGCTCGATGTTCGGCAATAAATTAAAAATAAGTATTTTCGGTGAATCTCACGGAGAGGCAATAGGGGTCATAATTGACGGACTTCCGTCAGGAATCAGGCTCGACACGGACTATATAAAAAAGCAGATGCTTAGGAGAGCTCCAGGCAGCAGCAGACTTTCCACCCCGAGAAGTGAAAAGGATTCATATAATATAGTAAGCGGATATTTTAATGATAAAACGACAGGAACTCCTTTATGTGCAATTATATACAACGAAGACAAAAAATCAAAGGACTATGACATCTTAAAATACAACATGAGACCGGGACACAGCGACTATCCCGGATTTGTCAGATATTCCGGATGCAATGACTATCGTGGCGGAGGTCATTTTTCAGGCAGAATAACCGCACCGCTGTTGTTCGCCGGTGCAGTTGCCATGCAAATACTTGAAGAACACAGAAATATTATTATCGGCAGCCGTATAAAAAATATATTTAAAATAAATGACGATGATATCCCGGAAATAGAAACTGATGCTCTCAGAGCCTTCAGAAAGATGGATTTTCCGGTTGTTTCAGAAGAAAAGGCAGGATTGATGCAAGCCGAGATTCTGAAAGCGAAGGGCGAAGACAATTCGGTCGGAGGCATTGTAGAAACATTTGTAATAAATACAGGTGCAGGTCTTGGCCAGCCGTTTTTTGATTCGGTGGAAAGCAAGCTTGCGCATATGATTTTTTCCATACCCGCAGTTAAAGGGATAGAATTCGGGGCAGGATTTGATATAACCGGCATGCTCGGTTCAGAAGCAAACGACGCATATTATGTGCAGGATAACAAAATATCCACACACAGCAACAACAACGGCGGAATAACCGGCGGCATAACAAACGGCATGCCTATAATATTCAGAACAGCAATAAAGCCCACACCGTCCATATCAATACCGCAGAGTACCGTAAATGTATCGGCAATGCATAATACGGATATAACTATATCGGGACGGCACGATCCATGCATTGTTCCCAGGGCACTGCCTGTTATTGAGGGTGCGGCAGCATTGGTAATACTCGATTTAATATTGGAAAGAGAAGGTGAAGTATGGAAAACAAAATAGATTTGAATGAAATCAGAAATGAAATCAATTCGGTGGATGAGAATTTAGTAAATCTTTTGGAAAAAAGATTTGATTTGGTATTAAAAGTGGGAGAATACAAGGCGGCACAAAATTTGCCCGTATTTGATGAAGCAAGAGAGAAACTGGTTATTGAAAAATGTAAAGGGCAGTTGAAAAACAAGAAGTACTCAAATTATATAGAAACGATCTACATTCAAATCATGAATACCTGCAAGGATATTCAAAGAGACGAAATTAAAATATTGTAAAGAGGTCTGCAATGGAAAATTTATACGGCTTAATAGGCGAAAAGCTCGGACATACATTCTCACCGCAAATTCATGCTAAAATACTGGAAGAAACTCACATACAAGGTCACTACGGTCTGTTTGAAGTAAAAAAGGAAAGACTTCAGTTTGTTATCTCCGGACTGAAAGCTCTTGGCTACAAGGGTGTAAATGTTACGATACCATATAAACTGGATATAATCAGGTATCTTGACGCTCTCAGCCCTGAGGCCGTGAAAATAGGAGCCGTAAATGTAGTGAGTATCGATAAAAACGGTGTGGCAACAGGATACAATACCGACTATTACGGATTTGGAATGATGCTTGACAGCGCAAACGTAAAAATTGAAAAAGAAACAGCTGTTGTCCTGGGTACAGGAGGTGCATCAAAAGCAGTAACTCAATACCTGAAGGACAATGGCATAAAGGAAATCATTCTTGTATCCAGGGACATAGAATCGGCAAAAAAGAAATACCCCGAAGATAAAATCATAAATTATGATGAACTGAATAAAATCGGTAATTGCTCTGTTATAATTAACTGCACTCCTACAGGTATGTTTCCAAATACAGAGTTCAGTCCGCTGGATAAAAAATATCTGAATAAATTCAATACGGCGGTAGATTTGATTTACAATCCCTCAGATACCCTGTTTTTAAAGGAAGCCGGGGAAAAGGGTCTGAAAACATTGAACGGATTATACATGCTTGCCGCACAGGCCGTAAAATCACAGGAAATATGGAATGAAACAGAAATTTCGAGCACGGTTATAGATAGTATACTGCATATGATAACGGGAGATGTATATGAGTAAGAATATTGTTTTAATAGGAATGCCCGGAAGCGGAAAAAGCACTATAGGCCGCATGCTCTCCAAAAAAATCAGCATGGACTATATTGACATGGACAAATATATAGAAGCAAGTGAAAATAAAACCATAAAGGAAATGTTTCAGATAAGCGAGGAGTATTTCAGGGATGTTGAAACAAAATGTGCTAAGGAATTAAGCAAATTAAATTCTCATGTCATAGCCACCGGCGGCGGAATTATAAAAAGAAAAGATAATATCAAGATGTTTAAGGAAAACGGCATTATACTATTTATAAACAGACCGTTGGATAATATTATTCATGATATTGATACAAATGTAAGGCCGCTTCTGGCAGAGGGAAAAAACAAATTATACCAGCTGTATAAAGAAAGATTCCCTCTATACAAGGAATATTGTGATATGGAAATAATAAATAACGATGAAATTTTACATGTTGTAGAACAAATCGCAGAACTTATGGGAAATCGAATCTGAATTTTTGTATTTACCAGTTCAATGCTTTTGCATAATCAGATTAATTATGAAAAGCAACGCGATTTTTACCTTGAGCTTTAGCCATATATAGAGCATCATCACTTAATTTATACAGCATATCGATGCTGGTTTGTGAATCAGGAATTAAAGTTACTCCTCCTATGCTTATTGTAAATTTAATTGCCGGGTTGCTGCCGACAGACATATCTTCAATTGATTTTCTCAGTCTTTCTGCGACTTCTTCAGAATCATTCTTATCTGTTCCCGGAAGCAGCACGGCAAATTCTTCGCCGCCGTATCTGCCAAATAAGTCATAGTCCCTTAATTGAGTCTTGATTTTAGCAGCAAATTCCTTTAAAACAATATCCCCTGTATAATGACCGTGAGCATCATTTATCTTTTTAAAATTATCAATATCTATCAGCAAAAAGGAAATTTCTTCTTTTTTTCTTGAAAAAAGGGATACATACTCCTTCGCCTGCAACGCAAAGGTTCTACGGTTGAGTATGTCTGTTAATTCATCAAATGATGCAGCTCTTACTATTTCCAAATCCAATTTTTCTTTTGTCAGTAAAATGAATCCTATACTCCCTGCAAGCATTACAAGGTACAGAAGGAGAAAGGATCCCGTGTTATATATACTCGTTGACCATAATGTCATATCATTAGCATATGTTAATGCCGAATAAGCTCTGAAGAGATAAGAAATCAATGTAACGGCATAAAAAGAAGCTATTACTTTTTGCAGTATTGATGAATTCTTATGTTTGAAAAGCCTGTAAACAGGAAATGCCATTAATATGGCTGTAATTGAAGATGCAAACACAATCCTGATATTTTCCGCTGCTCCATAAATAGTTACAAGACAAAATGTAAGGATGCAAATAAAAATTAAAATATTATAATTTCTTTTTACATTTTTATTATAATTATCTATTAAGTTTAAAAAAGCAATCAATTCCAATGCCGCACCAATAAACAATATGGAATTTGATGCAGCTATCCAGATAACATCAGATATTTCACTCTTAAATCCCAGCATAATCCATACGATAGATTGTAATAATTTAGACAGTAAAAATATATTTACCGATTTATCCTTATTGTGCTTGATTGTATATGAAACTATAAGTATGCCTGTTAAGATATGACCTAAAACAAGAATTATTAAGATTGTTCCCATATCAATGTTAAAAACATTCATATATATTCCTCACTTTCAACCTTTTATATCCTACTGATATTATTGTTCACTGCAGCATGTAATATACAAGCTGTTTATGAAATCCTCTTTCCTAGTATATAAAAAATAGGCAAAGTTTAAACTCTGCCTACTTCGCATTACAGTTTGTTAATATATAAATATGTGTTTCACGCATAAAATCGTTGCTATTGTGCTGTATATCCAACAGTAGTATCAATTACAATCTGGTTTAAAGCTCCATCCCATGCAATGCCAAAATCAAATACTTCTCCTACATCTCTGAGCTTGAAGTAATTATTTCCGCCGATTGTGTATGCCTGAAGTGCAATTTCTTCTCCGTTTATATAAATTTTTGACTGATTGGTTACTGCTTGTACGGATTCTGTTCCGGATGATACAGCAAACTCTCCTCCGACAGTAGTATACGCTTCACCGGAAACAAGGTTAATGGCACTTTTTTCTGCATCCCAGGTTACTTCGAATTGCTTCTCTGAACCTGTAACAGCCATAGCCAGATCTCTCAGTTTAAAATAATTGTATCCGTCAATATTATATGCTTCAAATGACACATCATTTCCGTCAACAACAACCTTAGATGCTGTAGGTACAGCAGTTGCCTCCTGAACCTGAGTATCGGCAGGAACATCAACGTCTGACGGAACTTCAGCATCATCTGATGGAACTTCAGCATCGTCTGACGGAGCTTCAGCATCAACGTCTGACGGAACTTCAGATTCCTCTGCTTCTTCAAACATAAAATAAATACTGTTAAAAACATTTATTGTATCGCCATTTGTATCCAAAACAGAAAAATTAAAAGTGAATACATTGTCTAATGCCACTTCCTCGAAATCCACATACAGTTGCGGTCTATATGTAACACTGCCGTTTTCCACTTCGAAAAAAAGATCTCCTATTTGCTCATAGAAAGTTCCCGGAAGCGAAGCTATTATCGATGCATTTTCATCAGTAGTCTGTATTTCAAAAAACGTATACTTACCTCCGCTGTCTTTAACAGGCTTTTCAGCAACGACTGCAGTAATAACTTCTCCGTCTACCTCAACTTCTCTTACATCAATAAAATTAGGTACAACAATTTTGTAACCGCTGTCAGCATCGACCAAGTCGATTGTCTCTGTCTGCGCCGCATAGGCAGGAACCATCATAAGTCCCATAATAATAATTGTTGATAATAAAAACTTGTGCCATGATTTAATGTGCATATTATTTCCTCCAATTTTAATATAGAAAATATCATAGCATAATATTACCTTTTTTGCAATATATTGAATAAAATTTAGTTGAATTAAAATTAATTTAATTTATAAATACTTATCAAGCTGCTCGCAATGTACACCCAATCTGACATTCAACAATTTATTTCAGTTTTCCGCCATAGACAGGGAAGAAACTGGATTCGCCGTAATCCTTGATACGTTCTAATTCTTTCAGTTGTTCCATATCCTCATCAGAAATTACAAAATTAACCTGTGCATTGCTGCGCATATGCTCCGGATTTGCGGTCTTTGGTAAAGGTAATGTGCCCAGCTGTAAATCATAACGAATGCAAAGCTGCGGTACTGTTACACCATATTTCTTTGCTATAGCTGCTACCTTCTGGTTTTTTAATACTTCTCCATGTGCAATCGGCGAATATGCTTCAACAAGTATTCCCTTGTTTTGTGTATACTCCATAAGTTCAAACGGAGTATTGCTTGCATGTACAAGCAGCTGGTTTGCCATAGGAGCAACTGTACAGGAAGAAAGGATATTCTCTAAATCTTCTTTTTCAAAGTTAGAAACACCAATGGCACGAAGCTTTCCTGCCTTGTATGCATCCTCAAGCGCACGCCATGCTTCCTTATTCCCCTCAAGGAATCGATCCTCTTCCCTAAACTCCATCCATGGCTGTGGACTGTGAATCAGCATCATATCAATATAATCTAAGCCCAGTGCCTGAAGAGAGCCCTCAATGGCATCCACAGCTCCCTTATAATCTTTTACTTCCGCCGCAAGTTTAGTCGTTATAAAAAGTTCTTCACAGCTGATTCCGCATTTACGGATACCTTCTCCAATCCCCTTTTCATTTCCATATGCTTGTGCGGTATCAATGTGACGATAGCCAATTTCTACTGCATCGCAGACAGCCTGTGCCGCATTTTTGTCATCAATAAACCATGTGCCCAATCCCAGTTTTGGAATAGCTACCCCATTACTAAGCAAATATTTTTCTTCTAAAATCATAATAGTCTCCTTTTACTTTATATTAATAAATATTAATCTAATGAAAGTATAACCGTCACATCACCATTTCCAAGTGCTTCCTTTAGTTCTCCCGGTGGAACAAATTATTACTCTGCTGCTTTGTTAAATTCCTCATCTGTTACAGGCTCACACCATTCATTGCTTGTTTCTTCTCCCGGAACGCTGAAAGCAATGTGGCTGAACCAAGAATCTGCCTTTGCTCCATGCCAGTGCTTTACTCCTGTAGGTATAGTAATTACCATCCCCGGTTCAAGGCTTACCGGCTCTTTCCCTTCTTCCTGATACCATCCGCTTCCGGTTGTACAAATCAGGATTTGCTCTCCTCCCTTTGTTCCATGATGGATGTGCCAATTGTTGCGACATCCGGGTTCAAAAGTAATGTTTGAAATAAACACCGGATCTTCTCCCAGCCTTGTCAGCGGATTCAAAAAAGAATCCCCGGCAAAATACTGTGCGTACATTGTGTTTTCCTGTCCCTTTCCAAAGACATTTAGCTCGTTAAATTCCTCAGCATTCATGATTTTCATAATAAAATTCCTCCTTAATGTTATTATTTATATCAATACATTTTATATTGTGCTTCAATCAAAGGGCTTATATTGACATTTGCTTTATTAAATGATATATTCATTATAAATCTTAGAGTTAGCTCTAAGTCAATATTTAAGTTCAAAAAATTTTAGGAGGCAACATATTTTGAAACTTACAATCAGTGAGGCGGCTGAAAAAGTGAATTTAACTGCCCATACAATCAGATATTATGATAAAGAAGGATTGCTCCCTTTCGTTGAACGAACAGATTCCGGTATAAGATATTTTACAGAGAATGATCTTGAAGGTTTGGAAATTATAAATTGCCTCAAGGCGACAGGTATGCCCATCAAAGAAATAAAAATTTTTATGAATTGGTGGGTTGACGGTGACTCTACTCTCAAAACCCGGTATGAAATGTTTCTCGAACCAAAAGCGGCGGTAGAATCGCAGATTTTAGAATTGCAGCGAGCGCTTGATCGTATAAATTATAAGTGCTGGTACTATAAAACTACTCTGGAAGCCGGTACAGAAAAAATCCACAACAATGCACCAAAGTATCATCCGTCAAGAGATTTTAATAGCTTTCCTTAAACACCTTCAAAATTAAGCAGTACTTTATACTCAAAACAAAACGCCCCTAAAAACAGCTAAACAAGCCATTTTTAGGGGTTTCAAACAACGTGCATTGTGCATACATAATGATACCGCATGAAAATTCTTACATTCCTTAAATCTTTTCTAAAATTTCCACAGTTTTTTCACTTTTTACATTTCCAGTATTCAATGTTGTTTTTGGTTCAAGCAGCATGGCATGTACTTCGTTTTCGGCAACCGGCATATGTTCGATTCCTTTTGGTATAATAAAAAACTCACCCTCATTTAGAATTATGTCTTCCGAGCGCAGCTTAATCACCAATCTCCCCTTAATAACCATAAACATTTCGTCCTCATTTTCATGCATATGCCATACGAATTCACCTTTAAGCTTTACCAGCTTTATATATGACTCATTAATTTCACCAACAATCTTAGGGCTCCAGTACTCGCTGAAAACACTCAATTTTTTATTGATATTAATCTTTTCCATTTCAATTCACCTCGAAATTTAATATAATACTTTACCATATTATTGGACAAATGACATAGTAAATTTCTAATTTTTAAATCTTTTAATAAACATCCATTAATATTTCCTTTCTTTAATCATCGGGCTGATATCTGTATATTTAGAGGTATCAGTAATCAGAGAATTTCAGTATAATGACCATATTGTTTTGCTGCTTCTTAATACTATTAAGTCCAGCTCTGTAATTCGAGAATGTTGCCCTCAATATCCGTGGCATAAACAAATGTTGCCTTGCGGCCGTCATCATAATTTGCATGAACAAGTTCTGAGGTCACCTGTGCTCCTGACCATCACATAAGAATCTTCTTCATTGTATCTCCCCAATTTGCTAGTGTCTTAAGAGCCGGAATAAGATTTTCTCCATTATCTGTCAGGGAATATTCTACCCGGGGCGGTATCTCCATATACTGTTTCCTTTTAATAATACCATAAGCTTCCAGATCTTTTAACGACTGAGTAAGCATCATGTTAGTAATTCCTTTAATATCTCTTTTTAACTCGTTATAACGCATGATTCTGTTTTTATGTATAGCCCATATAATAGGTAATCTCCACTTTCCGCCAATCAGGTTTAAGGCAAATGTCAACGGGCAGTTGTCATAGTTATTTTTATATGGTGCATTATCATTCATAAAACCACTCCAATACTCAGTTTTTTCTTACTTAGGCAGAAAATATTGCATACTTGTTACTATAATTTTAGCTGATATAATTATAACCAAAGACTGATTAGTCAGTCAAATTTATTTTATTCCATATAAAGAGGAGATTAATATGAGTATCAATTATGAAATTATTTCCGAAAATAATATTGATTGTATTAAAGATTTATGCAATGGCCTGATGGCTTATCAAAAATTAAAAGCACATATACATCCTGAGTTTTTTGATAATATGTGTTTTGAGACAAGAATGATTCCATCTATAAAAAGCGCAAAAATGAACTACATAATAGCAGCTAAAGATGACAATGAATTCGTCGGATACGCATACAGCAGCATTGCACCAAAGAGCACCTATTCCGGTGGTTTTGCAACCTTGCAGTGTGATGCCTTCTTTGACTTTGATTCCGTAAAAACTGAAGACGTAGGCTGCCTCTCTCAGTTTTTTATAAAAGATGGTTATCGTAACAGCGGCATCGGTTCAAAATTGTTCGACATGTCTATGGATTGGTTAAAATCATTCAAAGATATAGGTGATTTGTTTATATTTGTATCAAACGGAAATGACAATGCACTTAAATTTTATCAGAATAAGGGTTTTAAAATAAACCACGAGATACTTGACGGCTTTATTATTGTTTTAAGAAATATTTGATTATTCTGCATAACCTGCATCTTTAGATTAATCTAAAGATGCAGCCACCCTTGTCGCATTTTATAAAGATAAAATAGTTTAGGGAATTGCAGCTCATTTGCTCTGTTGATATATTGATTTTATTTTTTCACTGCCAAACAATAATTTACGTTATCAAATGCTGTTATGGGATGTGAAGGATTAGATTCATTATATTTTTTGAAATGCTGTTTTGTTATTTCATTTGGAGTCAAATGCTCATGTATTAAAAAATCATAATCATTTAACAGCTTCTCAAGCTCTGAATAAGAATAACTCGCGAGCATTTTTTCATTTGCCGCACCGGCCATCGCTACTTGCTTTTTGGCTCGTTCTCCTGCTTTTGGTGTGTAGGTATCCTCGTTCGGATAGTCAAAAGCAATACTGCTGCCTTTTGGCACAATACCTGAAATAGTGTTAATTGTCTGTTCAAAAGCCTTCTTTGACAAATAATAGATTATTCCGAGCAAGCTGCAAAAACTTATTTTATTTTTCTCAAATTCTGAACATTTGATTAAATCGCTTTCCCATGAATCCTCTGTAAAATCCACGGATACATAGTGCGAATTAGAAGGCCTTTCTGCTATTACTGATTGAATACGCTTTTGCTTATCAGCACCGGTGGCAGGATGGTCAAGCTCAAAGATTTGAATTTTTGATGCCCAATCAGGTTGTCGATATGCAAATGTATCATATCCGGCAGCAAAAATCAAATATTGCTTTGCACCAATTTTCACGGCATTTTCGAGTGCTTTTTCTGCAAATGCCGCTCTGCCGAGCGGTGACGGAGATAACTGGTTATCTACAATCCAACGCAAAGCCTCACTCTCTGTACCTTCAAAAGATGGATTGAAAAATTTGATACCTTTTGACATACTGCTTGCAATTTGCTCGTACTCACTCTGAGTCAGAATGTCCTTTGCCAGATAATCATTAAATATCTTCTCTGAATTTTGCATTGAATGATATGCCCTTGAAAATGTACTTATCAATGCAGTCATGCTTTTCTGTTCCATAAAATTATCACCTCTAATATTTAATACCACTTTATTTTCAACAATACAAGACTTGAAATTTTCCGTGTTTTGTGGTATAGTAAGGGTGAAAAGATAAATAAATCAGATCATTCATGCTGTAGCTCTGTCTAAATACTTTTGAACTATTTTATCTATTGTTCCATTGCTTTCCAGCTCGGGATATTTTCTGTTAAATAAATCAATTGCCTTCTGATTATCTTTAATCTTGCAGTATCCCATCCTCGTATCTGAACCATTGAGTTCCGCGTATTTATAATTTTCTGTTTTTACCTCATTCTCAAGTTTTAATTTCTTTATGAAATAATCTCCTGAATAAGAATACAGAATTATTACGTCAACGTGACCCTTCAACAGCTTTTTAAACAATATTTCTTCCTTAAAGCTGAAGTCTCTTGTAAAGTCTTTATTATTATCAAAATCTGTGTAATAGGTATACCCTTCTAGAACACCGACCCGTTTATCTTTTAAGTCTTCCAGACTTTCAATAAAAATATTTTTTTCTGTATTTGTATAAAAATTGTATTTATTCTCATATCTGTAAGTTATGCTGAAATCTAAAAATTCCTCTCTGGATTTGCTGAAATCTATTGCCGGAATAATGTCTGCCAATCCGCTCTTTACCATACTGATTGCGGTATCCCATGGAACAATTTTATATTCCACTTGAAAATCCGAGCCGGAATATATTTGATTGATTATATCAACATCGATTCCCGCAGCCTTATCTTCCCGGCTGTCATAAATTATAAACGGTTCATATGGAGATGACACTACAACAAGCTTTTTATCCGAATCCTTATTTTGTACTGTCTCTAAAAATTCAAAGTTTACTTTTTCAAATTCGGTAATATTTTTATTCAAATTGTTTACGGATTTAGTTTGTCCTTCAACTGATTGATTAACATCGGCTAATGAATTTGCTACCGATTCAACCGATATATTTACTGAATTGATAAATTCCTTAAGATTATAGATCTGTTCTACAATTTTTTTTGAACCATATGATATGTTGGTTGTTTTATCGTATAGATTTTTTGATATTTTTTCGATATCCTCAAAGTCATATATGCTTGCTTCAATACTGTTTGTCTGCTCTTCAATTTTATTGAGATCTTCAATTAATTCATCCTTAGTATTCATAAAAGCATTTCTTAGTTCCTTTATAATTTCAGCGATAACGGCAGTAACTTTACTGGTTTCAGTTGACAAATTTCTTATTTCCTCCGCTACAACCGTAAACCCTTTACCGTATTGACCGGCTCTGGCTGCTTCTATAGAAGCATTCAAAGCAAGCAGATTGGTCTGAAGTGAAATATTATTTATTTCACCGATTAAAGATTCTGCATTCGAAGTTTTAAGTTCCAAATCTTTGATTGATTCACTTGTATCATTCAAGAGTATTCTTACCTTTGAAAACTCATCAATGCTCTTTCTCAGCTCTGCAATTCTGCCGGATATTTCCTCATAGCTTTTCTTTGATATTTGTGATGAAACTTCCGAATCCTTCAAATTGACATCAACGTTGTTATAAATATCCTCAACTACTTCTGTCATTGAAGCCATGCTTGCGGCTTGTTCTTCAGATTCTGACATAACGCTCTCTGCTCTGGATGATATATCTTTCATTTCCATGTACATTTCATCAACTGAAAACGAAAATCCACTTATAAGCTTTAAATACTTATCTGATAGTGCTTCACACTCATGAATTTTTTTCTCTGCAGCAATCGTATTCCTTTTGTTTAATTTTTGATTCAATTTGTAAATTATAATCGTTTCAATGATAATTATTATTACAAAACTGATTAATAGATACATCATAATAACACCTCCTTGTTTATCTGTTTTCTATAAATATACAACCGTTAATAAGCCGGTTTGACCTTTAAAGAAATAATGATATCTCCTTACGATTCCCTGCTTTTATATTTTGTATGCAAGTCCCATTTTTACCTCAGTATATCATAATATCCATAAAATGTATAGTATCCATTTTGTGTCTGCTAATTTTATGCTATGCAGATTTACAAAGGTGGTCAAATCACTTGACATTCTGCATCACGATATTACTGCAAGTTTGCCAATATTGGTGCATGTAATGCATAACTCTTGTCTTAATAAAAATAATAAAAATCTTGCTTTATGATAGATTTATGTGACCTATCTTGCATTCTCGAAATAAGCATAATCCCAAGTTTGATTTGCCGGCTCAATAATGACAGATTAAGTCCAGCTCTGCAATTCAAGGATATTGCCCTCTATATCCGTAGCGTAGACAAATGTTGCCTTGCGACCGTCATCATAATTCGCATGAACTAATTCGCCGATAACCCCGCCGCCTCTTTCAAGCAACTTATCAAGTATTTCTGCCACATCATCGACCTCAAATGCAAGATGAGAAATACCATAAGCGTTGATATGATGTGTCAGGTTTCCATTCATTTGATTATAAGAAAAAATTTCAAGTGTCGGATGGTCCTCGCCATAACCGGGCATGACCAAATGTTCTCCGATGATATGGGCATCCGGAATACCGGTCAGCTTATCAAGCCATTCTCCGTGTAAATCTCTCTTTTCCCCAATGCTTTTGCATCCGAATACCTCCTTATAAAAACTAATCAGCTTTTCACAGTCCTTTGCTATAATATTGGTGTGAACATAACGAGTCATTTTATCTCCCTCTTTCTAAATAATTTATTAAAATTTAACATATAAAACGCAAAAAATCAAATAACAAATATTCATGTTTTGTATATTATATTCCTGTTGAATTTGATTCTCCAGCCTTCTGAATTTAGTATTGATGGTGAATCTATTCATTCCACATTCAATTCATCGGCCAGCAGCTTCAGCGCCTGTTTATTTGTGATGCTATAGCCGCCCTTAGTTCTTTTTAAATAACCGTATTGTGTAAATTCGCCAAGCGTTTGAGTCAAGTGGCGGTAGGATACTCCCAGATAGGCGCTGGCATCGGTGTTGCGCTCGGTGTATATCCCGTCAAGTGCAGTAAACAGCACAAAATGCGCAAGACGGTTTGCCAATGGAAAGCCCTGTGTGCTTGAAAGAGCATGCACTCGCTGCTCCTCTTTTTTTGCGAGATCAGTGCACAGTATGCGCAGAAAACAAACATCGGATAACAGGAGGCTGCGGTATTTTTCGATTGGCAGCGCAAGAAGAAAGCAGGGAGAAAGTGCTTTTATCCCCATGGTGCTTTTGCGCACACTGAGAAGTTCCAGCTCTCCGATAAAACAGTCTCCCTTTAAAAAATCCAAAAGAGATGTTTTTCCATTTGACAGGCTGCAAAACAGCTTTGCCCGCCCTGAAACCATATAATAAAGAAAGCCATCGGATTTCTCTCCATCCTTCAGAATATCGTCCCCTTTATCTGCAAAATAAAGACAAACATCTTCTTTTACAGAAAATGAAAAGCAGCTTTCAAAACCTGATTCTGCAAGACAACGATGGATTTCCTCTTTATCAAAAATTTGTTTCAACGTAATCACCTCAAAACTCGGAGATTTCTCCTAACGTACCGCGGCGCTTTTGGTTTATAATCAAAAGCAAAAGCCCACTTGTGCTGAAAGGAGCAAAATATGAAAAAAACAAAAATTATTATCGACTGTGACCCCGGTCACGATGACGCCATCGCCATTATGGTGGCCGGCCGTCACCCCGCCATTGATCTGCTGGCTTTGACCACCGTTGCAGGAAACCAGACACTTGACAAAACAACGGTTAACGCACTGCATGTCTGTGAGCATTTAGGACTGGATGTCCCCGTATATGCCGGCATGCCGCTTCCTCTGGTGCGTGAACAGGTTGTCGCTGCCAATGTGCATGGTGAATCGGGACTTGACGGACCTGTATTCGGATCACTGCACACAAAAGCACAGTCACAGCATGCGGTAAATTATCTTATAAATACATTGCTGGCAAGTGATGGAGATATTACACTTGTTCCTATTGGTCCGCTGACAAACATTGCAGCAGCCATGCGAATGGAGCCGCGAATTCTGCCCAAAATCCAGCAAATTGTTCTTATGGGCGGCGCTTACGGCACCGGAAATTTCACGCCTTCGGCAGAATTCAATATTTTTGCCGACCCCGAAGCTGCCAGCATTGTTTTTAGAAGCGGTGTAAAACTCACCATGATGGGATTGGATTTGACGAACCAAACCGTTTGTACTCCTGACATCATTCAACGCATGAAATCCATCGGCAACAAAGCCGGCAGCTTGTTTGCAGACATCATGCGCTTTACTCTGAACTCTCAAAAAGTTGCCTTTGGACTTGAGGCGGGACCTGTGCACGATGTCACCTGTATTGCTTACCTCGCAGCACCGGAGTTATTTACAACACAGGACATGAATGTGGTTGTGGATATCAACCGCGGTCCCTGCTACGGCAGAACAGTTTGCGACACCATCAACTGTTTGAAGCAGCCTGCAAACTGCACTGTCGGTACCGGCATTGATCTGCCGAAGTTCTGGGATCTGGTCTCCGAAGCTGTTGCACGCTATAATTAACAGGTTCTGTGAAGCTGTAAAAGCGGGGGCGGATGCCCTCGTTTTTTACTGCAATTCTGATTTGTCAGCAGTCCCACTGACATTTCTTTAAATCAACATGGGTTTCATTTTTCAGAGGAATACCCTCGCTGCGAAGCAAATCACTTTGTTCAATCCATCCCGGTACCAGTCTGCCGGCATGATTAACTACTCTGTGACAAGGATATTCTCCATAATATTCTGCCCTGCTGAGGACTTTTCCAACAAGTCTTGCATTTTTATCCCTGCCGATCAGCCTTGCAATTTGCCCGTATGTAGCTACACTGCCCTCAGGAATTTCTTCTACAATAGAAAGAATTTCATAAATCAAATTTTCTTCTAAAACTCGCTTCATAGTACCTCTGTATTTTCCTTTTTCGTCCATTATTACCCCGACAAATTTACTTTTAATAATCAAGCCCGGGCCGCTTATCAGCCTGCTTCACACCGATACAATCAATACATCAAACAAAAATGCATCCTTTGTATCATTGGTTATATTCATTATACATTAAAAGAAATTATATATAAAGAAGATACAAAAAATAACTGTTTATTTATATAAATTAATATTAATTTATTTCCTCAGATATAGATTCCTTTTTAATTTGCGCTGGCATAAGTTTCTTATAAATGATCAATATAGTTGTTATAATAACGCCTGAAGCCATAAACCACAAGCCGGGGATTGTTGAATAATTAATAATAATACTGTTGATAAATGAGCCAAACAGCACTCCAATCTGCAGTATTAATGAATTTAAAGATAAAACTGAAGCTCTGAACTCATTAGGTGTTTCTCTATTAAGTATAACGCCCTCCGGGATATTGGCCATGCCGAAAAACAAATAAATCAAGGTGTAAAATACCATAAACAAAACCATATTTGTCTGTAATGCCGTAATGATTAATACTGCTGCAAGAATACTCCTGAGCAGCAAATACATTTTTTTAGTATTATGCTTGCTGAATATTCTGCCATAAATAATATTGCCTGCCATGGCTGCTGCAAAATACATAAAAGCCATAACTCCCAGAAGAAACATGGCACTGTTGTCAGGCATTAAAGAAATAAAATGCGGCTGCCAATATGTTTCTAAAGAGCTAAATAAAAAACCTGTAGAAAATACAGAAATAAATATACATATTATATTTTTATTCTTAATTACTATATTTGAGCTTTTAATATGCTCCAACAGAGAAACCTGTTTTTTATTTTCACTTGCAACTGTTTCTTTTATAAATACCATTGCAAAGATTAAGACTATAAATGTTAATATTATTCTAACAATAAGATTTAGGTCATACATTCCTGTTGAAGAAAAATATTTACCTGATATTTCAGGCAGATATCCTCCGGTTAATGCTCCTGCAGACAGCCCGAGAGCATCTATAACATTTATCCTGGTGGTAACAACATGTAATCTGTCCTTACCAAATTCATTAATATATGAATCTATGAACAAAGCCTCAAATGAACCTGAAGAAATAGCTCTGTTTAATCCATAAATCAACATTCCTATATACAAAATTACTAATCCGTTCCCCAAAAGAACAACTGCCGAAAATATTAAGGATACAATCAGTGATAAGCAAAAAGTTTTTTTCCTCCCTATTATATCTGCCATTATTCCAGTCGGTAACTCTAATACTATTACTGAAAAAGAATATATCCCTATCAAAATAGATAGCCTGCTAAGTGTGGCACCTTTATCTATCAATAATAAACTTAAAACAGGAACAAGAAGTCCTGTAATATATGAATTCAGCAATAATATAAAAGAATATAATCTTACTCTCATGCTCACACCACGCTTTTGTTATCTTTTAAATCAGCTCTGTAAGCAATTAAGGCATATTCATATGGATGTGAATTGTCTGATGCTTTTGAATGTTTTTTTATAAAGACATCAATAATATCAAACAGTTCATTGGCTTCTTCTGTGGATAAATGAACTACTCCTGTCAATTGGTCAACAAATTTGTTTCCTTTTTTATATTCTTCTGATATTAGCTGTCTATTTTCATTTATCAACTCTTTATAACCATTGTAGGCTGTGTTTAATATGTTTCTTGCTAATATATCACGCTCTGCTGTCAAATCATCATTTATATCTTGGCCTATGCTTATCGTTTTTTCTGTTATTCTAAGATATTTTGCGGTTATACCGTTTATAATCTCATTATGGTCAAATTCGACAATACCTACTTGCTCTAGTTTCTTAATATGATGCTGAGCGGATGAAGGCGAGATTTCAAGTTTATCAGCTACATATTTAGAGGTTACCGGTTTTCCTGCTCTGTGAATCACCTTAATTATTTTTTGTCTCACAGGAGACATGAATATTTTCAGTTCTTTATCAGTCTTAAGCACTATATAATTTTTCTTATCCATTATTCCCTCCATTATTAACGTTACAATTATTATAACATTACATTTTATGTAACGTCAACATATATGTTGCGTGAAAAGTTAACTTCTGTTAAATCAGGTCCGTCACAACAAATGTATTTATCTCTCTGCCGTCAGCTTGTGCGGTAACAATCATGGAATCCACTCCGAAGTATTCCTGTATATTTCTTGTTGTAAGAATCTGAACTGTTTGTCCTGCCAAAAATTTGTTTTCATTTAAAAGCAAGGTCTTATCGGCAATATTGAGGGCGTGGTTAGGATAGTGTGTATTCATCACACATGTAATTCCTTTTTCTTTTGCCAGCCTTTTAATTATCTTAAGTATTATGAGCTGATTGCAAAAATCAAGATGAGATTCGGGTTCATCCAGTATCAGCAGTCGAGGCTGTCCGGCTAAGGCACGTGCAATTAACACCATCTGAAGCTGCCCGCCGCTTAACTGATTACAGGATTTATCTCTAAGTCTTAAAACACCGACCTCTTCCATTGCTCTGTCTGCTAACTCATAATCCCTTTTTCCGGGAGATACGAATGCAGACAGATACTTTGCCCTTCCAAACACAACCATATCCCTGACTGAATACGGAAACGAAAAACGATGTGCCTGCGGCACATATCCAATCTGTTTCCTTGCATTACCAGTATCTCTCCCTTCAATGAGTGAACGCCCTGACTTCCATTTAAGAATGCCCATCAAACATTTAAGAAGTGTGGTTTTTCCTATGCCATTCGGTCCCATGACAGCCATCACCTCTCCTTCCTCCAATGAGAAGGTTATATCCTTTAAAACAGGTGTATCCGGTGTGTAATAAAAGCTTCCTTTTTCTACTTGAAGCAGCATTATGATTCTCCTTTCATTCGACTGTAGACGAGTGCAAAGAAAGGTGCCCCGATTAGTGCTGTTAGTATTCCGATTGGTATTTCAGCCGCTGTCAGATTACGAGCAGCACTGTCTACAATTACCATAAAAGTTCCCCCAAGAAGCATAGATGCAGGAAGCAGTCCTTTGTGATTCACTCCCGTAATTATTCTGCAGATATGCGGGATAACAAGCCCCACCCACCCTATAATACCGGAAACCATTACACAGGCAGCTGTAATAATCGTACTGAACAGAATAACAGCTATGCGTGCCATTTGCGGATTAACTCCCAACGAATATGCCTCTTCTTCTCCCAGCGACAGAATATTAAGCTGCCACCTCAAAAGCAGCAGCCCTGCAATTCCTATAACAATAGGCAGGATAATTATTTTCAGATCGTTAAATTCTGTATTTGCAAAACTTCCCATTAACCAAAATGTTATCGCCGGAAGCTGATCATTTACATCAGCAACATATTTAATAAGCGATGTAAGAGCGGAAAACACCGAGGTCACTATAATTCCCGATAAAATATAGGACATGGTTTGAACTTGACCCTTGACTCGAACCATAAAGAGCGTCAGAAATACACTGATAAGTCCAAATACTGACGACAGAACCATTGTTGTCACACCCGAACCAGATGTGAGAAGTATACCAAGAGCTGCACCAAATCCTGAACCGGAACAAACCCCGAGAATGTCAGGACTGACAAGAGGATTCTGAAATAGTCCCTGTAGCGAAGCCCCTGCTATGGACAGCCCTGCTCCGACTAGCAATGCGATAAATATGCGAGGCAGCCGAACTTGAAATATGATGTGCTCCGCAATTTCAAGGCCGGGATACGAAATTCCTGACATCTTTGCCTCTATAATCTTAAAGATGTCCCTGTATTCCATGTTGTACCGCCCTCCAAAAAGTGATGCTGCCGTAACAAAAACCAAAAGTCCCGACAGCAAAATAAACTTAAAATGATGATCTTTTATTTTAAATTTCTTAAGATTTATTTTCATTATCATTTCTTTATATTGCGTGGACTAAGCACAGCAGCAATTAATTCATCCTCCAGCGTGATATCGTACATTCTTATATAATAATCTGATAACAGTGCTTTAAAATCATTTTCACTTATCAACTCCGGATAGCTTTTGGAAATCATCCAAAGCGGTGTAAGCGGAGAATCTGAGCATGGCGCACCCCATGAATATATTGCCTGCGGAATATCAATGATTGTTTTGTTTTTGTAAGCTGAAAGCAAACTCCAATTCTGCCCGTCAATTTGATTTTTCAGCATAGCAGAAGCAGGGCTTCCTATAAATACATATATATAATCCGGATCCCACTCATAAAGCTGTTCCATGCTGATTTCAGCCTGTCCTGAAACCTCAGCCGCTGCATTTACAAGCCCGCTTTTTTCAAACCAAACGTCTGCATAGGTTCCATTGCCATAAACTGTTATTACGCCGCCAATGTTACTGAAAAGAAACAGTGCTGTCTTTTTTTTACCTGCGTATGTACCGAGAACTTCTTCTGCCATTTTATCTGAGGCTTCCCATTCATTTTCAAGAGATGTCGAACCTTCCACCTGAAATATCTCTCGCATCAGGTTGTCCCATGCAACAGTAACTGTTTCCGGATTGTTATCTCCTCTTATCATAAAGTCTACAGTTGGAATATTCAGATTTTCAATGCCTGTTTTCTGAGATTTGCCATAATAAAAAACAATATCCGGATCAAGGTTTAAAATCTCTTCCGTGTTAGAAACAAACCCTTCGCTAACAAAAGCGGTTTCTACATCGTTCCAATTCGGAAAGAGCTTACTCACTATTTCTGTATTTGAAGTTGTAAATGCTCTTGCATTTGCTCCGACAATCATATCAGAGTCGGGTATAACACCCAAAAACACCGACGTTGTTGGCGGAGAAATGATAACTACTCTTTTAATTTCTTCTGCCGGCGGCAGGCTTACATTATTTCCGCCTAAATCTGTTATTGTTCTCATATCAGGTTCAGATATATCAATGACCTGGCTATTTGAATCAGATTGTTGAAAAGTCCCGCAGCCCGCTGAAGCAGCAGCCAGAGCAACACACAAAACCGATAATATTAATTTTTTGAATTTCATTGATTGATACCTCCAGTTATTTTAAAAATGATTTTCTATCAAAGTGTTCGCATGCTTCAGAAATTCCCGAATTGTATGAAGCTCCATTTCATTAAGGGTTTCAAGATAGCTGAAAAGCGGTCGGTCAAATTCCTGATGATACTGATTATGAAGCTCATAAGCATTTTTCCCTTTTTCTGTAAGGAACAGACAAAGTCGTTTTTTATCATTGACATCCTCTTTTTTAATTAGAAAACCTCGCTCTTCAAGCTTGCGGACCGTTTTCGCCACAACGGCGCGGGTTACGTTAAAGCTTCGTGCTATTTCGGAGATAAACATCCCCGGATGGTCTCCTATCATTTTGATCATATGAATTTCTCCTCGATAAAAGGTCATTTCTTCTGAGCCAAAGTCAAGTACATTCGTCTTACCGTTAGCTATACGCTCTGTCATTTGTATGAAATCATTAATCACAAGCATCTGTAGTTTTTCCATTTCAGAAGCCTCCATGTTTTTTTATGTAAAATGCACCCTGTAACCCTTCAAATGCTCCACCTACTTCATCACTATGAATGCTCCGGAATCCATGGCTTTTCAATGCATCTTCAATGCCTCTTTTAGTCATCAGCAAATCAAGACCATCCAAATGGCTAGACAGCCAGCCGAGGATACTCTCAGGCGGATACTGATAATCCTCGCTGACATTATGAGTAACAACATAAAGATAGCCGTTTGATTTTAACGCTTTATACAACTTATCCATCATAGAATCCAAATGGTCTTTTGCAAAATCCAGGATTCCCGAAGCAATGACAAGGTCGTATCCTTCTCCGATATCGTCTGTATTAAAATCTCCTTCTATTACGCTTATACGTTCAGAAAGTTTTCGCTCCGACACCAATTTCCGTGGTAAACATGCTACGCCGGGATGTTCAAAAACCACACCTATGCAATTCGGAAATGCAAGAACAATCTCTATTGCAAGAATACCTGATCCCCCTCCAAGGTCAAGTACCTTTGCAGGTGCGGTATCAGAATAAAGACTTGATACTGCTTTAACCAGAGACTGAACGCGACCTGTATACATTTCAGGAATACCTACACGTGCAGCCTCATAAAAATCATAAACCTCAACACCTTGATTTTTACGAAAAATCATTTGATCAGGCCCATTTCTCAGACGCTCTTCCATGCTTTGAAGGGACATCATTTTTTCTCTGAAAAGAATGCATTCTCCCAGATAAACTGTGCTGCCTGGATTCAAAAATTCATTACTTTGCTGAGTGTTTCGATATTCTTCATTGTTTTTTTCAAGTAATCCGATGGATGCCAATGCATTCAGCACAAATGATAAGCTTCGTTCATTTAAGCCTGATTTTACTGCAACAGATTCTGGAGTTTCCCAGTTTTCCAGATGTGAAAACATCTCCAGTTGCAATGCCAATAAGAGAAGCTCTGTTTCTCTTTTTTGATGAAGCATTTTATAATACATTTTTGGATTCCCTTTTGGTTGATACATTATTTCGCTTCCTTTCTTATGTAGTTAGTTATTGCTAACTCTTTGTATGCCAAGTATACATCATAATTGTTTGTATGTCAAGCATACAATAAATTAAATTTTTTTCTATATTGTTATTAAGATATTTATTCAAAAAACCAAGATTGAATTAGGAAGCTTAATTTTTTTCGCTTAATTCGAAGATAAATTATCTCTTGACAGGGAATTAAAAGTATTATATCATTTAAGCGACCATTATTAAAAAATAGTCGCTTAAATACTTTTTATTTTTGAGGAGGAAATTACATGTCGCCCAAAATATTTGCGTTGCAGGGAAGAGAAAAAATCAGAATTGATATGCTTGATGCGGGGTTTGACCTCATTAAACAGTATGGTATGACACACGCCTCTGTAGAAAAGGTAACGGAGGCGGTCGGGCTTGGCAAAAGCACATTTTACAACTTTTTTCCGTCTAAGGAGGCTTTTGTTTTTGAGATTATAAAATATCAGCGTGACCGAGCCAAACAGTCTTTTATGGACATATTGGGAGAGCGTGACAAAATGACCGCATCGGAAGGTAAGGAGTTTCTGAAAAAAATTATTTTCAGTCAGGACAGCATTTACCAATACCTTACAGCTGCCGACCAGGCGAAACTATGTAATGCCTTGACCTCTGAAAACGAACTGGATCCGGCATCGGAGGCTGTGGTCATGAGCGGGTTGTTTGACCACATCGAAGGCGTTCGCCAGGACATTGATTTTAAATTGGCAGCCAATATCATCAAGATTATGGCCATCGCTATGTTTAATCAGCATTTACTTCACACCGATGCTTTGAAGCAAACGCTGGAGCGTATGTACGGACTCCTTTTTGACTGCGTTTTTGAGGAAGTCGAATGAGAACCTGTGTAAACACTGGTTCTAAAATTTTTTACCATTTAGTTAGCTAAAACTAACTTATAACATTTTATGAAAGGAACTATTCTTATGAATAATAATACTTACACGCCGAAGGAAAAAACCGGCGTTTCCCGGCTGCTGGAGCTGGCCGGACCAAAAAAGAACAAGCTCCTGGCTGCGTGCCTGCTGTCGGTGCTGTCTTCGGCGGCGCGACTGGTGCCCTTCTTTACGATTTACGGTGTAATCCATGAGCTTCTTGTCCACTACACCAATACTGCTATGATGGATACGGCAAAAATATATGTGCTTGTCGGCTATACCTTCGCCTCCGCTCTGATATACGGCATATGCGCATTTACATCCTCCGTGCTGGCTCACGGCGCGGCGTACGATATCATCTTTGAGCTGCGTCTAAAGCTCATGGATAAACTTGCTCATATTCCCTCCGGTTATTTTACCAAGACCACTCAGGGTTCAGTTAAAAAGGTGGTATCGGATGACGTGGAGCAAATTGAGGTATTTATCGCACATCATATTGCGGATATAGCTGCCGCCGTAGCCACTCCAGTTTTCACTATGATCTATCTTTTTATCATGGACTGGCGGTTGGCTTTGGTTACGCTGGTTCCTATCTTAATCTCAATTTTTTTGCTTTCCGCCGGTCTTAAAAACCCGAAGGGAGCACAGACACAGGTGGAAATGCATGATACCAAGGAAAAAATGGAGGGAACTATCATAGAATACATCCACGGAATGCCCGTCATTAAAATTTTTAATCGTACACTCAGCTCTTTTAAACGCTATGCGCAGGATGTTTCGGCCTATGTTGACTCCGTGGAACGTACAACCTATCACTTCGCACCCAGTATGGGCGCGTATTACGCATTCTTCGGAGCTCAACTTCTCTTTTTGCTCCCGGCGGCGCTGCTTCTCATTCCCGCAACATCCTTCTACCCGGATTTTTTGCCGCTTATTCTGCTGTTCTTTCTTGTCGGGGGTGGACTGAAGGAGCCGATGGAAAATATGATGCAGATGGTGGTGAATTCGAGACGGATTACGGAAGGCGTCAGCCGAATAGACCGTATTCTGAAACAGCCGGAGCTTTCGGACAAGGGTGCGGGAGACCCATCATCCTATGATATTGTGTTCGAGGATGTTTCCTTCTCCTATGGCAATAACAACGTTCAGGCAGTTAAAAACGTCTCCTTCTGCTTGCCTCAGGGCTCCGTAACAGGCATTGTCGGTCCGTCGGGCGGCGGAAAATCCACTTTGGCACAGCTTCTGCTGCGTTTTTATGAGCCTCAGACGGGCAGCATAAAAATTGGTGATATAGATATTAGTGAGATTCCCCTGCCCCAACTGATGAACCTTGTGTCTTATGTATTTCAGGATTCCTTCCTGTTTCACGACACGGTAGAAAACAATATTCGTATGGGAAACAGGGAAGCTTCTCTACGGGAAGTAGAGGAAGCAGCAAAGAATGCGGGCATACATGAGGTTATTGAAGCTCTCCCTAAGGGATATAATACAATGATAGGCGAAAAAGACGCCTACCTTTCCGGCGGCGAGAAGCAGCGCATTGCAATTGCGCGGGTCTTTCTGAAGAATGCGCCGATAGTTATTCTGGATGAGGCCACAGCCTATGCCGATGCGGAAAACGAAGCAAAAATTCAACAGGCTTTTGCTCACCTTGCTCAGAACAAAACAGTTCTGATCATAGCTCATAGGCTTAAAACAGTAGAAAACGCAAACCGCATCCTCGTACTGGAAAAGGGTGGATTAATAGGTGCGGGAACCCATGGCGAGCTCTTGCAAAGCTGCCTGCAATACTGCGATATGATTGCCGCTAATGAACGGCGGGACCGCTGGACAATCCGAAAGGAGGCATCCCTGACATGAAAAATTTCAAAAAATGGTTTCAAACTATCACTTTTGGTCAAACAAAAAAATATATCCGCCTGACGCTGTGGAATTTTTTGGACAGCTTTGTCGCGACTATTCCTTATGCGGTTATGATAACAGCAATTTACCTGTTTTTGATTCCGTTGGCTGAGCCTATGGCACCCCTGCCGACTAACCGCCTTTGGATTCTGTGCGGTGTTTTGCTTGTCCAGCTTCTCATTTATTATTTTATACGCCGTAAAACATATATTGACATTTGTATGGGCTTTGCCGACACAACAAAAAACGCCCGTATTTCCATGGGTGAACATTTGCGCCGTATGTCCATGGGTTTTTTCGGAAGGCGGGACGCCGGTGATCTGTCAACAGTATTGCTGCGGGACTATGCAGAGGTGGAGAACCTGGCCTCCGGCCTGATTCCTCAGATTTCCGTGATTCTTGTTCGCCTGACTCTATCCATAGTTGTGCTTTCCGCCTTTGACTGGCGCATGATGCTTGCTGTCGTGCTGGTTATTCCTCTGGCACTGCCCTTTGTGTTTATGAGCTACCGCAGGATGGGTTGCATCAGCGGCGAGCTGCTTCAGGCACAGCAGAATGCTGCATCAGGAATTCTTGAGTATGTAGGCGGCATTCAGACGCTAAAAGCCTTTAATGTGGCAGGCAAACAATTTGAAACGCTTAAAAATTCATTTTCAAAGCAGCATAAGCATTCGGTGGGAATGGAGATGGCTGCGGCGCCCGTTGGTATGATAGGCCGTTTTGTGTTGAGTTGCGGAATTGGCGTGGTAATGCTCGCAGGCGCTCTACTCCTGACAAAAGGCGAACTGTCCGCTTTCTACTACATTGCGTTCCTTTTGCTGTCTCTCAACATCTACGAGCCGGTGATGATACTGTTCGGCTTCATTGCCGATTTTGCCCGCACCAATCGCTCCGTCAACCGCATCGAAAATTTGAAAAGGGAGCAGCCCCTGCCCGAGCCTGCCAAAATTCAAGCTCCCAAAGATATGAACATTGAGTTTAACAGCGTTTCCTTTTCTTACGGCAACCAGGAGGTGCTGCACAACATCTCTTTGCGTTTCGCGGAAAATAGCGTTACCGCACTGGTTGGACCGTCCGGTTCGGGCAAATCAACGGTCACACGGCTGGCAGCGCGTTTTTGGGATGTAAGCGCAGGAACAATCACATTGGGTGGTGTCCCGCTGGTGAATATGAGCCCTGACGAGCTTCTATCCCATATAAGCATGGTGTTTCAGGAGGTTTACCTGTTTCACGATACAATAGAAGCCAATATTCGGATGGGCAAGCCGGATGCTGCTATGGCGGAAGTCATAGAGGCAGCCAAAACGGCCGCCTGCCATGATTTTATAACTGAGCTGCCAAACGGATATCAGACCGTCGTCGGTGAGGGAGGTTCAACGCTTTCCGGCGGAGAAAAACAACGCATCTCCATTGCGCGTGCACTTTTGAAGAATGCTCCTATCGTTTTACTCGACGAGGCTACCGCATCCCTTGACCCGGAAAACGAGGTGCTTATCCAGCAGGCTATCAGCGCACTGGTGGAAGAAAAAACCGTTATTGTGATTGCCCACAGGCTGCAATCCGTATGCAACGCCGATCAAATTATTGTGCTGGAAAACGGAAAAGTAAATGAACGCGGAACACATAACGAGCTTCTTAGTCTAAATGGTCTTTATTCCCGCCTGTGGGAAGAGCAAAATCATGCTGGAAATTGGAGGCTATAGACGGTAGTTTATTGTTGATACAACAAAAAAATCAGTCATACTGACTGATTTTTTAAATTCTGCGCTGTAGCTTACTTTTCATTTTCTTTCATGGTTTTGACACCAAATATAAAATATATTATATGTCCTACCCAAACGAAGAAAAGTATTACACGTCCCACTGGGAATTTGTCCAAAAAATAAAACCCTATCCCCATTGTAATAGTAATGCTGACAATGATTCTCATTTTTGTTCTATCAGTCATTCCTTTGCCTTTTAAATAGCTGTCAAAGTTGTTCTGGTATAAATTCGTATTAATAAACCAGTGATGTAATCTCTTAGAACTTCTTCCAAAGAAATAAGCAGTCAAAACTACAAATGGAAATGCCGGAAGCAACGGCACAGCTGCCCCAACAAAAGAAAGCCCCAAAAAGATACATCCCAGCAATATATATACTTGTCGTTTCATATTTGCTTTCATTGTTGACCTCCATTTATTTCATTATTCCTGTTAAAATTTTTCGCTCAAGGCAAGCACATAGGTTTGATTTTCCTCATGCAGCATTTTTAAATATACATTGAATATATCATATAATGACTCTCTGTTTATAACCTGGTTTTTGCTTCCTTGAAATACTACCTTTCCATCTTTCATTCCAATAATTTCATCACTGTAACAAATTGCATGATTAATGTCATGTAACACCATAACAATTGTCATTTTATATTCTTCATTTAATTTTTTTATTAACTCTAATATCTGAATCTGATAGCGTATATCAAGATATGTTGTCGGCTCATCCAGATACAAAACTTCTGTTTTTTGTGCAAGTGCCATAGCTATAAACACCCTTTGCTTTTGTCCTCCCGAAAGACTGTCAATTCTCTCATCTTTTATTTTCTCAATTTCAGTTGTTTTCATAGCCCACTCAACTATTTGCTCATCTTCATCTGAAAGACCTTTGTAGAATGAGCGATATGGAATTCTTCCATAAGTAACCAAAGCTTTTACACTTAAATCCGGCGGAGAAGTATTGTACTGGTGTACAATTGTAACCTTACGCGAAAATTTTTTAAGACTAATATCTCGCAAGTCTATATTATCCAGCAATATTTCCCCCGATGTGGGTTTTAGATTTTTTGTCATAAGATGAAGCAATGTTGTTTTTCCACAACCATTTGGTCCGATAAGAGTAGTGATTTTGCCTTTGGGGATTTTTACAGACACATCCTTTAATACGAAATTTTCATCATGATTTTTGTCATATTGAAACGATAAATTTCTAACTTCCATAAATCTTTTCGCTCCTCCTCAACAGATATATAAAGAATGGGCCGCCTACAACTGCCATCACAATAGATGCCGGTATCTCATACGGATAAAAAATCGTCCTTCCAATAGTATCTGCAAACAAGACCGTAAAACTACCTGATAATATGGAAAAAGGAATCAATATTCTGTGATTTGACCCTACCAACAATCTGGCTATATGAGGAACGATTAATCCAACAAAGCTAATGCTCCCTGCGACTGCTGTCGCAATACTTGCAAGCAGAACGGCAATTCCGGACACATATAGTCTGGTCCAGTTTACATTCACCCCCAAATTTCGTACAGTTTTGTCTTCCAGTGATAAAATATTACATCTTCCCGATACTAACATTGCCAAAACGAGTCCAATAAGCACATACCATTTCAGCAGTCCTGCATCTTCCCATGTTTTCATCGCAATACTTGCGTTGGTAATTGAAGTTATTATACTGCTTTGTACTCCGGAGCTCACATATCCAAGAGATTTTAACAATCCCGAAAACACTGCATTTACTGCAACTCCCACAAGTATAATTCTAATAGGACTGAGCCCCGATTTCCACGAAAGTCCATACACAAGAGCACAAGCAATTATACCTCCCACAAAAGCAAATAGAGGCATAAAGAAAAACATGCCTGGCAAAATCAATATAACCAAAGCCGCAAAAAAACCTGCCCCAGCCGAGATGCCTATAATGCCAGGATCCGAAAGAGGATTTTTCATTACTGCTTGAAGCAGCACTCCTGACACGGCAAGTGCCGCTCCGGACAGCATTGCTATGACAATCCTGGGAAATCTCAAATCAAAAATAATTTCAACTTCCCTGTTATACTGGAAAAACAAGCCTCTGAATAAATCACTAAAAGAGATTTTTATGCCGCCTGTATTGACTGCACCAAAAAACATCAGCAACAGCATAACACTTAGTATTGCAAAATATAAGCTGTTTTTCTTCCATTTATCTCTAGTCCTGCTCATAAAAAATCCTCTTTAAATGCTCCAGCCCCTGTTTATAATTTAGGTTCGCACTCATTCCAAACATATTGTGCTCAAGATCATAAACCCAGCCTTCCTGAACAGCTCTAAAATGCTTCCATATGTCATTTTCTTCAAACTCCTGCGCAAATGCTGCTGACACAACATCCGGCATTGCGTGAGAAGCTCGCAAAATAATATCCGGATCTTTTAATATCAATTCTTCAGTATTTACCGAAACAAAAGGCTCCGAATCCTCAAATACATTTGTTCCTCCCATTATGTTTACAAGACTTCCTACATATGAGTTTTCTGTCGCGACCATATACATTCCGGGAAAGCCAAATAATATCAATACATCCGGTGATTCTTTGCCCTTAACGTATTCTTTAATTTCCGACATATATTCTTCATATTCAAGAATAAGAGCATTCGCTTGCTCTACTCTGTCATATTTTTTCCCAAGCCCTTCGATACTTTTAAATAATCCATTAAGGCTCAATAGATTTACAAAAGTAGATGGCACTCCTATACTCTGGTAATGCTGCTGCAAGTCACTTTGTAATGCATTTGGTGTCAAAACATCTGTGGGATTCAGCGACTTTATAATTTCAAAATCCGGCATCATGGGTGCTCCTACAATCGCAGCATCCTTGTATCTCTCAGGAATTGCAAATGCTGTCTCAGGCACGCCGACCAGGTCTAAATCCAATTTATCCATAATAGTGCAAAGAGGTGCTGATGTACTGATTATTCTAACATCATCATTTTGATTGTCATCTTGTATATCTGTCTGTCTTACAGCACATCCTGCCAATATCAAAATAATAACCGACCATAATACTAGTGTGATAATTTTTTTCATTTTACACTATCTCTTTTCTTTTTTTGATTGTTGTTTCTAACCATAAAATAAAAAATACCTGCTAATACCAGTACTCCAATTGCTATTGGCATAGTATAGCTGTTTCCCGAAATCTCAGGATTTGGAGACTGCTCAACTTGATTTCCTTCGCTGTCAAACTGTGTCAACCCTATTTCTTCATCTGATTTTTCATTCTCAGGAAAATCTTCGTTATTTGTCGCCGGTTCGCTGATAGCTGCCGTTTCAATACTTTCTTCGGAATCATTTACTTCATTATCATCTATGTTATCTATATTTGCATTCCCATCGGCCTTTGCATCTGTATCGTCATCTGTTTTTGCAGCCGCCTTTGTATCTGCACCGGCATCCGTCTCTGTCTTTGACACTTTGCTGTCATCTTTATCCCCTTCAACCGCCGCAGCTTTATTAACATCAGACTGAATTGCTTCTTCCGGATTGTCCGGCTTTGCTGCTTCGCCCCCATCTGATGTACTATTTGAAGCAGGCTGTTTATCGGGTTTTATCTCTGAAACCCCTGTCAAATCCTTTACAATGACAGGCATTTTGCCTTCTTCTGCATTTCCTCCCGAAAATGCCGCGCCATAGCCTACCTGCACCTTGTCAGAAGCCGCAAAGTCTCCGTTGTCAGCTGCTGCCGTGGACGCATCAGGAGTAACAAAGAAAATAACATCTCTGTTCATGGGGGAAACATAAAAGGTCAATCTGATACGAACCTTTAATGAGTCTACTTCAATTTTATATTCTGTTGTGTCAGTTTCTTTATTGGTTTTTACAACATCGAAGGGCACCGGCTGATATCCGCTGTCTTTGTTTTCCGTATCCAATACCGAGATGCGCATATCACTTGTGTATGAGCTCAGCCCGATGCGTATTGTTATATACTGCTTATCCCCATCAACCTCATAGAGCATAATTTCTTGAGTCATGCTTCTGGCCATTGGATTTCCGATGCTCAAATCAGTTCCTCCATCTTCTGTTTTTCCGGTGTCGGGATTTACATAAGATGTAGCGTTTGTCACACTGTATGCACCATCCTCAAAGCCGTAGACGGCTGTGAATGAGAATATCACAATTACTGCAAGCATCAGCGTTACAATTTTTATTTTCATTAAAATACACTCCTTTTTGAATGCTTTCATCGCATCTCTATACAATTGTCTTACGTTTCACGGTGCTTTGTCAGAAATTGTTATATAGATGCCAACAGTTGTCTTGTATTTCATGAGCCCTTTATCATGAAATACTTAGAAACTGCAGCAAATCAGAAATGCGATGAAATATGTCAAGCTTAAATTCTGTTAATCCTGCTGAGCTTCTGCAATATCAAGCAAGCGTACAATGATTGCCGCAGCTTCTGCTCTTGTAGCTGTTCTTTTTGGATCAAATTTATTATTTTCTTTACCATTTATAAGCCCTGATTTTTGTGCATCAAGCACACTGCTTTTTGCCCAGGAACTTATTTCATCCATATCTGAAAATTCAGTTTTTTCATCTGTTTCTGTTAAATCAATTCCTGCAAATTTTGCATAGTTCATAATAATTACCGCTAGCTGCTCACGAGTTATTGATGTATCCGGAGCAAATTTATCATCTGATACTCCTGCAACAATACCGGCTTCAGCTGCCCACGCAATGGATTTCGCATAGTATTGTGCAAAGTCCACGTCAGCAAATTTTAAGCTTTCATAGCTGCTGACATCTACATTTGCTAATCTTCCTAATACTGTAACCAACATACCCCTTGTTACTTCCATATCCGGACTGAATTTATTATCGCCTGTTCCTACAAGCAGTCCCTTTTCGACAACAATTTTTATTACATTCTCAGCCCAATGCCCTACAATATCAGTAAATTCTGCAAGGTTCACACCGTCAGTTTTTTCAAATGATACACTGATGGTTGCTCCTTTTTGAACATCATTAAATGTATATGTTTCTACAGCTCCAACAGATTTTCCATCAACAATAACATACTTGATTTTATATCCTTCATTGGCTTTAATTAGAAATTCCTGATCTTCACCTTTTGTTACTTTTACATCTCCGCTTGGAGTAATTGTTCCTCCATCTCCGGCTGATGCTTTAATTATAAATTCGTTAATTGTAACCGATGATACTGAAGAAGGATCTTTCATTGACCCGCCTTTTTTCAGAGTGTCCGTATCAAATATTAATCTGAATGTTTGTTTTCCTATGGCATCAGTTACTATTGGTACATCCACCTGCATATATTGCTCTTCTGTAAGTGAATTTGTCGGAAATTCCAACACAATTGTCTGGCTTGAAGAATTATATGTCAAATCGGCTTTTTTATAGTTTCCGGATTTATCCCTGTACAATAACATTTTTACTTCTTCCAGCGGATACTCTCCGGTACTCTTTAACAACATTGACACCCAAATTTGTCCACCGTCTACATCAAGCTGTAACGGTTGAACTATCAATCCATGAGCCATTGACTTCGAATTGTCGTTTTCTTTCAAAGCTTCGGCTTTAATTGTATATCTGCCGTCTGCTAAATTGTCCGGATCCAGTTCGGGGTCTGTTACAGTTCCGCCACCGTCATTGCCTCCGTTATCACTGTCGTCAGTCTTTGTAACTGCTACTACATATGCACTAAAGTGTTCTGTGTAGAAAGTAACAGTATTACCTTCAAAATCTGCATTCATGTTTTCCAGTTCATTTGCAGATGGATTGTAGTAATATAATCCCGGTGTTCCTTCAGATATTTCTGCCGCCTGAGCATCTGTCAATTCGATTACAACTTTAACTTTACCATTTAAATCATGAACCTCTTCTGTATCCGCATCAAAAACCTTTATTAATTTCACATCAAAATCTTGTAAAATAGTCGTATTTTCCGGTAATGCTTCTTCTGCCCCAGCTTCATCTTCACTTGAAATCTTTTCAATCAGGACTTGTAAACTATTTACACCGTCACCAATATGGCTTTGAAGTACAGACACCGGTATAACAATTATACCATCTACGCTGCCTTCAGTTCCTTTTTGAACCGGTATTGCAACTGCCAATGTTCCTTTTTCTTCTTCAGTCTTGTTATCTATCCATGTTTTTAAAGTTTCTTTGTCTAAAATAACAACATTATCTTTTTCTGACGGCTGTACAATTTCAGACGGAAGTTCCTCCGGTTCTTCTAAATTCGGCTCGTCTTCCTTAGGCTCGTCTGTTGGTAAGTCTCCAATTCTCTCCCAGTCTCCTTTATCAAAGTTGAGTCTTAATACTGGAGCAGAGCCCATCGTTGTTACAAATGCACCTAGTCTCGGAAGCTCTAGTGTACTTAGCTCAAATGTAAAGCTTTGACTCCCATCTGCCTCGTTAAATACACCTTTTAGACCTTCTCCTTTTACAAGAACTTCACCTACAGAAGGTTCAGGCCAAACTTCTTCAACCTCACTACCATCAATTTCAAAACCAAATATATTTGCTGGAATAAACTTAATAGTTACGGTCATTTTCCCATTTTCTATTTTTAGCGTAGCTTTTGGATCAAGTGCATCCTTCATTGGAGAAAAATCATCTAGAGTTGAATGCCAACCTTTGACACCAATTTCGTATATACCATCTTCGGATGGGAATACAGGCGCTATCGCTTCTTCCTCAAAGTTTGCTGTTACTGTTCCTTCTCCTGCACCTACTATAAATATAGTGCTTGCTGATGCTGGATCTGCTACTGTACCTAATCCTGTTACTGTCCAGTCTTTAAACTTATATCCTTCTGTCGGTGTTGCTGTTATTTCTATTTCTTCACCTGCTTCATATGTTCCACCTGCCGTATTTACAGTTCCATTTGCTCCTGCAACTACTTTCACTTCATATGTTGGTTCCGGTTCTGTTATTTCAGTAAGTGTTTCCATATCAAAGTTCAAACGTATGCTCATTATAGCATTATTCATAGGGGCTACTGCCATTGACAGCTTAGGTAAGTCTAACGTACTCAATTCAAATGTGAATGTATTGCTGTCTTCTTCTTCATTCACTGTTCCTGTTATTCCGGTTCCAGCCGTCAGGGTTCCTGCAGGCTCCGGCCAAACCTCCGCTATGTCTGCTCCTGTCACCGGCAGTCCCATTATGCTTGTTGGAACAAATTTAATTGTTGCCGTTATTTCTCCGTCTGCTATTTCCAATACCGCTTTTCTGTCAAGACAATTTGCCATCATTGATGCCTTATCCTGTGTTTCATGCCAGCCGTATACATCTATTTCATACTTGCCATCTTCTAATTGTATCGGCTCCGGCTCCTGTTCTGTTATTTCAGTAAGTGTTTCCATATCAAAGTTCAGTCGTATCGTCATTATAGCATTATTCATAGGAGCTACTGCCATTGACAGCTTAGGTAATTCTAACGTACTCAATTCAAATGTGAATGTATTGCTGCTTTCTTCTTCATTCACTGTTCCTGTTATTCCGGTTCCAGTCGTCAGGGTTCCCGCAGGCTCCGGCCAAACCTCTGCTATGTCTGCTCCTGTCACCGGGAGTCCCATTATGCTTGTTGGAACAAATTTAATTGTTGCCGTTATTTCTCCGTCTGCTATTTCCAATACCGCTTTTCTGTCAAGACAATTTGCCATCATTGATGCCTTATCCTGTGTTTCGTGCCAGCCGTATACATCAACTTCATATACTCCGTCTTCCAGCTCCTGTTCCCCTTCATAAGCATATGCGAAATTAGGTATTGCTGAAGATATTATAATCATAATCGCCATCAGCATGCTGAGAAGCTTATTTGTAGGTGTTCTCATAAATCCTCCTTGATTTGTTATATTTTTCCCTGCTTAAATTTTGTTGTGTCGTTTAGGGAACAAACGACATAGAAATGATTTAAAATACATTTATTTTTTACCTCCTCATTTTTAGTTAGTCATGACTAACATAATTTTAGATTTATATATTGTAAAACTCCATCTGCAGTTTATTTAAAATATTTTGTATAACGTGATTCTATAATGTGTTTTATAACTGCTGCCGGATTTTTAAACAACATTCTTGGACCGGAATATTTCATAACCTCTTTAATTTTTGCTCTCATATCCGGCTTGTAACAATGTATGGGGCAGTTGGCGCAAAACCCTTTGTTTTCTCCAAATCTGCAGCTGTCCAGCCTCTTATGAGCATATTCCATAAGCTCCCTGCATTTCCGGCAGGGAGGAGAAGCTGTATGCTTGTACCCCTTACAATAAATCATAATCATTTGATCTATCATGAGTTTTTCTTCTTCTATTTTACTTTTCATTATGACATTCTCCCCATTTTCAATTCATACAGCTCATCAGCAATTTTTAATGCGGAGCTTCTGTGGGAAACTAATACTACAGTGCTATTGCAGGAATTTTCCCTGAGGGATTTAAGTATAACAGCTTCATTTAAACTGTCCAGATTGCTTGTGGGTTCATCTAATATCATTACAGAAGCATTGTGCAGGAAGGCTCTTGCCAGACCCAAACGCTGCTTTTCTCCTCCTGAAAGTCTGTCTCCCAGCTCTCCTACATTTGTTTTATATCCCTTTGGCAATGTCATAATAAATTCATGAACCGAAGCTTTCTTGGCTGCATCAATCACATCATCCATGCTTGCCTTTAAATTTCCTATTTTAATATTTCCCTCTACTGTATCATTAAATAGAAATGTTTCTTGCGTCATGTAGCTTTCCATAGCTCTCAAGCATTTTGTATTTATGTTTTTTATATTCTCATTTGAAATTTGTATACTTCCTTTTCCTGTATCCCAGAATCTCATGAGAAGCTTCAATAGAGTTGATTTCCCCGAACCACTTTTCCCCGAGATGCCTACTATTGCATTTTCATTTATACAAATATTTATATTTTCCAATATATTTTCATTATCATAGGCAAAGCTTACATCGTCAAATTCAGTGTTGTAGAACTCCACATCCTTACCATCTCTTACTTCCGGTGTCATCGGAGATTCATCCAATATATCCAAAACCCTATCTGCACTTGCAAATGTCTGTACCAGGCTGTTTGAAAGGCCGCTCAAAGCTATTACAGGACCAAAGGAGCTGAACATTGCCATTGTCGGAATTAAAACTCCGCCAAATTCTATGATATTATGCTCCATCATATAGATTCCCAGAAACAGTATTGCCATTGAAAACAAGTATATTGACCCATCTGTTAAAGCTTTTGCTGATCCTTCATGATTTTTAAGCTTCTTTTGCTGTTCATTTAATTCTTCTGTCATACTTTCAATACTGTCCAGATGTTTGTATCCATAATTATACTGTATGCTTTCTTTCATTCCTCTAAGGCTTTCCAGACAGAAACTGCTTGCCTTACCGAAAATCTTCCTGTATTCATTTCCCTTTTCTCTGCCTGTACGGGAATTTACAACCGGAATTATAACTCCCACAGTAAAATACGCAAATGCGGCAATTAATCCAAAAATAATGTTGTAGCTTCCTATAAAAATTATCATTATGGCGGAAACCATCAGGGCTATGGCAACAGGGGCTATAGTATGTGCATAAAACACTTCCAAAAGCTCAATATCACTTGTTATGAGGGAAACCAAATTCCCTTGTTCTTTCACTTCCATTTTAGCCGGAGCAAGATTCCGTAAAGCTTTGAAAACTTTGTCTCTAAGTATTGCCAACACCTTGAATGCTATGTAATGCCCAGATAGCTGTTCGCCGTAATGCAGCAGCCCTCTCAGCAAGGCGCATGCCGCAATTGCTGTAAATATAGTTTTAAGGCTTGTGTTGCCTGCGCCGAGACCCAGCACTTTGAGTATTCCCGCACCTCCTAATACCGGTATGGCTATGGCACATAAATATCCTGCCACTCCTGATAAAATGGTACAAATCATTACCGGTATCAGGGAATCTATGAGAACAATCAATCTTTTAATTATATTTATTCCTCCCCTACGCATAAGCAACTTTTCCTCCGGCATATTCTTCAATACTTTTTTGATTTCCATATAATTTTGAGTAGTATCCTCCTTCCATTATAAGGTCCCAATGATTACCCTGCTCCACAATAACTCCCTTATCCAAAACATATATAATATCTGATTCCTTAGCATTTTCTAATCTGTGAGATATCAGAATAACTGTTTTTTTACCGGAAAGCTCACGAATAACTGTCATAATACTTTTTTCGCTTTCTGTATCTATGTTTGATGTTGCTTCATCAAATATATATATGTCACTTTCATGGAGAAGTGCCCTTGCCAGCGCAAGTCTTTGCCTCTGACCTCCTGACAAATTGGAACCCTGTTCTCTTATTTTAAATTCAAGTCCTCCTTTTGCTTTTACAAAATCATACAAATTAACTTTTTTAAGGGCTTTTTCCATCTCTTCCCGTCCGGCATCCCTTTTGCCCATCAGAAGGTTGTCCTTTATACTTCCTTTGAAAATATAACTGTTATGGCTTATAAGTGTTATATTTTCCATAATTTCATTTTCGGGAATATCCCTAAGGGAGGTTTTTCCTATCTTTATACTTCCCTTGTAGTTTTTAATTGTACCCATGAGCAGACCTGCTATAGTGCTTTTACCTGAGCCTGACTGTCCTACTATGGAGGTAAAGCTTCCCACTGGTATTTCCATATTTATATCATTTAGTATCTGTCTTTCTTCCTCATAGAAAAAGGAAAGATTTCGGACAGATATATCCTCTTTTGCATATTTTCCATTTTGGGTTTCCCTCTCATCTAAATCCAATATTTCAAACATTTTGTCACTTGCAGACATTCCGTTCATGGCTACATGGAAGAGAGAGCCTAAAAGCCTCAGAGGAATAAAGAATTCTGATGAAAGCATAATAATTGTAAATGCTCCCCATATTTCCATACTTCCTGCGGCAAGCCCCATGATTGCCGTAATAATTCCTACTGCTGTTCCGCCATATGCAATTATGTCCATCATAGTAACGGAATTTAACTGCATCCGCAGAACCTTCATAGTTATTATCCTGAATCTTTCAGCAATTTCATTCATTTTACCGTTTTTATACTCGTCTGCTTCATATATTTTCAAGGTTGTAAGCCCTTGAACATTGTCAAGAAAGTCTTCTCCCAAGTCCATATATTGTCCCCAGTATTTCCCGAATAGTTTTTTTGCGTACTTCATTATGACAATAATAGAAGCAGGTATCAGCGGAACACATAAAAGCAGCGCAATTGCTGAAGTTGAATTTATAAAATACAAAACTGCAAATAGTGTCAATGGCGCAGCAATACTATAAAATAACTGGGGCAAGTATCTTCCAAAATAAATCTCCAGTTGCTCCACACCTTCTACTGAAAGCTGAATGGCTTCTGATGTTGATATTTTATCTGAATAGGATATGCCCATTTTCAGTATTTTTTCAAACAACTCTAATCTAAGAGTTTTTTTTGCATTTGCAGTTGCCTTATGGCTTATAACAGCAGATAGTTTACTGCACAGCAGGCGAATTGCTATTGCTATGGTTATTATCACCCCTTGTACACCGTAATTATATATTGACAGATTCCTGTATATGCTTCCTTGTAAAATCTTCCCTATGATAATTATAAGCACAATACTGCATAACAAGCTTATCCAATTTACAAGCACTGTTCCTGCCAGATATCTTTTTGAGTTTTTTACTAATTCAAAAAGCCTCATTCTAATCATTTATTTACATCCTTTTTTGTCTATTGTCATGCGGAAAATAATAATAAAATATTATTTAATCTGGTCCGAAGAAATGTTAGCCCAACGAAACACCCCTTAAACCACTGTGAGGAATGATGCAACCATCATTCCTCACAAACATATTATGTAATTTTCATTGTAATTTATTATTTTAATTAGTTTTATTAAAAAAACTGCCGCGGTAATTTATCCTTCATTCGTTAGTTGTCACTAACTTTATATGGTCATCTTATATCACAAAATTAAATCTGTCAATAGTATTTATTTTTTCATTGACATCTTTTCTACCTAGCTTTACTATTTTTTTCCTCGAAGCAAAATTCAATCTTAGTTTTGCCTCCGAAGCTGGCATGTTAAAAATACCTACAGAAGCATAAACTTTCAAACGTAATTTTCCGTTTATAATTACCCCTAACTCATCATTTTGCGGATTAATATCATATATGGGTATTAAAAACAGATCATCCCCAACCTTTGCATCTAAATATCTTTGTCCATTCCAGTAGCATAATCGGCTAAGCCTTCCGCTTAAATACATTCCACTTAAAGATTTATGTGTTATTTTTTTGGGTCTTATCATAATTATTGCTTTTTCATCAGAAATATCCATAATGCACGGATGAATAAGAGCTTTATTTCCCATGGATACTGTTTTTTCATCATATTTCAGTAATTTGAAAGGAACTTCATAGCACCCTTCACCTATTGCTATATCCTTAACGTTTATGGTAGAAGTGCTGATATCTCTGTCAATATTTATTTCTTCATTTTTTGAGTTAATATTTTCAATGAACTTTTCAACTAAATCTTCTGACATGCTGGATATAAAATTCACAGCATCTTTATTTGCTATGTTGGGAGACATCTCTAAACTATCAACAAAGAAACGCATTATTCTTAAATAATCCCTTCTGATTTCCTCTGCACAACTGATTCCTTTCTTCGTAAGGCTTATATCTCCATATGCTTCTTTTTCAACCAAACCTATCTTTTCCATTGTAGCAAGCATTTTATGAGCACTGGATTTGCTGACCTCCAAAGACGTTGCCACTTCTGACAGGCTTACATTTGAAGTATTTATATTATAAATAGCAATAAGATATTTAACCTGCGATACAGTTAATTTGTTATATGACATTTTATCACCTCCTCGAGTTAGTTTTCGCTAACTATGTGGTATTATATATATTACAATAATAAATAATTAATGTCAATATTCTTTTTTAAGGAGTATTTAATTCTCTGATTGATTTATGATAATGTCTTAGTATATCACAATTGATTATGTCCCAAATAAAAAAAGTATAGTATAATAAAACCTCATGACAAAAATGAGGAGACAGAATGAGAAAGGTAATACTGACAATGGATGAAGACAAAAAATATATCACTATAAAAAAATTAGTAGAAACAGATGGAAATAAGCAAAGAGCAGCTGTTGAATTAGATTGCACCGTTAGACATGTAAATAGAATGATTAAATGTTATAAAGAAAAAGGAAAGGAATTCTTTATTCATGGCAACAAGGGAAGGAAACCCATTCACACATTAGAAGATGAAACAAGAAAGAATGTAGTTGAACTTTATCGTACAAAATATGAAGATGCTAATTTTACACATTACTCTGAACTGTTAGAAAAACATGAAAATATTAAAATTTCAACAAGTACAATTAGAACCATACTCATGGATGAATACGTCTTATCACCAAGAGCGACACGAGCAACCAGAAAAAATATAACCAAGAAATTAAAAAAATTACAAAAGGCTGCAAAATCAAAAAAAGAAGTAACTGCATTACAAAATATTATCATTGATATACAGGATGCACACCCAAGAAGACCTAGATGCGCTTTCTTTGGAGAAATGCTTCAAATGGATGCTTCTTTACATAATTGGTTCGGACAAGATAAATGCCAGCTTCACATAGCTGTAGATGATGCTACAGGTTCCATTTTAGGAGCATATTTTGATGGTCAGGAGACATTAAATGGTTATTACAATGTTTTGCATCAGATACTAACTCAATATGGCATTCCATATATGTTTTATACTGATAGGCGTACGGTATTTGAGTATACAAAGAAAAAATCCCCTTCTATTGAAGAGGATACTTTCACTCAATTCGGTTATGCCTGCAAGCAACTTGGAATCGAGATTAAAACCAGCAGTGTAGCCCAAGCTAAAGGGCGTGTGGAACGAATGTTCCAAACATTGCAATCTCGCCTCATAATCGAAATGAGATTGGCTGGTATAAGCACAATTGATCAAGCCAATGAATTTTTGAACTCCTACATAAAAAAATTCAATAAACAATTTGCTTTACCTATAGATAATATCAAATCTGTGTTTGAAAAACAACCTGATAATGAAAAAATTAATTTGACTTTAGCTGTTCTTACAGAAAGAAAAGTTGATAATGGTCATTGCATTAAATTCGAAAAGAAATACTTTAGACCTATAAATGTCAATGGAATTCCAGTTTACTATTACAAAGGCACCTATTGCATGGTTATTAAAGCTTTTGATGGTCAACTATTCGGCTGTATAAATGAACAAGTATATTCACTCGATGAAATTCCTACACATATGCGTTTTTCTATGAATTTTGACTTTAAAATGTCGAACGAAAGACCAAAGAAAAAGTACATACCTCCAATGAATCATCCTTGGAGAAAATCTTCATTTGAAAAGTACTTAGAAAGTCAATCTCATAGAGCTAAAAAGGTTAGTTAACTCATTTTTGAATCTATTTTATGTAGGGCTATTTGTTGTACCAAATTTAAATGAATATTTATCACGGCACTTCATTTATTTACAGTAGGGGTTTAATATGATAGGCTGGCACGAGAGTGCCGCAGGCTCTATCATCTG
The DNA here is from genome assembly GCA_023453025.1 of Bacillota bacterium. Lineage (GTDB taxonomy): Bacteria > Bacillota > Clostridia > Tissierellales > Sedimentibacteraceae > Sedimentibacter. The sequence goes on from JAEXUD010000020.1 coordinate 50,297, forward strand.
GTCCGGGTTTGACCAGATGGTGGAGCCTGCCTCTGAGCCTGTTTTTCATATTAAATGGGTTCCTGCTGTCAATAATTTAATTGTCTATTGATAAATATTAGAATAATTTTAAAAGCACCATTTTCTTTATGATTTTTGGTGCTTTTGTTTGAATTCTTTTAGGACATTTTTTAAAATGCTTGACATATTCTTTTTTAAGGAGTATTTAATTCTGATTGAAGCAGTCTGTCTTGAATGACCCTGCCTTCTCTTTGGTTTGTATCGCCAATTTTTTAGTCATTCAGCGAATTAATTCCTTGTTCTTTGAGTCTCTCTAATGCGTCTTTCATTGCTTTGACTTGCTCGGTTATATGCCCCTGCCAAACCGAAACTTCCCCTACGACTCTAAATGGTTCAGTGGAACGATAAGATTTAGTTGGGTTACCTGGAAATTTTTTGTCCGTTAAATCGGGGTCGTCTTCAATTTTCCCTGTCGGGTCTACTAAATAAATTCTTTCTCGTCCTTCACCAACGGCAAGTTCAGCTCCCCAAATCGCAGCATCTAATGTGGCAGACAAGAAAATGTATTTAGCATTTTTATTCTGTCCATAGTTTGAGTTGAAACCAACTTCAATTAAATCGCCAACTTTTAAGTCTGCCTTTGTTCCGTGAAAATAAGTTTGAGTGAATGGTGATGCTCCTTGTATGCTTTGATTCTGTTTGTTATTTTTTTCTTCCATTGTCATATTCCTCTCCTTTATGCGTACTTTCCTTCTCCTCTTCATCATTCATTTCCATGAAATTATCGACATCTTCCCGATTGTTGTATTCTTTGAAGAGTATTATTTCCCTATTCCTATCTCAAATGAAATACCTATATTTTACTATAAATTAATTCTGCGAATTGTCCATATTTTTTTACTTCTTTCAGGCAAAATCGCTTCAACATTTCTTTTTGCGAAAATAATGGTATTCCTCCCCCCAATAATACAGGAGCAATCTGTATTATCATATTATCAACCATATCATTGTTTATCAGCGGAGCTAATATTGTGTTGCCTCCAACAATCCAAATGTTTTTATCTCTATCTGTTTGTTTCACAAAATCAACAACATCACAATTTATAGGAATAAATCCCCTGACTGATAAGCTTTCGGCATGTGTAAAAACATAATTTTTGGTAGTCGGATAAAGACTGCCGATATTCTCTACGTTTTCAATTTCATTAAATGTTCTTCTGCCCATTATAGTAATATCCATGTTTTTATAGAAGCTTTCATAGCCAGTTTCTTCTATTGAACCAGTTTGATAAAGCCAATCCAAGTTATGATTTTTGTCAGCAAGATAGCCATCCATTGTAATGCAGCCGTAAAAAAACACACTCATTTTTAAAGCCCTCCTTCGATAAAGTCAAATTTTATCGACTATATATAAAAATTTCTTTAGCCCTTGTAAGTTGCTCAGTCATAATCTACCTCCAAAATAAATTGGAATAACGCTCCGGTTTTACAACACCGACGCCATTTTCATAGCGAACAATAATTTCTCCCCATTTTACAATAGGATGTCGCCTATCACCGCATTGTTTCAATTTTCACTATTTTACCATGAATATAATAAAAAAGATATATCACGTTTTCTATTTTATATGAGAAAAATAATTTTCTCATATCATTTCTATAAATATTGAATTTTTTAAAATACATAAGGTACTCTAAATAAAACAAGCTGTAACAATTTATATATTGAAGAATACAATGATAATAATACTATACAGGAGTTATGTTTATGCTGAATATATTGCTGTACGGCAGTGCTGAGGAGCGTAAAATCCTGGAAGAAGCATTGCAAAACTCCCTTAAGGAAAGCAAAATTTCTTACGATATTCACCATTTATCAAATCCACAGCAATGCACCTGACAAACGGAGAGAAGGAAATTATTTCAAAGAATATAGGAAAGGTAAATACCGAAATCAACAGAAAGTATTTTGCTAAATGCTGCATCGGAGTTACTGTAAATACACGTAATATCCATAAAATACACCGCTCGGGAGATGAGACCAGGGTTATAGAATTTTAATCAAGCTCGAAGGTTGTAATGACAAGAGAATATTTTTATAAATTTTCAAAAGCATATTCAATGTCGGTTTCAAGACTGGCGGTTCTGAAAACCCTTGACGACTAAAATATCGTATATATATTCAAAATGAGGTCATGGATTTTTAGGTTTTTCTTCATAAAGTGCATCTCCATTTCATAACAGCTAAATATTCGTTGAAATAATCTCATTCTTCAAATGTAAATATATACATATC
>JAEXUD010000064.1 GCA_023453025.1 Bacillota bacterium
GATTCACAGGGCGGTATAATTCACAACTTATATATTCATTTATTATTTAAATTTATTCATTTAATATGTGGTCATAACTGTAAAAAATTATTTGTCAAAAACTGAAAAAATTTAATTGACATTCACATCTGATTGGCTCATTCATAAAATTCAAGTATATTGAGAGGAGAAAATATGGATCAAAATCTATTTAGAGATTTGAAAGGGAGATTTTTTTACTTCAAGTCTTGTAATATTCGAATTATTTCAGAGTTTATTATCATATAGCAATAACCTTTTGGAGCACATCCCTAAGCTCCTCCATAAAGCCTTTGAGCTAGGGCGTTATTGCTTTATTGATATGGACAATAATCTGTACTGATTGAATATGCTCCAATTCAGGTATGTCAAAAATTTTTAATCTTCCTTGTCTGACCGAATCCTGCACAGAATATAGCGGCAGAACTGACAGGAAGCTACCTTTTTCAACCAGACTTCGTGCCATATCTGCACTCTGAAGCTTCAAAAAAGAATTATATTCAATATAATGACTTGCCATGATGCGTTGAAAATGAACAGTGTATGGTGCCAATTCTTCCATTAAAATAAAATCCTGTCCGGATAAATCCTTAAGCCTTACTTTGCTCCTGTCAGAAAGCGGGTGTGACGAATTGGCAATAACCACAATGGGAACATCAAACTTATGCCAGCAATGCCAATCCGTCCCGGGCAACGGAGCATCTATCAGGCAGGCTGCATCTATCAGATCATGCTGCAAATTGTCCTTTAATGTTGATGTGGCATCAGCACTCAGCTCTATCTTCACCCGTGGAAATCGCTTATGGTATTTAATAACAGTATTTTCCATAAGCAGATTAAAAAGAGATTCCACCATACCTATTCGTATGGTTCCGCTGAGTGCTTCATCTGATTTGAACAAACCGTCAATCTGCAATGCGGTGGATACAATCTGGTGCGCGTACGGCAACAGCTCTTCACCATATTGAGTTAAGGAAACACTGCGCCCTATTCTGTTAAACAGAGGCATTCCTATTTCATTCTCTAACTGTTGGATATGAGCGCTTACATTTGACTGGGAGTAGCCCAGCTCTCTGCTTGCCTGTGTAAAGTTCCGCAGTGAAGCTACTTTCAAAAAAGTGTTTAAATTCCTGATTTCCATCGTATCCTCCGAATTTAATATAATTATATAGTACAATATATTACTCATCAAATCAATCATTAAATCTGATTGGCATAATCGAAACCATTTGTTTTACAGATTGATGATGCTATGCTACTATGTATTTAAGGAAATGAAGTATAAGGAGTGAAAATAAATGAATAAATCAATGAAAGCACAAACCCTTGCCGTACATGGTGGCGCTCGTAGGGATGATACCTTTGGTGCAATCAATGAACCTATTTACATGACTTCAAACTATCGTATACCCACAGACGGCACACCTGTGGATTGGAGTGGAACAGAGAGCAATATTTATGCCCGGAACCGAAATGTCAACCAAATGGTTTTACAGGTTAAGCTTTGTGCTTTAACCGGTGCAGAAGACTGTGCGGTATTTGCAAGCGGTGTGGCAGCTCTTACCGGTGTGTTTATACCATTTCTAAATGCGGGTGATCATGCAATCATCTCTGAGGTCTGCTACAGTGCGACAAACTTGTTGTTCCGCAAATATCTGCCGGAGAAATATAATATAGAGGTAGACTTTGTGGATTCAACTGATACAGATGCCGTACGTGCTGCGATTCGCCCAAATACACGCTTAATTCATATAGAAACACCCGGTAATCCTACAACAGGAATTAGTGACATACAAGCAATTGCTGATTTGGCACATTCTGCAGGTGCTTTGCTTTCTGTAGATGCAACATTTGCAGGACCCATAAACACATATCCTCTTCACTTAGGTGCAGATCTGGAAATCCACAGTATGACAAAGTATATCAATGGTCATGGGGATTCATTAGGAGGCTGTGTGCTGGGGAGAAAGGAATTGCTGAATAAAATAAAGGAAATTGCTCTGGTAAATTTCGGAGGAGTATTAAGTCCTTTTAATGCATGGTTGATTTCAAGAGGACTGGCAACACTTCCTATGCGTATGAAGCAGCACAGCCGTGTTGCCATGGCAGTGGCTGAATTTTTGGAAAAAAGTCCGGCAGTTCGCTTTATCTGGTATCCGGGTCTGGAGAGTCATCCCCAGCATAGCCTTGCAAAGGAACTGATGCAAGATGAGTATTCCGGGATGATCGCATTTGACATCAGGGGTGATGAAGCAATACATCAAAAATTTCTGAATGAATTAAAACTGGTTACTCATGCAGTATCGTTGGGAGATATTGAGAGTCTGATAGTATATTATGATAAATTCAGTGATAAGCTGCCTCATTATCCCAAGATTTTTCAGGATGGATTCTTCCGGTTCAGTGTAGGATTAGAAGATGAAGAAGACTTAATTGAGGATTTGCAGCAGGCATTTGCAGCTTGCGGCTTACAGGAATAGATGAATAATATTGACTTGATTTTAATATTATGCTAAAATCGGACTATATTTTTCAAATGTTAATTATGATTTAAATATATTCAAGTTTTCTAGGGTTCCGCAGTCTGACTGGCAGGTCCGAGAGAAAACACACAGTTACTGTGTACACGGAGGGATAAAAGCCTGGGAGATATTGACTGATATTTCCTATGGCTTTAATTTTATTAAGGAGGAAAGTGATGACAAGGTTTGTGATCGAAGACGCATTTTGGGAGCTGTTTCCGAATGCAAGGATTGGGATTGTTGTATGTAAAAATATTGATAATAAAATAGTGGATGAAAATCAGTATCAGGCATTACTGCTTGATGCAGAAAAAGAGGTAACCAAGCATTTACCTGACCCGGATTTCAGTAAAAATGATGTAATTCGTGTGTGGCGTGAAGCTCTGCAAAGATTTAAAACAAAAAAGGGAGCTCGTTCTTCTATTGAAGCTCTGCTTAAACGTGTGGATAACGGAAATCACATCGGTACTATCAATCCACTGGTGGATATTTATAACTCTGTTTCACTTCGATACGCACTGCCGTGCGGCGGAGAGGATATCGATACATTTGCAGGAGATATCCGATTGACACGTGCTGTCGGAGGTGAGGATTTCATTACACTGGGCTCTGACGAAAGTGCACCTCCCTACGAAGGAGAGGTTGTATACAAGGATGATGCAGGCGCCATCTGCCGATGCTGGAACTGGCGTGAATCTGTGAGAACAATGCTTACAGAAAATACAAAAAATGCGTTCCTTTGTATTGAGCTGGTGGATGAAAGTAGAATTGAAGCACTTAATAATGCCTTGAATGAACTAGCTGAAGCAGTACAGAAGAATTTAGGCGGAATATGCACAATCTCAGTTCTTGATATTGAAAATAAAGAGATAGAAATCATATAAACGAAAGGAGACATATATGTTCAGAGAAATGCGTCGTAAAAATCAAGTATTAACCACAGAGGAAAGCATTGCAATTTTAAATCGCGGAACTGCGGGAGTACTGGCTGTGTCGGGAGATAATGATTATCCCTATGCAGTGCCAATCAGCTATGTCTACCATGATAATAAAATTATTTTTCACTCGGCAAGATCGGGGCATAAATTAGATTCTATTACAAAAAATCAAAAAGTATCATTTTGCGTTATTGACGAAGACCAAATTGTACCGGAGGAATACACCACCTATTTCAGAAGTGTGATTGCTTTTGGAAAAGCACGCATCATTGAGGATGATTCAGAACGAAGAAAAGCACTGGAGTTATTGACAGAGAAATATTCTGCACAGATGCCGAAGGAACATATTGCAGCTGCAATAGACAAGGAAATTAAGGCTGTATGCATGATAGAACTGGAAATAGAACACCTGAGCGGAAAAGAATCAATTGAATTTGTCAGAGCAAAGAAACAGAAGACAGATTAATTTATTACAGAGAAAAATAGGTAGAAATTTGCTCTTACTAGATACTTTATCTACCAGTACCTAAATGGCAGACATCTTTCACAGATACACTGAAAATGTGAAAAATATTAAGATGAAACGGCTACCATAAATAACTTCGCAAAAAATCAGTATCCAGAAATAAAAGGATACTGATTTTTTATGAAAACTCATGAATGTTTAATAAATAATCATTCATTTCTCAGTTCATAACTTTATTGCACATTTTGCGACTTTATTGTGATACTACAGTGAATATGAAATGGATGTCATATGAAAAGGAAATAAGTAATAACTTGGGAGGAATATGGAAGGAAGTTGAAGGAATATTTAGCTGGTAATTGAATTTTAGTATGTAATGATGAATGAAAAATGAATGGAATGGAGCTGAGCAGAAAGTTCGGAAGAGATATAATTATCGGTCCTTTTTTTATTGTTGTAAATAGCGGTGATGGGGAATTTATATCCCTTACAGGTGAACAAGTGTAAAATATACAGTAAGATTTGAAGAGATTCAGGAGTTTATAGGAGAAGAAATAGAAGCACAGCCACGGAATGTATTTTTAGGATTTGATTTATAAGGAGGAAAAGATGAGTGTAGAAATGGAAAAATTGCAAATAGAATTTGCAAAGGAGAAATTGGATGCTTTGCGATTTTATATGAAAGAAAAAGAATTGACTGTAGAAGGAGAATTGCAAAAGCATGTAGATAATATTTATGAAAAGCATGTTCCGGCAGTTACAAGAAGATATCTTGAAAGAAACGATGAGGAGCAGGAAATACAGACTGAAGAATCTGCTGCTATTAGTCCTGATGATTCTGAATCAACTGAAAGAAGTACACCTCGCGGAAGGGGCAGGGGTGGCAGAAGACAAAGTACAGAATACCAAGCAGCTTCCGGAAGTCCTGAAGAAACTGTAGGAACAACAGAACAAGAGAATGAACAAGGCCAAGGAATGGAGCAAAGCATGTAATCATATTATTAATTTATTTGGAAAGGAGACAGCCTATAGATGAAAAAAGATATCGTGAGAATCAGCGTTGATGCTGAAAAGCTTAGAGCCGTTAAGCAATATATGGAGAAAAAGGAGTCAAAATTAGAAGATGAATTGACTGAACAAGTGCAAAAACTGTACGAAAAATATGTCCCTGCTAATGTGCGAGAGTATATAGACGGCAAGCAGGAAGAAGAAAGCAAGGTAAAAAAGTCTGGAAATCCTGTAAAGATAAAGGACGAATCAACTAACCATTTTTAGGTAAGCAATATTTTAAGTTATATCCAATCTGAAATTGACATCGAAAAAATGAAATTTTGTGATATAATTAGATGAATAAAATTATATAAAATATCCAAACGCAAGGATTTATAACTGCGATGTGGTAATGATATTATTAATTGTTGTAACTTTTTCAGAGGAGGTGAAGGAGATAAGCATGAAAAACAGAACCTATATAGCAATTGATTTAAAATCGTTTTATGCTTCGGTAGAGTGTATGGAACGAGGACTTGATCCATTGGACACTAATCTTGTTGTTGCCGATGCAAGCCGTACTGAAAAAACCATCTGTCTGGCCGTATCTCCTCCTCTAAAAGCATACGGTCTTTCCGGCAGATCGAGATTGTTTGAGGTTGTGCAAAAGGTAAAGGAAGCAAATGCAAAGCGTCTGCTTAAAGCACCGGGCAGAGTCTTTTCCGGCTCTTCTTATAGCGATACCGAACTTAAATGCTCACCGGATAGGTCATTAGACTATATTATTGCTACACCGAGAATGGCACATTATATAGAGTACAGCACCCGAATCTACAATATTTATTTAAAATACATTGCACCCGAAGATATACATGTTTATTCTATAGATGAAGTATTCATGGATGTAACTGATTATCTGAAAACCTATAACCTATCTGCCCGTGAACTTGCAACAACAATGATTCTTGATGTGCTTAACACGACAGGTATCACTGCATCAGGCGGAATTGGAACTAATCTGTATTTATGCAAGATTGCCATGGATATTCGTGCAAAGCATGTTCCTGCAGATGAAAATGGTGTAAGAATTGCTGAGTTGGATGAAATGAGTTATAGGAATTTTTTGTGGGAACATAGACCACTGACAGACTTCTGGCGCGTCGGAAGAGGATACGCAAAGAAGCTTGAGGATCAAGGTATGTTCACCATGGGAGATATAGCGAAATGCTCTGTCGGCAAGCCTACAGATTGCTACAACGAGGATTTGTTGTATAAGTTGTTCGGAATTAATGCAGAACTTCTCATTGACCATGCATGGGGATGGGAGCCTTGTACAATTGCTGATGTCAAAGCATACAAACCAAGTACAAATAGCATCGGCTCGGGACAGGTGCTACATTGTGCCTATACATTTGACAGTGCTAAATTGATTGCTCGAGAAATGACTGATTTATTGGTGCTTGATTTGGTGGACAAAAGACTTGTGACCGACCAACTTGTATTGACAGTAGGATATGATATAGAAAATCTGACAAAGCCAGAAATAAAGAAATTATATAAAGGACCAATTACTACAGATCATTATGGGCGATCAGTTCCGAAATCTGCACATGGTACAATTAATCTTAAAAGGCAGACATCCTCAACAAAACTGATTATGAATGCAGCCATGGAACTGCTTGAACGCATTGTCGATAAAAATCTTCTTGTCACAAGTGATAAGTTAAAATTATCATTCAAAACATATATAAGGTTAGAGGTATAGAAAGCGGCTCTAATAAAATCTAATAATTGATATTTAATAGAACCTATTTTAGATCTATATTAATGTTTATCAGGTTGTAGCTAACTCCAGGCAACTAGATTGTAGTATTAGTTCAAAGATGGCATGGCTTGCAAGTGTAAAAAGCTAGACATAATTTTAGTAAGGTGTTTATTTGGACCAATTTAGGGGACATGCAGTGTACCTGTTAAATAGGTCGATATGTTCCCGTCTACCGATAGTGCCAAAAACGCAGTGGATATGTTTCCGAGAACGGGCATACTCAAATGACATTCATTCTGTCCTCTCGAGCTACGTGGAAACAGTTCTGTTGATAGATAGGAAATAAAAATGTATTAAGTAGAAGTGTGCTTTAAGAATTACTTTTAAGTCCTATAAAAAAATAGTTTTCTGAAATGAAATGCTTAGAATTCATGTAAGTATGAATTCTAAGCATTTTTTATTTATAATTATAAAATCAATACTTAAAACTTAAAAATGATCGTAAAAAATATATTAACTATTGTTTTTTAATATATAATATGATAATATTGCCCTAGAACGTATGTTCTATTGGAAACATACTTAATAGAATGAGTTTAGTATTAAAAGTTTGAAATGAAAATTATTTTTTGTAAATTTGTGTTTATGCTATGTATAGGAGGATTCAAATGGCAAAGAAACCGATTAAAGAAACAATTCATGCAAAAGGTTTTGACATTTCAATTTATACAGAAGACTTTCAAAATGAGTTTATTTCACTTACAGATATTGCTAGATATAAAAGTGATGAACCATTTATTGTTATTAACAATTGGATGAGAGGAAAAGATACTATCGAATTCTTGGGATTGTGGGAACAATTACATAATTCTAATTTTAAACCTATCGAATTCGATAGGTTTAGAAAAGAAGCTGGATATAATGCTTTTACGTTGTCACCACAAAAATGGATTAATAATACAAACGCTATTGGAATTGTATCTAAATCAGGTCGTAATGGTGGAACATTTGCACACTCTGATATAGCTTTTGAATTTGCTTCATGGATATCAGCGGAATTTAAACTATATATTATTAAAGATTATAAAAGATTAAAAAATGATGAAAGTTGCAGACTTTCTCTAGGTTGGAATCTTAATAGAGAGATCTCAAAGCTTAACTACAGAATACATACAGATGCTATCAAGGAAAACTTACTTCCTCCAGAATTAAAACCATTTCAAATTTCTATGACCTATGCTAGTGAGGCAGATGTATTAAATGTAGCTTTGTTTGGTATAACAGCTAAACAATGGAGAGAAGAAAACAAAGATAAGAATGGAAACATTAGGGATTATGCTACATTAAATCAGTTATTGGTTCTAGCTAATATGGAAAGCTATAATGCCATTTTAATTGAGCAAAGTAAACCCCAGTCAGAGAGGATTCAACTATTGAATAAATTAGCTATTCGACAGTTAGAAGCAATTGAAAAAATAGGTATAGACACAATAAAAAAATTGGAAGATAAATAATTGAAGAAATATATAACTATTTTCCACCAAGGGTATAACATATACTTTTGACATCATTTTTGTCGCTTCAAGGCACGTTGAGTGCGTGATTCTGATGCAGAAGAAACTAATTAATTTATTAGAGAAATAAGTAATAGAAATATTCTGAAATTGAGGATATTAGAGTTAAAGACTTTTATATCCTTTTTTTTCTTGCAAAAGTTTATAAATTATAGTACAATAATACAAGAACATACATTCGACTGATATAAAAGTCTGATTCAGATGAAATTACAAAGTAAAAATATTTAAAGAGAATGAATTTGTGCAACAGATTGTTGAATAAATTCCATGGCGAACAAATCATATGTTGATGGGTAAGTCGAAGGATTTTTGAGAGCTGGGTTTGGTATGCATACAAGACTATTAAAAGAAGGATGTAAAATTAATTATGAAATCTGATGATAGAGAAGCAAAAATCAAAAAACTGGAAGAGCAAAGAAATAAAGCGATTAAAAGTTTGACAGACTATAAGGAAAGTAATCTGCCTGTTTCCGCAGCTGCAGAATATTTGACATTTGTTGCAGGAAGTGGTGAAAGTTCCGTTGAAGTTCGCTACCAAAATGAAAATATATGGTTGACACAAAAAATGATGGCAGAACTGTACGGTGTTGATCGTTCTGTGATTACAAAACATTTAAAAAAGGTATTTTTGGATGATGAATTAGAGGAAGATTCAGTATGTGCAATTTTTGCACATACTGCTAACGACGAAAAAACATACAAGGTGAAATTCTATGCATTACAGGCAGTCATTGCTGTTGGATTCAAGATTGATAATCAAAGAGCCGTGCAATTTCGCAAATGGATTATTACAATCGCAAAGGATTACACAATAAAAGGTTTTGTCATGGATGATGAACGGTTTAAACTCGGTCACAAATTGGCGAATCAATATTTTGAAGAACAGCTTGTCAGAATTCGTGAAATTCGTGAATCCGAGCGCATGTTCTATCAAAAAGTTACAGATATTTATTCCACAGCCATTGATTATGACAAATCAGCCAAGACGACGAAGGATTTTTTTAAAAAAGTGCAGAACAAGCTACATTATGCCGTTCATCGACACACGGCAGCAGAAATAATTACGGAGAGAGCAGATGCGGATCGAAAGAATATGGGATTGACAACTTGGAAATCGGCACCGGGAGGAAAAATTCAAAAATTCGATGTTTCCATTGCCAAAAACTATTTAACAGAAAAAGAAATTGACTTTTTGAATCGCTTAGTTTCAATGTATCTGGATTATGCAGAAGTACAAGCAGAGAACAGCATTCCGATGACAATGGAGGATTGGGCAAATCGCTTGGATGGTTTTATAGAGTTCAACGGAAGAGATTTGTTGATGGATGCAGGGAAAATATCGGCAGAACAGGCAAAACTCCATGCTGAAACACAATTTGAAAAATACCGCATTGTGCAGGACCAATTGTTCAAAAGTGATTTTGATCTGTTTTTGGAAAATGACGATGAGTAATTCTGCTTAGAAAGTATACTTTGAGGAAATTTAAGACAATTACATTTGGTATAAGGTTGAAAATATACCTTGACACCAAGAGGATATCAGGTCTTACGGTCATCAGAATCACAGCAACAAGGCACGTTGAGACAATACTAAAAATTTGCAGGAATAAGTAATGTAGTTATTGAAAATAGAGCAAGATAAGGAACTATATTTACTTACCTTGTTTTTTTAATTTTCCTTGCATAAGTTTATAAATTATTGTACAATAAAATCAGAACATATATTCGAAAGTAATAAAAAACCTAATGGGATAAATTAAAAATATCTTTGGAGGCAGACTATTTTGGATGATAAAAATAAAATTCAATTATTTGAAAATAAGAAAATTCGTACTGAATGGGATGAAGAAAAAGAAACTTGGTACTTTTCTATTGTTGATGTTATAGCTGTACTAACAGAAAGTAAAGAGCCAAGACGATATTGGAGCGATTTAAAAATTAAACTGAAGAGTGAAGGAAATGAACTGTACGAAAAAATTGTACAGTTGAAAATGAGAGCATCAGATGGAAAAATGCGAATGACAGATGTTGCAGATACAGAACAACTTTTGAGGATTATACAATCAATACCATCACCCAGAGCAGAGCCGTTTAAAACTATGAAATTTGCCAGACACTGTCTGGTAAATTGAATTGGTCTCATTAGAATCCAATATATTAATATCAGAGCAATGGTGAAAGATGAGAATATATAAAAGAGGTATAAGAAATGAAAAAAACTATGGCAAAAGAAGCAGTTAAAGAACTAACGTTGATTCTAATGTATTTGACGAGGTTTAGTGACCAGAATAGATTTTCTGCATCAGAAAATAGTGCATGGAAAGGATATTCGTTTAAGTCACTGGATGGTTTGGAGGAAAGTGGGTTTATCAATCAAGGTAGCCATCGCTCCAAGTCTGTACATATCTATGATGAAGGGTTACAACAGGCGAGAGCATTACTTGAAAAGTATGGAATTGAAGATTGGGAGGATTAGGTTGTGATAACCCATCTACGGAAAAAGTGAGACAAAAATTATGATAAAATAACTAAGTAAGGAGTATTTCGCAAGCCATCCGCTTAAAGAATTTTCAGCAGCCCGTCCTGAATACAGCTTATATACAATGATAGGCAAGTTACCAAACAAGACTGCTTGTTATGTAAAACTTGCGGATTTAATTTCATTTTATAGAATCGCACGGCTGGTTTTTCGGTGGTGATTTCAAAGATATAACTTATAAGAAACAGGATGAATAGATTTTTTGAAAGCAGAGCCATGCTAATATGATATAAGAAAATTGGCATTTATGCTTGCTAAATTTATAATAAAAGCATAAATGTCAATGACTGGAGATAATTGATTATGAAATCTGATGATAGAGAAACAAAAATCAAAAAACTAGAAGAGCAAAGAAATAAAGCGATTAAAAGTTTGACAGACTATAAGGAAAGTAATCTGCCTGTTTCCGCAGCGGCAGAATATTTAACATTTGTTGCCGGAAGTGGTGAAAGTTGATGAAGTTTAAATTATGGGGGAGAAGAGAAATTGCAATTAATAATAAACCTGATTTTTTATATCGGCATAATAAAGTTTTTTTCAATGTTTCTCTTATTGACAAATACTTTTACATTTTTCCTATACGTGACAGACAAACGAAGGGCAGTAAAAGGCAAGCGGCGCATAAGTGAAAAGACGTTATTACTTTTCACCATACTATGTGGAGGAATAGGAGCACTGTTGGGTATGTATTTCACAAATCATAAAACGAGAAACAGGAAATTCAAATTCGTAGTAGTAATTGGTCTTATTATTACACTTATTCCCATGATACATATTGCACATGGGCTTACGCTGAGTAAGATAATCCGCTATGTGGAAATTGAGTTTCGTTCGGAAAATTGGCCGTCTGAGTTAGATGGTTATCGCATTGCTTTTATGTCAGACATGCATGCGATAACAGAAAAAAATATGCAGAAAGCAGCAACAGAGCTAAATGACAGAGATTTGGATTTGCTGTTATTAGGCGGAGACTTTTTAATGGAGAACAATCATTACCAAGGAACTGTGAGAGAAATAGCTCAAATAAGTACAACAGACGGAATTTTCGGTGTGGAAGGAAATCATGATGACTACAAGAAAGTTTTCCAGGCAGAAAAAGAATATGGGATAAAGCCGTTGGATAATAGCGGAAGGAGTATAAGAGAAGGCTTTTATCTGGCAGGTGTCCAAGATATGTATAACAGAAATCCTAACATAAAAGAGGCTGTTGCAAACGCACATACGAACGATTTTGTTTTGCTCCTTTCACACAGCCCCGACTTATCAATGCTGCAATCTACAGATGGAATTGATTTAATACTTTCCGGTCATACCCATGCCGGACAAATTACTTTTTTTGGTTATCCGTTTTACTTGCTATATGGAAGCATGCCTATAACAGATTACGGTACACGTTTTGCTTATGGGTTTGCCAGTTCGGCAGACGATGTACCCGTATTTACAACCAGCGGAATAGGCACTTTTTCTAATATACCAAGGATTTTTACAAGACCTGAGGTTGTGATTTTCACCATGTATAGTGAGTAGAGGTTTGCCAATACATGAGATTAAACCCGCGTTAATCGTCATGCTTGTTGGGACATTAAACATGTATTTAACCAGTTAAAGAGTAAACAAAGACATTATTTATAACAGTAAAGGAAGGTAGATATGCAGGCAGGAGATAAAATAGTATTTGGCGGATACGAATGGCGCATACTAGACATACAAAGCAATACGGCTTTGATTATAACCGAAGATATTATAGAACAACGCTCTTACCATGATGCCTATAAAGATATAACATGGTCTGACTGTGCATTAAGAAAATATCTTAATGGTGAATTTTATGATAAATTTAACGTAGCTGATAAATCAAGAATAATTCCGGTAATAAATAAAAATCCTGACAATCAGTGGTATGGTTCAAAAGGCGGAGCAGATACGCAAGACAGCGTATTTTTATTAAGTCTTGAGGAAGTGTGCAGATATTTCGGTGATAGCCGTTCAAAACTGCAAAATCGAGGGAAAAATCAAAGGTATTGGTTTGAAAGAAAAGATGAAAATAACAGTAAGCGAATAGCAAGACTTCAGGGTAAAGAATGGAGTTGGTGGTGGTGGCTTCGGTCACCCGGGCGCGTTAATGTAAAAGCCGTGTACATCTTTGGGACTGACGGTAATATAGGTATCCAAGGCAACAATATATTGAAAGGCAACATCAGCGATGGCAAATGTACAGGCGGCGTTCGTCCCGCTTTGTGGCTGAAACTATAATTTAAATTATGTATAATAAGTAATAGCGAAATAATACTCTTCAAAGAATACAACAATCGGGAAGATGTCGATAATTTCATGGAAATGAATGATGAAGAGGAGAAGGAAAATACGCATAAAGAAGAGGAATGTGACAATAGAATAAAAATGCTAAATACATTTTCTTGTCTGCCACATTAGATGCTGCAATTTGGGGAACTGAACTTGCCGTTGGTGAAGGACGAGAAAGAATTTATTTAGTAGAACCGACAGGAAAAATTGAAGACGACCCCGATTTAACGGACAAAAAATTTCCAGGTAACCCAACTAAATCTTATCGTTCCACTGAACCATTTAGAGTTGTAGGGGAGGTTTCGGTTTGGCAAGGGCATACAACCGAGCAAGTCAAAGCAATGAAAGACGCATTAGAGAGACTCAAAGAACAAGGAATTAATTCGCTGAATGACTAAAAAATTGCGATGATAAAAGAATAGCAACGACCCGCCAGCATCGGTTTTGTAAAATGGCGGGTCAGATACTTTCTATGACAGTTTACATCACGGTTAAAATGAAGTGTCGGCGGCTAATTTCCTGAAATTTATCATCAGCAGCGCAATGATATACCATCCAAGGAATGAGGGACAGTAAAGAAAAAATCATGCCCAACATTCCTGCCGATGAAGGTACAATCATAAAGAATCCGGAGGCTAATCCCCATATGCCAATTGGTTTCTTTTTTTAATGCATAGGCAAATAACATTGTTAAAGCCAAAAACTGGATGATACGATAAAGTGGCTGAAAGTTAATTTCTGATGGTACGAGCTCTCATTTTCCCAAAACTTCTGCAATTATTTGCATCCCGTGTCGTTGAGCAAGAAAAATATGTTCCCAATTTTGTATCTTTAATAAATGTTAATAATTTGGCAAAGAACATTAATGATTTTAAAAAGGTTCTGAAATATCTTTCAGATATAATTTGGTTGGTAATGAAGAAATGAGCAGAAGCTTTGAGGAGGTATTAGATGAGAAAGGAGAGGATAAATTTTGGAATTTGCTGCAGCTCTTATTATTTTTGTTTTTATTTTAGGTGTTTATGAACAAATAAAACATAATAAAAGATTAAATCTTATGGATATCAGAATTAATATAAACGGGACAAGAGGTAAATCAACCGCAACAAGATTAATTACTGGTATCTTAAAAGAAGCGGGGATTAAGGTCGTCGGTAAAACAACCGGAACCAGTGCGAGAATTATTTATTGGAATAAGGAAGAAGAACCAATCAAAAGAGGTCGTCTTGGTCCAAATATTATAGAACAAAAAGCTGTCGTTAAAAAAGCGGACAAGCTTGGTGCTTCTGCATTTGTAACAGAGTGTATGGCTGTAAATCCCGATTATCAGATTACGTTTCAAGAGAAGTTGGTTAGAGCAAATATAGGTGTTATTGTTAATGTTCGTGAAGATCATATGGATTTGTGTGGTCCGACTCTGGACTTTATAGCAGAGTCCTTTACGGCCACTATTCCACACAATGGAACCATTGTTGTCGCTGACAGTAAATATAACAATTATTACACTCAAGAGGCAAAGAAAAGAAACAGCAAGATAATCATTGCTGATGAAAAAGAAATCCCGGATGGTTATCTGGAAAAATTCAAATATTTAATTTTCCCTGAAAATGTAGCAATTGCACTGGCTGCAGCTAAAGCACTAAACATTGACAAAGATACTGCCTTAAGGGGGATACTAAATGCTGACCCGGACCCGGGAGCATTGATGATATATCCGCTGGATGACAAAAATTCATCATATTTTGTCAATGGCTTTGCCGCCAATGATCCAAATTCAACACGAATGATCTGGGATCACATAACCGCTATCGGATATTCAACAAAAAATCCCATGGTAATTGTAAATTGCAGACCTGACAGAGTTGACAGAACACAGCAGATTGCAGAAGAAGTCCTGCCAAACATGGATATTGCTATTCTCGTTGCAATGGGGCAGACGGTCAAGCCAATTACTGAAGGAGTGAATGCTAAAAAAATATCTGTACAGAAATATATAAACGCAGAAGGCTTATCTCCCCACGAGGTTTATAAATTAATTAAGGATTATTTTATAAACAGAATGATTTATGGCGTTGGAAATATTCATGGAGGCGGAGACGAATTGGTTGAACTGATAGTTCACGAAAGTTTTAATTTGGAAAAAGCGTCGTAATTGATCTGAAGCCTTGAAATTTAAAATAAAAAATTTTATTAAATATTATTAAAGGAGAAAAATAATTTGCAGCTTACGGATATTAGTACAGTAATAGTTTTGAGTGTAATTTTCAGCTTGTTATTTACGGAAATTACAGGGATTTTACCTGCCGGCCTGGTGGTACCGGGATATTTAACTTTACTTATGAAAACGCCACAGGCCATATTTATGACCTTAATTATCAGCATTTTAACTTATTTGATAGTTTTTTTTGGAATAAGTAAAGTCACAATTTTGTATGGTAAAAGAAAATTTATAGCCATGATAATAGTAGCAATATTGTTACAGTTTATTATACGTGCAGTAATACCGACTGATTATAGTTATATCGCCGGGTTGGGCGCGGTTGGTATTGTTGTGCCTGGGTTATTAGCAAATACAGTTCAGCGCCAAGGCTTAGCAGCAACATTTTTAAGCACCGGCTTGCTGATTGCGGTAACTTATGGGTGCACAATACTTTTAAATATCAAAATAGTATAGAGTTGTGTTGCTTTTTCTTTTGCTTTTTAAAGAAAAAGGTTACAAACTCTCAATATAGATGATTACAGTTGTCTTATATTTCATGAACGCTCTTCTCATGAAATATTTAGAAACTGTTTCAGATATGAATAGGAGAGGAGGTGAAAATTATAAAATGAATACTTCATACGAGCTGATAAAAAAGAGGCATCGCCGAAATCTTAGCGAAATAAACATTCATCATGATGCACTTGCGGGCTTCAATTCATTAACATTGAAAGAAAAATGCCTGTATCTTGTCAAAGTCAGCAAGAGAAATACCAGCTATCAAGCGCTTGTGCTGCTGGCGTTAGCTACATCGATATTTGCTGCGAATTATCTGTTATCAATAATAATTTAAATAACGAAAAGGAGTAAGATTAGTATGAATAAAAAACTCGAAAAAGTTTTAGCTTTTGTTTTATTGTTTACATTTAGTATTGGTGTAAGCATATATGCCTTAGTGCCGGGCTTAGGTTACAGTAGTTTCGCCGAACTGGCAGCAGCTGAAGACCCTTCAGGCTATACCATTAAAACCAATGATGTCGGAAGCGATACAACAATTTTAGGGATACATGGCGGCGGTATAGAAAAAGGCACCTCAGAATTAGTTGAAGCATTGAGCGGATACGGTAAATATAACACTTATTTATTTGAAGGCCTTAAATCGGCTGATAATGGAAGCCTTTTTATAAAGGCTGTCAATTTTGATGAACCAACAGCCGTCAGCTTAGTTGATAAGTCAGATTACACCATTTCCGTTATCGGAGCAGCCGGTGATGACGAAGTTACTTATATAGGAGGTCAGAATAGGATGCTGGCAGAATTGATCAGATTACATCTTACTGCCAAAGGATATAATGTACAAACTTTAAGTATTCCTGATCGCATTGCCGGGGTTATGAATAACAATATAGTGAATAAAAATAAATTGTTTAATGATAATTATCAGCTTGGAGGCGTTCAGATCGCCATTTCTAAAGGTTTAAGAGAAAGGCTCACAGCTGATTCCGATATCTTAAATGATTATTCAGGCACCATCAGTCAAGCGCTGAGCGAAAGCTGGCAAACAATAGTTAAACTTATGGACAAGATTGATAATAATAAATCTCAAGGGTTTTTACATATGTTTAACTCTTCAAAGCCTAATTTCGAAAAGAAAGTGGAGAAGGCATTAGAAAAAGGTGCAAAAACTTCTGATGAATTAATTAAAAATTTTGAAGACGTTGTATTGACAGAAGATTTAATTTAAAAAATCGTATCTATAAAAAGCTGACAAGCTGCCCAAAGGCAGCTTGTCAGCTTTTTATAGATGTTACATCAATCTCGCTCCAAGGTATCCTTCTATACAATTTTCTAAATACTTCTATTGAATACCGTTGACTGCCTCACTTATGGCGAGAACATAGCTTTGCAAGCTATCCTTATTACTCGACAAAAATTTTGCCCTTAAGCCTTCAGATATTTCCAGCTGTACTCCACGTTCGTCTATATTTCTGTTTGCTATGTTATCCGGTGATATACCTGCCAGTTCCTTGGGAGTATCTTTTTTTACGGTAAAGCCATGCTTAGTCAGTGATGTTTTTATTCTGTTTGCCAATTCAGTGTCCCGACCTCCGATATATGTGAATTCCTCTGTACCTTCACACCCGTGTATTGATAATGTTGCATCAGATTCAGAAACCATTTCCAGTGCATATAATTCAGCGAATTTATCTGAAGAAATATGCAGTGAAAAATTATCTGTTCTTTTTAAACCCAGAAATGAATAATAATTGTAATTATTATGGGAAGCTAAGGCATAAGCTAATTCTGTAGTGCCTTTTTCAATTTTACCTCCATGAATTGCCACAACTGTAACATCAGAAACTGTTTCCTTAACTTCAATTTCAAAATCAATATCTTTTTGAGAGTCCAATAAAGATCTTAAATCAACAAGTTCATTTTTTTGTTCATTTATTTTTTCATTTGCAATATCTAATTGTTTTTTTAGTCTTTCATTCTCATACTTTAATTTTACGCCTCCGTATTTTATATAAGCTGAATAACCTATCAATAAAAAGAATAAAGTAATTGCCGTAATTCTCACCTTAATACGACTGCTCATTGATTTTTTCATATCGCCTTGCTCCAACATAGTGTTGAGTCCAATAGCTGTCTGAGATATTAAGATCACGAATTGCTACACCTTCGTATTTTGTCACGATGATAAACTGCCCATTTCCGATATATAATCCCGGCAGCAGTACCTCAGAGCCCTGGAAGAACAGAACATCTCCGATATTTAAATCATTCCTTTTTATTTCAGTTCCTAAAGCCCATTGCTGGGATGAATATCTTGGCAGATCAATATCCATGACTGTTTTCATAATATATTGTATAAAACCGGAGTAATCAAAGCCTTCGATGGTAGTTCCCCCTGCTAAGTAAGGTATACCCAAAGTTTTATATGCTTCTTCAACCACTCTGTCATCCATCCGCAGACTAAGTGAGTCAAAGCGCTTTACTGTTTTAAACCGATCCTGCAGACTTTGTCCTAAATAGCTGATAGTAGTCATACCTTCTTCGCCGGATGCATGAATTATATAATTGTTTCCCAGATAAATTGCGGCGTGTGATATCCCTTCAGACTGTTCTTTTTTTGAAAAATATACTACGTCTCCGGGGCGCTTGTTTTCATAAGAGATAGTTTCGCCTGCTTCACATTGTTTATAAGTTATGCGAGGCAAATAAATGTTTTCAGCATCTCTGAAAACTGTCTGAACTAAATAAGAACAGTCAAATCCATCAACTGTTTCGCCGCCTAGCAAATAAGGAGTTCCTATATATTTCATTGATTCCCGGACAGCTGCATTTTTATGCTCCTTATAATTTTCAGGCCGGGAACAATATATGTCAGTCTCCGTCAGCCGTTTTGCACCTGCATATATATCTGCCCAATACTCACTCTCAATATCCCTTTCGGCAACTCCGTCTGTAGTCTGAACTATAAACATGCCATTTCCTTTATAGATACCGGGTATAAGACTGCTTCCCCGGAAAAACACCAGGTCTCCTGCCTGAAGCTCTTCTTTGGAAACGGATTCGCCTATTTCATAAATTCTATCCGAAAAGAAGGAAAGTTCTATGCCAAGAGCGTCTTTAACAACGTAGCGTACAAAACTGGTCGTATTAAAGCCTTCGTCCGGCGTTTTCCCATCATAATTATAAGGTGTTCCAAGCAGGTCAAGAGCTTTTATTACAATTGGATTACTATATCCATAAGCTGAGACCATAGTAGTCAACTGAGACAATATGACTAACCATATGATATTTAGTTTTTTAAATTGCTTCATATTAAATCCTCCTAATATTTTACAGTCACTTTTTAGTACCCCATATACAATTGTTTTCTCTTACCTATTATAGTACAAAAAAAGACATAAAACCGAATCTGTAACATTTATTAATATTTTCGAAACAATTTTTTATATTTTGGTAAAAGGCAGTTAATATTTCTACAATAGAATTGTTTTGTAAGAAAGAATTAAATGAAGCGTCAAGGAGGACAAGTTCATGTTAAAAGAGATATTGTTAGGATTATTCCAACGCGAGTTTGGAGGCTGCATTAGCCCGGCATAGAGAAATAACTTCTTGTTGCCGGGCTTTTTTACGTATTTTGGAAAGGAACAAAAAGGCGATAAATGTTGACAATATAATTTTGGTCATATATAATTTTTATAAATAAAAATTCAATCTATTTGTGAGAATACTGGAAATTTTAAATAATAAAATGCATTAATATACATTGATGTACATAATTAATGGAAGTGCGGATAAGGGGGAAAACATGTCTTATTTGGGTAAAGTTTTAGTTGTGGATGATGATCCGAATGTATTGGAATTAGTTAAGCTGTACGGAGAAAGAGAAGGCTTTAATGTTATAGGTATAAATGATGGCAATTTAGTATTATCAGTTTTTGACAGAGAGAATCCTGATGTTGTAATTCTTGATATTATGCTTCCGGGTATAGATGGACTTACCCTTTGCCGAAAATTAAGGTCTATCAGAATGATTCCTATAATTATGCTTACAGCTAAAGGCGAAGAAGCAGACCGTGTTTTAGGTCTGGAAATGGGTGCGGATGATTATGTTTTCAAGCCCTTCAGCCCAAGGGAACTCGTTGCAAGAATTAAAGCGGTTCAGCGGCGTACACAACCTGTCGATGCTGTTAAATACGGTAAGTTAAAATACTGCGATTTAGAAATACAGGCTGATATCAGAAGAGTAAATATAGGTGATTCGGCAATAGAATTGACTCCCAAAGAGTTTGATTTACTCTATCATCTGGCCCAGAATCCTCGACGTGTTTATACAAGAGATGACCTTTTGACAGCAGTTTGGGGCTATGACTATTTTGGAGATCAGCGCACGGTAGATGTTCATATTCGAAGATTAAGGGAAAAATTAAAAGGGCTGTCACATGAATATATAACGACAGTTTGGGGTGTCGGATACCAGTTTACACCTCCGCCAAAGGAGGAATGATTCAATTTGAATAAATTTACGCAGGGAACATCTGTCCATAAAATTAAAGCTTTTTTATATAAAACTAAAGTTTTTTTGCATGAAACAAAAGTTTTGTTGAATAAAATTAAGCACAAATTATTAGAACAATTCAACAAGAATATATATACCAGATTACTTTTTACCAATGTAATAGTTTTTAGCATAGCTCTTATTTTATTAATCAGTTTTTCCGGTTTCATGGTAAAGCAGTCAGTATATGGCCTGATTGAGCAAGATTTATTGCGTAAATCTAAGAGAGTTAATTATGCTTTATCCAGGCAAACTACCGGATTGGAAACTGAGGAAGGAAGCCAATCTGAAACCGAACAGGAATTATTAAAATTTTTAGCAGACAGCTTTGATGCACGGATTACCATATTTAATCAGGAGGGTACAATATTAGGTATATCAGCAGAGCAGGAAATAGTACCCGGGAGTAAAGTAGATACTGAATTTATAGAAACACTTACAAGCAGTAAAGCCACAGCTGCGCATAAAATTGACAGTGAAACCGGTCAGCTTACTTTTACGGCAGTTATACCAATGGGTGATGCTGAACAAACAATTGAAAATGGTATATTATTAGAGGCACATTCTACTAACACAGATCTTATTTTAAATAAAATGGGCTTATTTTTGTCTGTCGGCGGAATAATCATTTTAATGGTTGTTATAGTTGTTTCTGTTTATTTAGCAATGTGCATTTCGAGACCTATTACACGATTAGCTACCAGTATAGCAGAGTACAATGGGGGCAATTATACATTAAACAATGAAAAGTATTCATTAGATGAGATAAATGTTATTTCAGAGCAAATTAAAAAATTGACTATAACTTTAGAAAACATCCAGTTAAAAAGCAGTAAAATAGAAGGAGAAAGAACAAGGCTATTTGCAGAAATATCTCATGAATTACGTACTCCGCTTACAGCTGTTCAAGGATTTGCCGAAGCCATTCGTGACGGTATGGCCGAAGATAAAGCATTGCAGAATAAGTATTTAGATATGATCTGCACGCAGACATATCATATTACAAGACTGGTAGATGATATATTGTCATTAAGCCGGTTAGAAAGCGGTGACATCGCTGTAGAACAACTTCCGTTGGATTTAGCAGCCTTGGCTCAGGGTGTAGTCATGTCTATGGAAGGGATAGCTAAAACTAATAACAGCACTATTCAGTTTATGAATAAATCAGATAAATCAGTAGTGCTGGGAGATGTTGACCGTATGGAGCAAATTATCAGAAATTTACTGAAAAATGCAATTAATGCTACTGATAACGGAAGTATAAATGTTATAACAGAAACTTATAAAGATGAAGTTCAGCTCACCATTAAAGATAATGGTATTGGTATTTCCCCTGATGAACTTCCACATATATGGGATAGATTTTATAGTGTCAAGAACCAGCGCAGCACAGATTCAGAAATAAAAGGAACCGGGTTAGGTCTGGTAATTGTTAAAAAACTTGTTCAGCTTCAGGATGGAAAGATTGACGTTGAAAGCCGACCGGGAAAAGGTACGGAATTTCGCTTAAGCTTTCCGTCATTAAGTTATCCTACATCTTGAACCCTTCCGTATAAAACAAGGAATTAACCCATGACTTATAAATAAAATAAGGGTATTATTATTTTGTAGATTTAGAACAGGAGAAATTTTATGTCTGAGAGTGTATCTAACCAATAGATTAACTTAATATGGATTAAGCATTAAGGATAGGTAAGTATCCTTTGGTTTTCATGCTTAATTACATTATCTATGGAAGATACACATGGGAAACAGTTATACCGCTCATATTGGACGTTTACACAATTGCTTTGAGGGAATATTTTTTTCAAATCGGCAGTCGTAAGGTGTCCAGGAGCTTGGCAGCAGCGGAGGATAAAAAACGGTCTTTCTTCCATACAGCGGTGACGTCAAATGGTTTATTCCCCTGCAGGTGCCTGGCAACAATATTATTATTCGTAGGCAGAATATTCTTGCAAACGATTGCAGAAGCCTTGCCGCTGATAATCATCTTACTGACCAAGTCTAACTGGTTTGTGTAGGTGACAATATTGTTCAATTCCAATCCGGGTGTAAAATATTTCATAATATACTTGCCTCTAACTACATTAAAAATAGTTTATCATTTCATAATCTGCGGCAGTTTTTTCTTTTTTTATTAAAGTTCATTATAGTTCACAAAAATGTGATGCGTTTGTACTCTCCGCAATAATAAGCAAGATACAGCGTATTAGTTTTAAGACTTATGATAAGCGGCCGAAGGACTTGAAACGGCACTCTTTTTATGCCCTAAATGCGGACGCTTTAGCACGCTTCATAGCCGTGGCGACGAATTTTTCTGCCGATTGTGGACTAAAAGCGTTTATGATGAATACAGCTTTCGTTAAAACTTTAAAAAAGATCGACCCTTCAAAATTGTGCAAGAATTGTCGGATGCGATCTTTTTTTTTATGCTATCCTGTTGATGAAATGGAGGTTATATAAATGAATGCATTAGGCAAATTGAATGATCCTTTGGATTATATTGAAGAAAATCTGGCAAACAATATTGATTTCAAAGAAGTAGCTAGGCTGTCTTCTTGCTCTCAGAGATATTACAGAAAAATATTTTCTATTATGGCCGGAATTAACCTTTCAGAGTACATCCGTCGCAGACGACTTACTCTTGCAGCATTTGAACTTAATAATTTGAGTATGAGGATTTTAGATATTGCCATTAAATATGGATATAGCTCACCAGACTCTTTTGCGAGGGCATTTCAAGCGTTTCATGGCATAACTCCGTCACAAGCCAGAGGTTATGGAAAATGGTTAAAATTTTATTCAAGAATGACTTTCCAGCTATTAGACGATGAGGAGGATACATGTGATGCCAAAGATAAAGAAAATAATGACAGAAAACAATGAATTTCAGCATATCGAGGTTCTCAAGCGAAACAGGGAGAAAAGAAGTAAATACAAAGAGTTTTTTATTGAAGGCGTTAAATCTATAAACTATGCAATTCAATATAATTGGAACATCAAAACTTATGTATATTCAAAGGAGAAGCCGCTCTCACAATGGGCGGAAAATGTATTATCAAATTCAAAAGCAGAATTGCATTTAGAATTACCCTTAAAGCTGATGAAAAAATTGAGTGATAAGGCTGAGGAAGTATCTGAAATATTAGCAGTTATTAGTATGCCGGAAAATGATTTGTCAAGAATCAAGATAAAAGATGACATGTTGGTTGTTGTATTTGACAGGCCTTCAAGTCATGGCAATTTGGGTACTCTAATACGTTCGTGTGAGGCATTAAAAGTTGATGGCATAATTGTTACCGGACATGCTGTCGATTTATATGATCCTAAAACGATAAGGTCTAGTATGGGTACCTTCTTTTCAGTTCCTGCTATTAGGCTGCAGTCCCATAACGACTTGATAACATGGTTTGACAATATTAAAAACAGTATGACAAATTTTAAAGTTATTGGTTCGACCTCAAAAGCAGATAAATCTGTCATGGATGCTGATTTAATTGATCCGATGGCTTTACTTATTGGAAATGAAACCTATGGATTGAGTAATAACTATAAAGCAATATGTGATTTGCTTATAAAAATACCTATGGGTGGGAATATTACTTCATTTAATGTTGCATGTGCCTCATCTATAATATTGTATGAAATTTGGAGACAACGTAAAAATATAATATAGGGCGTTCGTGACATTCTTACCTTGTGCTAACACAAAGAGGTAATTGCGATAATTTCAAAGAGTAAGACTAAGATAAGACATAAAGATTATAAACAGGTGCAAAGGTTGTAATCGGAAAACGGCAGATAACAATTCCGCAGGTTATATAATTAAACTTGAATCATAGAATGGAGATAATATTTTGAAATCATTTAAATTGGACATGAATACTAATCAGGCAGAAGAAATATTAAAAGAAGTATTTGACGAATCTGTTGAACAAGTTTCACCTATTGAGATAGGCCAGCTAAGTAAAGTGTATAGCTTTATTGCAAAAGATAAGTGTTATGTTGTACATTTCAGAGATAATAAGGATAGTTTTATTAAGACTGATTACATGCACAAGGTTTATGTTGGCAAGTTACCGGTTCCCCAGGTAGTT
Source organism: Bacillota bacterium (assembly GCA_023453025.1). Lineage (GTDB taxonomy): Bacteria > Bacillota > Clostridia > Tissierellales > Sedimentibacteraceae > Sedimentibacter. The sequence goes on from JAEXUD010000064.1 coordinate 24,488, forward strand.
AAGTTAGGAAAAAGATGAATTATTTTTTAGCATAAGTAATAAAGTTGAAGGGGAGAGCATAAGTTCCTATTCAGCTTCAGAACAAAATATCATTATAAATGATGCAGCAAAACAATTTGTAAATATGAGTCACATTCATATAGAACCTTCAAAAGGATTTGGATTGATATCTCCTAATGGTCTAGCTTCTCATAAATCATGGGGAGAAGTATTAGCAGAATTTTTTAGAGAAGACCAGGAAGGCTTCTATAAAGATTGGACAAAGCTTTATAAACAAAGTTTTTTAGAAAAAATAGTGTTTGTGGATATGGGTATCTTATGGTAAGTTTATTATAGCGTTTTGAGAAAATCAACCTCCTCCAAGGCCTTATTAGGCTCCGGCGACATCATTATTGTCTACTCAAGACATGTGAGACCATAATCCTGTTGAAAAGCGTGGAAGCCTGATAAATAGAGAGGTCGAATAATTATAAATAGAAATATATTTTGACGTGAAAGAATGATATGATACTTTCACGTTTTTTCTTTTTTTGATAAAATGTTAATGCACCATACATAATGAAGGAATACAAATGAAAAAAATCTGTATTATGCCCCCTGTGCATAATAAATATCCATTTATGATCTACCAGCTTCAAACTAAATTTCGTTATGAAGCTAGTCCTAGAGGTGGACCTACAAACGGTGTGGGTATCAGTAGTTAAATGCATTAACGCCTTCTCCAATCTTTGACATCGGAATTTCCGCACCGGATTTCATTGTGAGGGTTTCTTCTATTTGATTTAACTTTTTATAGTTTCCGTACAAGGTTATTTTATTTTTCATATTAGTCATTTCTTTGTTCTGACTTTAATAAGAGATTGCATTTATATACATTTGATATGTATATATTTACATTTAAAGAATGTGATTATTTCAACGAATATTT
>JAEXUD010000055.1 GCA_023453025.1 Bacillota bacterium
GGGTGTAGCGAAGCTTGGTATCGCGCATGGTTCGGGACCATGAGGCCGAAGGTTCAAATCCTTTCACTCCGATTTTTGTTATATTCAAAATTATTTGGAGATAAAATGAATTCAGAAGAACGAAGAGAAAAATTATTATCAATTTTGAATAATACCATTGAACCAATTACAGCAACTGTTCTTGCAAAGAAGTTTTCAGTGAGCCGTCAGGTAATTGTGGGAGATATTGCTTTAATGCGTGCGGCAGGCATCAAAATATCTGCAACTCCCAGAGGTTATATACTGAATTTCGAACCCGAATCAGACGATACTGTATTTACGGTCGCGTGCCGCCATGACCAGGACAATATGATTAACGAGCTTTATATGATTGTCGATAATGGCGGAACAATAATGGATGTTACAGTAGAACATCCGGTATACGGGGAAATTTCAGGAGAACTTCGTATATCAACACGATATGATGCAGATATATTTTTAGAAAAAATTAAAAAAAATCAAGCTCAGCCGCTGATGAGACTGACGGGCGGAATACATCTCCATAGAATTAAATGCAAAGACGAGCAAGCTAGAAAAAGAATCATAGAAGCGTTGAAAAAAGAAAATATTATTCTGGAATAATATTGTTGACAAATTCCTGTGTCAAGTCTATAATTATCTCAACAGGTGTCAAGACACCTGACAAGACACGTTGGAAAGGAATTGCAAATGAAAAGGAATAATAATCTTAACTCAATGGCAATATCGGCACTTCTGTGTGCTATAGGAATAATGCTACCTATTATTTCTCCGCTTAAAATAACTATGGAACCTGCATCGTTTACTCTTGCTAGCCATGTTGCAATTTTTATAGCAATGTTTATTTCGCCGGCAACAGCTGGATTTGTAGCTTTAGGAACAGCAGCAGGATTTTTAATGGCTGGATTTCCCATAGTTGTTGTGCTTCGTGCAGCATCTCATATTGTATTTGCAATAATCGGAGCATTATACTTAAAGAAATACCCGGGTACAATGAATTCAAGCAAATCATCTTTTATATTTTCTTTTGTCATAGGAGTGATGCACAGTATATGTGAAGTAGCTGTGGTTATGCCGTTTTACTTTGGAAACAGCATGACATCAGGATATTATGCAAAGGGATTTTTGGTGTCAGTTGTGCTTTTGGTAGGCGTCGGGACTGTAGTGCACAGCATGGTAGACTTTTATCTTTCGCAGGTTATATGGAAGCCGATTACAAAGGCAGTTAAAATACCAAAGGAAGCAGGGGCAGCTAATTTATAAAATGTTTAATGACGGCATACAGCCGTTATTTTTTTATAATAATATTTTTTATATTGTTGATAATAAAATTAAATTCAAGTAACAAATATAAGGAGAAAAGATGATAAAGACAGGGTGGAATTTAGAAAACAGCTATGCACAATTACCGGAATTTTTTTACTCAAAAATAAATCCAAAGTCTGTTCCTTCGCCTCAATTAATCATATTAAATGAAAAATTAGCAGGGCTTTTAGGGTTAAACATAAATTATCTTAAAAGCGGTGAAGGGCTGTCTGTGCTTGCTGGTAATTCAGTGCCTGACGATTCGATACCCATAGCACAGGCATATGCAGGACATCAGTTTGGACATTTTACTATGCTGGGTGATGGTCGTGCTTTGTTAGTAGGAGAACAAATAACACCATCCGGAGAAAGCCTGGATATACAATTAAAAGGTTCAGGAAGGACACCATATTCACGCGGAGGTGACGGAAAGGCTGCCTTGGGACCTATGCTTCGGGAATACATTATAAGCGAGGCAATGAATGCTCTTAATATACCGACAACCAGAAGTCTTGCAGTAGTAACAACAGGTCAGTCGATTATTCGCGATAAAATTCTTAAGGGTTCGGTTTTAACAAGAATTGCCGCAAGTCACATTCGTGTCGGAACCTTTGAGTATGCCGCAAGCTTCGGCAGCACAGAAGAAGTCAAAAGGCTGGCTGATTATACAATCAACAGGCATTACAAATATGTGATGAAGGATGAAAATCCATATATGAGCTTTTTAAAAGAAGTTATAAAAAAACAGGCATTATTGATATCTAAATGGATGCTGGTAGGATTTGTTCATGGTGTAATGAACACTGACAATATGACTATAAGCGGTGAAACAATTGATTATGGTCCGTGTGCATTCATGGATACCTATGATATAAATACTGTTTTCAGCTCAATTGACACATATGGACGCTATGCATACGGCAATCAGCCAAGCATAGCTGAATGGAATCTGTCAAGATTTGCAGGAACGTTATTGCCGCTGCTTCATGAAAATAAAGAGCAGTCGGTAAAAACAGCACAGAATGCAATAGATCAATTCAACAAACTGTACAACAGCTATTGGATTTCAGGAATGAGATTTAAATTAGGAATATTCAATGAGGAACCGGAGGATGAAAGCCTTATCAGGAAGCTTTTAGATATGATGTATAAGAACAGAGAAGATTATACAAATACTTTTCTTAAATTAACATTTAATAAGATTGATGAAACATCTATGTTTGACAGCCATGAGTTTGATAATTGGTATAAAATGTGGCAAGTAAGGCTGGGCAGACAAAAAGAAAGCAAAGAAGACTCAAAAAGACTGATGAGAGAAACAAATCCCGCTGTAATACCACGTAACCACAGGGTGGAGGAAGCGTTAGAAGCTGCAGTAACAAAGGAAGATTATAGCATAATGAAAAATCTTTTAAATGCTTTGTTAAATCCATTTGCACATTCAACTGAACAAACAGAATATGCAAGACTGCCTGATTTATCATTTTGCAATTACAAAACATTTTGCGGAACGTGATAAATAATTATGAATTCTTGTATTATTTATACATTATATCATGGCGTAGATATGATATATGTGGTATAATATAAGATATGAATAAAAAGGAGGATGTTATGTCTGAAGAAGCGAAGCTCATTTCTAATCTTAATCAAATTGAAGCTGAAGTAATTATATCAAAACTTCAATCCTACGGGATCCCGGTATTAAAAAAAACAACCGGAACCGGCGAATTAATGGAGATTTATACAGGAGTAAATTTATATGGTATAGATATATATGTACCGTCAGACATGCTTGAGGTGGCTCAAGAGCTTTTAAAATAATTTTTACTGCAGGAGAAAATATGAAACCATCAATAAATAAAAATATATCGATAATAGGGGTTGCGCTTGATTTAGGTGCAGGAACTCCGGGAGTCAGCTTGGGACCGTCTGCCATTCGTTATGCAGGGGTAACAGAAAAATTAACAAACATAGGGTATGATGTAAAGGATGAAGGTGATATACTTGCTAACAAACCGCAAAGTCCGATAACTGACGGTATAAAGCTCAGGTATTTAGATGAAGTAACAAGAGTCAACACAGAGCTTTGCAATAAGGTCTCAAAGGTAATGAGTGAAGGAAGATTTCCTTTGGTTCTTGGAGGAGATCATTCGATTGCAATCGGAACTATTGCCGGAGTAATGCAGCATAAAAAAAATCTTGGAGTAATCTGGTTTGATGCCCATGGGGATATAAATACCGAAGAAACCTCTCCGTCAGGCAATATACATGGTATGCCGGTAGCGGTATGTCTGGGCTGCGGTCATGAAAGACTGACCTCGATTGGAGGAAGGGATACAAAATTGCAAGCAAATAACTTGGTTTTTATAGGAAGCAGAGACCTTGACCAAGGGGAAAGAAAAGTACTTAAGGAGCTTGGTATTACTGTATTCACAATGCATGAAATTGATCGCTACGGAATGACAGAGATTATTGAACGAGCAATAAAAATTGCCGGTGACGGCACTGATGGGATTCATGTAAGCTTTGATGTTGACTGTATGGATCCAATATATGTTGAAGGTACAGGAACAAGAGTTCCGGGAGGAATGACCTTTAGAGAAAGTAATTTAGCTCTTGAAATGATAGCTTTGTCAGAAAAGCTTGTAAGTGCTGAATTTGTAGAGGTGAATCCGATAATTGACGTGAAAAATCAAACAGCAAAGACAGCTGTTTCACTTATGGGCTCATTACTTGGAGAATGGCTTATATAAAATATACTTTTAGATTATTGCAATTACAACAAATTAAAAATGAATATATTATCCTTCTTTGTTACATACTTTAATTAAAGATATTATTTTTATATAAAGGAAGGCTCAAGATGGATACAACTATTAATAATTTACGTTTTGAATATGACGAAAAATCAAATTGCATAAATACATATGATGCATTAACAAATAACCTTGTTTCGTACATTCATGTTAACAACAATGAAATAGTGGATAAAAACTCTTTCGAAAATGTATGTCAAAGATGGGCATCATCTATTGACAGTTATAATACCGTATATCAAGGAATTGATTATAACAGCTGGTATTGATGCGGATGAATTATACTATTCACAGTTATAAAGTGAAGGCGAAAAATAAGAAAAATATCCCTTCACGGTTTCGGACACAAATAATTCTAAAACTCACTCCGGCTAAAAATCCTACATTCACTAAGAATTATAGTCGTGTCCTGCAAATGTTCGCTATATATTTTCTTATTTTTCTTAGGTTTATGGATACCGTAAATAATAACAAATTATAAAAAACCGGATGAAATATCTGGTTTTTTAATATTGACTAATTTATTGATTTAGAGTAATATCTTCTTACGAATTTTAAAAGGAGATACTAAAAATGGATGGCAGCAAGGTAAGGAAACTGAGAAAACAAAAAGAAATGACCATAGAAGAGCTGTCTGAAAAATCAGGTTTTACGGCAAGCTATATATCTCAGGTTGAAAGAAGCCTGATTGAACCGTCATTAACGGCCCTCACAAAAATTTGTAAGGTTTTAAATGTTCCGGCATATTATTTTTTAGATGAAAGTAATGATGTTATAGTAACCAGAAAAGAGGAAAGGCAGAAATTAATAATTCCCGGGAATAACAAGGAATTGGAATATGTGGTTCCTTTGAGTGATGAATTCAAAAATAAAATAAAAATGAGTATTTACAGATTTGATTTATATCCTGGTATGTGGGATAATGATAAATTTTCTATAATAGATTCTGATAAATGTGTAATAATATTAAAAGGAAAGTTAATAATTAATTTCACTGATTATAATGAAATAATAGATGAAGGTGACAGTATATATATATGTTCTAACATACCTCATAAATTATTTAATCCATCAGATGAAAAAACCGAAATGCTTTGTATTGTTTCACCTGCGGCTTATTGATAAATATTATTAAAGAGGAGAATCATGGAAAAAAAATTTGAAGAAATTAAAGAAGAGTTTATTAATGCAAGTTTAGATGAAAAAATAAAAATATACACTCATACACAGGGGCTTAGTGTTGAACAGTTTAAAGAACTTTTAGCATACTTCCCTATCAAACATCTGGATAAACTTGAAGAAGCAGTAAACGGAATATAGTCCGTGAAATGCAAGATAATTGTATTCTAAATGCAACACTCTAAGCATATCATGAAAAAGAACTCATGAAACGCCAAGACAAATGTATACAAAATGCAAGATTGTATAAAATCATCTTTTTTGGAAATAATTTCAAAGAGGTGATTTTTTATGATGGAAAATAATAAAACAAGGAAAAAATTTATAAAGGAAGCATTGGGGTCACGAAACTATTTCAGCTACAGAACGGATTTATTGTTATATAAGGTTATGTTAAGTATAGTAGTCCTCCTTACAATATTTTTAATAACTGCTGATTGGAGTCTTTCTGGTATAATTGCAATAGAGGTATTTTTGATTTTTACATTGGTTAACAAATTAAATATAACAAGAAAGAAAAATGAAGGTGAAAAAAAGTTAATTACTAAAATGAAAAAAGAGCATTTCAAGAAAAAAATAGATGAAATAAATCCTGATGATTTTGAAATCCTTGTTGGATTCTTATATGAAAAAAAAGGCTGCAAGAATTTTGTTAAAAAAGGGAAGCACATGTTTCTCGCTGAAAAGGAAGGCTTGATAAACTGCATTAAAATATATAAGCTTTATGATGATATTGAGCTTGAAAAAATAGATGTGAGAAATTTAATAACCTATATGCTGCAGAATAATGTAAAAATAGGACATCTTGTTACTACCGGAATTTTAAGTGAAGAAGCAAAAGCGCTTATAGAAAAATTCAAAGACAAATTAAGCATTGAAGTGGTTGATTTAGATGAATTGTACAGTATGATGGAATCAAATGAAATACTACCCGGAAATGAATATTTTTACAATAAGATTGGTAAAGAGAAATACACTGAGAAGAAAAAAGTAAAATTAAAAAACAACATGCTTGACAATAAAAAGATTTTTGTCTATATATTTGCTGCTGTGTTTTTTTATCTGACATCAACCGTTATGCCCTATAATAATATTTCCAGATATATTTCTTATTACTTTATTTTGCTGACAATAATAAGCGCATTTCATTTAATTTGGGTTAAATACATATCTGAGCAAGCTAAAAATTGAGAATGTAATGCAGAAAAATAAACATTGATAATATTTCTGATTTATATTATAATTTTTTTAGAATATTAAATCATGGAGGAAGATTGATAATGAATTTTCAATGTACAGTAGGTTTATCAAACAAACATGTTCACTTAAGCAAGGAACATATAAATATATTATTTGGAGAAGGTCACGAATTAACGCCTATAAAAGATTTAAGCCAGCCCGGACAATTTGCATGTGAGGAAAAGGTTGATTTAGTCGGACCTAAAAGAACTATAAAGGGAGTTAGAATCCTCGGACCGGCAAGAAAAGAATCACAGGTGGAAATATCTCTTTCTGATGGATTTACTCTTGGGTTAACTGAAGTTCCTGTAAGAGATTCCGGTAAGCTTGACGGAACTCCCGGAGTTAAATTAGTCGGACCAAAAGGAGAAGTAGAATTAGAAAAGGGTGTTATAGCTGCTGCAAGACATATACACATGCATACCTCTGATGCTGAAAAATATGGTTTAAAGGATAAAGATATTGTTAAAGTAAGAGTGGGCGGACAAAGAGGAATGGTATTTGAAAATGTATTAATCAGAGTACATGATACATATGCTTTGGATATGCATGTTGATGTAGAAGAAGGAAATGCCGCCGGACTTCAAAATGGAGATACCGTAGAAGTAATAATTGAAAAATAACATAAAAATATTAACCGAACAGGAGGATACCTCCTGTTTTTTATAGCCCTAACCCCATTTTTCAGAGTGTTTTTTCTGAAAAATGGCGGTAGGTCTTATGCAGCGCAGTCCAAATTTATGCGACGACAGGAGCAAATAAATTTGTGACGGAGCCTGTGAATAGCCCTAACCCCATTTTTCAGAGTGTTTTTTTCTGAAAAATGGCGGTAGGTCTTATGCAGCGCAGTCCAAATTTATGCGACGACAGTAGCAAATAAATTTGTGACGAAGCCTGCGAATAGCCCTAACCCCATTTTAAAATTTACGGAGGAAAAATGGAATTCTTGCCTATAAGTATAGATGATATGAATAAGAGAGGATGGGATCAATGTGATTTTATTTTTGTTACAGGAGATGCTTATGTAGACCATTCTTCTTTTGCTGTGGGAATTATATCGAGACTTTTAGAGCGTTATGGATACAAAGTCGGTATTATTGCACAGCCCGATTGGAAGGATATAAATTCTTTTAAAAAATTAAAAGAGCCAAAACTTGGTTTTCTGGTTAATTCAGGTAATATTGATTCCATGGTGAATCATTATACAACATTTAAGAAAAGAAGAAGCAATGATGCATATTCACCGGGAGGCAGGCCAAATTTAAGACCGGACAGAGCAGTAACAGTATATTCAAACCGCCTGAGAGAAGCATACAAGCATGTACCTGTTATAATAGGGGGAATTGAAGCGAGCCTCAGGCGCTTAAGCCACTATGATTACTGGAGCGACAGTGTAAAAAGGTCTGTATTACTGGACTCCGGTGCGGATTTACTGGTTTACGGCATGGGAGAAAAATCAATAATTCAAATAGCAGAAGCTTTGGAATCAGGAATACCGGTAAATGAAATTACATTTATTAACGGAACTGTTTATAAAACAAAGGACAAAAACAGACCTTATGAGCCTGTATTTCTCCCAAGCTATGATGAAGTATCAGCTTCAAAGAAGAAATACTGTGAAAGCTTTAAAATACAATATGAAAATACTGATTCTATAACAGGAAAAACCCTTGTTGAGCAGTATGATTCCATATATGTTGTTCAAAATCCACCAATGAACCCGCTTACCATGCAGGAGCTTGATGATGTATATGATTTGGATTATATGATGGATTACCATCCGATTTATAAAAATTCAGGCGGGATTCCGGCATTAAATGAAATAAAATTCAGCATTACAAGTGTTCGCGGATGTTTTGGAGGATGCAATTTTTGTGCCTTGAATTTTCACCAGGGAAGAGTTGTTCAGGGCAGAAGCCATGAGTCCATACTAAAAGAAGTTGAAAAAATGAAAGGTGACAGGGAATTTAAAGGCTATATCCATGATGTGGGAGGCCCTACGGCAAACTTTAGAAAAAAAGCATGTAAAAAGCAGGAAAAGTTTGGAGTGTGCAAGGACAGGGAATGCCTGACACCAGTAAAGTGCAAAAATCTTCTTGTAGATCATAGTGATTATATTGAGCTTTTGAGAAAAATAAGAAAGGTTGAGGGAATTAAAAAAGTTTTTGTACGTTCTGGTATAAGATACGATTATGCAATATATGATAGTAATGATGAATTTATCAATGAGATTTGTAAATATCATGTGAGCGGTCAGCTCAGAACAGCACCGGAGCATGTTTCCGACCCTGTTTTAAGGCTTATGGGAAAGCCTTCAATATCAACGTATAATCAATTTGTACGAAAATTTAATGATATAAGCAAAAAAATGAATAAAGACCAGTACATTGTTCCTTACTTTATATCATCGCATCCCGGCTCAAGACTAAAGGATGCTGTTAAACTGGCAGAATATATCAAAGCCATGGGTCACATACCTGAACAGGTGCAGGATTTTTATCCGACACCCGGAACATTGTCAACCTGCATGTATTATACAGAATATAACCCTTTAACAGGTGAGGAAGTGTATGTTCCCAAGAGCAATGAAGAAAAAAGAATGCAAAGAGCGTTGCTGCAATATAATAAAAAAGAAAACTACAAATTGGTATTAAAAGCATTAGAAAAAGAAAACAGATATGATTTAATCGGGTATGAATCAAAGTGTCTTATAAAGCCAAAATAATTAAGATAAACTAATTTTAATTTAAGTGCTTTTTAATAATTAATTTATTGCAAAATCTTTCATAGTAAGTTAATATTAAGTATGAAATAAATTATAGAGGTACAAAATGAACAGAAAATCCAGGCGCAGGAAAAAAAGAATCAGGCTTTTATCAATAGGAATAATATTAATAGCAGGGATACTTGCAGCATCATTTGCAGTAAATGGAATGGGCAAGGGGGACCCTGAGAAAGGCGGGGACATTGTTAATGAGGATAATGAGCCCGAAGAGGTTGTAAATGTTCCTGAGGCAGAAAATCCGGAAGAGCCGACAGTCAAACCAAACGTAGTTGTAAATATAAAAGCAACAGGAGATATTATGTTTCACCCGTCACAGTTAGATGGAGCATACGATTCTAAAACAGGAACCTATGATTTTAATAATAGCTTTAAGGCTGTAAAGGATATTTTGCAGGCTGCGGATATAGCAATAGCTAATTTTGAAGGAACAACTGCAGGAAATACTGTGTACGCATATCAGGGATATCCTATTTTTAATGCACCTGATGAGGTATTGGATGCTATCAAGGAAGCAGGCTTTGATATTTTGTCAACTGCCAACAACCACAGCCTTGATACCAGAAAAGCCGGAGTAATAAGGACAGTTGAACAAATACAAGCAAGAGGCATGGATGCAATCGGCACCTATGTTAAAAAACCTGAAACAAGGGTATTAATCAAGGAAGTCAATGGAATAAAACTGGCATTTTTATCATATACAGAGATGGTGAACGGCCTTGAGTCTACCATGACCCCTGCAGACCTGGATGCTATGGTAAATATTTTCAATGAAACAAAAATGTTTGAAGATATAGCTTATGCAAAGAGCCAAAATGCCGATATAATAATTGCATGTCTTCATTGGGGAGATGAATATGCAAGAGTTCAGGCTTCCAGACAGGAAATATTGGCTGAAAAACTTATAACAGAAGGTGTAGACATAATACTGGGCAGTCATCCTCACGTTATACAACCGGCACAAAAGCTGGAGTATAATGGTAAAACAAAATTTGTGGCATATTCAATGGGAAACTTCTTGTCAAATCAAAGAGTAGAAACACTGGTGCCTTACGGAATGACTGAAGAAGTATCAAAGTATACAGAAGATGGAGTAATAGTTGACATAAATATTGAAAAAAATACAGAAACAGGTGAAGTTACATTAAAGGATATCAGTTATATTCCTTTATGGGTTTACAAGGGAACAACAGTGGACGGAGGTACAGAGCATGTGGTGTATCCTATAATGGAATATATTGAAAGCAACGAGTTTAATAATAATGTGAAATCAAGAATGCAAAGATCACTAAGCGATACTTCAAAACAAATGGAATTGTTAGAGAGCAATACTGTAGAATAATTTTAATATTATTGGGGATGTGGTGGTATGGATCGGATTAGATTAATTTTTTCAAATATTGGACCAAACAGCATAGTAGATATTGGACTTGTTTATTATGTATTGTATCACGGTTATTTATTGATTCGTGATATGAGAGCTAAGCAGCTGGTGAAGGGGATTGTTCTGTTAGTTGCATTGATTCCTATATCTGAAATATTTCAGCTTCATATGGTTAAATATATTTTAGAACATACATTTCAGGTTGGCGTTATTGCACTGGTAATTGTGTTTCAGCCTGAAATAAGAAAGGCGCTTGAATATCTGGGAAGAACTTCATTTACTTTATCAAGCATTGAAAAAAACACTCAGACCTCACAGCAGGTCATTAAAGAAATAGTATCTGCCACATCGTCACTGGCAAGGCAAAAAATCGGTGCACTGATTATATTTGAACATAAAATCGGTCTTAATGATATTGCGGAAAGCGGAACAAAATTAAATGCTCTTATTTCAAGCGGACTTTTAATAAATATCTTTATTCCAAATACACCGCTTCATGACGGTGCGGTAATTATAAAGGATTACACAATAAGAGCAGCAGGTTGTTTTTTGCCGCTGACCGATAATAACCTTTTATCAAAGGATATTGGTACAAGACACAGAGCAGCTATCGGAATGACTGAAAAATCAGATGCTATTGCCTTAATAGTATCTGAAGAGACAGGCTATATTTCTTATGCAGTTGAAGGAAGGCTGTACAGGAACATCCAAATAGAAGAGCTTCAATATCTTTTGTCCGGCATATATATGGACAACGACAAGGTAAATATTATTGATAAGTGGAGAAACAGAAATGAAGATAAAAAACGATAAAATTTTAATTCAAATTACCTGTTTAATTGTTTCTATAGTATTGTGGGTTTTTATCATGGTAGATAACAATCCGCTTCAAGAAACGACAATTACCAATGTTCCTATAACCATTAAAAATTTAACCGCGTTAGAAAATTCAAACTATGTTATAATGAATTCGGATAAAGACCATTTAACAGTAAGCGTTAAAGTAAAAGGAACCTTGGATGAAATAAGAAAATTAAACAAAAATGATTTTTCCGCATATATAGATGTGTTGGGATTTACAGAAGGAACCACCAATGCCAAAATTGATGTTTCCGGACCAAGCAATGTTGAAATTTCAAGCACATATCCCGCACAAATCGCATGCAATGTAGAAAGCATTATTTCAAAGGTGATGGACGTAACCGTTCAATATGAAGGTAAGCATGCAGAAAATTATTACAGGACATTGGCTTTGTCAAATCCTTCTTCAGTAAAGATTACAGGGCCCAGAAGTATAGTTAATTCAGCAGACATGGCAGTTGCTACTGTTAACGTTGAAGGAGCAGTTGATAATGTCATAAAGACCGTACCGGTAAGAGTTTACGATGGTACTGATACAGAAATATTTATGACAGCTCCTATTGATAACGTAGAGGTTACAGTTCCCATTTATCCGATGAAGTATGTTGATCTTGTTCCTAATGTAACAGGATTGCCGGAAGAAGGATACCAACTTACAGATGTAACAATTAAGCCGGAAAAAGTAAGAATTGCTGCAAGAAAGGACATATTGGACACAATTACGAAGCTTGAGGTTGCAGAATTCGATATTTCAGGAGCATTTAACAATGTCCTGTCCCCGAGAGAAATCTTAAATACTGATGGTTTAATTATTTTGGATTTAACTACAACGCCTGTTGTAAATGCTGTAATTGAAAAAACTACAGAGAAAGAATTCATATATGAAGTATCAGAAATTCAATTTACAAATTTAACTGAAGGCAGTGTTGCCAATGTAGAAGAACCTGAAAAAGAAATCAATGTAGTCGTAACCGGTCCTCAAAGTGTTATAAATCGATTAAGGAAAAGTGACCTGATACTTTCTGCTGACTTAAGCACAGCTGTAATGGGAACCAATAATGTACTAATTGAAGCTGCAACTGAAGAATCAGTTAATAACATTGCACTTTCGCAGGATTTAATCAACGTTGAAATAACAGCGGTCCCTGATGCAACAGAAGATGAAGAAGATTAGCGGAGTTAATATGGAAAACATCAATATAGAAATCAATAATCTGGATTACCAGGGAATGCTGGAAGCCGTATTTCTTGCCACTCAGGATGCAATCAGTGTCGTAAATGAAAAGGGCGAGCACATACTGGTCAATCCGGCTTATACAAAAATAACCGGTCTGGAATATAATGAGGTTATAGGAAAAAATGCATTATATGATATTGAAGAGGGAGAAAGCCTTCATATGAAGGTTCTATCATCAAAAAAACCGGTTGAAAATACAAAGCTTAAAATCAGGCCAAGCGGCAAGACTGTTGTGGCACAGGCGGCCCCAATAATTGTTAATGGTGTCATTAAGGGAAGTGTTGCTGTTCTCCATGATATATCAGGCATAAAGGACTTGACCGATAAATTAAATAGAGCTGAACAAAAGCTCAGAGAATTATCATATAAATATAAGCCTGAAGATATAATAGGTGAATCAGCGTCAATAAAAGAAGTAAAAAAAATGATTGAAAGAGCAGCAAAGGTGCCTGCTACGGTCTTATTAAGAGGAGAAAGCGGAACAGGTAAGGAACTTTTTGCAAATTCAATACATGCTCAAAGCAAAAGAGCAGGTAATAATTTTATAAGAGTCAACTGTGCCGCACTGTCAGATACATTATTAGAAAGCGAGCTTTTCGGTTATGAAGAAGGTTCATTTACAGGCGCTTTAAAAGGAGGAAAAAAAGGTCTTTTTGAAGAGGCTGATAAGGGAACCATATTTTTAGATGAAATATCTGAAATAAGCATGAACACTCAGGCTAAATTATTAAGAGTTTTACAGGAAAAGGAAATTATGAGAGTAGGAAGCAATCATCCGATTTCTGTAGATGTCAGGATCATCGCGGCAACAAATATAGATTTGGTGGCAGCAGTAAAATCAGGAAAGTTCAGAGAGGATTTGTTTTACAGATTAAACATACTCCCTATTATAATTCCGCCATTAAGAGAAAGAAAAGAAGATATACCGCTGCTTATAAGGAATTTCATAGTTAAATTCAATGATGAATATGGAAGACATATATTGCACATATCAGACGATGCCTTAAACATATTGCTGGAGTATGACTGGCCAGGTAATGTCAGAGAGCTTGAAAATATAGTTGGGCGTTCCATAATCAATATGAATATAAATGAAAGAGTAATAAAGCAAGACCATCTGCCTCATTTGATTACCAACAAGCTGATTCCCGTTAATAATTTAGTGACGGTCAATGAAGATGCATTTACAAAGCTAAGCAATATAATCGATAAAGCAGAATCGGATTATATAAGAGCAGTGTATTTAAAGCTCAATAAAAATAAGACTGAGACTGCAAAAATATTAGGAATATCTTTAAGATCTCTCTATTATAAAATGGAAAAGTACAAAATAGTTTAGGCGTGCATTTTTTTGCAAAAAGTTTTGAATTGCAAAAAAATGCACGCAAATATTTGCGAAAAACAAAGTTGCAGAAGAAGATTAAAAAAGCAAATAAGGCAAAGCTTGAAATTTCAAGCTTTATTTTTTTGCTTTAAAATGCAAGATTGGCACAATAATTGCTAATAATATAATGTGAGGTGAAAATGTGAAAAATTTTGAAGAGATACTTAAATATGCTCAAGATTATGCTTTTGCCAAGGGCCCAAAGAAAATAGCCGTGGCTTTTGCTCAGGACGAAGATGTTTTATTAGCACTAAAGGCGGCAGTAGATGAAAAAATATGTGAACCTATTTTAATAGGTGACAGTGAAAAAATTTCAGATATTGCAAAAGAAATTAATTTTGATTTGAGTAATATTGAGATAATTGATGAAAAGGACGGAGTTTCAGCATGCAGACAAGCAGTAGCTCTGGTAAGCAGTAAAAAAGCCGACATAGTAATGAAAGGCTTGATTGATACGTCAATTATCTTAAAGGCTGTGCTTGATAAAGAGATTGGACTCAGAACAGGAAATATCTTAAGCCACGCAGCTGTTTTCTCGGTTGCTTCCTACCACAAATTATTTATTGTTACTGATGCTGCAATGAGCATAACACCAAATGCTGATGATAAAAGACAAATAGTTGAGAATACCATTACACTCAGCCGCGCTTTGGGAGCAGAAGTACCAAAGGTTGCAGTAATTTGTGCAAAGGAGAAAGTAAATCCTAAAATGCAGGCAACACTGGATGCAAAGGAGCTTGTGGAAATGCAGCTAGCCGGCAAAATGACAGGCTGTATAGTTGAAGGCCCATATGCTTTGGACAATGCAATTTCTAAGGAAGCAGCAGATTTAAAAGGAATTAAGGGTGAAGCAGCCGGCGATGCAGACATATTGTTGATGCCTAATATAGAAACAGGAAATGTTTTGTATAAAGCACTGACTTATCTGGCAAATGCGGATAATGCAGGAATAATTCTAGGTGCAAAAGCTCCGGTAGTCTTGACATCCAGAGCTGATTCGGACAAGGCAAAACTAAATTCAATTGCCCTTTCTGTATTGGTTTCTTCATTTAAAGGAGAATAACATGAAACAATTAATTATTAATCCGGGAAGCACTTCAACAAAAATTGCGGTGTTTGAAGATGAAAATTCGATATTTGAAACAACATTAAGACATTCAAATGAAGAACTCTCGAAATATTCGAAGGTTGCTGACCAGTTTGAATTCAGAAAAAATTTAATATTAAATGCGTTAAAGGAAAACAATATAAAACTGGAATCATTAGATTCGGCAGTTGGAAGAGGCGGCTTGCTGAAGCCGATTGAAGGCGGAACATACGCAGTAAATGATAGGCTTGTGGATGATTTAAAAGCAAACGTCAAAGGCGAGCATGCTTCTAACCTGGGCGGACTTATAGCTCGTTCAATCGGAGATGAAGCCGGTATTCCTTCATTTATTGTAGACCCTGTTGTAGTTGATGAGCTGAATGATGTTGCCAGAGTCAGCGGACATCCTGCTTTCGAGAGAGACAGCATATGGCATGCACTCAACCAAAAAGCAGTTGCCAGAAGAGCAGCATCTGAAAAATTCAATAAGAAATACGATGAGATGAATTTTGTTGTTGCTCACTTAGGCGGCGGAATTTCTGTGGGAGCACACAAAAAAGGAAAAGTAATAGATGTTAACAACGCATTAAACGGTGAGGGGCCTTTCTCTCCGGAAAGATCAGGTTCACTTCCTGCAGGGCAGTTGGTTGCAATGTGCTTCAGTGGAAAACATACTGAGGCGGAAATAAAGAAAATGCTGGTTGGAAAAGGCGGATTAAGTGCTTATCTGGATACAAACAATGCAAAGGAAGTAAGTGACAGAGCTAAAGCAGGAGATGAAAAAGCTGAATTAATTTACAGTGCAATGGCTTATCAGGTAGCAAAGGCTATTGGTGAATATGCGGTTGTTCTTGACGGTGAAGTCGATGCGATTATAATAACAGGCGGAATCGCTTATGATAAGGATTTTGTCAGTATGATAGAAAATAAGGTTAAATTTATAGCTGAGGTAATAGCTTATCCCGGAGAAGACGAACTTTTAGCATTGGCTCAGGGGGGATTAAGAGTTCTTAATAAAGAAGAATCAGCTAAAGAGTACAAATAACATTTGCTCGAAGGGAGGGAAAATATGCTTGATAAAAGATTAGTAATTATTATTGGTCACTACGGCAGCGGCAAGTCTGAGTTTTCGGTAAATTATGCGGTGAAAATGAAGGAACAGTTTGAAAATGTAAGCATTGCCGACCTGGATATAGTAAATCCTTATTTCAGATCACGAGAAAAAAGGGATTTCTTTGAAAAAATGGGAATAAAATTATTTGATTCAAGCATCAGGAACACCGCAATAGATTTGCCGGCACTTCCGGCTCAAATGATGGGCGTTATTTTAAATCCAAATGAAAAATCTATTATGGATGTAGGCGGAGACCCTGTAGGAGCCAGAGTTCTTGCAAGATATGCAGAACAAATAAAAAATGTCGAGTATGAAATGTTCTTTGTTATAAATGGAAACAGGCCTGAAACAAGCACTGTTGAAGGTGCTTTAAAATATTTAAGAATGATTGAAGCAACATCGAAGTTAAAGATAACAGGATTAATAAACAATACACACATGTTAAAGGATACAACTGTTGATGATGTTGAATTCGGTCACGAACTGACTAAGAAGGTATCTTGGGAAACAGATATTCCCATCAGATATGAGGCTGTAATGAAAGAAACAGCAAAGAATATAAAAAATCAAGAAATATTAGAAAAGTTGTTCCCCATAAATCTTTATATGAGGGAAGAATGGATGAGTTAAGAATGGAGGTATTATAATGGCAAAAGGTAAGGTTACATTTAATGATGATGCATGCAAGGGTTGCGAATTGTGCATAACAGTATGTCCAGTGAAGATAATTAAATTAAATAAGGAAAAAATCAATGGAAAAGGCTATAGTCCTGCCCATGTAATTGATCAAGAAAAATGTATTGCCTGCGGAAGCTGTGCAATTATGTGTCCGGATTCAGTAATTACAGTAGAAAGATTATAATAGTGGAGGTAGATTATGTCTAAAGTATTGATGAAAGGTAATGAAGCTGTTGGAGCTGCTGCTATAAAAGCGGGCTGCAAATATTTTTTCGGATATCCGATAACTCCATCAAGTGAAATTCCTGAGTATATGTCAAAAGCATTGCCTGAAGCAGGTGGAGTATTTTTACAGGCAGAAAGTGAAATAGCTGCTATAAATATGGTATACGGTGCAGGAGGAGCAGGAGCAAGATGTATGACTGCATCTTCAAGCCCGGGAATTTCTTTGAAGCAAGAAGGAATTACTTATGCCGCCGGAGCAGAAATCCCATGTGTCATTGTTAACATGATGAGAGGAGGTCCGGGACTTGGAAGCATCCAACCGGGACAGGCAGATTATTTTCAATCAACAAGAGGCGGCGGAAACGGCGATTACAGAACATTGTGCTATGCGCCTGCAAGCATTCAGGAAATAGTTGATTATGTAATGTTAGCTTTTGATAAGGCTGATTACTACAGAAATCCGGTACTGATTGCTGCGGACGGTATGATAGGTCAAATGATGGAAGCTGTTGAATTTAAAGAACCGGCTCCAATTAATTTGCCTCCGAAGGACTGGGCGACAACAGGTACAGGCGGTAAAAGAAAACCGGTTGTTGTTAACTCTCTTTATTTAGAAGCAGAAGAGTGCCAGGTTCATAACAGAAACTTAGAAAAGAAATATAAATTAATTGAAGAAAATGAAGTGTTATATGAAGCATTTGGATTAGAGGATGCAGAGGTTGTTCTGGTATCATACGGAACTACATCGAGAATAGTAAAAACAGCTATGAAACAAGCCGAAGCAAAAGGAATAAAAGTAGGTATGATAAGACCGATTACATTGTGGCCTTTCCCATACGACTTGTTTAAAACTATAGGAAATAACGCTAAAGGCATACTTGCAGTTGAAATGAGTCAGGGTCAGATTACAGATGACGTTAAAATCGGTATTGCCGGAAGATTACCTGTATATTTCAACGGAACTCAAGGCGGTATGGTTCCGACACCGGCTAATATACTGGCAGATATTGAAAAAATTGCAGGAGGTACAAAATAATGACAATGGTATATGAAAAATCAAAGGGCTTAACGGACGTTCCTTTTCATTATTGCCCCGGATGCACTCATGGCGTTATTCATAAGTTAGTTGCGGAATCTTTAGTTGAACTGGGTGTTTTAGATGATGCAATCGGTGTTGCTCCTGTCGGATGTTCTGTATTATGCTACAAATATTTTAACTGTGATATGCAGGAAGCTGCTCACGGAAGAGCTCCGGCCGTAGCAACAGGTATTAAAAGAGTTCACCCTGACAAAGTAGTGTTTTCATATCAAGGCGATGGAGACCTTGCTTCTATAGGAACAGCTGAAATAGTTCATGCTGCTCACAGAGGCGAAAAAATAACTACAATATTCGTTAACAATGCTATATATGGGATGACAGGAGGACAAATGGCTCCAACTACTCTTGTCGGTCAAAAAACAACTACATCTCCGTTAGGAAGAGATGAAGCTCTCAGCGGAAAACCAATAAGAATGTCAGAATTACTTGCAACAATAGAAGGTGCTAAATTTGTTGAAAGAGTTTCTGTTGATACTCCTGCTAATATCAGAAAAGCTAAAAAAGCAATAAAAAAAGCATTTGAATGCCAGATAAAAGGCGAAGGCTTTGCAATAGTTGAAGTGTTGTCAACATGTCCGACTAACTGGGGACTAACACCGGTAAAAGCAATAGACTGGCTGAGAGAAAATATGATTCCATATTATCCGTTAGGAAATTTCAGAGATTTTGAGGGGGGTAAATAGCATGGAACAAAAAGTAATAATGGCCGGTTTCGGCGGTCAGGGTATTATGGCTATAGGTAAGCTTTTAGCTTACGCAGGAATGCTTGAAGGAAAACATGTGACATGGATGCCTTCTTACGGTCCTGAAATGAGAGGCGGTACAGCAAACTGTGCAGTAGTAGTATCTGATGATGAAGTAGGTTCGCCGCTTATATCTAAGGACGGAACGGCTGCAATAGTAATGAACCTGCCCTCTTTAACTAAATTTGAAAAAGAATTGGTTCCCGGCGGAAAGCTTATAATCAACAAATCATTGATAGATGCCGAACCAACAAGAAAAGATATTGATGTATATTATGTGTCAGCTAATGAGCTTGCAATGGAATTAGGAAATGCCAAGGTTGCAAACATGGTTATGCTTGGTGCATATATTGAATTAACTAAAATAGTTGATTTTGAATCTGTACTCCATGCTTTCTTAAAAGTATTCGGAGAAAACAAAACACATCTTGTTCCTTTAAACAAAGATGCTTTGGCAAAAGGTTCTGAAGCAGTAAAAAAATAGCAAAATAAATATTTATAGGACTGTCTCAAAATATAAAATATATTTCTAAAGACAGTTCTTTTTTATGAAAAAAATAATATTTCAGAAGGCATCGATAAATTAAGTACAGCTGTTTTTTAATGTAACTTAATTAGTTTACATGCATAATATATAGTACAACCTGACTTGGCTAAATTTTTTTTTAACCTTAGAAGACAAATATAAATAAATATGGAGGCTTTAGTATGTATTATTTTAATGAAAATAATGATGCAAAAAGAAATATGTTAAGAAAAGAGTATGATTACGAAGAAAACTATAGTGAATATGAAAAAGAAGACAAAAAAGTTATCTGCCCAACAATTATAAAATGCGGCAATGTGGGCAGTTCTGTTGTAATACCGGCTGGGTCTACGGCGGTAAACACATTTGCATTAGCTTCCTTAAACTTAAATCTTCATAAATTGTGTAATCCTGTTGCGAAATTGGAATTCACATCTAATTTTGCAATTGGTGCTTTTGTTGGAACCATAGGTGTTCAGATATTTAAACAATGTGGTGTATTACCTGCAGTGGCAGTTGGTCCGGTATTTATATTCACTTTGCCTGCTCCTGGAATTACTGCATCAAATCCATTTACGTTCTTTGTTTGTGACGAAGATTTCTGCATAGATAAATGTTGCATTTATACAGCTGTTGCAACTCCTGTTGGAACAACTGCAGGTACATTGACTATAAATAATGCAACTATAAGTGCAATTGCTACGTGCGCTCATAATAATTGTTGCAATTAATCCTTTAAAAAGATAGACTGTCTTGTAAGGCAGTCTTTTTTTAGTCTTCATTTAATTAAATAAATATGATACAATAAATATTGAATTACATTTTTAGTAAATATTTTATAGTTTCTATTTAGAAAGAGTGTATTATGAAACAAGAAATTTTTAAAATTGCAAATTTAATGGGAATAGATATAATTGGCATAACAAATGTTTTAGATTACAGCTATTTGTCGCATTATTTGTATGATAGAGCTGATAAGGGTTTCAACAGTGAATTTGAAGAACAAGATATAGATAAAAGATTGGATGCAAGATATATTTTTAATAAATGCAAAAGCATTATTGCAATTGGAGTGCCTTATGCTTTCGAGCATAAAAGTCCTAATGTCAATGAAAAGGGAATATTGAGCGTGTCTTCATATGGAGAAGATTATCATAAAAAATTAAATTATATTTTAAAAAATTTAGGCGAAAGAATAAGGAAGCATATTGATTTTGATTATAAGATTTGCGTAGATACATCACCTCTGATTGACAGAGAAATATGTAAAAATGCAGGCCTTGGCAACTATGGTAAAAACACTCTTCTTATTAATGAGAAATTTGGCTCCTTTATATATCTTGGATATTTGTTGACAGATTTAGAAATAGAATGTGATAAAAGCATGGATAAAGATATTTGCGGGGATTGTGATATTTGCATTAAAAGTTGCCCAAATAATGCAATCTTAAAAGAAGGGGGCATAAATGCAAGACGTTGTGTTTCTTATCTTACTCAGACAAAGGAATATATTCCTTTGGATTTCAGAAAAAATATGAAGAGTCAAATTTACGGTTGTGATATCTGCCAGATTGTATGCCCTAAAAATAAAGATAATACAGAAAAAACATTAAATATAGATTATAGGAGTCTACAAATAGATCTTGAGGAACTGATACAAATGTCAAACAAGGAGTTTGCAAAAAAGTATGGACATCTGTCCGGAAGTTGGAGAGGTAAAAATATTTGGAAAAGAAATGCGCTTATTGCTATTGGTAATTTGAATCTTTCTTCAATGTTTGATAAAGTGACAAGCGAATTAAATAACCCTTCTGAAATGATTAAAATATATGCAGCATGGTGTTTGCTGAAATTAAATAAGACTAATGCATCTGAAATACTGCATAACAATATGAAATTTGAAAATGATACAATTAAAAAGGAATACATGAAATTAATGGAGGCAGAATTATGATAGTCGGATCATGTGAAATAGAAATTATAATATATGACGCTAATTCGTTAAAGGAAAAAAGACATGTTTTGAAAAGCCTGATTGAGAGAATTAAATCAAGATTTAATGCATCTGTAGCTGAAATTGATTATAATGATTTGTGGAACAGGTCTGTTATCGGGGTGGCCGTTGTCTCTAACAAAAAGGTATTATGTGAATCTATGATTTTGAAAATTATAGATTTTATTGATAATGATGAAAGAGTTGAAATTATAAATCATTATTTGGAGGTTAACTAATGACTAAAGCAGAAAAAGTTTATGATTTACTTAAAGAGGATTATCCTGATGCGAAGTGCGGCCTGGATTATAAAACTCCGTTTCAATTATTGGTATCTACAATGCTCAGTGCCCAGGCAACAGATAAGAGCGTAAATCTGGTTACTGTCGAGCTTTATAAAGAATATCCGGACCTTGATAGTTTTCTTACTTTGACACAAGAAGAAATAGAATTAAAAATTAAAAAAATAGGTTTATATAAAAATAAATCCAAAAATATTTATAAAATGTGCCGAGAGCTGAAGGAAAGACATAATGGTGAGGTTCCCCAAAATATGGATGAGCTGACGGCATTGTCGGGCGTTGGACGAAAAACAGCTTCGGTGGTACTTGTAGAAGCTTTTAATATTCCGGCATTTCCGGTTGATACCCATGTATATAGGCTTACCAGGAGAATCGGACTGGCTAATGGCTCAACAGCGGACAAAGTGTCTGATGAAATGATGAACAAGCTGCCTAAATACAAATATCATCTTATGCATCACCTGTTAATTACACATGGAAGAGAAATATGCAGCGCTCAAAACCCTAAATGTGATGCATGCAGTTTAAAGGATATATGCAGGTATTATAAAGAAAACAAAGGAAAAGTAAATAAATAGTAAACAGCAAGTAATGAAATAGTAAAATATGGTAGTTAATTTGTCTTTATAATATATTCAATTAATGATATAATTACTTTCGGTTAAAAACAAATGATTACAGGAGACAAAAATGTCAATAAACATAGTTTTATTTGAACCTGAAATACCGCAGAATACAGGCAATATAGCCAGAACCTGCGCAGCAACAGGCTCAAATTTGCATTTAATCAAGCCTCTCGGGTTTTCAGTCAATGACAAATATCTGAAAAGAGCAGGACTGGATTACTGGAACCTTGTCAATATAACTTATTATGAGAACTTTGATGAATTTAAAGAAACAGTTAAGAATAAAAGTGTTTTCATTTCAACTACCAAAGAAAGCAGATTTTACACGGATGTGGAATATTCTAAAGACTGCTATATTATTTTTGGAAAAGAAACTGCAGGATTACCTGATTATATACATCAAGAATTTATTTCGAACAGAATTAAAATTCCAATGATAAATAATGAACATGCAAGATCATTGAATTTAGCAAATTCTGTGAATATTGTTTTATTTGAAGCTTTAAGACAAATAGGCTTCCCACAAATGATATAGGAGGATTTATGGATATTGCTATTAATTTAATAGGCGGACTGGGTTTGTTTCTTTTTGGAATGAGCTACATGGGGGAAGGACTGCAAAAAACTGCCGGAAGCAAAATGAAGGATATATTGGCGGCACTTACAAAGAACAGACTGATGGGTGTCCTGGTCGGTACATTGGTCACAGGGGTAATTCAAAGCAGTAGTGCCACAACAGTAATGGTTGTTGGTTTCGTTAATGCAGGTCTGATGAATTTAAATCAAGCAGTTGGAATAATAATGGGAGCTAACATTGGAACAACGGTAACAGCTTTTTTGGTATCATTAAACATTACTCAGATTGCAACATTTATGGTTGGTGTTGGAGTCTTAATTTATTTAGCATCCAAAAGGAAAAAAGTAAAAAGTATTGCAGAAGTAATAATAGGCTTTGGTATATTGTTTGTAGGAATGAAATTTATGGGCAATGCAATGAAACCATTAGAAACCAGTCCTCATTTTACTGAACTTATAACTAAATTTAATAATCCGTTTCTTGGAATTCTGGTTGGTTTCGTAATAACCGCAATACTTCAAAGCAGCAGCGCCACAACGGGTTTATTGATTGCTGTTGCAACTACAGGTGTTATAACATTTGATCAGGCTTTTCCGATTGTTTTTGGACAAAACATAGGTACATGCGTTACCGCGATGTTATCAAGCATTGGTGCAAGCAAAACTGCTAAAAGAGCTGCGGTTATACACTTGCTGTTTAATGTAAGCGGTACTTTACTGTTCATGTTTTTATTGAGAAAGCCTGTTCAGTGGATGGTTTTTGAATTAGTTCCATCCTATGTTCCCAAGCAAATAGCGGCAGGACATATATTCTTTAACGTTATAAATGTGGTGCTTTTATTTCCATTTGCAAGTTTATTGGTAAAAGCCTCTGAATTAATTGTCAGAAAAGATGGAATGGAGGGAGAACATGTTACAAAATATATTGATGAAAGAATACTTGTCACGCCATCGATTGCTCTGACTCAAGCGGCAAAAGAGGTGTTGCATTTAGGTAAGTTGGCATATGAACAATTAGATACTTCAGTTAAAGCATTCCTGGAAAATAATGAAGAGCTGGCATACAAGGTTTTCGATATTGAAAGAAAGGTAAATGAGCTCAGCAAAGATACTTTGGAGTACTTAATAAAGTTGGATAAAGTTTCACTGACTAATTTTGAAAAAGATAAGCTTGTTGTATTGATGAATTCAATAAATGATATAGAAAGAGTCGGAGACCATGCAGATAATATTGGTGAACTGGTGTTATATAAAATAGAAAATAAAGCTAATTTTTCAGAACAGGCAGTTGATGAACTTAAAGATATGTTCAAAGATACAATGGATACATATCAAGCATCTTTGAACGCCTTGAAATCAATAGAAATAAAGGACTGCAACAAAGTAATTGATATTGACAGCAAAATTGATGAAATGTATAAAATATTAAGGAAAAATCATATTGAAAGATTGAATACATTTGTTTGTGAACCAAATGCGGGAGTAATATTCCTGGATATTATAGGAAACCTTGAAAGAATAGGTGACCATTCTTCAAATATAGCAGAATCAATACTTGAAGTTATAAACAAAAAAACAATAGCTTAAATAAAAACAGAAAGCATGTGCTTTCTGTTTTTATTTATTATGATTTACAAACAATACTGAAAGCTGAATGCAGAAAAAGACACAAATATGTATAAGAATAAGAGACAACAAGGAATTAATATGTGTAAAATTAATTGCTTGATTGTTATATTTGAGACAATACAAAAAAATAATAATACATTTACGTCAATTTTTAATCTCCATAAGGAAAATCCTTTAAAATAAAGCTTTGTATTGTTTTCACAAAAAATAAAAAAAATTTATAAATATAGCTTGATTTATCAAAAATTATTATATATAATTAAATAAAGTAAATATTTGGATGACGTTTGCGGGAGAGTCTGTTATGTAATTAACAGCGCCGAAGGAATAAGTAACTGATATTAGCCATATTGGTATGATGATCTCAGGCATAAAGGACCGTAAGCTGACATAACTCTGAAAAGCGTAAGCACCGAAGGGGCAACTCTTAGTTATAAGGGGAATCTCTCAGGTTGATAAACAGAGCAGAAGGCACGATATTTTTCATTTGTGCTTTCTGCTTTTTTTATGCGACCGGCAGGGAGCAGATAAACCGGTGATGGAGCCTGCGAATATTTACAAACTACACTAAGGCGGTAATTATGATTATAACTAATAATGAATTGGTTTATGACAAATACAAGAATACATACGACATTTTGTTTTTAGACGGCAGCTTCAGGGATGTTCTCGTCAAAACAAGGGACAAGATTCATGAAGGCTACGAGCTTCTGACACATCCGCTGTCCGGCAGTATAAAGCCAAATGAAACACCGTATAAATCTGTAATAATTTCAGATAATAAGGGTGATTTAAACTTGGATTCGGTTTATATTATTGAAAATTCAATCATGTCATTTGATAAATTCAATTTAAATAAAATAAAAAATATATCTGATAAAATGAAAGGTGACTTTAAATTAATCGATTTGACAGTGCTGGAAAGCGCGTTGAATATATAAAACAAATATGTGGAGGTGAATGTTTTGAAGTTAGAATTAGGCTATGTTTTTATTAAGGATATTCAGTTCGCTGAAATATCCAAGATTGAAGATGGAACATTGTATGTTAACAAAGAGGCAGTAAGAGCATTAATTCTAGAAGATCAAAATTTTAAGTCAGCTGATGTTGAATTGGCAAGACCGGGAGAAAGCATTCGTATCATGCCTGTAAAGGATGTTATTGAGCCCAGAGTCAAGGTTGAAGGACCCGGCGGAATATTTCCCGGAATGATAAACAAGGTTGAAACTGTTGGTTCAGGCAAGACTAATGTTTTAAAAGGTGCAGCAGTTGTTACAACAGGAAAGATAGTTGGTTTCCAGGAAGGTATTATAGATATGACCGGTACCGGAGCAGAGTATACTCCTTTTTCTAAACTAAATAATTTAGTAGTAGTATGCGAACCTGTTGATGAATTAAAACAGCATGAACATGAAAAAGCTTTGAGATTTGCCGGATACAAGGTAGCTGTATATCTTGGGGAACTTGCAAGATCTTTGACTCCGGATGAAGTTCATACATTTGAAACTCCTAATTTAGTTGAGGGTATAAAGAAATATCCTGAACTGCCAAGAGTAGCTTATGTATGTATGCTGCAAAGCCAGGGATTGATGCATGATACATATGTATATGGAGTTGATGCTAAACAGTCATTGACTACATTGATTTATCCGACCGAAACAATGGACGGAGCTATAGTCAGCGGTAATTGTGTTTCTGCTTGTGACAAAAATACTACTTATCACCATTTGAATAATCCGGTAATCCATGATTTATTTGAAGAGCATGGAAAAACACTGAATTTTGTAGGTGTCATAATTACTAATGAAAATGTATATCTTGCCGACAAGGAAAGGTCTTCTAACTGGAGTGCCAAGCTGGCAGAATACTTAGGAGTTGACGGTGTTATAGTTTCAGAAGAAGGCTTCGGAAATCCTGATACCGACTTGATTATGAACTGTAAGAAAATTGAAGCTAAAGGAATTAAGACTGTATTAATTACTGATGAATATGCAGGAAGAGACGGTACATCACAATCACTTGCTGATGCTGATGTTAAAGCTGACGCTGTTGTAACAGGAGGAAATGCTAATGAAGTTATCAATCTGACTCCTATGGATAAAATAATCGGATATCCGGAGGTTGCTGACATAATTGCGGGCGGCTTCGACGGCAGTCTGCATGAAGATGGAAGTATAACAGCAGAGCTGCAGGTTATAACCGGAGCTACTAATGAAATGGGCTTCAATAGATTGAGTGCACGATAGGAAAGGAGGAGAAAATAATGCTAAAAGTTGTTCATTATATAAATCAATTCTTTGCAAACATAGGCGGAGAAGAAATGGCTCACGTTCCTGCCGAAGCAAGAGAAGGTATTGTAGGACCTGGATTAGCCTTCCAGCAAGCATTCGGTGATGAAGCAGAAATTGTTGCTACAATTATTTGCGGTGACTCGTATTTTAACGAGAACATGGAAGAAGCCAAGAAAAAAATATTAGAAATGGTTAAAAGCTATAACCCTGATGTGTTTATTGCAGGCCCTGCTTTCAATGCAGGAAGATATGGTGTTGCATGCGGTACAATTGCACAAGCAGTTAAAGATGAAATGAACATTCCTGTATTAACAGGTATGTATGCTGAAAACCCAGGGGCTGATATGTTCAAGAACAGCCTATACATAGTTTCTACAAAGAACTCAGCAGCAGGAATGAGAGATGCAGTTAAAAAAATGGCTCCTTTAGCCCTTAAATTGGCTAAGAATGAAAGAATCGGAGCTTCTATAGAAGAAGGGTATATGCCAAATGGCAAGAGAGTTAACTTCTTTGAAAAAGAAAGAGGATCAAAAAGAGCAGTCAAGATACTGATAAATAAATTAAACGGAAAAGAATTTACAACTGAATTCCCTATGCCGGATTTTGACAGAGTGGCACCTAACCCGGCTGTAAAGGATGTCAGAAAAGCTAAAATAGCTTTAGTGACATCAGGCGGTATTGTACCAAAAGGAAATCCGGATCACATTGAATCATCAAGTGCCTCTAAATATGGGAAATATGATATTGACGGTGTTATGGATTTAACTGAAGCTACATTTGCAACAGCTCACGGCGGATATGATCCTGTATATGCAAACTTGGATCCGGACAGAGTATTACCTGTTGATATATTGAGAGAGTTTGAAAAACAAGGAAAAATAGGCAGCTTACACAGATATTTCTACACAACTGTAGGAAACGGTACAGCTGTAAAAAGTGCAAAGGGATTTGCTGAAGAATTTGCTAAAGAATTGAAGGCTGACGGAGTAGATGCAGTTATACTTACATCAACCTGAGGCACCTGTACGCGTTGCGGTGCAACGATGGTAAAAGAAATTGAAAGAGCTGGAATCCCGGTTGTACATATGTGTACAATAGTTCCTATCTCTTTAACGGTTGGAGCAAACAGAATAGTTCCTACTATAGCAATACCACATCCACTGGGAAATCCTTCATTAACACTGGAAGAAGAACAGAATATAAGAAGAAATTTATTGACAAGAGCGTTAAAAGCACTAGAAACTGAAATTTCTGAACAAACAGTATTTGAAAAATAGAAAGAAAATTATTTCCTTATGAGAAAAAAAATGCCTGCATTTTTATAGACGTATATCTTTGTAAAAATGCGGGCCAAAATTAGAATGATGTGAATGCTAGAATTCTAACAGTGGGATAAATTTTAAGTTGTTGTAATAATTTTGCAATTATGGTATAAAATTTGCTATATTAGTAATGACAATATAGAAAAGAGGTGTAAGATGGGTAAAATATATGATGTTTTAATTTTAGGTGCCGGTCCTGCAGGATTATCAGCAGGCTTATATGCAGGAAGAGCAAGATTAAGCACATTGATAATTGAAAAAGAAAAAGATGGAGGGCAAATTGCTCTTACATCTGAAGTTGAAAATTATCCCGGATGCTTAGAAGGTGAATCCGGACCTACTTTGGTTGACAGAATGGCAGAACAGGCAAAACATTTCGGTGCCGAAAAAGTTTACGATGAAATAGTTGAAGTCAGACTTGAAGGCAAAGAAAAGGTTCTTGTGGGTAAAAAAGGTGAATATATCGGAAAAACTGTAATTATAGCCGGCGGAGCTTCTTCCAGGCCAATCGGATGCCCCGGAGAAAAAGTATTTACCGGAAAAGGAGTTTCATATTGTGCTACTTGTGACGGAGCTTTCTTTGAGGACTTTGAAGTATTCGTAGTAGGCGGCGGCGACACCGCAGTTGAAGAAGCTATATATTTAACAAAGTTTGCCAGAAAGGTTTCTGTTATCCACAGAAGAAATGAATTAAGAGCAGCTAAATCTATTCAGCAAAAAGCTTTTGAAAATCCAAAAATGAACTTTATTTGGGATTCGGTAGTTAAGGAAATTAAAGGCGACGGTATTGTTAATTCAATGATATTGGAAAATGTTAAGACAGGAGAATTAACTGAATATGCTGCTGACGATGATGACGGTACATTTGGTATATTTGTATTTATCGGTTATGAACCTAAGACTAAATTATTTGAAGGTATTTTAAATATTGAAAAAGGGTATATTGTAACTGATGAAAACATGAAGACTAATATAGAAGGCGTGTATGCAGCCGGAGATATTAGAGTAAAGAGTTTGAGGCAGGTTGTAACAGCAGCAGCTGATGGTGCAATTGCAGCCGTTCAAGCAGAAAAATATATTGAATCTTTATAGGAGGAATGTGATGTTAATACTTGATAAAGAAACTTTTGAACCTGAAGTACTTAAAGGTGAAGGTAACATCTTAGTTGATTTTTTCGGAGACGGGTGTGCTCCATGTGAAGCATTGATGCCTCATATTGAAGCATTGTCTGAAAAGTACGGAGACAAATTAAAGTTTACAAAATTAAACACAACTAAAGCAAGAAGAGTTGCTATTGGACAAAAAGTATTAGGATTGCCGGTTATCGCTATATACAAGGATGGAGAAAAGGTAGAAGAATTAATCAAAGAAGATGCTACTCCGGAAAATGTTGAAGCAATGATACAAAAATATATTTAATGGTAAAAGGGACACATAGGAATGTACCCATGAATAAACATAAAACAATAAAATAATCAAGGAGGAAAAATCAATGAGCTTATTAAACGGTAAAAAAGTTATAATAATAGGCGACAGAGATGGGATACCAGGTCCTGCAATTGAAGAATGTGTTAAAACCGCAGGCGCTGAAGTTGTATTCTCATCAACAGAATGCTTTGTCTGAACCAGTGCAGGCGCAATGGATTTGGAAAATCAAAAAAGGGTTAAAGAATTTGCTGAAAAGTATGGTGCTGAAAACTTAGTAGTTGTACTTGGAGCATCTGAAGGTGAAGCAGCAGGTCTTGCTGCAGAAACTGTAACTAACGGAGACCCAACCTTTGCAGGTCCATTGACAGGAGTTCAGTTAGGACTCTCAGTATTTCATGTTTGCGAACCACAAATTAAGGATGAAGTTGACGAATCAGTTTATGATGAACAAATCAGTATGATGGAAATGGTCTTGGACGTTGATGATATAATTAATGAAATGACTCCAATAAGAGAAGATTTCTGTAAATATCTATAATAATAATGTCATTTTAAGGCAGTAATAATTTTACTGCTGCTTAAAATGACAATAATAATTTGCTTCGCATATCTGCGAAGCAAATTTCAAATAACGGAGGTTATTATGAATAGTGTTATAAGAGGAGCCAGCTATATTTTAGCTTTTACACCGGATATGGTTATCCACAATGGCTCAACACAAACTACTGAAAGAACAGTTAATCCTAATTCAGAATATTTAAAACAACTTAAAAATCATTTAAGAAGCTTTGAGGATGTCATAAGTTATTTGCCGAACCAGACATACATAGGTAATATTACCCCGGAAGAACTGGGAAAATATGAACAACCCTGGAATGACAAAAAACTTGAGAATGCTAAAAGATTTGGAAAATTTGGAGAAATAATGCCTCAGGATGAATTTATTGTTCTGATGCAGATGTGTGATGTATTTGATCTTGTTAAAATTGAAAACAACTTTTTAAATGAAACAAAATCCAAGCTCGAAAACCATCCTTTATTTGATGAAGGCTTATTATCCAGAATCAAGCGTGGTGAAGAAGTGGAATTAATAAAGAAATTTGTTGAGGAAGAACATGCTGAACCATTGTACAACAATGGGACATTAATCGGTTGTGTAAAAAGAGCACATGATATTGATGTTAATCTGAACGCTCACGTTATGATGGAAAATCTTGTATCAAAAGCATCAAATGTTCTTGCTTTATTAAACCTTGTTGCTAAAAGCGATGTAAACAAAGAAGATATAGATTATGTTATTGACTGCTGTGAAGAGGCATGCGGCGATATGAACCAAAGAGGCGGAGGAAATTTTGCCAAAGCTTGTGCTGAAGTTGCAGGATTTGTTAATGCAACAGGTTCAGATACAAGAGGATTTTGTGCAGGTCCGACTCATGCATTAATTGAAGCTGCTGCGTTGGTTAAGGCCGGAGTATTTAAAAATGTAGTGGTATCAGCAGGCGGCTGTACCGCTAAGCTTGGTATGAACGGAAAGGATCACGTAAAGAAAGGCTTACCGATATTAGAGGATGTACTTGGCGGTTTTTCTATATTAATAAGTGAAAATGACGGAGTAAGTCCGGAGATTAACTTAGACTTAATCGGAAGACATACAGTCGGAACCGGTTCATCACCACAAGCAGTTATAACTTCCTTAGTATCATCTCTTGACAAGGCAGGAATGAAAATTACAGATATTGATAAATATTCTGTTGAAATGCAAAATCCTGATATAACAAAACCGGCAGGAGCCGGAGATGTTCCATTGGCAAATTATAAAATGATTGGAGCATTAGCTGTTAAACGCGGTGATATTGAAAAAAAGGATTTAGCTGAATTCACAGTGAAGCATGGAATGCTGGGCTGGGCGCCTACACAAGGACATATACCGTCCGGAGTTCCATATTTAGGATTCTGCAGACAGGATATAATGGATGGTAAAATCAAAAATGCCATGATAGTAGGTAAAGGAAGTCTTTTTCTTGGAAGAATGACAAATCTGTTTGATGGCGTTTCCTTTATAGTTGAAGCAAATAAAGGTAAACAAGAATCACAATCTACAATATCAGAGGAAAAAGTAAAAGGATTAATTGCGGAAGCTCTGAAGAGTTTCGCTTCAAATCTGTTGGCAGAATAGGAGGACATATGTCTGAAAAACAAGTAAAACAAATAATAGGCAAGGTGTTCAATCAATTAGCTGATACATTAATCAGCGGCGAATATGGACAAAAGCCGAGAGTAGCTGTTACTGCCATGGGAAGTGAACACGGAGAAGATAATATATTCCAGGCTGCTCAAGCTGCAGCAAAAAGTGGTATAGATACAACTGTAATAGGAACTAAAGGTGTTGATGGTGTAAAAACAGCATTTGTTAATTCAGAAGATGAAGCTCATAAAACAATGGAATTACTGCTTAACAATAACGAAGTTGATGCGGCAGTTACAATGCATTATCCATTTCCTATAGGAGTTTCAACGGTTGGAAGAATTATAACTCCGGGGAAAGGAAAGGAAATGTTCATTGCTACTACAACAGGGACATCCTCAACTGATAAGGTTGAGGGAATGGTCAAGAATGCTGTTTACGGGATTATTGCAGCAAAATCATGTGGTGTTAAAAACCCATCTGTTGGAATTCTGAATGTTGATGGAGCAAGACAAACAGAAATAGCTCTTACAAAGCTGAAAAACCAAGGCTATGATATTAACTTTGCAGGTTCCCAAAGAGCAGACGGAGGAGCCGTTATGAGAGGTAATGACCTTCTTATGGGTTCGGCAGATGTAATGGTAATGGATTCATTAACCGGTAATTTAATGATAAAAATATTTTCTTCCTACACAACAGGCGGAAACTACGAATCGCTTGGGTTTGGTTATGGTCCGGGAATCGGAGAAGGCTTTGATAAACTGATTCTTATCATATCAAGAGCTTCCGGGATGCCATTAGTTGAAGGAGCAATTAAATATGCTGCTGACCTTGTAAAAGGAAACTGCCTGGAAATTGCAAAGCAAGAATTCAAAAAAGCACGGGATGCCGGCTTGCAAGAAATATTAAATTCCTTAAAGACTTCAAAAAAAGCCCCAGAAACTGAGGAGACGGTGAAAGCTCCTGAAAAACAAGTAGTAACCTCACAAATATCCGGAGTAGAAGTAATGGACCTTGAAGATGCGGTCAAGCTTTTATGGAAAAACGGTGTATATGCAGAAAGCGGCATGGGCTGTACCGGACCAATAATATTAGTTAATGATGCAAATACTGATAAAGCTATAAAAATACTTGCTGATAACGAGTATATTGCAAAAGAAAAACTAGATTGCTGATATAATTGTCATCCTGAGATTAAAAAGAAAAATCTTATTATAGATTTTTCGTAATTCTCAGGATGACATTTTTAATTTTTGAAGCTATGAATAGGAGCAGGGATTTTACCGCCTCTTGCTATAAACTCGTCGCTTGAGAATTTACTGACTGCCATAATAGGAGCTTTTCCCAACAATCCTCCGAAGTGAGCTGTATCCCCGATAGTTTTTCCGTACACCGGAATCAATCTTATTGCTGTAGTTTTTTGATTTATGACACCAATAGCACACTCATCAGCCATAATTGCCGATATAGTGCTTGCTTTTGTATCACCCGGAATGGCAATCATATCCAGACCAACCGAGCAAACACAAGTCATGGCCTCTAATTTTTCAATATTTAATGATCCCTTGGAAACTGCATCAATCATACCTTCATCTTCGCTTACAGGAATAAATGCGCCGCTTAAACCTCCGACATTAGAGGAAGCCATAATACCTCCTTTTTTGACAGCATCATTCAATAAAGCCAGTGCTGCTGTTGTGCCATGAGCTCCGCAGCTTTCCAGGCCTATTTCTTCCAATATCCTGGCTACGCTGTCTCCGATATCTGCTGTAGGTGCTAAAGACAGGTCCATTATACCAAAAGGTATACCTAATCTGTTGGAAATTTCTCTAGCAACAATTTCACCGGCTCTTGTAAGCTTGAAAGAGGTTTTCTTAATTGTTTCGCATACTGTGGTAAAATCTTGTCCTCTCACTTGCTCTAATGCGTTTTTAACAACCCCCGGACCGCTTACTCCTACGCTTATGGAAGCTTCAGATTGTCCTGTTCCATAAAATGCTCCTGCCATAAAAGGGTTATCTTCCACAGCATTGGCAAATACAACCAGCTTTGCACAACCGATGCTGTTGTTATCTCTTGTAAGATAGGCAGTGTTCTTCACTATTTTTCCCATTAATCTTATGGCATCCATATTGATGCCGGCTTTAGTTGTAGCAACATTTACGGAAGAACATACTTTGTGAGTTGAAGCCAATGCTTCGGGAATTGAATTTATCAAATTTGTATCTCCCTTTGTAAAACCTGTTTGTACCAGAGCGGAAAAACCTCCAATAAAGTCTATCCCTGCCGTGTCAGCGGCCCTATCAAGAACTTCAGCAAATTTAACATAATCATTGTCATTGCAGGAGCCTGCAATTAATGAAACAGGGGTTACGGAAATCCTTTTGTTAATTATGGGTATACCAAATTCTTTTTCGGTTTTCTCAACGGTTTCAACAAAATGCTCAGACACTTTCGTTATTTTATCATATATTTTATCTCTTGATTTTTTACCATCTGTGTCAGCACAGTCCAAAATAGAAATACCCATTGTAATTGTTCTTATGTCAAATTTCAGTTCGTCAACCATTTTAATTGTTTCTAATATATTTTTAGAATTTATCATACTTTCTCCTTTTAATAAAAATTATACCTCATACATTTTATCAAAAATATCTTCACGCTGTATTCTGATACTCATACTCAAATCTATAGCTTTGTTGCTAAGTTGATTTTGCAAGTCGACAAATTCGACGTTCATTTCATCCAGGTCAACCAACATTATCATTGTAAAATATTCTCTCATTACAGTCTGGTTAATATCTAATATATTTACGTTGCAATGTGATAAAAGTGTTGAAATGCCAGCAATTATGCCGATTTTATCTTTTCCTATGATTGTTATTATTCCTTTCATTGTAACCTCCAAATTAAAATAAATAAAATAAAAAGAGACTAAGGAGTCTCTTTTAACAACAAAAATAAAAATACTATGTATTTTGTATCTCCGTTCTTTTACCTGAGAGTTTCATTACCTTTAGTAACTTTCCCCTTCGGTGCTCATAAGAGTCTCTCCAGAGTTATGTCCATTGACGGTTGATTAAAATCTTCTGCCAACTTCATCCATCATATTTTATTAGTGGTCAGTATATACTTTTTAATTATAAAAATCAAGTAATATTTTATATTTTTACATAAAATTCATTTAGCATATTTAAGAATTCTTTGATATAATATTATACTAAGAGTTAAAAAACAAAAGGGCATAATATATATTAAATCAGATAAAATATTTATATAATGTTAATAATATAATAAATATTGAAATTATAATAAATTTTGATATAATAGATATTAGCGAGGAGTGATATTATGAAAATGGGTTTTGAATTAAACCTGTCCCAAACTCAAAAGCTTATAATGACACCTGAATTGAGACAAGCTATTCAAATTCTGCAATACAACAATGTAGAATTGATGGAGTTTATAGATAAACAGCTGGAGGTAAATCCTTTTCTTGATTCTGCGGATAATAAAAATCAGGAATCTAATTCTGAAACTGAGCGTGAACAAGACAATAACTATGAAAAAAGTGACAGTAATGATGAAATCGATTGGAAGGAAATTACTGAAAAGTATGATGATCTAAGCTATAAAGCCTATGAAAGAAATTCCGATTCTGATGATAAACAATCCTTTGAAAGCTATACATCAAAAAAAATGTCATTGAAGGATCATCTTATGGTACAGCTTGGAGTTTCCGTTAAAACAAACAAAGAAAAAAGAATGGGTGAATTTATAATTGAATCTCTTGACAAAAAAGGATACCTTGGGTGTTCCTTGCAGGATATAAGTCTTTTATTGAACGAAGATGTTGTCGAGGTGGAAAGAGTATTAAGGTTGATTCAAACATTTGATCCTTTGGGAGTAGGTGCGAGAAGCTTAAGCGAATGTCTTATGATACAGCTTAAGGAAAAAGGCATACAGGATAAAAATGCTTATATTATAGCTGAACATTACTTAGAAGATATTGCTACCAACAAGGTTCAGAAAATAGCCAAAGAATTAAAAATAAGTGTGTCAAGAGTTCAAAGCATTTGTGACATAATTAAAATGTTGGAACCAAAACCATCAAGAGGTTTTATTGTGGATTCAGACAATATCAGATATATTGTGCCTGATGTTACAATTGAAAAAATAAACAATGAGTATATTATTATAGTAAATGATAATAATCTTCCGACTCTTACAATAAGTAATTATTATAAAAGCATGATTAATAACCTTGATGACAAGGAAGCAAACAAATTCCTTACAGATAAATTAAATTCATCCATGTGGCTGATTAAAAGCATTGAACAAAGAAGAATGACATTATACAAGGTAACGGAATCGATTCTTAAATTTCAAAGAAAATTTTTTGATGAAGGAAAGACGGCTCTAAAGCCATTGGTACTTAAGGATGTAGCTGATGATATCGGAGTCCATGAATCAACAGTAAGCAGAGCCACCAACGGCAAGTATGTTCAAACTCCAAGAGGTTTGTTTGAGCTTAAATATTTCTTTGCCAGCAGTATAAGTGAAGCAGATGGTGATGGAATATCTTCTACCAGCGTCAAGACGCAAATACAAAAACTAATTAATAATGAAAATACTCAAAAACCATTAAGTGATCAGAAAATTGCAGAAATGTTAAGTGATGAGGGTATAAATATATCAAGAAGAACTGTAGCAAAATACAGGGACGAATTACGAATTCCGGCATCATCGATGAGGAGA
Organism: Bacillota bacterium; assembly: GCA_023453025.1. Taxonomy (GTDB): domain Bacteria; phylum Bacillota; class Clostridia; order Tissierellales; family Sedimentibacteraceae; genus Sedimentibacter. The sequence continues at coordinate 36,792 of JAEXUD010000055.1, forward strand.
AGATTTTGATAAACTAAAAGAACGGGCGGTTATTAAGACTGCCCATATTTTTTTCTATAATGCTGTACATTAATATTTTAGTATGATATAATCTTACTGTAAAACATATATATAGTCATGCTTTCAAATAGCATAACACATTTCTTGAAAACAAATCTTATTTTGTCAAATAAATAAATCCAAAAACTGAAAAAAGAGTATTGCATTAAAAATTTTATATGATAAAATGAACTAAGGGACGTAAATTGTACATATGGGACACAAATAATCCCGGAGGTATTATGAACATAAATAGAATACTAGAAATACAAAATAAAATAGTTCCTGAAACTGTTGATTTATTAATGAAGAGATATGAAATTTTAAAAATTATCGCAGCTCTTCAGCCAATAGGCAGGAGAAACTTATCAGCAAAACTTGGAATTACAGAAAGAACCATGAGAACGGAAATTGATAAATTAAAAGAAATGGATTTAATCAATATTCAAAATGCAGGTGTATATTTGACCGAAACAGGTATAAACATGCTTTCAGAAATACATAATACATTTTATTACATAAAAAATTTATCTGAAATTGAATTAAAGCTCATGGAAAAACTAAAACTAAAAAGGGTAGCTGTAGTCTCAGGCGATGCCGAAAGGGATACTATAACATTTAATGATTTAGGGAAAAAAGCAGCTGAAATTGTTTTTGAACTTATAAAAAACGATACAGTTCTTGGAATATCAGGCGGAACCACCATGGCCTGTGTTGTAAAGCAAATGAAAAGGAAAAAGACTATTAAAGACATTTTAGTGTTGCCTGCAAGAGGAGGCTTAAGCGAGGAATTAGAAATCCAAGCGAACACATTAGCGGCTAATTTAGCAGAAAAGCTTGATGCGCATTACAAGTTATTGCATATTCCTGACAATCTTGATGAACAAGAGTTAAATGTCTTAAAAAACAATAAATTAATAAATGATGTTTTATCTGATATACAAAAAATCAATTTATTGGTATTCGGTCTTGGAAATGCAATGGATATGGCAATAAGAAGAAAATCAGATAAAAATGTATTTAAAAGAATAGAATCAGAGAATTTAACTGCTGAAGCATTTGGTTATTTCTTTGATAGAGAAGGAACTGTAAAAATGCAGACTAACTCTGTGGGAATAACATTAGAAAATTTTAAGATTATAAAAAATTCAGTAGGAGTTGCTGCAGGCAGTTCAAAAGCTGAAGCGATATATGCTATATCCAAATTTAATAATAATTTTATCCTTGTTACAGACGAAGCTGCTGCAATAAGGATATTAGAATTATAAATATAAAATAAAACTTAAATTATGTTTTTAAAATAGGAGGATTTTATGATAAGAGTAGCAATTAACGGTTTTGGAAGAATAGGAAGATTGGCATTGAGATTGATGGCTGAGGACAGCGAATTTAAGGTGGTGGCTATTAATACAAACTCAGATGCCGAAACATTAGCGTACTTATTGAAGTATGATTCAGCTCACGGTAATTTCATGACAGATAAAATTACATATAATGATAACATTTTAGACGTTAACGGAAATGAAATCATAACATCAAGAGTAAAAGAACCTGAAAACTGTAATTGGAAAGAGCTTGCCATTGACCTGGTCATAGACTGCACAGGTAAATTCAATGATGCTGAAAAAGCACAGGCACATATAAAAGCAGGAGCAAAAAAAGTATTATTATCAGCACCCGGTAAAGGAAATATGAAAACAGTAGTATACAATGTTAATCATGATATACTTGACGGAACTGAAACTGTGATATCAGCTGCATCATGCACAACAAACTGCCTTGCTCCGCTGGCTAAAGTTCTAAATGATGTTTTTGGAATTGAAAAGGGTCTGATGACAACAGTTCATGCTTATACAAATGATCAAAACATTCATGATAACTCTCATAAAAGCGGGATAAAAGCAAGAAGAGGCCGCGCAGCAGCAGCTAATATAGTACCGTCATCAACAGGAGCAGCTAAAACAGTAGGAGTAGTCTTGCCTGAATTAAAAGGTAAGCTGGACGGTATCGCTCTTCGTGTTCCCACATTAACCGGATCGGTTGTAGATTTAACAGTAGAATTAAAAAAGAATGTAACTGTAGAAGAAATAAATGCTGCTGTTAAGAATGCAGCTAACGAAACATTAGGATATACAGAAGATCCGATAGTATCAAGTGATGTAATCGGAAGCAGCTATGCAAGCTTATTTGATGCATTGTCAACTCAAATTCTTGAGGCTGACGGAAAGCAATTGGTTAAATTAATTACTTGGTATGACAATGAAATGTCATTCACTAACCAGTTAGTAAGAGTTGCTAAATACTGGGGTTCAATGTAAGCAGATGCCCCAAATCTATGATTTGGTGACAGTCGCTTATGCTGGAAGCGAAATAAAAAACAGGGGCGATAGAGTGATACTCTATTGCTCTCATATTGTTATTTGGAGGTCGTATGAACAAGAAAACTTTAAAAGATATAAACTTTAACGGAAAAAGGGTCTTGGTAAGGTGCGATTTTAATGTACCATTAGACGAGAATAATAAAATTACAGATGACAACAGAATCAAAAGCTCACTTCCAACAATTAATTATCTGCTGAATAACGGTGCTTCAGTAATTGTTATGTCACACCTTGGCAGACCAAAGGGAGAAGCAAACAAAAAATACTCACTGCTTCCTGTTGCAAAAAGATTAAGCGAGTTATTAGGCAGGGAAGTTATATTTGAAGATTGTGATACAGTAGTTGATGAAAAAGTAATAAAATCAGCTTCGGAATTAAATCCGGGTGATATTATGCTTCTGCAAAATACAAGATTCAGAAAAGAAGAAGAAAAAAATGGAGAAGTATTTTCAAGGGAATTAGCCTCATTGGGTGATATATTTGTAAATGATGCCTTTGGAACTGCACACAGGGCACATTCTTCAACTGCAGGTGTTTGCAGTTATCTTCCGTCAGCTGTCGGCTTCCTGGTAGAAAAAGAAATAGAAATTATGGGCAATGCTCTTGAAAATCCAATAAGACCGCTTACGGCAATACTTGGAGGTGCAAAGGTATCCGACAAAATTGCGGTTATAGAAAATTTAATCAATATTGCAGACAATATATTAATTGGCGGTGGAATGGCATATACCTTTTTCAAGGCTATGGGATATTCAATCGGAACATCTTTATTAGAAGAAGACAAGGTTGAGTTTGCAAAGGTATTAATTAATAAAGCAAAAGCTAAAAATGTAAACTTGCTGCTTCCTGTTGACACAGTTGCAGCCAAAGAATTTAAAAATGATACGGAGTTCTGTACAACAGATTCGGATAATATACCGGAAGGCTTCATGGGGCTTGATATAGGCGATAAAACAATTGAAATGTTCGGTAAGGTTATCAATGAATCAAAGACAATAATATGGAACGGACCGCTTGGCGTGTTTGAAATGGATAATTTTGCAAAAGGTACAATTGCTATAGCTGAAAGTATAGCGAAAAATAGCAATGCTGTGTCTATAGTAGGCGGAGGAGACAGTGCTGCTGCAATTGAAAAATTTGGTCTTAAAGATAAAATTACTCATATATCCACAGGTGGAGGAGCTTCTCTGGAATTTTTAGAAGGGAAGGTTCTTCCGGGCATAGAAGCAGTTGATAATAAACAGGAGGAAAAATGAGAAATACATTAATAGCCGGAAACTGGAAGATGAATAATGACGTATATGAAAGCTTACAGTTGGTTGAAAGCTTGAAAAAATTAGCAGACAATTTCGATGAAAATGTTGACGTACTGGTTTGTCCTGCTTTTACATCATTGTATGCAGCTAAACAGGCATTAAATGGTACTAATATAAAATTAGGCGCACAAAATATGCATTTTAAAGCTAACGGTGCATACACAGGCGAAATATCTCCGCTGATGCTTAAGAATATGGGTGTTGAATATGTTATTATAGGTCACTCGGAAAGAAGGCAATTTTTTAATGAAGTGGATGAAACTGTAAATAAAAAATTGATGTCAGCTATAGAGTATGATATAATTCCTATACTATGTGTAGGAGAAACACTGGAGCAAAGAAAAAATAAAAAAGAAAAAGAAACAGTTAAAAATCAAATTGTCAGGGCATTTGAAAATATTGAACAGCTTGATGCTGAAAAAATAATTGTTGCTTATGAGCCAATCTGGGCAATAGGAACCGGAATTAATGCAACTCATGAGCAGGCAAATGAAATGGCTTCATTTATAAGAACATGTATTTCTGAAATATATGACAAGGTATTGTCTGAGAAAATCATAATTCAATATGGCGGAAGTGTAAAGAGTGACAATGCCAAAGAAATATTGAGTCAAACAGATATTGATGGTGCATTAGTTGGTGGAGCAAGCTTAAATGCAGAAGAATTTTTAAAAATAATTAATTATGCTAAATAAGGTAGGTCGAAATATGAATAAAGTAACAGCATTGATTATTCTCGATGGTTGGGGCATGGGCAAAGACTATGAGGGTAATGCAATTTACAGAGCAAAAACACCAAATTTTGATGTGCTTATGAGAAAGTATCCGAATACAGTATTATCTGCAAGCGGCTATGATGTAGGACTTCCTAAGGGACAGATGGGAAACTCAGAGGTAGGACATTTAAATATAGGGGCAGGAAGAATTGTATATCAGGATTTTACAAGAATAACAAAAGCAATAGAAGAAGGTGAAATTGATAACAATGAAGCTCTTAATTCTGCTTTTGATTTTGTAAAGAAAAATAATTCAACTCTTCATTTCATCGGGCTTTTGTCAAACGGAGGCGTACACAGCCACAATACCCATTTGTACAGCTTAATGGAGCTTGCCAGGAAAAATAACGTTAAGGATATTGAAATACATTGTATAACGGATGGTCGTGACGTAAGTCCTACAAGCAGCCCTAATTTTATTAAGGAGCTTAAGAAAAAAATTAAAAGCTCAGGTATCGGACACATTGCTTCAATAATGGGAAGATATTATGCAATGGACAGAAACAAGCAGTGGGATAGAGTAGAACAGGCCTATAATGCCCTTGTCAAAGGAGCAGGTGAAAAATTCAAGGATCCTCTCGAAGCCGTAAAAATATCTTATTTAAATGGTGTGACTGACGAATTTATAAAGCCTTTATTAATTGAAAAAGAAAATGGAGAAATTGCAACGATAAAAGACAATGATGCTGTAATTTTTTATAATTTCCGACCGGACAGAGCCAGAGAGCTTACAAGAGCCTTTGTAGATGAAGAATTTAACAGTTTTAACAGAGCAAAGATAAATGTAAAATTTGTATGTTTAACCTCATATGACAAAACTATCGAGAATGTTGAAATTGCTTTTAAACCTCATTTTGTTAAAAATACATTAGGGGAATATATCAGCAGTAAAGGATATAAGCAGTTGAGAGCTGCCGAAACTGAAAAATATGCTCATGTTACATATTTTTTCAACGGAGAAATTGAAGAGCCATTCAAGCATGAGGTAAGGAAGCTTATACCATCTCCGGATGTTCCCACATATGATTTAAAGCCGGAGATGAGTGCTTTTGAGCTTAAGAATATGATAATTGAAGAACTGGAAAAGGATATGTACCAGGTTATGATTATTAACTTTGCCAACCCTGACATGGTTGGGCATACAGGAGATATAGAAGCAGCAATAAAAGCTGTTGAAGCAGTTGATAAATGTCTTGGTGAAATAGTAAACTTTATAATAAGAGCTGACGGTACGGCAGTAATAACAGCGGACCACGGCAATTGCGAAGAGATGCTTGACCCGACAAATCTTTCAAAAATAACGGCTCATTCAACAAACAAGGTTCCTTTTATCGTTGTAAGCAATCCTAAGTGCTTCAAATTAAGAGAAGGAATTTTAGCAGATATCGCACCTACAATGCTGGAGCTTATGGGACTTGAGCAGCCAGAAGAAATGACAGGACACAGCTTAATAAATCATATTAACAAATAATGGAGGATAAATAAATGACAATTATATCTGATGTTTATGCAAGAGAAATACTGGATTCCAGAGGAAATCCAACCATAGAAGTTGAAGTAAGAACTGAAAGCGGCGGATATGGCAGAGCCGGTGTACCATCCGGAGCTTCTACAGGAGCCTTTGAAGCTGTTGAACTTAGAGACAAGGATGCAACAAGATATTTGGGAAAAGGCGTTCAAAATGCAGTTGACAATGTAAACAATATAATAGCTCAGGAATTAATAGGCAGAGATTCGCTGGAGCAGGTTGCAATAGATAAATTATTAATCGATTTAGACGGAACTGCAAATAAAGGACATCTTGGGGCAAATGCTATTTTGGGTGTATCAATAGCTGTTGCAAAGGCTGCCGCTGATACGCTGGGACTGTCATTATATCAATACATAGGCGGTGTTAACGGAAAGGTCCTTCCTGTCCCTATGATGAACATATTAAACGGCGGTCAGCATGCTGACAACAATGTTGATATTCAGGAGTTCATGGTTATGCCTGTGGGAGCTTGCTGCTTTAAGGAAGCACTCCGTATGGGTGCTGAAATATTTCACAGCTTGAAAAGCGTATTGAAATCCAAGGGATTAAACACTTCCGTAGGTGATGAAGGCGGCTTTGCCCCAAACCTTTCATCTAATGAAGAAGCACTGAAAACAATAGTAGAGGCTATTGAGAAAGCAGGATATGCTCCTGGAAAAGATATAATGCTTGCAATTGATGTTGCTGCAACTGATTTGTTTGACCCTGAAACAAAAATCTATACATTAGCCGGAGAGGGAAGAAAATTTACTCAGTCGGAATTGGTTGATTACTATGTTGATTTAGTTGATAAATACCCTATTATCTCCATAGAGGACGGAATGAATGAGGAAGACTGGGAAGGCTGGAAAATGCTGACCGAAAGACTCGGAGATAAAATTCAGATTATGGGTGATGATCTGTTTGTAACCAATACAGAGAGACTCAGTAAAGGAATTGAATTAAAAATAGCAAATTCAATTTTAATAAAATTAAATCAAATCGGAACAATAACAGAAACACTTGATACCATTGAAATGGCTAAAAGAGCAGGCTACACTGCAGTTGTATCTCATCGCTCCGGAGAAACTGATGACACAACTATTTCTGATTTTGTTATTGCAGTAAATGCAGGACAAATTAAGACAGGAGCTCCATCCAGAATCGACCGTGTTGCAAAGTACAATCAATTGCTGAGATTAGAAGATATCCTGGGGCCGGCAGCACAATACAAAGGATTAGAAGTGTTCTATAACATTAACAAATAAAGAACCCTGGTAAAAAGAGGCAGCTCACGGTTTCGGACACGAATAATTCTAAAGCTAATTGCGGCTAAAAATTATAGTCGTGTCCTGCAAATGTTTGCTATATATTTTTCTTAGGTTTATGGATGGACCGTGAATAGTAACTAAAACCTGCCCTTCAAATAAAAATATTTATTTTCTTATTGATTACTTAGTTTTTTAATGTTATAATTCTAATGTTATTCAGATAAGACAGTAACAGGAGGTGTAATAATGGAAACAGTAGTAAGAATATTTTTAATAATTGCAAGCTTATTTCTTATTGCCAGTATTTTGCTTCAATCAGGCAAATCAGCAGGAATGTCAGGCGAAATAGCAGGTGGAGCAGAATCTATCTGGGGCAAAAATAAAGGCAGGAGCTATGAAGGTAAGCTTGAAAAAGCAACTGCAGTATCAGCAATTGTTTTCTTGATAGCTTCACTAATCTTAGTTGCTATGCAGTAATAATTTGTAATTATTTGGTAATAATATGTATTATATTCTATATTCCTTAAGAATTTAGAATATATTTTAATGTGATTAAGCGTCCGGGCACTGTCGTCCGCTTATAAATCTAAAATTTTTTTAACAACGGAGGAAAGAATTAATGGGTACTTTAATAATAGCTCCTATAGTGGGAGTTTTGGCATTGCTTTTTGCTTTCTATAAAGCATCTGGCATTAACAAGGTAGAGCCTGGCAATCAGAGAATGCAAGAAATTGCGTCTTACATACATGAAGGTGCCATGGCGTTCCTTGCAAGAGAATATAAATCAGTCGGAATATTTGCAATTATACTATTCTTTATTTTAGGATTAGCAATAAGTTGGGCTACAGCCATAGCATATGCTGTTGGTTCAGGTTTTTCTGTTCTTGCCGGATATTTTGGAATGACAGTTGCTACAAAGGCAAATGTAAGAACAGCAAATGCAGCAAAAGAATCAGGTATGAACAAAGCGCTTGACGTTGCATTCTCAGGTGGCTCTGTAATGGGTATGGTAGTTGTGGGACTCGGTCTTTTAGGTCTAGGTACATTCTGGATAATATTTAAAGATGCAAGCGTAATTACAGGCTTCAGCCTCGGAGCTTCATCAATTGCATTGTTTGCACGTGTCGGCGGAGGCATTTATACAAAGGCAGCAGACGTTGGAGCTGACCTTGTCGGCAAGGTTGAAGCAGGTATACCGGAAGACGACCCAAGAAACCCTGCTGTTATTGCAGATAACGTAGGTGACAATGTTGGTGACGTTGCAGGTATGGGTGCAGACTTGTTTGAATCATATGTTGGCTCTATAGTTTCAGCAATTACATTAGGTATTATAGCTTATGAAGGAAATAATGGAGTATTATTTGCCTTAATGATTTCTTCAGTTGGAATTATAGCATCTATAATAGGCACATTGTTTGTAAGAGGAAAAGAAAATTCAAATCCGCAAAAAGCATTGAACATGGGTACATATGCAAGCTCATTGATAGTAATGGCAGCTGCATTTTTCCTAAGCAGATCTATTTTAGGAACCATGCTTCCGTTCTGGGCTATAGTATTTGGTTCAGCTGTAGGTTTAATCATTGCTAAAATAACAGAAATATATACTTCCGGTGACTATAGATATGTTAAAGAAATAGCTGAACAGTCAGAAACAGGCGCAGCAACTACAATTATAAGCGGTTTATCAGTAGGTATGAGATCAACAGCATATCCTATAGTTGTATTGGCAGTTGGTATCATAGGAGCATATATGATAGCCGGTTACACACCTGATGGAATAGATGCGATAAAAGGGTTGTACGGTATAGCACTTGCAGCAGTTGGTATGCTGTCAACAGCAGGTATGACAGTTGCAGTTGACGCCTACGGACCAATATCAGATAATGCAGGCGGAATTGCAGAAATGTGTGAATTGCCGCATGAAGTAAGAGAAATAACTGACAAATTGGACTCAGTTGGAAATACGACTGCAGCAATCGGTAAAGGCTTTGCAATCGGTTCAGCAGCACTTACCGCTCTGGCATTGTTTGCAGCTTATACTCAAGCGGTTGGAATAACATCAATAAACTTAACAGAACCTACTGTTATAGCGGGTTTATTTATAGGCGGTATGCTTCCGTTCTTATTCTCAGCTATTACAATGAGCGCTGTTGGTAAAGCAGCATATTCTATGATAGAAGAAGTAAGAAGACAATTTAAAGAAATGCCGGGAATCATGGAAGGAAAAGATAAACCGGACTACAGAAGATGTGTAGATATTTCTACAGCATCGGCATTAAAAGAAATGATTGTTCCGGGTTTATTAGCGGTAGTTGTTCCATTGGTAGTCGGATTATTGCTTGGCACAGAAGCTCTTGGCGGACTACAGGCAGGTGCTTTGGTAACAGGTGTATTAATGGCTATATTCATGTCAAATGCAGGCGGCGCATGGGATAATGCTAAGAAATATATAGAAGGCGGCACACATGGCGGAAAAGGAAGTGAGGCTCATAAGGCAGCAGTTGTTGGAGATACGGTTGGAGACCCATTCAAGGATACTTCCGGACCTTCAATCAACATCTTAATTAAACTTATAACAGTTGTTTCACTTGTATTCGGACCAATGCTTGCTCAATATGGCGGAATACTTTTAGGCTTGTTCCAATAAGTTAACCAAAAGACTTCTCTATTCGAGAGGTCTTTTTTGTTGCAGTTTTCTAAAAACTAACATATAATAGTAATGATTAATTATTTATTAAAAGAAAGGATATTGCTCAGTAATGCACATAAATATTGACGGAATAAATATTAACTACGTAGATGAAGGAACCGGAAATGCTGTAATGCTGCTTCACGGATGGGGAGGAAGCATTCAGACGATGAAGGCTATTGCAAACATACTAAAGGATAAGTGCAGAGTAATTACATTGGATTTGCCGGGATTTGGCGAAAGCGACATACCTAGTACCCCATGGAACTCATATGATTATGCAGAATGCATCAAGAAATTTGCAGAAGTGCTTGGTTTAAGCAGCATAATATTATTTGGGCATTCACATGGCGGAAGAATTTCTATTATACTGTCAAGTAAATACAGCTTGGTAAAAAAACTGGTGCTAATAGACAGTGCAGGGCTAATTCCTAAAAGAAAACTAAAATATTACATAAAGGTATATTCTTATAAATTGTTAAAGAAGCTTTATACTGTTATGCCAATAAAAAACAGAGAAGAACGCCTTGAGGAATTCTACAAGAAATATGGTTCAGCAGATTATAAGCAAACCCAAGGGGTCATGCGGCAAACAATGGTTAAGGTGATTAATGACAATTTAATTGATTTATTGACAGATATAAAAGCACCTACCCTGTTAATCTGGGGTGAAAATGATGAAGACACACCTGTTTACATGGGAAAAATAATGGAAGAAAAAATTACAGACAGTGGTTTAATAATTTTAAAAGGTGCAGGTCATTATTCATACATAGATTGTTATGATCAATTTCGAGCAGTTATTAACGTTTTTTTAAAAAATGAATTTAATAAATAGGAGAGTAAAATGCAGTTACTAATTTTGTTATTTTCTATATGCTGGTTCATGCTGTGCGTGTATAAGTTAAAATACAATCTACATATGATTCAACTTGAAGGATATAAAAATGAAAAATACATTGAATGGATAAATACCCATAAGGATAAGGTATATACTCAAAAAGATAAGATATACACAATTATATCAATATTAAACACAGTGTTTTTTGTATTGGCAGTTTCAAGCGACAGAGGCAAAAGCTTATATCCCTTTGCAGTGGCAAGCTCTTTGTTTACTTCAATTTTTTTGGTTATGAACTCTAAAATTAAATATGAATCAAAAAAACCATTGGTGATGACTCAAAGGGCGGTAAGACTTCTTACCATTGCGTTTATAATGGTATTAGCTGATTTTATTATTCTGGTATTCCTGGTATATTTGGTTACCGGGGATATTGTAAAATATTTTCCGCTGTGGGCAGGAATTTTAGCAGTAGTTTATTTGTTTTCTTCATACTATATATTAGGAGCAAATTTTATCGCAAAGCCTATAGAGAAAAATATCAATAAGAAATTTTATGACCAGGCTTCAGAGAAAATTAAAAACATGAAATCAATAACATCAATAGGCATAACGGGAAGCTACGGAAAAACAAGTACAAAGTTTGCTGCGGCAACAATACTTAAAGAAAACTTCAAAGTATTAAATACTCCCGAAAGCTATAATACACCAATGGGAATAAGCAAAATAATCAATAACAAACTGTCGGATGATTATGAAATTTTTATTGCTGAGCTTGGCGCAACCAAAGTAGGTGATATAGACGAGGTGGCTGCACTTACAAATCCTAAAATAGGAATTATAACATCAATTGGCCCATGTCATCTGGAAACATTTAAATCCATTGATAATGTTATGAGAACCAAATATGAACTGATTGAGAAATTACCGGCTGATGGTATTGCAATTTTCAATTATGACAATGAAAATGTAAAAAAACTTGCAGATAAAACATTTAAAGAAAAAATACTATACGGTATAAAAAACACTGAAAAAGCAGATGTTTTTGCGACTGATATCAAGGCAGGAAGCACAGGCTCCAGGTTTACATTATGCGTAAACGGACTTGGAACAATTGATTGTGAAACAAAGCTGTTAGGGGAACACAATATTTTAAATATATTGGCAGGTGCTTCAGCAGCAAAAGCTTTAGGCATGTCATTAGAAGAAATTGCAAGAGGAATATCAAAAATAGAAAGTGTTGAACACAGATTACAGCTTATAAATCCGGGAACGGGAGTAATTGTTATTGATGATGCATTTAATTCTAATCCTGATGGTGCAAAGGCAGCGCTGGATGTGTTGGATTCATTTAAGGACTGCAGAAAAATCATAGTAACTCCCGGAATGATAGAATTAGGAGAATTAGAAGAAAAAGAGAACGAAAAATTCGGCGAAAATATTGCAAAAGTTTGCGATATAGCAATTTTAGTAGGGAAAAATCGTACTGCACCAATATACAACGGATTAAAAAGCAAGTCTTTTAATGAGAATAATTTGTATGTGGTTAATTCATTAAATGAAGCATCTGAACTTTTAAAAACACTCACAAAGGTTAATGACGTAGTTTTGTTTGAAAATGATCTTCCGGACACATACAATGAACACTAATAATTTTATGGAGGTAATATGAAAAAATCAGTTGGAATTATCATTGGAGGAAAGACTGTTGAGCACGAGGTTTCAATAATAACAGGTCTTCAGGTTTTTGACAACATAGATAAATCAAAGTATGAACCAAGGATAATTTATATTCAAAAAGATGGAAAATGGTATGCAGGTAATGGCCTCCATGACATCAATAATTACAAGAAAAAGCAATTTGACGATGCCTATGAGGTGTTGCCGGGATTCAAGGACAATAAGCTCATATTGTATCCTCATCCTGATATAAAGCAAGGATTTTTCGGCAAAAAGTATGATACATATGAAATAGACATTGTATTTCCGGCAGTTCACGGTACAAACGTAGAAGACGGTGCATTGCACGGTATATTTCAAATGAATGGAGTTCCCTGCGGATTCGGTTCTGTTTTAAGCTCTGCAGTAGGAATGGATAAGGTTGTAATGAAGCAGGTTTTTCAAAGCAACAACCTGCCGGTAGTGGATTATACCTGGTTTTTCAGAAGCAGCTTTGAAGAAAACAAGAATGAAATAATTGAAACCATAGAAAAAATAGGATATCCGTTAATTGTAAAGCCGGCAAATCTGGGCTCAAGTGTAGGAATAAGCAAGGCTAAAAATATAGATGAGCTGTTGTTTTCTATTCAGGTAGCCATGTCCTATGACAGAAAGATCATAGTTGAAAAATGTGTGGAGAATGTAAGAGAAATCAATTGTGCAGTCATGGGCTATGAGAATGACCTTACCGCATCACTCTGCGAAGAACCGGTGGGGTGGAAGGAGTTCTTAACCTACGAAGATAAATATGTAAATAAAAAGAAGGATGCCTCGGAATCAAAACGAAGAATTCCTGCAGATATAGAAAAGGATGCAGAAGATAAAATAAAGAATTATGCAAAAGAGGCGTTTAAGTCAGTAGATTGCTCCGGCAATGCAAGAATAGATTTCCTGTATGATGGCAACAATATATATGTAAATGAAATAAATACAATTCCGGGCTCTATTGCATTTTACCTGTGGGAAGGGATGGGAGTTTCATTTACAGAATTGATATCAAAAATAATAGAATTCGCCGAAATTCAGCAAAAGCAAAAAAATGAAAATATAGTTTCCTATGATATAGATTTGTTGAATAAGATGGGAAGCAGCGGAAAACATAAATAATATAGCAGGGGCGGGGATAACCCGCCCGTAATTATAGGAGAGATGAATGAACTTTAAAGAAAAATTATTAGCTTTCATGCATAAAGAAGCATATAAGCCATTAACCATAAATGAATTGATGCAAGCTTTTGAAGTTGATGGCAGCATGAAAAAAGAAATGCTTAAAACCCTGAATGCACTGGAAGATGAAGGCAGCATAATATTTACGAGATCACACAGATATGGTATCCCGGAAAGGATGAATCTTGTTAAGGGTACCTTAGACGGAAATCAAAAGGGCTTTGCATTTTTACGGCCGGATGATATTGAAATAAATGACATATTCATTTCACCGGCAGACATGAACGGAGCAATGCATGGGGACAGAGTAATAGTAAGACCCATGAAATCTACTGAAGAAGTAAAAAGCCCGGAAGGAAAGGTAATAAGAATTATACAAAGAGCTAACGAATATGTTATAGGAACCTTTCAGAAAAGCAGGCATTTTGGTTTTGTGGTTCCCGATGATAAGAGAATAGCTTTCGATATTTTTATACCGGGAGAAGAATTTAACGGTGCTAATACTAATGATAAGGTCAATGTTAAAATTACTGAATGGCCTGACAAACGAAAGAATCCTGAAGGCAAAATAATTGAAATAATAGGTGATATAGAAGATACGAAGACCCATATAGAAGCAGTGCTGCTAAGCAAAAAGGTCAGACAGTTTTTCCCGGAGGATGTTATAAAAGAGGCCGTAAGAGTTTCAGCGGAAGGAATTCATGAACAGGAATACAAAAGAAGGACTGACTTGCGCGAGCTCCCGATAATAACCATAGACGGAGAAGATGCCAAGGACCTTGACGATGCGGTATATGTGGAAAAGATAAATGACAATGAATACAAGCTGGGAGTACATATAGCGGATGTAACTCATTATGTCAAGGAGGACCGCAAGCTTGACAAGGAAGCATTAAAAAGAGCAACAAGTATATATCTGGTTGACAGAGTTATACCTATGCTGCCTAAGGAGCTGTCAAACGGCGTATGCAGCCTTAGCCCAAACGAAGACAAATTAACTCTTTCATGTGAAATGATTATTAATGGCAAGGGAAATATTATTGACTACAAGATTTTTGAAAGTATAATCAGGAACCATTATCGTATGACTTACACAGATGTTTCGGATATACTTGAAAATAATGATGAAAAATTAAGCGAAAAATATAAGGACATTGTTCTGATGCTCAGACTCATGGAAGAATTAAGCTTTTTATTAAGAAAGAAAAGAGAAGCAAGAGGAGCCATTGATTTTGATTTTCCTGAAACTAAAATCATATATGATGAAACAGGCAAGGCAGTTGATGTAACCAAGTACGAAAGACGTGTTTCCAACAAAATAATTGAGGAATTCATGCTTGCATGCAATGAAACAGTTGCAGAGCATTATTATTGGCTGAATATGCCGTTTGTCTACAGAATACACGAGGACCCTGACGAAGCAAAAATGTATGAATTTAACACATTGATACATAATTTAGGCTATTCACTAAAAGGTGTAAACAATGAAATTCATCCCAGAGAGCTTCAACAGTTATTAATAAAAATAAAAGGCACCAAGGAAGAAAGCTTAATTAACAATATGATGCTTCGGTCCTTGAGAAAAGCTATTTATTCATCCTCAAGCACAGAGCATTTTGGATTGGCTGCTCAGTATTATTGCCATTTCACATCACCAATAAGAAGATACCCTGATTTGCAGATACATCGCATAATTAAAGGTCAGCTCAACGGGAAGCTTTCAGAGGAAGATTATCACAAACTGGCAGAAAGAACCGCAATTGTTGCCGAGCAGTCCTCTACAATGGAAAGAATTGCAGATGAAATTGAAAGAGAATGTGATAAAATTAAGATTGCAGAATATATGTCTGACAAGATCGGAGAAGAGTATGACGGTGTTGTATCAGGGGTAACAAGCTTTGGTATGTTTGCAGAGCTTGAAAATTCAGTTGAAGGCCTTGTACACATATCCAATATGGTTGATGATTTCTATATTTTTAACAACGAAAGAAGAGAGCTTTATGGTCAAACCAGCGGAAAAGTTTTTAAAATTGGTGACAAGGTCAGAATAAGAGTTGAAGGTGTAAGCATTGCAAGGGCTGAAATTGACTTTGTATTAATTGATGAATTCGAAAAAAATGAAACAAAAAAAGAAGAAAAAGAGCTGTCGGGTATACACTGATAAAATTAAACTTACTTTAAGAAATATAATATATAATTAAGCTACAGTAAAAAAGGAGCGATTAGCGTCGTTCCTTACAATTGAATATATCAATTTGCAGTTGCTATAATTTCTGCCATATTTATAAATCTGTGCCAAAAAGAAAATTTGCTAAAATGTGTAACTTCAACAATGAATCTGGCATTTGACATAATAAAATTTTAATGCTATAATCATCCTACACTGTTTGGTAGGTGATAATGTGGCTGATAACTTTAAGAATGTTGCAAGCAATAAAAAAGCATATCATGAATATTTTATAGAAGATAAATATGAAGCCGGAATAGTTCTTGTAGGTACAGAAGTAAAATCTATAAGACAAGGTAAAGTTAACTTAAAGGATAGTTATGTAAACATAAAAGATGGTGAAGCATATGTATTTAATATGCACATCAGCCCTTATGAAAAAGGCAACATATATAACGTTGATCCCTTAAGGCCCAGGAAGCTTTTATTAAACAAAAGAGAAATAAGAAAGCTGATTGGTCTGGTAACATTAAAAGGATATTCATTAATACCGTTAAGCTTATATCTCAAAAATGGTCTTGTAAAAATGGAAATGGCCGTGGCAAAAGGCAAGAAAAATTACGACAAGCGTCAGGATATTGCTAAAAAAGATGCCGAACGCCGCATGCAAAGACGAGACGATTAATTATTACGGGGGCGTAAATGGTTTCGACGGGGGTATAGAAGGAAGATAAGCGAGTCGTTGTCGCCAAACAACGAAAAAAGTGGCAAAAAAATAAACGCAAAAGAAAATAATAATTTAGCATTCGCAGCGTAAGCTGCCGGCTTGTCCCGGTTAGACGACCTGCAGTCTGATTAGGGGCATCATTTAAAGCAGGGAACGACTTAAGGGATTCTTCGACCTTAAGTTGTACAATTGGAGATAGCCGATACATCAGCTTGACGATAAGCGGGTGTTGAGGCGAAGCTTAAATTATCGTCTGTACTCGGAGAAAGTCTTGTGGAAATATTTTCGGACGTGGGTTCGACTCCCACCGCCTCCATCTTCAAAACCACGACAGAATATGTCGTGGTTTTTTATGGTGTGCCCAGCACAGGCGACAGCCAGTCAGAAACAGTTTAAATAGTGAGGATGTGTTGGTTTTTCTATTTCTTAAAAATAACAATTCCTGCAATCATCAGAGCTACACCGATTAGCTTGCTCCATTCAAAGCACAGTTTCTCAGTACCAAACAATCCAAAAGCCTCTATTATGCAGGAAACTACAAGCTGTGCCAATAAAATTAACATTGTAGCATATATGGGGCCTAAATTTGATATGCTTTTAATAACGGTGAATGTAATAAAAGCACCGATTACACCGCCAAATAAATATAACTTATTACTGACATTAAATACTGAAAGTAAATTTTCCCGGCCGGTAAAAAACCACATACCTATGCTTACAATAAAAGCTGTTAATTGTACCCAGCTGTTTGTAGCCCACATATTTGATGAATCCATTACACGAGTATTAAAGACACCTTGAACACTCATTAACAATCCGGCTAACAATGCAAAAAAAATACCCAACATATTTATACTCCTATTCAAAAATGATATTATGGTATAGTATTCCTCAAAAAGTTAATTTAAATAAAATTACTTCGCACAGCTTTAGGAAAAATTTAAAAAATAATTTTTATCTGTCATTCTGAATATGAAGCATGAAGAATTCTGCATTTCAGCAATAATTTACGACTGCCATTTAAATTTTCAGATTATTGTAGAAGTTTAAATTTAATTACTATATAATGTATTAATAAATCATAGAAGGATAACAATTATGTCATTGTCAGGAGATGGGAATTATGATTGAAACAGACAAAAAAATACCAACAACGTATTTTATTAAACTTTTATCGGTATCAGGGGCACATTTTTTAAATGATTTTTATATGAATTTAATTCCGCCTATACTTTTTTTATTTGCATATTCACTCGGATTAAGTCTATCTCAGCAAGCATTTATAGCCTTTATAATAACAAGCAGCGGTAATTTTGTCCAGCCGGTTATCGGTTATTTGGTAGACAGAAGAGGAGAGCCGTGGTTATTAATACTTTCTTTGCTATGGATTGCATTCTGGATGTCACTATCCGGTATAGTCAGCAATTATTATCTATTGGCTTTTATTACCGGGTTAGGTGCACTGGCATCTGCGTTATTTCATCCGTTAGGGTCTGCAGTGGCTGTAAAGCTGGCAAATAAATCACGAGGTACGAGCCTATCTATTTTTATGACAATCGGCGGTTTTGCTGCATCAATTTCACCTATAATTGCCATACCTGCAGTAAAAACATATGGCCTTGGCGTACTTATTTATTTCATGATTCCGGGCATAATCGGTGCCTTATTTATGTTTTTGGCACAACTTCATAAAGTAGAGATTAAACAAACTAAATCTGAAAAAACTGAGAAACGTGGTGAATTTAATTTTACTGTCACTAAGTTCATATCTTTCTTGGTTTTTATTTCATCCAGTAAAATATTGATTCGCAGTTATTTAATTACCTTCGGCGTGCAGGTTATGTTATTGAAGCAAGTGGACATCAGTATTGCCGGTATTGTATTATCTATATATTTACTTACTAATTCACTTGGAACAATAATCGGAGGCTACTTAAATGATAAATATGGAAGCAAGAAAATTTTAGTGATATTTAATATAATGGCATTGTTATGTATGGCAATCATCATATTCTTTGACGGAACTGTTATGGCCATAGGATTTTTGCTGATGGGGTTAGCCTTAAGCGGTTCAAATACTGCTAATATAGTTATGTCATATGAGTTGATGCCGGAGAATTTAAATACTGCAACAGGATTAATGATGGGTCTTGCGGGAGGGCTCGGAGGATTAGTAATGCTTTTATTTGGCAAGTTAGCGGATAAAAATGGATTAATCGCCAGCACCTCATATTTGATAATACCTCTGTTGCTGATTGTAGTAATTGCATCATTATTGCCAAATAAGAAATTAGTTGAAAAATAGGATGAAGCGATTATTGCAGAAATTTATATGTATATACAATACAATAGCAATTGATTTGCAATTGCAGTAAATATATTGAAACTTAATTTTTAAGAAGAATGTTGAGTAATAAGCTTTATGAATAAGGAGGTAAGGTAAATGGATTCAACATTAATAATTGCTGTATATATGCCATTATTTATAATACTTGTTATTATTCTACCTCAGCAGCATAACATGCTAGACTTAGCAGTTCAAAAATTAAGAATGAGAAAGGAGTTAATGATTATGACCAACGAGGTAATTAAAAGATATGTAGGAAGAAAATGCAAATTATCAACAGGTTCATTCGGAACAACCGTAGCAGGCAAAATAATTGAAGTAAACGAAAATTGGATTGAGGTTGAGACTAAAAATGGTATTGAACTAATAAATGCGGAATTTGTGCAAAGCATTAAAATTACTCAATAAGAACATAGTCAATGTACACTTGATAAATGTAACGAAAGGAATTTTATTTTGACAACAGTAAAATATAATGAAGCAAGAGATGACTTTTTTTTCATTGATGTTAGAAGCCCTTCTGAATATAATGACGATACTATACCTGGAGCAGTTAATGTACCGCTATTAAATGATGAAGAAAGAAAAGAAATTGGAACAACCTATGTGAAAGTGGGAAAGATTGAAGCAAAGAGAATCGGAGTTAAACTGGTATCACCTAAAATGCCTGATATGTTTGAACAAATAATAGATTTTAAATATAAGCATGGCAAAATAGCTGCATTTTGTGCAAGAGGCGGCTACAGAAGTACATATTTTGCTTCTGTTTTCAGTTCAATCGGCGTACCTATCTATCAGCTCGAAGGTGGTTATAAAAGCTTTCGAAGTGAAGTTATAAAAGAACTTCCAAGATTGAATGACAAAATCAATTATATAACGGTTAACGGAAATACTGGAGTGGGAAAAACAAATATACTTAAAAACCTGCAGAGGCTTGGATGTTCGGTATTGGATTTAGAAGGAGCCGCAAACCACAGAGGCTCAATTTTAGGAAGCATAGGAATAGGGAACTGCAATTCTCAAAAAAAATTTGAAACAAATATTTACGATCAGCTGATGAAAGCGAAGTACAATTACGTGTTCGTAGAAGCTGAAAGCCAAAAAATAGGCAGCGTAACCGTTCCTAAGTTTATTTCTGAGAAAATGAGGAATGGAATTCAGATATTCATAGATGCTGATATTGAATACAGAATTGAAAATCTTAAAAATGATTATGTTTTAAACGAAGATTGGAAGACAGAATCCATAAATGCAATGGATAAATTGAACAAGTATATATCAAAGGAAAAAATAGATATTTTAAAAGGTGAAATTTTAACAGGAAATTTTGATTATGTTGCAAAAGAACTAATGAAAAAATACTATGATCCAATGTATAATTTCAAGTCTGACAAACTAAATTATGCAGAAAAATTTATAGCTGAAATAAACAGTGAAAATACTGCAATGGAAATATTTAAATGGTACGACAAAATATCATATTCATAAAGAGAAGCTGGCAAAACCAGCTTCTTTGAATTATTTATCTAAGTGATGCAGTCACAACCAATTGCTGTCCTGGATAAATTATATATGGAGGATACAAGTAGTTGAACCTGATAATATTGTCTGTATTTGTACCGAATTTTCTTGCTATACTATAAACCGAATCTCCGGGAACAACAGTGTAAATAATTGCCTCCGGAGGAGATAATGGGATAACAATATTTTGTCCTGGATAAATCATATTAATATTTGGAATTGAATTGAATTTCAATATATTTTCTAGGGTGGTATTATAATTATAAGCTATTTTAAAAAGGCTATCTCCCGGCTCTACAGTATAATTTAATGTGCCAAAATATGCTGTTGACATAAACATTACTCCTTTACTTAAATAATATATTTTATGCCATATTAATAGGAGTGTTAATTACTATTGAAAATACTAATTATAAAGCTCATTGAGGCTAAAAATCCTACTTACGAACTCGCTGACGCTCAAACAGCGCAAGCTGCTTAACGAATTATAGTAGTGTCCTGCAAATATTTTTATAGATTGACTGTGTATAGTAACAAAAAATAAGATAAGGAATGATAAGAAATTAAAAACACTTTTTAAATTTAAGATTGTGTGATATAATTATTTAGATTAAATATCCAATATTTTGGAGGATAAAATGGGAAAAGATGTAATTATTGCTTGTGATTTCAGCAATAAAAATGAAGTGATTAGTTTTCTTTCAAAATTTACAGAAGAAAAGCCATATGTAAAAATTGGAATGGAGTTGTTTTATGCGGAAGGACCGGAAATAGTAAGACAAATAAAAAATATGGGTCATAAGATTTTTCTGGACCTTAAGCTTCATGACATACCTAATACAGTAATGAAAGCAATGAAAGTATTATCAAAATTGGATGTTGATATGTGCAACTTACATGCTGCAGGTACTGCTGCTATGATGGAGGCTGCGATTAAAGGTTTGACTCGTGAGGATGGGACAAGACCGGTTTTAATAGCTGTAACACAGTTGACATCTACAAGTGAAGAAAGAATGAAGGAAGATATACTGATAGATAAACCAATGGATGAAGTAGTTACCCACTATGCCAAAAAGGCTAAAACCTCAGGATTAGACGGAGTTGTTTGTTCACCTCTGGAAGCAGGAAGGGTGCATGAGCTTTGCGGTGATGACTTTTTAACTGTAACTCCGGGTGTCAGGTTTAAAAATAAAGATGCCGGAGATCAGGTTAGAGTTACAACACCTTCAGAGGCAAAAGAGATAGGCTCTGACTATATAGTCGTCGGGAGACCTATTACAGCTTCAAATGACCCTGTAGAAGCCTATAGGAGATGTGTTAGAGAATTTGTTGGTTAAAAATTAATCAAGGGTGATTTTATGTATGATAATTTAACACTAATGCAAGCTATAAGGAAAAAATGTCTTGAATGCAGCAATGGACAATATAAGGAAATTAAAGGCTGTATAATTGATACCTGTCCATTATATGAATTTAGAATTGGTAAAAAGCATTTAAAGAAAGACAGCAGCACATCCGAACAAATTTCATTGGATTATTTATTTATAGAAAAATAAAAAACAGGACAGGTATTATAAATGAAAAAAATACTTATTGCAGATGACGAGTATTATCTCAGGATTATTTTAAAGGATTTATTAAATTACTCAAATTATAAAATATATGAAGCTAAAAATGGTGAAGAAGCACTTGAGATAGCTGTTAAAGAAAAACCTGACATAATCCTTCTTGATATATCAATGCCTAAAATGAATGGCTATGAAGTGATGATAAGGCTTAGAGAAAAGAATATTCAAAGCAAAATAATTGTAATATCAGCTAAAGCACAAAAAACAGATAAAGAAAAGGGATTAGCCCTGGGAGCAGATTATTATATTACCAAACCCTTTGATATAATCAGGCTATCAGACTTAATCGATGAAATATAAAAAAATATAACAATTTAAAATTTGTTATGCACTCTTTAACTGTATAGCAATTTTTTCTTTTCTAAAGCTGAATTTAAAAAAGTCAGTTGTGTTTTTTTTCGTAATGTCTCTTGTGGTTCTTTTCTATATACAAGTTACAATAATTTGTTATATAATTATAAGGCGTTTTGAATTTTTGCTAAGAAGGTTAAATATGAAAAAAATTAAAGATGTTTTCAGTGACTACTCTGCAGGAGATTGCTTAAATAATGCGGATGTAGAAGGAGTTGTACTGAGCAAAAAAACAAAGACTCTTGAATTGAAATTAAAATCAGATAAATATATTGATTTAAAAGAAATAAAAGATCTCAATGAATTTATAAAAAAAAGATTTGCACTTGAAGATGCCCGGATAATTGTTAATTATACAGATAAGGCAAATAATAGGCCAATTGCAGATGAATTGAACAACATTATACATATGCTTTCAGATAAATACCCTGCTTTAAAATCGGCATTAAGATGCTGTGAATATGAGGTAAGTAATAACACTATAGACTTCATTTTTAAAATAGCTGTATCAGATATATTAAGATCCAAGGGTTATGATAAAATAATCCAGGAAGCTGTGGAAAAGATTTATGGAGAAGGGTATCAAATAAATTTTGTTGATAAAATAAAGAGCGAAGATTTTGTTAAACAGCACGAGGAAGCAATTGCAAAGGAAATAGAGCTTATTCAAAATGAAATTACAGCAGCACCAAAATTAAAAAGCAATGCTCCTAAGCAATACAAGGAAGCTGCTTTAACAAAACAGGAATCCAAGAACCCTTTATTGATTTTAGGCAGAAGTGCCAATGTAAAGGATACAATTATAAAAATTATTGACATAACACCTGACGAAGGCAGAATTTCCATACAAGGAGAGATTTCCAATATTGAATCGAAGGAACTGAGAAGCGGTAAGACACTGATATCCTTTGATTTATATGACGGTACTAGCTCTATTACAAGCAAGTGTTTTTGCAAGGAAGGCGAAAATACTGAAGTAATGAATAGATTAAAAAAGGCAAAAGCTGTCAGAATAGTGGGAAACTCAGCTTTAAGCAAGTTCTCAGGTGAAGTTGAAATAGTGGCTAATATAATAATAGAGGCTGAAGGCAAGATAAAAATTAAGCGAACTGATAATTCCAAGGTTAAAAGGGTTGAGCTTCACATGCACACTCAAATGAGCCAGATGGATGCGATGAATAGTGCCGAGGATTTAATCAAAAGGGCAATGAGCTGGGGGATGAAGTCAATTGCTTTAACTGACCATGGGGTGGTTCAGTCTTATCCTGAGGCGCATAAGCTGCTTGGAAGAGATAATCCTGATATGAAAGTAATTTATGGGGTAGAGGCTTATTTAGCTCCTGATAAGAAATCATCAGTTAAAAATTCTAAAGGACAAGGATTAAATACAACATACTGTGTGTTGGATTTAGAAACTACGGGTTTTTCACCAAAAACAGAAAAGATTACTGAAATTGGAATTATGAAGCTGCAGAACGGAAAGGTTATTGATGAATTCAGCTGTTTTGTAAATCCTGAAAAGCCGATACCTGCAAGAGTTGTGGAGGTTACAAACATAACTGATGACATGGTTAGAGATGCCGAAACAATCGAACAAGTATTTCCAAGACTCTTGGAGTTTTGTAAGGACAGTGTGCTTGTTGCTCACAATGCTGAATTTGATATTAATTTTTTAAAACACAATGCATTAATACTAGGTCACGAATTTAATTATACATATATAGATACATTGTCATTGGCTAAAGAATTGTTCCCTGATTTAAAAACATACAAGCTGGGAAGAATTGCAAAGAATCTCGGAATAACTGTGGAGGTTGCTCACAGGGCATTAGACGATGTTGAAACAACAGTCAAAATATTTAATATAATGCTTGACAAGTTATATCAGCGAGGAGCCATATATTTGGATGACATAGCTGTTTATGCATCTGATGACGAGGCAAAAAAGCAGGAGTTCAAAAAACTAAATACCTATCATGCAATAATTTTGGCAAGGAATTATGTAGGTCTGAAAAATCTGTACAAGCTTGTATCATATTCACATTTAGATTATTTTTATAAAAAGCCAAGAATATTAAAAAGCTTATTTAAAAAATATTCTGAAGGCTTGATTATTGGCAGCGCATGCAGTGAGGGGGAGCTTTATCAGGCAATTCTGCTTGGAAAATCTGATGAAGAAATTGAGGCTGTTGCTGCAGAATATGATTATCTGGAAATACAGCCTCTCGGAAACAATGACTACCTGATAAGACAGGGACAGGTGCCGGATAAGGAATATTTAAAAGAAATCAACAGAAAAATAGTTGCCTTAGGTGAAAAATTAAATAAGCCGGTTGTAGCAACAGGAGATGTTCATTTCATGGACCCCGAGGACGAAATTTACAGACGTATACTTGAAGCAGGCCAAGGCTATAAGGATGCGGATAACCAGGCTCCGTTATATTTAAAAACAACAGAAGAAATGCTTAGTGAATTTTCTTATTTAGGGGAAGAAAAAGCATATGAGGTTGTAGTAACTAACACAAATAAAATATCGGATATGTGTCAGCAAATAAGCCCGATTTCACAGGAGAAGGCTACACCGCACATCGATGGATGCGAGCAGACAATCAAGGATATTGCATTCGTAAAAGCCCATGAGCTATATGGTGACCCCTTGCCTGAAATTGTTCAAAAAAGATTGGACAAGGAACTTGATTCTATAATAAAAAATGGATTTTCAGTAATGTATATAATTGCTCAAAAGCTGGTGTGGAAATCAAATGAAGACGGTTATCTGGTCGGCTCAAGAGGTTCTGTCGGTTCTTCTGTTGTGGCATATATGACAGGTATAACAGAAGTTAATGCACTGCCGCCTCATTACAGATGTCCAAAATGCAAGTATTCGGATTTTAATGATTATGGATTTAACATTGGCTTTGATTTGCCGGACAAGTGCTGCCCTGTATGCGGAGAAACGCTTGCCAAGGATGGAATTGATATACCGTTTGAAACCTTTCTGGGCTTCAATGGGGATAAGGAGCCTGATATAGACTTAAACTTTTCAGGAGAATACCAGGCAAAAGCACATAAATATACTGAGGTGATTTTTGGAAAGGGCACAACCTTCAAGGCAGGAACTATCGGTACCATAGCAGAAAAAACGGCCTTTGGATATGTTAAAAAGTATTTTGAAGAAAAAAATGTTCATGTTAACAAGGCTGAAATCATGAGAATTTCAAAGGGATGTACAGGGATAAAGAGAACTTCAGGACAACATCCCGGGGGAATTATTGTTGTACCAAAGGGCAGAGAAATTTTTGAATTTTGTCCTGTGCAGCATCCGGCAGATGACCCGGATTCTGATATAATCACAACGCATTTTGATTATCACTCCATAGACCAAAATTTATTGAAGCTTGATATACTAGGACATGATGATCCGACAGTAATAAGGATGCTTCAGGATTTAACAGGAATGGACCCAAAATCAATACCAATGGATGACAAGGAAACCATGTCTTTGTTTTCTTCAACAAAAGCTTTGAAGGTCACACCTGAGCAGATTAATTCCAAGGTTGGAACCTACGGTGTACCTGAATTTGGTACAAAATTCGTAAGAGGAATGCTGCTTGACACAATGCCAAAAACGTTCATGGATTTAATTTGTATTTCAGGTCTTTCTCATGGTACAGATGTATGGCTTGGAAATGCCAAGGATTTAATTGATTCTAAAGTAATCAGTACCATAAGTGAAGCAGTATGTACAAGAGATGATATAATGGTATACCTTATTAAAAAGGGGCTGCCTCCAAATTCTGCGTTTAAAATAATGGAAATAGTCCGTAAGGGTAAAGCTTTAAAAGAACCTAAGTGGCCGGAATATGAAGAACTAATGAGAAAGCACAATGTACCGGAATGGTATATAGATTCCTGCAAGAAAATCAAATACATGTTCCCCAAGGCACATGCTGCCGCATATGTAATGATGGCTTTCAGGATAGCATGGTTCAAGGTATACATCCCTAAGGCCTATTATGCCGCATATTTTTCCATAAGAGCAAAGGCCTTTGATGCAGAAAGCATGATTTACGGCAAAGAAGTTGTGAAAGCGAAGATGAAGGAAATTGAAGCACAGGGTATTCAGGCGGCAAACAAAGACAAGGATATGTATGATGATTTGGAATCTGTTCTTGAAATGTATGAGAGAGGAATTAAATTCCTTCCTATTGATTTATATAAATCTCATGCCACAAAATTCTTAGTGGAGGAAGATGGCTTAAGACCGCCTTTTAACAGTATTTCAGGCATGGGAAGCGTAGCGGCTGAAGGTATATACAATGCAGTGCATGGTGATGAACTGATAAAATCAATCGATGATTTGAGAAAACGTGCAAGAATCGGAAATGCAGCCGTTGATTTATTAAAAAAATTCAACTGTCTGAATGAGCTGCCTGAAAGTGATCAGTTAAGTTTTTTTGACATGGTGAATTCGTACAGCTAAAGCTGAAGGGCATGGCAAATAATCCGAAAAACTAAAAGGGGCTGTCTCAAAATAGAAAATTAAATTTCTAAGAGAGGCAGCTCTCTTTTTGTGCAAAAAATAAAAAATGGCCTCAAAAGAAGCCATAATTTAGTGTATAATTGAAGTATGCGAAACCCAAT
>JAEXUD010000058.1 GCA_023453025.1 Bacillota bacterium
ATCATGGAAGAAAAAATCATCGAAATGGCCGCCACACAAGGAGTGTGGGCACTGCTGTCCATAGTGCTGATATTTTACATAATAAAGACTCAGGAAAAAAGAGACTTAAGACAGGAAGAACGAGAAAAAACCTACCAGAATATCATTTCATCATTAACGGATAAAATCAATCTTGTTGAAGATATAAAGGAAGATGTTGAACAAATAAAAGATTCTTTAAAAAAATAATAAATATAAATACATATCCAATCAATCGGTTTTTTTAAATATCTGGAATTCGGGCATTCCCACCGGCATCCATCCAAGATTTCTATCTATCCTATATTGTTGTTTCACAGTTGCATTGTCAAATTCATCATCTACGGTTATTATATTAATAAAATCTGAATATGACCGTAAAATATCCAACATTTCTCCATCACGAAATTCTTTGTGCTCGTCTAATACTTTGATTATCATTTTTGTGCGTGCCATCACTTCTACTTCGTTCATTGCACTGTAATCGGTTCTTACTATATGAAAACGCAGATAACAGAAATAGAAAAGAATAAGTATAACTGTTAAAGCTATAACAATAAATATTATCTTATTTCTTTTTTTTGTGAAGTCCAATGATTTATCCTCCTAAATAAAAAGTATACTTTAACTCTCTGCATATTATATCACACTTTTAAAAAATTTGGTAAGATCTTACATAGAAAGCAGTTTTTTTTATATAAACGGTTGAATAACATAAATAGAATGCACACCTTAATTTTGGGGACTAATTAATTTCACTGAATACAGAGTCTAATGTATTTTCGTAATCAATAAGTAGTTTTGATAATTCCTCATTATTGCTTATAGTGATTAGAAAAGCTCAAAGAAGAGATTGAAAGCAAGAATAACATATAGCACTTATCCTGTTATTTGCCTGCTTAAGCATTGTAAGAAAGCACAAAACAATTATTTTTGCTCAAAAAGTTTAGCAAGCGGGGCTGCGCCCCGCTTGTTTTTATACTCTTTCCGGTTCTTCGTAGGTTTCTCCGAAGGTTTCAACTGTAACTTTTTTTAGTTTTACTTCTTGGGCGGGTTTGTCTCTGTAATCGGTCTTTGTATTTGCAATTTTGTCTACTATGTCAAGTCCTTCTGTTACCTTTCCAAATCCGGCATACTGACCGTCTAAATGAGGAGATTTTTTGTGCATGATGAAAAACTGTGAGCCTGCCGAATCCGGAGACATGGCTCTTGCCATAGAAAGAACTCCTTCATCATGTTTTAAGTCATTTTTAAATCCATTGGATGTAAATTCGCCTTTAATTGAATATCCGGGTCCTCCTGTTCCATTTCCTGTAGGACATCCTCCCTGAATCATAAAGCCCTTTATTACTCTGTGGAATGTCAATCCGTCATAATAATTTTTGTTGATTAGTGATATAAAGTTTCTGACAGTATTAGGAGCTGTCTCCGGATAAAGCTCTGCTTTTACTATGTCACCGTTATCAAATTCAAATGTTACTATTGGTAATTTCATGTACCCTCCAATATAATTTTAGTGTTATTTACTATACTTTACACTATCATACGAAAAATTTCAACCCCGGACTTTGCTTGGACAAACCTTATTTTGGAGAACGCACCTTGTAGTGAGAAAAAGACCTCACTGCAATATACGTCCCCACTGTGAGAATGCAAATAATTATTTATATCGATAGTAACAAGTATTATATACCGGAATATATTAAAGTAAAGTTATTATAAATATGAGGAGGTTATATAAGCATGAAATGCTCAGATAGAAGAGATGTTTTAGGCACCGGTGGAATAGCTGATAGATGCTGCACCGGACAATCAGGATGTGATTGGGATGGTACATTGCGCAATGTAGTAACTGAACCAATTTATGTTCAAAAAGTTTACGATGCTGTATTATTTAATTTACAAGGTTTAAAAACTGCTCCGGATACTTGTTTTGAACCAAGGCTTGGATGCGGAACAAATATCATCAGGATAGCTGATATAAGATGCAAAAAATTCTTTAACCCTGACAATATCAGTGATGACTGCAATTTAAGAATCAACCCTAACACTACCTTGTCCGGCGGACAATTCGTTAAAAAAGAAGATGGATGCGATTACAAGGTTATAGGTCCTGACGGAACATTAAGTCAAAGATTGGTTTGGGCTGACACTGAATACTGTGACGATGAAGAACAAGGCACACCTGTATTTGGTACACAAAATATTGAAGTATCAGGATGTGTAGAAATTGAAATGGATTTAGTTGTAACTCCATGCGATTCAAATAATGAAAGCATTATTACATTATCTGCTCTGGTTGAAATTGCTCCTGAATGCAATCCATTGATATTGACTAATTTCTTTGAAATTTGCGTACCTTCAGTATATGATACAGCATTCCTGCCAAGATTTACTGAATTCTGCAACCTTGACTGCGTAGTAAGACTTGCAACCAACAGCATTCAAAGAGATTTCACTCTTGACCCAAGAACAGGTGAATTATCAGTTAACTTAATAATTTCACTTTGTATCTCTTGTGAAAAGAAAATAGTAGTTCCTGTTCAGCTTTGTGTACTTAGCACAGGCTTTGTACAGTTATCACCTGAACAGGCAAGTATCTGCCCGACATTCCCAAGACTGTTCCCACGTCAGATTGATGAGAATTCAGTTGGCGGCGCCGGCGGAGGCTCTGGATGCAGACCTAGATCACAATCTGCTGAAGATTAATTAAACGCGACATAAAACCTGCTCATACAGCAGGTTTTTTTTATTATTTTTTTATTTTAAACAGCTTTAGAAATTTCTTATTTATGTTATTAACTCTCAGATTATCTTTTTCCAAGTCTCCGATACCCTTTTCGATTAAACGTATATTTACTGATTCTTCTATGATGGTCTTAGCAAGAACCACTACCGGCACTCCTAAAATCATACCCGGTACTCCAAATAATCTTCCTCCCACAGTAACTGATGTAATTATCCAAAATGGGCTGACTCCGATATTTCCTCCGACAATTCTTGGATCAAGAAAATTAGCATCCAGCTGCTGAACAACAATAATTATTATCAGTGCTGTAAGTGCTTTTGAAGGATTCACAAAAAATGAAACCGCCAGGACAGGTACAGAGCCTATT
Organism: Bacillota bacterium; assembly: GCA_023453025.1. Classification (GTDB taxonomy): domain Bacteria; phylum Bacillota; class Clostridia; order Tissierellales; family Sedimentibacteraceae; genus Sedimentibacter. The sequence goes on from JAEXUD010000058.1 coordinate 3,135, forward strand.
ATCGGTCCAAAATAAGGAATTAAGTTAAATGCTCCTATTATTGTTCCCATAAAAGCGGCATAAGGTACCTTAAAAATAAAAAATACAATAATACATATTACTCCTACAATTAATGAATCAAGCAATTTGCCATTTAAAAAGCTTTTGAATATTTTATTTGCCTGAGTTGAAATATGCAGAAATTTTTTAGCATTTTGTTCGTTAAAAAATGCATATATGCATCTTTTACCTCTGGCAAGTATGTCGTCCTTCTCTACCAGCATATAAATATTGATTATAAAGCTTGTAATGATTGTTATGGCGCTTGAACCTATATTAGTGACAAATTTCATTAACGCACCTGAAATGGCAGTTAAAACTTCATTGATTAAATTTCTGACTGTTTCACTTGCTTGCAAAATATAATCAGTTGCATATTGAACATATTGATTATCGATTTTATCCTTTATATCAGTAATTATTTGAGTAATATCAACATTGCCCTCCATTATAAAATACACAATATTATTGATATTTTCAATGATTTGCGGTACCAGCTTGTAAATCAAAAATCCGATTAATCCTATCAATATTATGCATGCCAGCAGTATTCCCTGACATCTTCTGACTTTAAGCTTCCTTATGAAAAAGGTCACAACAGAATCCAACAAATATGCAATTATCAATGCATATATAACAGGTTTAAATGAATTCATCAGCCAGCTAAATGTGCCCGGACTAAAAACCATCAATAAAATTATTAATATTGAGAACAATATTGGCAGCGACAGTCTTAATATACTTTTGTATTTTTTTATTATATCACCCCATGTTACATAATTTTTGCCTGACCTCTGTATACAACTCCAAGTTTTCCGTTTACTGTTAAAATTTCTCCGTCTTTTATTTCTTTAGTACAGTTATCTGCTCCCACAACAACTTCCTTGCCCAGGTTTAAAGCGGCAATAAAGGCATGTGAGGTTAAACCGCCTTCTTCTACTATAATCGCTGATGCTCTTGACATATAATCAACAACATCTTTTTCTGTTGCTGCCATTACTATTATATCCCCATCTTCAAATTTATCCCTAAGATCTGAAGCATTTTTTGCAACTCTTGCTCTTCCTATAACTGTTTCTTTACCGGCTCCGACTTTTTTGTAAAGAAGCTCACTGACAATATGAACCTTTAACAGATTCGTGCTGCCTGATATTCCAACCGGTACACCTGCAGTAATCACAATCAGGTCGCCGTTTTCTATATAATCAAGCTCCAGTGCTCTTTCAACTGATTTGTCTATAATTTCATCTGTTGAATTCATTTTGCTTATTTTGATGGGATAAACTCCCCAATATAAGCTCATCCTGCGCATAACATATTCATTTTCGGTTGCTGCAATTATAGGCGCTTTTGGTCTGTATTTTGATACTGCAGCTGCAGTATAGCCGGATGATGTGGCTGAAATTATGGCAGATGCTTTTAAATCCAGGCAGGTCCTGCATGTGGCAAAGCTGATGGAATCGGTGATGCTGTTATCAAATCTCACATTTTTTGTTTTTAACAGTTCTTCATAATCCAATGAATTTTCTATCATTATGGCAATTCTCGCCATGGTTTTTACAGCCTCCACAGGATAGCTTCCCGATGCCGTTTCTCCTGACAGCATTATCGCATCAGAGCCTTCAAATATTGCCGTTGCAACGTCTGTAACCTCAGCTCTCGTAGGTCTTGGGTTTCTTATCATAGAATCAAGCATCTGGGTTGCGGTGATAACAGGCTTACCTGCATCATTGCATTTTTTTATAAGCATTTTTTGCACAAGAGGAACCTCCTCAGCGGGAATCTCAACTCCCAAATCACCTCTTGCAACCATTATACCATCTGAAACAGCAATAATTTCATCTATGTTTTCAACACCCTGTCTGTTTTCTATTTTAGAAATAATCATGATCTCATCAGCATTGTTATCTTCAAGTATCCTGCGTATAGCAATAACATCATCTGCTTTTCTTATAAATGAAGCCGCAATATAGTCAATTCCGTTTTTGATTCCAAAATTAATATCATCAATATCTCTTTCGGTTAATGCGGGCAGATTTATTTTAATGTTAGGAACATTTATCCCTTTTTTATTTTTAACTGTACCGCCGTTTTTCACTACACATCTCAAATCAGTATCATTGATCGTTTCTGTTACCTCTAGGCTGATCAGACCGTCATCTATAAGGACTGTATCTCCAGGCTTGATATCTTTTGCGAAGCCCTCGTATGTGACACCGGCAATCTTGCTGCTGCCCAGTATATCTCTTGTTGTCAGTATGAATTCCTGATCTACCACAAGCTCTGCAGCACCGTTTTCAAAATCCCTTGTTCTGATTTCAGGTCCTTTGGTATCAAGCATAATTGCTGTTGAGGTTCCTAAATCTTCTCTGACTTTTTTAATCACATCTATTTTCGCTTTATGTTCCTCGTGTGTACCGTGTGAAAAATTAAGTCTTGCTACATTTAATCCGTTTAATACTAATTGCTTGAATATCTTTTCATTTTCTGAAGCCGGTCCTATGGTGCACACTATTTTTGTTTTTCTCAATTTATACATCTCCCCTATATTGAAAGTATCTTTGTAAGCTCGTATGTTGTCTCGTCAAATTTCTTTTCTATTTTAAGTGCTTCTTCTATGTCCATGTCAAATATTTCATTTCCTCTGACACCAAGTACTCTGCTTGAAACAGAATTATTTAAAAGTTCAACCGCCTTAGCTCCCATCTGACTTCCGATCAATCTGTCAAAGGCAGATGGTGCCCCTCCTCTTTGTGTATAGCCCAGGACCGAATATCTGGTAATTACACCGGTCTTACTTTCAATAAGCTCGCTTATATCCTTTGCTTCTCCCGCACCCTCTGCAAGAATTATGATGCTGTGCTTCTTGCCTCTTGCTCTGCCCTGCATAACCTTATCGCACACCTCATCAATATTATACTCAACTTCTGGTATAATAACCATTTCAGCTCCTCCTGCCAGTCCTGCATACAAAGCTATATCTCCGCAGTTTCTGCCCATAACCTGAATCACATTTGTTCTGCCGTGAGATGAGGATGTATCTCTGATTTTTTCTACTGACTCCAATACTGTTGTGAGTGCGGTAAAAAACCCCAAGGTATACTGAGTGTACGGAAGGTCATTATCAATAGTCCCTGGTATGCCAATAACAGGTATACCCGCCTTAGCAAGCTCCATAGCTCCTCTGAAGGTACCATCCCCTCCTATAGTTACCAATCCGTCTATTCCAAGATACTTAATATTTTTCAAAGCTGTATTAAAGCCTTCTTTTTGTTGGAAATCCTTGCTTCTGGCGCTTCCAAGGAAAGTTCCTCCCCTATGTATTATATCTGCTACAGAAGATAGGTTCATGTCAATGGCATCGCCTTCTACTAAGCCTCTGTAACCATTTTTGATACCTATCACATTTATATTATTATAAATTGCATATCTTACAACTGCTCTTATTGCAGCATTCATTCCAGGTGCGTCTCCGCCGCTTGTCAGTACTCCGATTTTTTTCATATTATTTCCCCTTTGATTTGAATTTTTAAAAGATTAGTTTCTGATATTTTATTTTATTGCTATGTTGTTCTCTCCTAACAATAATTTTAAATTGCTGATTAAATCCTTACTGTTTGTATTTACCCAGTTTTTCGCGGGTAAAACCATATTGGCTTTTTCTTGCTGATTATAAATTATTACACAGTCGCTGCCATTGCATTTATTAATATTATTAAACAGCTCTTTTTTAATTTTTTTATAATGTTCTGCATTTTCAACCTTTAAGTAGAGCTTTCTATTTTGTTTCTCTTCTGATTTTGAAATCATATCTTTTTTAAGCTCAGTAATTTTGTTGCAAATAAGCTTAGGTGCTTCTTCTTCTGAAATGTCCAGTATTCCTTCGACCAATACTATATTATCCTCATATAAAATATCTTTATAGCTATCGTAAATTTTGGGAAAAACAATACCTTCAACGGTACCGTACAAATCCTCCAGGGTGACGAATGCCATCATATTATTATTTTTAGTTATTTTATTTTGTTTTTTTATAATTATTCCGCCTAATACTACTCTGCTGCCTTCAAATATTCGGCTGTCTTCCTCTGATTCCCTGATTTCAGCTATTTCGCTTGTGTTTGTTGTAGCAATTTTTTCCAAATCCTTCTCGTATTCAGAAAGAGGATGACCGCTTAAATAAATTCCTACCATTTCTTTTTCCATAGCCAGTAAAACTTTTTCGCTGTATTCAGGCATATCAGGCATTTCTTCATCAGCTGTTATATCCATGCTTGCTGATATTACATCATCAAATAATGAAAACTGTCCTGCTATATTTCTTTTTCTTTGATTAATAACTGAATCTATGGTCTTTTCATATATTGTCATAAGCTGCGAGCGCCGAACGTTTAAAAAATCAAATGCTCCGCATTTTATTAATGATTCTGTCTGCCTTTTGTTAAGCACGCTTAAATCTACCTTGGTGCAAAAATCTGTGAAGCTGGCGAACTTGCCTTTCTCTTCTCTTGCTTTTATTATTTCTGCTATTACATTTGTACCTACATTTTTTACTGCCGCTAAACCAAAGCGAATTTTACCGCCCTCAACTGTGAATTTGTCCCTGCTCTCATTAACGTCGGGAGGAAGAATTTTTATTCCAAGTCTTTTGCATTCTCTTATATACAGAGAAACCGTTCCTGAGCTGCCCATTATGCTTGAAATCAACGCTGCCATAAATTCCACCGGATAATGAAGCTTCAGAAATGCAGTTTCATAAGCCAAGGCTGCATATGCCACAGAGTGTGCTTTTGGAAATGCATACTTTGCGAATTCAACCATCAAATCATAAATGTCGTTAGCCGTCTTTTCATCAACACCGTTATTAACAGCTCCAAGAATTGCAGGCTCTCCATTTTCCGCAGCTTTTCCGTAGATGAAATTTTTTCTTTCCTCAAGCATTACGCTCATTTTTTTCTTACCCATGGCACGTCTTAATAAATCTGACCGTCCCATTGTAAAGCCGCCGATATCTCTTACAATTTGCATAACCTGCTCCTGGTATACCATACAGCCGTAAGTTACATTGAGTATGGGCTCAAGCTTTGGATGCAAATAGGTGACACTTTCAGGGTTAAGCTTATTTTTTATATACACAGGTATTTGACCCATAGGCCCGGGCCTGTACAATGCATTGGCAGCCGACAGGTTTTCAAATTCGCTAGGCTTAAGTTCGCTTAAGAATGCTCTCATTCCTGAGCTTTCAAACTGGAATATACCAAGTGTTTCTGCATTGGCGAACATCTTATATACTTCCTTGTCATCATACCCGCAGTTGCTGAAATCCACCTTAATTTTATGATTGTGCTCTATAAGAAGAACAGCATCCCTGATTACTGTCAGTGTTCTGAGCCCAAGGAAATCCATTTTCAAAAGTCCCAGTTCTTCTAATTCAATCATGTTAAACTGGGTAGTTATAATATCCTTGTTTCTGGATAATGGTACATACTCTGTTACATCCTCTTTTGAAATCAAAACACCTGCGGCATGTGTAGAAGCATGGCGCGGAAGGCCTTCTACCTTCAAAGCCAGATCTATAAGTTTTTTGACCTTTAAATCTCCATCGTATAAGTCTTTGAGCTCCTTGTTGATTTCCAGAGCCTTTGATATGGTCATACCCAGGCTCATAGGGATTTTTTTTGCTATGAAATCAACCTCCTTGTAGCTGAGGTTAAGTGCTCTGCCTACATCTCTTATGGATCCTCTTGCTGCCATGGTGCCGAAGGTTATGATTTGAGCTACTCTTTCTTTGCCATAATTTTCTTTTACATATTCTATAACCTCCTCACGTCTTTCGTAACAAAAATCCACATCTATATCTGGCATGCTTACACGTTCCGGATTTAAGAATCTTTCAAATATCAGGTTATATTTCAACGGATCTATATTAGTGATTTTCATTGAATAGGCAACTAAGCTGCCTGCTGCCGAGCCTCTGCCCGGACCGACCATTATGTCGTTGTCCCTTGCGTGCTTTATAAAATCCCATACTATCAGAAAATAATCAACATAACCCATTTGTTCAATTACGCCGATTTCATAATCCAGCCTTTTTTGTATTTCGTCTGTTATATTATTGTATCTGTCCTTTAATCCGTTTTGGCATATTTCTCTGAAATATCCGGTCCTTGTATAGTTATCGGGAATTTTAAATTCCGGAAGATGGACAGTGTTGAAATCAAGTTCAACATTGCATCTTTCTGCAATGTCGGCAGTATTTCTCAATGCTTCCTCAGGAAACAGCTCCGCCATTTCCTCATAGGATTTCAGATAAAATTCATCTGACGGAAATTTCATCCTGTCTTCGTCAGTCGTTATTTTCTGCATTTGGATGCAAAGCAACACATCATGAAAATATGCATCCTCCTTGTTTATGTAATGGACATCATTAGTAGCAACAAGCTTGATGCCTGTTTCGCGGCTAAGCCTTAAAAGAGACTCATTAACTGATTGCTGCTCCTTCATGCCATGATCTTGCATTTCAAGAAAAAAATTATTTTCACCAAATATTTCTTTATACATCACTGCTGTTTTTTCGGCTTCTTCATAATTATCATCCAGTAAATATGACTGAACTTCTCCTGCTAAGCAAGCGCTTAAAGCTATGATGCCCCTGCTGTGTTCTCTCAATATATCATGGTCGATTCTGGGCTTATAGTAATAGCCGTCAACAAAGCCTGCAGAGCAGAGTTTGATTATGTTTTTCCAGCCCTCCTGATTTTCTGCCAGCAAGACTAAATGATATTGATTCTTATCTTTTTGGGGATCTTTTTCAGTCATTTTTCGCGGAGATACATATGCCTCGAAGCCCAGTATGGGCTTGATTCCAGCCTTTTTTGCCTGCTTGAAGAACTCCACAACTCCATACATAACTCCGTGATCTGTTATAGCCAGAGAAGTCATGCCAAGCTCCTTTGCTTTATTGACCAGTTCCTCAATTCTGCATGCTCCGTCAAGAAGGCTGTATTCAGTATGTACATGTAAATGCGTAAATTTATTGTTCATATATTTTTTTGCTCCTTAGCGGTAATCATTTAACAATTTTTCAGCTACATGATTCCGTAAATAAATATTCCTATGATTCCGGCCGCTATCATAATCTTGATAGGGTTCATCTTGTATTTCCTGAGCACAACGACTCCTGCAGCCACAAGTGCGATTGATACAAAATTCAAATCACTTAAGCTCATGCTGTTTATTGTTACATCCTCCGATTTAAATATTGCAAGCAGAAGAATTGATAATCCTGCAGAAGCTATCAGGGATACGACTGCAGGTCTTAAGCCTTTCAAAACTCCTTGTATTGAGGACAGGTTTTTATATTTAAAATAAAAATAAGCTAAAGTGAGTACTATGATGCAGGACGGTGTTACGCATCCCACAGTTGCCACTATTGCACCCGGCAGACCCGCAACCTTTGTTCCTACAAATGTTGAAGCATTTAATGCAATTGGCCCGGGTGTCATTTGAGATATGGTAAGAAGGTCTGCAAATTCTTCTAATGTAAGCCAGTTATGCACTTCAAGCACCTGATGCTCAATCAGGGGAAGTGCTGCATAACCGCCGCCTATAGCAAATAAACCTATTTGAAAAAAGCTTAAGAAAATTTCAAGTAATATCATAGCTGCTTACCTTCTCTTTTATAAATATTGTAATAAAAAGCTCCGAATACTCCGCTTAATATGATTATCAATGCCGCATTCACATCAAAAATAACAGCTGCTATGAAAGTAACTATCATAACCAGAATTGATATTTTATTTTTGGTTTTTATAATGTCCTTTACCATTTTAATTATAACATCAATTATTACCGCTGCAACACCTGCTCTCATTCCTAACAGCAGTGCATTTATTATCTTGTTTTCTTTAAATGCTGTGTAAAATTGTCCGATAACAGTAATTATGATGAGCGGCGGAAGGATTGTTCCCAATATTGTAACTAAAGAGCCAAAGACTCCGGCAAGCCTGTAGCCAACCATTATAGATGTATTAACGGCAATAGCTCCCGGTGCTGACTGCGATATTGCAACTAAGTTAAGCATTTCTTCTTCATCAATCCATTTCAGCTCTTCTACAAATTTTTTTCTCATAAGCGGTACAATAACATACCCTCCGCCTATGGTAAAAGCGCTTAAGGAAAATGTCGACCAGAATAATTTCAAATAAAATTTTAAATTCTTATCCATTTTATGTCCTTCTTTAATTAATATCCGTACTCATGATCGAAAGTAATATTTCTTACATTAACGGTGCAAATATCTTTAGTATTGTTCTTATGATTTTTCTTATACTCGATATACCCTGCACCTGCTCAATGGTTATCTTCTCACTGAGCTCTAAGGCTTTTAATGTACTGTTTTTAACTTGTTCAACACTTTTGGTATTATACATCCAGACACCGCATTCAAAATGCAGGTACAAGCTTCTGTAGTCAAGATTGATTGTACCTACCACCGCGTAGCAGTCATCCACAACAAATGTCTTGCCATGACAGAAGCCTGGTGTATATTGATAGATTGATACACCATCTTCTAAAAGCTCCGCATAACTGGACTGAGTCACAGCAAAGGCAGATTTTTTATCAGGTATTTTGGGAGTAAGGATTCTTACATCAACTCCTCTTTTAGCGGCCAGGGACAATGCAACCATCATTTTATTATCTGCTATCAGGTACGGTGTTTCTATATATATATATTTCTGTGCCTGATTTATTAAGTTTAAATATACGGCTTCACTGGCATGCTCATCGTCTAAGGGGCTGTCGTCAAATGGCTGTACATATCCGCAGCAATTAGATTTGTTGGTAATCTCAACCGGCATAAATTTATTGTAATCTTCCTTTGATTTCCTCAGGTAGGTCCACATGGACAAAAACATAACTGTGAAACTCCACACTGCATCCCCTTGTATTTTAATTGCACTGTCTCTCCAGTGTCCGAATCTTTCCCTTGCATTGATATACTCATCAGCTATGTTTGCACCGCCCGTAAAAGCGGATTTTCCGTCTATAACCACTATTTTCCTGTGGTCTCTGTTATTTAGCCTCAAGGATAAAACGGGAATTAACGGATTAAACACACCGCACTTGATACCCATCTCCTCCAGTTTTCTGTTATACCTTGAGGGCAGCTTGAACAAGCATCCAAAATCATCATAAATAATTCTCACATCAACATTATTCTTAGCTTTGTCTTTTAAAATATCCAGAATTGTATCCCACATTATACCTTCTTCAATTATGAAAAACTCAAGAAATATGTATTTTTCCGCACTCTTGAGCTCCGCTACAAGCTCCTCGTAAAATGCTTCTCCTGAAGGAAGGAATTCTGTTGAGGAATTATTATACACAGGACACAGCGTGTATTTTTCTATGTACTTGCTTTGATTATAAGCTATTGTGTTTTCAGTTTGAAGCTGTCCTAATGTTTCATGGTTTTGGTGAAATGACTCCTTCATTTTATCTGTTATTTGTGACATGGTTTTTTTCATTCTGCCTGTTAATCCTGTACCGCCCAGCATCAAATAAAGAAGCCCTCCGAAAATGGGAAAAATCGCTATTGGAATTATCCATGCTATCTTGTATGCAGGGTCGCTTCTGCTGTTTAAAATATACAGCATTGCAAGAATGCTTATAACTGTAAAAATGACATCAAAAATAACAAAATAATTGCTGAATCTCCAAATTATGATTATTATTGATAAAAGCTGTGCAAGTATTGAAAGTGTAAGAAGCACAAGTCTGTTAAACAGGATATTTTTTATGTTTTGCATACTAACTCCAAATAGATACATAATTTTTAAAAAATATTAAGTAAATTGTATCAAAAATTAAACCATTTGTAAATATGTCCCATGAAAAAGGAAAAGGCCGCTCAAGGCGGCCTTTAAATCACAATTTATGATAAAACATTTTTTAAAATATGCTCTTTTTCTGATTGACCATGTTTTTTAATAAAGAAGAAGTATCCTACTACAAACACTACTGCAAGTATCATAGAAGCCATATAGCTTGTCGGTTCTAATCCTAATCTTTCGTCAAGCTTCAATCCTATCGGTGCGTGGAATATAAAGCTTAATGTTACAAAGATGTAGAACATGCCCGGAATCAATGATACAAAGTAATTCTTTCCTTGTGTATATAAATAAACTGAAATTGTTCCTAATGCAAATGTAGCAACAAATTGGTTTGTAAATGCAAAGTATCTCCATAAAATATTAAATCCCTGAGGGCTTAATTTCGCATAGTACAGTACTAACACTGCAGGTACAAACAAACAAGCTGTTGTTATTATTCTGTTTTTTGCAACCTTCTGGTTAATGTTAAATTGTTCAGAAACCATAAGTCTTAATGATCTGAATGCTGTATCGCCCGATGTTATAGGTAATACTATAACTCCGATAACTGCTATCATTCCGCCTATTGCTCCCAGGAACTCTCTTGATACCAATCCAACTACCAATGTTGGTGATGTTGCCATATCAGTTCCTCTTCCGAACAATACCATTGCTCCTGCTGCCCAGCACATAGCTATAAATCCTTCAACAATCATCATATTAAAGAATGTCATTTTACCTTCTTTTTCACTCTTTACTGTTCTGGAAATCAGTGTAGCCTGTGTTGCATGGAAGCCTGACATTATACCGCATGCAACGGTGATAAAGAATACAGGTATAAACGGTAATTTACCGGGATGCATGCTAAACATATTGCCGGATAATGATAAATTGGTAAGATTTGCTCCGCCGTCTAACATTACACCTACAAATATTCCAATAGCTGAGACAATCAGGAAGCCTCCGAATATGGGATAAACTCTGCCGATTATGGCGTCTATAGGGAACAGTGTAGCAATTAAATAATAAACAAATATTCCGCCGTAAACTATCCAAACTACCGGATTACTAACAGCCGCTTCTTGTCCTAATACTTGGGTAACGATCAGGTCTCCAGGTGTATAAACAAATACAACACCAACAAGGAACATAAGAATCCACAGGAAGAAATTATATAATTTTATTGCTTTATTTCCTAAATATTTTTTAATTAATTTAGGCATTTGTGCTCCGCCATTTCTCATAGAAATCATTCCTGAGAAATAGTCATGCATTGAACCTGCCAATACGCAGCCTACAGGTATTGTTATAAACGCTATAGGTCCAAACAAAATTCCTTGAATTGCTCCGAATATAGGTCCTGTTCCTGCTATATTAAGCAATTGAATCAATGAGTTTTTCCATTTTTTCATTACGACGAAGTCTACTCCGTCTGCTTTGGTAATCGCAGGTGTTTCTCTGTCATCCGGGCCAAATACGCCTTCGCAGTACTTTCCATAAAAATACCCGCCTACAATAAGAATGATAATTCCGATTATAAATGTAGTCATGCTACCTCCTAGATGTAATTAATATCGAGCATAAACCTTTAAATATAATAAAAAGTGCTAAAAAAAGTTGAAAGGTTTATTGCTTTAAGATGTTAACACATCCGACAATTTTCGTCAATATTTTTAATTTCTAATTATTCTAAATATTGTAAAAACATTTGCAGATATTATTAAGCAGGTACATTTGATTTTTGTTCCGCGCTTAGCTAAGGGAGGCATTTGAGGGGTTATACACAGCTATTATAATATTATATAAATTTTACATAAAAAAACAACCTCTCACATTATGAAAGGCTGTTTTTATCTTAATTAATTCGATTCAGATGTATCCTTTAATTCATCCTTCTTAAAGATTATGCCATAGCCTTCTTTAGCAAGTATGATTGCAAGTACAAACAATAGAAGCGGGAATATAACCAGTATATAATTTCCTGCAGCAAGGTTTGATTTGATTAAAAGTACCAGAGCGGTAAGTGTAACACCCAGCATGAATATCATTGGTATTGTAAGCATATGATAATTCTTTCCAGTATTCTTTAACCAAACAGCAATTGCCAACAATGATAAAGCGGCTAACAATTGATTTGCCGAGCCGAATATAGGCCAAATCTTAGCATATCCGCCTGCAGCAAGGTATCCACCTATCAATACAGTTATAGCAGTTGAAACATACATATTTGTAAATACGGATTGTTTTTCTTTTTCAGGATTATCAAAGAATTCCTGGAATATAAATCTTCCAAGTCTTGTAGCAGTATCCAGACTTGTTAAAGCAAAAGCTGATACTGCCAAGGCAACAAATGATTTACCAATATCAAAAGGAATACCAAATTTACTCATAAATGTTCCGACACCGCTTGAGAATACATTTACAGGTCCGCCTTTTAACAATTCTGTCAATTCACCGTTAGAAACATATGCTGCTGTAATAAGAGCAATTACTGCCAATACACCCTCAACAAGCATTGCTCCGTAACCTATTACTTTTGTATCTTTTTCATTATCAACCTGCTTAGATGTAGTTCCTGAGCCAACCAGTGAGTGGAAGCCTGAAATAGCACCGCATGCAACTATAACGAACAGCATAGGGAACATGAATTGACCGTTTACATTAAATGCAGTTACTGCCGGAAGCTGAATAGAAGGTCTGTAAACCAGCAAGCCTATAACTGCTCCTGCAATCATAGCATACAGCAAGAATGAATTCAGGTAGTCTCTTGGCTGCAGCAAGATCCATACAGGTGCTGTAGAAGCCACAAATATATAAACCATCAAAATAAGTATCCACATATTCAAGCTTAATTGAATCGGGAATAAATATCCTAAATAAACAGCTAAGAACAGTAAAACCACACCGACAACCGTACCTGCCATCAAGGACATTCCCTTTCTGTATACAGCATAACCAAATATAATTGCCAGAATAATAAACATCATTGAAGATGAAGCTGCTGCCGGTACAGCCGCAAAGGTACTTGCTACTATGTTTGTGAAAGCTGCAACTACCAATAATAATGTAAGCCATGCAAATATTGAGAATAACTGCATTCCCTTTTTACCCATATTTGTGTGGATTACTTCACCGATTGATTTTCCTTTGTGACGAACAGAAGCAAACAATGAACCAAAGTCATGAACTCCACCTACGAATATACTTCCTATAACAATCCATAAGAATACCGGTACCCATCCAAATATTGCTGCTTGTATAGGTCCGTTGATTGGGCCGGCTCCGGCTATAGAAGCAAAGTGATGCCCCATAAGAACAGCGGGCTTTGCCGGAACATAGTCGACACCATCATTGATTTCGTGTGCAGGAGTTTTTCTGGTTGGATCAACGCCCCATTGTTTGGCTAACCAAGCACCATAAGTTACATACGCTACAATAAATACACCAATACTAACAATAACGAGTAGCAATGCGTTCATAAATAATCCTCCTTATAATAAAATTAAAACGATTGCAATTTGTTAAGCAAATGGAACTAAATATTATAAATAGAGCTGACCTCCTTTCCTTTTTTATTGGTTGCTATTAAACCTTCATTAAGGGATACTAATATTAAACGTATATCAGCCCAACCCTTAAATCCAAATGCGAAACCCTTATTATACTTGAATTGTTCAATTTTTTTTCTTATGTGTTCTAAATTATCTTGATGGATTCTATCTGTTACAACAACTCCTGTTATAATGCTTGACATGTGTTCATTAGATGGTTTTACTATTGATTCGATTGAATTGATTAAAGATTTTGTAAATGTATCATAATTATCTGCATTAAATTCTTTGTAATATTTCATTAAGCAGTATTCGTTATTTTCAAAAGCATAGACTGTAGCCTTTTTTACAAGAATATATTTTTCATTTCTCAGATAATACCTTGCAAATAAATCATACGTGTAATTATTTAAAATATAATTTCTGGTTATATCAAAACTGTTTTGCAATTTATATTCTATGTTGTCTAAATATTGTGCAAACTCCATTTCTGCCCCTCTAATATTAAATTATAATTACTGACTGCATTAATATCCTTGTACTTGTATTTTATCACTTTTGGTAATTTCCGTCAATGGTGTTTTTAACTTTATTGACATTTGCTGCTTACTAAAATATAATTTATTATAAGTATTTTTTACAAAATAATCATATTACATAGATGGGGGAGATATAGAATTGGCAAATAATAAGCTGTATGAAATATTAAACAACATTAAGCTTTTCTTCCAGGCTGCCACAGACTTTAACAGAAGATCCAAGGCACTTCTGATAAAGGAAGCACATAATGAAATGGATGACTTTATTCTTCTTTGCTTTGGAGACCTGTTAGGAATACCTATTCCCACAACTTATTACTCACTTGAGCTTTTGCCCCTGATTTCAGAGGATTTAGACGGGTGGCAGAACAGAATGATAAGCAGATTGTACGTATGGCAGGAAAAATGGGCGGATTATGGTTTTGATGCATAGGAGGAGCTATGAATAAAATTATTTTTTTCGGCGGCAAGGGCGGAGTGGGAAAAACAACCTGCAGTGCTTCTTATGCCGTACACGAAGCGAAAAAAGGTTTAAAAACACTGCTTGTTTCAACAGACCCGGCACACTCGACCTCAGATATTTTTGAAAAACAAATCAATGATGAAATAACTGGTCTGATGCCTAATCTGGATGCATTGGAAATAAGCGGCGAAAAAGAAAGCAAGCAATATATGGACAGTGTCAGATTAAGCCTCAAGCAAATTGTGAGTCCCGTTATTGTTAAGGAAATAAACAAGCAGATAGACGCCGCATCCATATCCCCAGGAACCGAGGAAGCGGCATTATTCGACAAGATGATTGAAATAATTATCGAAAAATCAGAAGAATATGACAGGATAATATTTGATACGGCGCCAACAGGCCATACGGTGAGACTTTTATCCCTGCCTGAGCTTTTGGGCTCATGGCTTGACAGCCTGATAGCCAAAAGAAGCAAATCCGTAAATCTCATGTCAATGGCTCTCAAAGGCCGGAAAGCATCGGACCAGGATTTGGGAAACGATGAAGTTATTAAGGTTTTAAGAAAAAGATATGATAAAGTTTCCAAGGCAAAAAAAATTATAATGGATGATAAGCTGCTGTCTTTTATATTTGTAATTAACGCAGAAAAGCTTCCTATAGATGAGACCATAAAGGCAATAGGTATTTTGGAAAAATATAATATATCCGTAGGCGGAATTATTGTCAATAAAATACTTCCGGACAACATGCAGGATGAGTTCTGGAAAAATAAAAAAGAACAGGAACAAAAATATTTAAATATTATAGAAGATACATTTAAAAACAAAAAAATATTCAAGCTTCCGTTGCAGCAGGAGGATATGAAATCAAACAACATTGAAATAATTGCAGATATGTTTAATGAGTTTATTTAAATATTTATATCAAGTTCACTGTAAAATTAATTAATAAATGCACCTCATACATGTTGTGAAAGAGATGCATTTTTGTTACTATTCACAGTCAAAGTCAAGGTGAAAAATAAGAAAAATATCCGCTCACGGTTTCGGACACGAATAATTCTAAAGCTCATTGCGGATAAAAATCCTACAGCTTGCAAACTCGCTGACGCTCAAACAATGCAAGCTGCTTAACAGATTTTTACCCTCCATTCGCTAAGAATTATAATCGTGTCCTGCAAATGTTCGCTATATATTTTTCTTATTTTTCTTTAAAGTTATGAATATTGTGAATAGTAACGCATTCTTTTTTTCTTTATTTTCCTTTTTTCGCATACATGCTTAACGAATACGAAAGCATGAAGCTCAAAATTAATATCAATATGTTCGATAAATAATAAAAAGAAAATTCAAAGCCCGGAAATATTGATATTATTGATCCGAGAACCAGTCCTAAAATCGCATAATATGTAAAACCATACGCTTTTGAAAAAAGCATAGAAATTAACTTTGCAAATAATAAAACACTTAGAACAAACCCAATTCCTAAAAAAATAATGATTTCAAGCTGCAGATTTGATATTGCTGCGATTACAATTTCATAAGCTCCGATATACATCAAAATTATAGATGCGCTGATACCCGGTATTATAGTTCCAAAGCCAATTATAATTCCATAAATTATTACGTGGACAGCACCGGTTCCGGCTTCGTTGATTATATTGACAGAATGATGTTCAAGATATGTGATAACAAGAGTTAAACATAATGAAATGATAAATGGTATTAGATATCTTTGCTTAAATCCCTTTTTATTTGCTTCTTTTATTACAGTGGGCAGAGTTCCCAGCATAAGCCCGACAAAAGCATATCTCACTTCTGTTTCATAGTGCCGGAAAAGGAATTCAATAATTCTGCTGAATGCCAATATACCAACTACCGAACCAATTCCTATCGGAATGAAAAAAAGCAGATTAGCCATAAAATTTTTATTTATATGTGCAATAAAATCAGTTATTTTATCATATAGTCCAAATATTACTGCCAATGCTCCTCCGCTTACTCCCGGAGCAATGGCACCTGCTCCCATTACAATTCCCTTTAAAAACCCTGATAAAAAATTCATTATATCACACACCTTAAGTCAATTTTTTCCTTATATTTAATTATATAGAATAAATCAAGTATTATCAATATAATTTCCAAAACGTTTATATGATATTCTTCACTGCGTTCAGAATGACACTATATTTTATGCATTTTTGCTGCCTTATTAAATACAAAATAACCAATAATAAACATTAAAGCGATAAAGGCAACTCCTGTTTTAGAATTTCCGCTTATTTGTGTTGTCACTCCCATCAGAAACGCCCCGGTAAAGGATGCTCCCTTACCGAAAATATCATAAAATCCAAAATATTCGCTTGATTCTTCTTTAGGTATAATTCTGGCAAAATATGAGCGGGAAAGAGCCTGTATAGCACCCTGAAACATTGCTACGCACACAGCCAAAAACCAGAATTCCCACGCCCTGTCAAGCTGCAGCGCAAATATTGCTATTAAAAAGTACCCTATAATGCTTATATTTATTAGGTCCTTTGTCTTGTATTTTTTTGAAAGCTTTCCGAATAACATCGCAAAGGGGAATGCCACAACCTGAGTCAATAAAAGCGCAAACAGCAGGCTGTTGTCACTTATGCCCACATCCTTGCCGTAGGATGTTGCCATTTCAATTATTGTATAAACTCCGTCAATATAGAAAAAGAAGGCAAGCAGGAAGGTAAAAATTTCTTTATGATTTTTAATATCCTTAAAAGTATTTTTCAAACGTATGAAAGCAATTTTTAAAGCATCTCTTTCTGCCTCCACATAATGAATTTGCTTGTAATTCTTGTATAATGGAATTGTAACTGCAAACCACCATAATGCGTTTAGCAAAAAAGCAATTTTTGTTGCAGTACCGGTAGTTAAATACAGCTTGTCCGCAAATAATATTATTGCAAGGCTTATTGTAAAAGGAATACAGCTTCCGATATATCCCCAGGCATATCCCAGCGAAGATAATAAGTCCATTCTGTCATCTGTAGTAACATCCGAAAGCATAGCATCGTAAAAAATCAAGCTTCCGGATACTCCTACCTTGGCAGCTACAAATACAAAAAGAAAGGCCAGCCATGAAAGATTGACGGATAATGCAGCGCAGCCTATAACTCCAAGCATCATCAGCATGGTGAACAAGGGTTTTTTATATCCTTTAGTATCAGCAAGTGTTCCCAGTATAGGTCCCAGTATTGCTACTATCAGCGTTGAAACTGATATTGCATAGCCCCAATAAGCTGTTGAATTTGCAGGAGATATTCCTTCAGCCGCCGCTATATTTTTAAAATAAATAGGTATAATTGTTGATACAAGCAATATAAATGCCGAATTCCCCACATCATACAAAATCCAATATTTTTCCAAGGGCGTTAATTTACTTTCAGGTTTAAGCATAACCTTCTCCTTTGTTTATGAATTTTATTAAAACTGTCTCATCAGAGACAGCTGATATTATGCTAATAGTTGGCACAGTGGAGCTGGTAATAACCCTGGGGATAATGGCATATAGGGCATATTTCAGGCGCACATTCACTCCATACAAGATTCCCGCAGCTCAGGCAAACCCAAACGGATCTTGTCGGTTTGCAAAACACCTCGTTAGTTATTATATTACCAGCCAGCTCATTAAATCTAAATTGTTGATGCCTTTCAATAACTGCTATTCCTTCAAACATATTCGCAATATCTGTATATCCCTCTTCCCGTGCTGTTTCAGCATATTGCAAAAATAAATCCGTACCTTCGAATCTTTCAACATTTGCGGCATCTTGTAAGTTTTCCAGGGTTGTAGGCATTTCGCCCTGGAGGATAAATCCAAGCCATATTTCTGCATGCTGCTGCTCATGTCTTGCTGTCGCATCAAATATATCTCCTATCTGCTGGTATCCGTCTCTCCTTGCCCTTAAAGCGTCGATTCTGTATCTTGTACTTTCAACTGATTCTAAATTGTAGGAATTAAGTAAATTCTGATATGTCTGACTATTAACAAAATCATTTACCATATGTTCACATCCTTACTATAAGTATACACTATATTATGTATCAAACAATATAAGGTGTGAAAAGTATTTGTAATTTCCAGTATACATTATCCAAAATTTCTGTTGAAACGTTCATTAAGCTTTTCATTGATTTTAATACCTTTAAGGTATTCTTTAACTAAATCGGCTGTAATGCCTATCCCTTCATTATATAACTCAAATAATTTTTCATTGATATCCTTGCACTCTTCAGCAGGTTCATAATTCATAATCAGTCCTATCATGCCGTCATAATTACCGGAAGCTTTAAGTCCTGCGATAATCAGATTCCTTTTAATAAATCCAGGAGCTGCCAACAGGTTTAAGTAAAACTTCATAGATTTTAATGCTTTCAGCACATCTTCTTTTGATACTTCATCAAAAAAACCTGATATTATTTCAGCATTTCCAAAACTCGGGTGTATATGAAATGTAGGTTTAAAGGATACGGGATTTAAATTGTTTTTAATCATAAGCATTCTGTCAAATTCGGTTTCTATTGTACCATGAGTCAGCTTGTCGCTTTCTTTTTGCCTTATATAGGGATGACATTGTGTATCCAGCATAAAGTGACATATGAATCCGCAAATATACGCACACGCAGCTTCATTATCACTACAGTTATTTATAACCTTTCTGGCATTGTCA
The DNA here is from genome assembly GCA_023453025.1 of Bacillota bacterium. Lineage (GTDB taxonomy): Bacteria > Bacillota > Clostridia > Tissierellales > Sedimentibacteraceae > Sedimentibacter. Next base: position 22,307 of record JAEXUD010000058.1, read on the forward strand.
AAAAACCCTTTTGCAGATAAGTTGTGTAAATTATGTCCTATTTTACTGATTTCATTAGATTTTAACGGTTTATAGTAGAACAAAATATCAGGTCCGTGAAGACCTATATTAAATAAATCCATATTTTTATCAATACACATTTTAATGTCATCATCTAATACCTTCAAGACTTCCTGACCAAATGTATAATGAGCGTATGTAGTTGGCATATTAACCTCCGATTATAAAGCTTTTTCCAATGAAAGAAGTTTTTCTTTCGTATCAAGCCCGCTTGCATAACCGACTAATTTTCCATTTGAGCCGATGACTCTGTGGCAGGGTACAAAAATCATAATTGGATTCTTGTTGTTTGCCATTCCTACTGCTCTTGCAGCTTTTGGATTCCCAACCTGCTCGGCAATTTGCTTATAGCTTCTTGTTTCTCCATAGGGTATGCTGCAAAGTGCATTCCATACCTTTTTTTGAAATTCTGTACCTTGTGGGTCAAGGGGCAAATCAAATGATTTTCTTGAACCGTCAAAATATTCGTTGAGCTGCTTTGCTGCTTCTTTTATAATACTTGTTTCCGATACATTAATTCCTCTCGCATCCATGCAGTCCGATGTTTCCACACCGATTATTGTATTGTCATTTTCTATTATTGCAATTTTCCCGATTTTTGTATCATAAAAAAATACGTTTTTCATTACCCTACCTTCTCTCTGCAGTAATTTCCTGCTTTTATAATACAATAAAACCTTGATTAATTCAATACACGACTTGATAATCTTATGATTAACCAAACAATAATACTTTCATATACTGATATGAAAGTAATTTTTATGCGGAGGCGATATAAATGGCAATGAGGACAGCAATAAGACCACCTATCCTGCAAGAAGGGGATACTATTGGTATAGTAACTCTCGGAAGTCCGCGGGATGAAGCCACAATTAATGAAAGAATACAGTATCTTGAAGGTCTTGGTTATAATGTAATTGTAGGAGAATATGTATACTCATCGGCAGGTTACCTGGCAGCAACACCCCAGCAACGTGCATCTGATTTAATGAATATGTTTGAAAATCCAATTGTTAAAGCAATAATTCCTGTAAGAGGCGGCACCGGTGTAAAGGATGTAATTCCGTACCTTGATTATAATGCAATACGACGAAACCCGACAATAATCACCGGCTACAGCGATATAACAGTATTGTTGAATGTGTTGTACATATGGTCAAATCTGATTACTTTTCACAGTCTTCTCCTGATTGACTTCAGGGACACCACTCCTGAATACAATTTCAATCAGTTTTTTACTGCAACATCTACAATGACATCCCCAAGGCCTTTGGAAAATCCTCCCGGCATACCGTTAGTAAGCAGAGTGCCCGGCAATGTTACAGGAACCATTGTGGGAGGAAATTTGCAGTCATTTGTAGATACATTGGGAACTCCTTACGAAATTGACACAACCGGAAGGATTCTCTTCATAGAAGAAACCCATGAATCTGTCAGCCGTGTTTACAGGCTTGTGACTCACCTGATTCATGCCGGTAAATTCCAGGATTGTGCGGGAATAATTGTCGGAGAGTGTACGAATTGCCCCGATGCCTATGGCAAAACATATGAAGATTTGATTAATGAAGTCCTGGTTCCATTAGGCAAGCCTCTTATGACAAATTTGGCTTCAGGCCATGGCTATTACAAAATGGCGATTCCCATAGGAGCAATAACAAATCTAAATACTGTTAACAATACACTGACTGTTCTTGAGCCTACGGTAAGTCTTTTATAAATGGATATGAAATTTGATATAGTAAAAGGATTTTGAATTATACTTTAATCAAAATCCTTTTTGTTAATCAATTAATAGTATTTGTTTTACGTCTTTCCTTTATAAAAAATTATATTACTTTAACAACATCATTCATTTCATTTATCAATTCTGAAGCAGACGGGAAAGGATTCATAACAGTCCAAAAACTTACTCCTGCCAGGCCATATTCATTCACAAGGTTAAGCTTTGCTCTTAAACTTCTTTCATCTTCAAACCAAACTACGTGACGGCGCCCTTGCATGTCGGTATATTCATAAAATGGTGCCTGGGCTGTTTCATCAAATTGAATTTGTACGCCTACGCTTGCTGCCCTGGAAATTGCCTCCGGAATAGATAAATTTTCAGCTTCTGACTCACCCTGTACAAAAGGCAGTGTCCAATCATATCCATAGTTCGGTATTCCAATTAAAATTTTGTCAGCCGGTATTTGTGTCAAGCCATATTCTATTACTTGTCTTACATTGTTTATAGGTGCCACAGCCATTGGAGGACCGTAAGTATACCCCCATTCATATGTCATCAGGAGTGCCAGGTCGGCTGCATTTCCCAAGCCCTGATAATCATGGCCCTCATACAGGAGACCCGGTTGCTCGGTATAGGTTTTTGGAGCTAATGCAACTAATGTAACGGCTCCTATTGCATTAAGTCTTTCTTCCATTTGCCGTACTAATTGAACATATTCATCTGCATCATCTGCAAATATAAATTCGAAGTCAAAATCTACTCCATAATAATCTTTTGCTAAAACTGCATTATAAACATTATTTACTAACCTGTTTCTTGCTTCAGGGTTGTTTAAAACCTGACTTGCAAGCTCATTGCTGAAATTACCCTGTTCATCTAAGGGCGTCAGTACCATTAAAGGTGCCACACCGCTTCTGTAAGCATCCTGAATTAAACCTTCATCAGATAATGGTATTAAATCACCATCTTCTGTAAAGCCATAGCTAAAGGAAGACACATATGTTAAATTGTCGGCCCATTGTTGGAAAACCATACGATTTATAAAAGGATATGCATATCCGACAACTATTATTGGTCTGTTTTGTAAAGCTCTTATATAATACAATATCTTCACCTCCTGGTACAGTATATGAGGTTTTTAATAAAGTGATATAAATTGTGTCCGTGTGATACTTACTTTTATTTATCAGAAACAAAAAATTCAAAGACTGTCTTCCCTGTTTTATTTATGCTCTATTTCGGTAACACATTCGTTTTTTATTTTTCCGACCAGAAATTGCAGTGCATCTATTACATGTGGTCTGATGTCGCCGCCGATCAGCACATACATTATGTCATCACCAACATTGAGGATACCTTTATTAAGCCAAACCCTGACATGAAAAACACCTGTCATCTTGTAGGTTTCCTCTATTGCTTGATTCACCTTGTCAGCGTCATAATTAAACTCCATGCCTTTTACCAGGGTACCGTCATCTATACCCTGTCTTACCATTGCTTTTGGTGTCTGACGGACTACTCCGTTATGAACTAAATACATGCCCTCCTGTGACGACACAGAATCAGCTTTAGCTTCCTTCAGCCATTGATCTATTGATGGTGAAGCTTTGGGAAATGTCCCCGTATTTTCGTTATTCATAGTATACTCCTGAATTTTATTTGTTTGTGTATTATATCATATAAATTTGAGCTTAATAAAATAAAAATGTTAAATAGCTTGTTGTTTCTTCCATCTTTTTTTGAAGAATAAGCTCTGAATTGCTGTGATTTAACAGCTTCATATCAGATGAATCCAGCTTATCCATCATTTTAATCATTGTAACAATGCTTACCGGAGAATCCATATTGTCATTGGTAAAGGACATTATTTGGTTAATATTTTTATTTTTAATCGCTTCAAGGCTGATTGAATCCATTTTTTCTGCCTCTTCTAAATTCAAATAATGGGAAAAATCAACCGACGCAATAAACAGTGTCCTGTCCTTGTCAACCAGATTGCTCAAATCTTCAACTATCTTGTCAAGATCCTTCAGCTTAGTTTGCCTTGTTATAACAAGTGTAACTATTTTTACATCATCTAAATAATACTTGATAAACGGCACTATGGTTGATGTGGAATGCTCCATGGCCAGCTTATCGTCATCTTCGATTATGATGTTGTTTTTTAACAGCTCCCCGGTAATATCCTCGTCAGTCTGCAGCACGCCCGCTGGCGTCTGCCAATCCTTAAGTGTAGTAAAAATTTTTCCCATCATAATACTTTCATGATCCGGTCCAATCAGAACCACAGTTTCATAATCATGATTTTTTACATTTTGAAAAACCTCATGAATCAAATCACCGGCAACTAAATGGTGCGGCAGTATAACTCCTCGTATACTGCCTGCGCCGTCATACGGTTCGAATTCTTTGATATTAACAAAATCAACAGGATTGTAATACAGACATTCCATATTGTTTTTGCTGTTAAAATAGTCTGAATTTGTTTGTTCTTCCTTCTCTTTATAAATACTGATGATTAATGTCAATACAATAATTATTGATATAATAGTTGATGTTTTAGGTATTTTATTCAATTTGTAACCAGCCTGAAATTATTTTAATTAATGGTTAATACGCTTTTGTCAACATAATTTAAATTTGCTTCAAATGCTTCTTTGATTACCGCATAGTCAACTGTATATTCTCCTTTTTGTGCCGCCTGCATATAAAATACTATGGGAGCAATTGCCGAATGCTTATTATAAAAGTAATCAAACTTTAATTTTTGACCGTCAATATCAGACCTGTAAGTGTCCGGGCCTGCTTCTATATACCTGAATCCGGATGGAATTACATATGTTATCTCATATTGTCCATATTCTATTTCAGAAGCAAAGCCGGGCATAATTTCTACCTTTACTATATCCGACTGATTGTAGTTTGTTTGTTCAGTTGATTTGTCCCTTTGCACATAGCTTATTTTAATTGAGATATCATCAGTCCTGTGTTTGTCTAAATCATCCTTGTTGCCTGACGCATCTACTTTGCATGCAATGCTTCCGTTAATTTTACTGAATTTTATATCTTTTATTTTTTCCTTTGGCACTGCAAAGCTTTCCCTGTCAAACAGCTTCAATTTATATGTTTTCCCTGTACCGTCTGTAGTTACAGTCACCTCTCCGAACAAATCCTTGATTTCATCCAGCTTCATAATATCTCTGTTCATAATATAAATCAGCTGTTCGAAATTGCTCAGGGTTTCATTGGATGGCTTGTTATAAATATATCGGAACATTTTGTCTCCGGTTTCAAAGTCATTAAGCTTTACCCCCAAAACAGCCAAAAGCGCCGTAAGCTCATAATTATCTGTACTGTTTTGATTATTGTCATAGTATAAGTAGTCACCTGATTTTATTAAGCTGCTTGTCAGTTCCCTGTAATATTTATTGGCTTTCTTGTTATCTCCCAGCTCTGCAAGTGCAAGTGACAAATACAATTTATCTCTTACTCCCAGTTCAGACGGATGATTTTCAAGCAAATCATAGATAGTAAGCAATACCGGTTCTTTATAATTGCTTAATCCCCACAAGGATGCGGCAATGTTTGTATTGTACTCTGCATTGTTTTCAACATAATATTTAAAGTAATATCTGAATTTGGAATTTAAGCTTTCATCATCTGTCAAATAAGACAGCTTGGCTGTTACCTCCATATCAGCAGAAGAATATGGAAACAGTTTGTATCCTCTTTCATTTTCCGATTCATATTCTGTTATTTTACTTATGAGATCCTCCTCGTCAAATTCTAAATTTGTTTTGAAATATTCGTTTATGTATTTTCCGGCTATCATAGAACAAACTGTCTGGTCCAGTCTTCTGCCATAGCTTGATGAAATGGCATCCAGACTATTGTAAAAATCCGAGCTGCTTTCATTGAGAAGTGTGATGACAGGATTGGAATACACTTCTTCCAGTACAGTGTCCTCGGTAATTTTGTAATAATCCGTGTTATTGAAATATACATATGAATCTGCTACATTAAATTCTTCTTTAATTGCATCCTTGTTGTTTTTACTGCTTGCCGTTACATATATTTCATAATTCCCTTCGTTTAGTTTTCCTAATAATACATTGGTATAACTGCCCGTGATGCCTTTTTGCTCAAAATCTGTTTTTTTGCCTGTTTCTTTATTTTCAACAGTTATCTTGTAATCAACCTCTTCAGATTTTACTGTGTCAGTACCAAATACTCTTAATGCCGCATTGATGTTATCATCCTTCAAATATTCCCTGCCCATTATTAAATCTACAAAGAACGGTAAGCTGACAGTTATATTTTTGGTTCCGCTGCCGGCATAGAGCTTATCTGATATAGCCTGGTATGTTATCCTCCATGAGGTAAGATTGTCGGGCAATTTGAATTTTAATGCTGCCTTGCCGCTTTTATCGGTTGTTACCGTTCTGAACATGGCAGTGTCTTCAAAATCATCCCTGAAGGCATTGTCATTTCCACCGCCTCCGCCCTTTTCGGCGCCGCCGCTGCCTGATGTGTTTATATCCATGTTTGAAAGATATTCTTTAATCAAGCCTGTATGAAATGAATATGTATATAAGTCATCTAATGTTCTGACATATTTTTCAAATAATGCAAAATAAGCCTCATCAACAACGCTTACATTTACATCAGCTGCACATGGATTTTTATTTTCGTCATATGCTTTTATATTTAGTGTTACTTCCTCACCCGGCTTATAGTTCTCTTTGTCTGTAACCGCATCAAAATATATCTGTCTTTCTGTTCTGTCATAATATATAAATCCCGTCACCGGATACATGTATCCGTTTTTGATGTATGCTCCTTGAATTGATACATTAGGGATAAAAGCTTCGTCAAAATCATATTGTATATTTGTACCGTCAAAAAACTTACAGTCAATTAAGCCGTTTCTTGCGAACATCAGTAACAGATTATCATTATCCGTGCTTACTGCCGTCTCGTTGTTATAGCTTACTTCCATATTTACAGCATCACCTGACCTGTAGCTTTCCTTGGTGTCTGCCTTTTCCAGACTGTAGTAAAGTCTTTCATATGGTATATACCTGCCGTGGATATATGCTTCCTCTTCAATATTTTCATTGACTTCATCATAGCAGGATGCGATTATCCTGTAGCTTCTGTTTTCGTCATAATTGGGGATTTCTATACCAGCAATTCCCGAAGAAATATTTACATCCTCATGATAGACTGTATTTTCAACCAATCTGTAATCATATATTGTATTATTGACCTTATTGACGTAGTCATATAATTCTTTGATTTTAATTTTTTCATAATAGCCTTCAATAATTCTTACATTAACCGTATCATCTAATGGCTTGCCTCTGAGCTCACTGTAGTCACCTGTTTGATCTGTGCTATAGTCCTCAATTACCAATTCATGCAATAAAATATCTACAGCTGCCGGATTTTCATAATCTATATTTACTTCAAGCATTTTATTTTTGGGGAATACTTTAAAATTGTCCCAAAGACTTACTGACGTATTCTCTGCTTCCTTGTTGTAGCAATATAAATCTATATTAACTGGTCTCCAGCTGCTGCTTTTAGCTTCAGTGTTTATTTTAACCTCTGCTTCTCCATTTTCATTCAATGTGATTTCATTGTCCATATCCTCATAGACTACAGAGCCATATGCAAAGCTGCCGTAAGTATGCGTATTAAACATGATCTTGAAATTTGGCACCGGACTGCCGTCAAAAAAGCCGGCATTAACTTTATAGATTAGTTCATCACCTCTGTACATAACCTTTTTACTTAATTCACCGCTCATTGTATAAAGGGGCTTGGTATATTTTCTTACTTCAATATATTTTGTAGACAGCTTGATATCATTATCATATACCTCAACACGCAGGCTGCCGGATGCTGTATTATTTAAATTGAATTGTGCCGTATATGTTCCGATATCTGTCAATTCAACCTGCTTGCTGTCCAGTATCAATTCTGTTCCTGATTCCACAAGATTGATTTTTACCTTGTTGACAGTATTTTCGTCTCTGTATCTTGCAAACCCCCAGACATTTACTGTATCTGTGTTCATGTAGACAGGTCTGTCTGTATCTATATATCTAAAGGATTCCGATGCTTCACTTAAATTTCTGTAATAATAGTTTTGAAAAAGAGCACTGTCCGCATAAATAAAATCATTGTACCCTTTGGCTGCGACTCTTAAAAATACTGTTTCATAGTCATCTGCCTTCTTCCTGCTGATTAATGTTCCGTTTTCATCAGTCACTCCTATATTTTTGTCATTTAGAATTATATTGGCATCCTGAATACCATTGCCGCTCACGGTTTCCCCTGCAAATACCAACACCTGCTCTTCAAAAATGGCATTGTAAACCAGCATATCGTTTATTTGCATAAATAAATATGAATTTTCGACAAAACCTTCCGCGCTTAGTTCCAGCAAATAGTAGCCCTTTTTCATGTCATCGGGCAATTCAAAAATTGCTTTGTTTCTATAAGAGTATCTTTCATCTATAAATGGCTTTTGTTTTATTGAATTTATGCTTACTAAATTATTGGTGTTTTTTATATCCTCCGGAAATTTGCCTGTTTCGGCATACAGTCTTACATCCTTGGCAAATTCATCGTCGGTTTTATACTGATATATATTGATTGTAAATTCCGCTTCGGTATATTGATTGCCTATGTATGCACCGACTAATTTAGCGTTATTCTCACTTATATTTATTAAAGGATTGTCAAAGTAAATTTCAGCATCTGAATTTCTTTCTGTAATGAAGCTGAAGGTATAATCTTCTTTTAATCGTTCAGTGCCGCCTTTTAATCCATAACCCTTTTTAACTGTAACTGTATATCTTGTATTGTGCTCCAGGCTTTCCGGAGCAAAAATAACACAATTGTCCTTATAAATGAATCTTCCTTCTGCTTTAGGCTCAATTTCGAAATAATTGTCTATATCTTCAAAATCCTTAAGCGAAAAGTATATTTCTATACCTGAATTAACAGGGACATAGCTGCTTCCATCGGAAGGAATGGTATTTTCTATTTTGAATTCTTTTTTAGTTTGAAATGCCCAGGAATATTCAAAAGGTCCATCCATTAATTTTGCCTGATAAATCTTATTATTTTCCAGTTCGGTTGACGGAATAATATTGTAGATGGTCTTTGATACCTCTTCAATTTTAAATTCCTTTTCGGGAATAAGCTGAAGGTTATCCTTGATAAAGTTTTTGCTTATATTTTCCCTGCTGGTTAATTGAAAACCGGAAGAATTGTCAATGCCCTGATTGTCAGACTTAATTGCGGTAAGATCAAATTTATTTTCATCATATTGTATATCTGTCTTTTCAGCCGGCTGATCGACCGGATTTGTATTTTTATCGGAACATGCTGTTATTATAAGGCAAATACACAGTATTGATGCTGTTATTCTTTTATACATAATAACCTCCTTGTTACATCTTTTGATAACATTATACTATAAATTCATTTAAGCTTCTACCACAATTTGTAAATTCATTTTATCAGTACCTTAATTTTTATATCGGCATAATATAATGCAGGAGGGATTTAAATTATGAGATATGCAGAAAAAGCACAAATAAAAATGCAGACTTTTGAAGAGACATTTATATATGAGGATGTTGAGGTTATGACTCTCACTATCAAATACCCCGTGATAAAGGTGTATAAGAGCCCCGATGCACAGGTCAAAATCAATAATCAGATAGCTATTGAGGTTAATGAATATTTCAGATATGTATCAGATATTTTATATGAACAGGCAATAAATGATTACAAGAATGCAATGGAAAATGACTTTCCGTTCCATGGCTATGAAGCTATTATGGAATATGTAATAACTTATAACAACAACTGCTTTTTAAGTTATTATATCGACAAGTATGAATTTACAGGCGGAGCTCACGGAAATACCATAAGAAGCTCTGATACATTTGAATTAAGAAGTGGAACAGAAATTCCGCTTTATTGTTATTTTAAGGAGGGAACTGATTACAGGCGATTGCTTACCAATGAAATGATAAAGCAGGCAGGCAGCAGATTAAAAGATAATCCGGGCATTTATTTCGATGATTATAAATCATTGATTATAAAAAATTTTGATGAAGACAATTATTTTCTTACACCGGAGGGGCTGGCTGTCTATTATCAGCAATATGACATAGCTCCGTATTCCACAGGGATAGTTGTATTTACCGTTCCATACAAAACAATAGGCTGGTACCCCAGCTGCAATTGATATCAACCAAAATTAACCTTGATTCTGTGGACGGACCTTAAAATGGATATTATTATGGAGACGGACTTTAAAACCCCTCAAAATTATTCTCTGAGGGGTTTTTATTTGTATTGGAGAGATTAATCGTGTCTATTTTGACAGCAGATTGTACAGCACCTGTGCCATTTCCGCTCTGGTTGTGGTGCTTGCCGGAGAAAGCCTGCCTGCATTTCCTGATATGGTTCCTGTTTCAACCAGCAGTGACATGGCTTCTCTTGCCCATGAGGCAACCAAATTTTCATCCGCAAAGCCTGAAAGTGTCTTGCCTGAGATTTTTTCAGGCATACTGTCTATGACTTTTAAAGCGTTATATAAAAGTGTGAACATTTCCTGTCGGGTAATTTCTCTTTCCGGAGCGAACATGTTGCTGCCCACCCCCTCGGTAATGCCAAGTCTTTTTGCGGCTGCCAGATAGTTGGTGTAATAAGTGTTTCCGCCGTCGGCAAAGTTATCAGCAGGATTTGCATCCGGGGCTATGTTGTATGCTCTCATCAGCAATACAAGGAAATCACTTCGTTTAAGTCTTGCATCCGGACTGTAATTGTTATTTCCGGTGCCTGTGGTTATACCTCTTGCCGCAATAAAGCCCACAGCTCTTTTATACCATGAATCAGGGGAAACATCATTAAAATTCACATTGTTAAATTCAACTATATATCTTCCGGAACTTAAGACAGTAAAGGTTAATGCCTTTGTCTTTAAATCATAGTGTCCGTCCATTACAACAGCTGTATTACCGTTGCTGTCAACAGACTTAATTATAATGCTTTCAGGGCTTAGCAGCTCTTTGGCTGAAGGTGTATATGGAATTGAAATTCTGAATGGTGCACTTAACATTGCACGCTCGTCTATATCAATTATTAAGGATCCATTTTCACTCTTAGAAAGCTTATAATTTTGCAGCGGTGAATTTGATGTGTCTTCGTCGTCATCATCATTTTCTTCTGTATTTAAGGTTTCAAAGCTTAAGGTATAATCTTCTCCAAGCATCTCGGCATTTGAATTTTGCACCGCCAAAGCAGGAATTGAAAGTGTGTATGCCGTATTTTCCCTGAACCGGCTTGGGAGTTTAACATACAGCCATTCTCCGTCAAGCTGTGCAGATATTGAATCTACTTTAGATTCCAAAGCATACACCGCAATGCCGTCAAAGCTTGGACCCGCTTCTACAGCCTGGTTGAATTTTACCTTCAATTCAGAATTTAAGGCTATATCTGTCATACCTTCACCCGGGTATGCAAATATAATTTCCGGACTGCTTGATGTTGTGGCAAAGTTAAGGCTGTAGTCTTCATTCATAGTGTGTCCGTAAACACCTGTAACAGCATCAACAGGCACGTACAGATTATAGGCTGTGCTGTTGGATAATGCTTCTTGTGGTGTAATTGTCAATGCCTTGCCGGCCAGTGTTTTGTCAACAGCTATTTCATTAAGATCTTCATCATATAATTCTATACCGTCAAATTGTTCTCCTTTTTCCACGTCTACATTAAAGCTTATAGTTATAGGTTTTTCTATGCTTATTTGTGTTTCATTCGGTGAAGGATCAACCGTATCAACAGTAACAGCTGCTTTTTCTAAAGTGAAATGACAAATATTATTATCTGTTGAATACTCTTTCTCCGCATGTCCGAGTGTGGCCTGCACATACATATTTATGCTTCCGTCTTCACCTGCAGCCAGATCCTGTGAAGAGAATAAAAAGCTCAAAGTCATTTCCTGTCCGGGTATTATTTCATCTATTTCTATAGATTCTATAATTTGTCCGCTTTCTTCATGCACAACTTTAACTGCTGCATCCTCCAGAACAGTGCTTCCGGTGTTTTTTACCGTGGCTTTAACAATATAGTCATTTCTGGCTATATTTTCACTGTCAACATTTGTTACTGCAATGTCTGATGCTGCAATTTTTAAGCTTACAGTATTATTAGCTTCGTTTGCCTCATGAACGTCTTCGTCAGTACTGACTACAGCATACAGCTCATATTCACTTCTTTCCTCCGGTCCCACCAGCCACTCCAGCTCCAGTTCGGCAGCTGAGTTAGCAGCTATAGCTTTATCAGTTTCTGCCGCTGCTATTAAATTCCCGTCAGCAGGGTCTCCGTCGTATAAATACAATGTTGCATTTTCCGCAAAATCACCTGCATTTTTTATAACTGCCGATACTGCCGTTACAGCACCTTTGACCGGAATTGACGGAGATAATTGCAGTCCGTATTCTTCGTCTACAGCCAAGTCATGCTTCGGAGTATAGCTTAACAGCATCAGATCAACCTTGTCGCTTGGCGACATGAAGCTGACATCCTCAACAACCTTATTTATGAGCTCAGCTTTGGTATATACCACGTTAAGAATATTATCTTGTGTAAACACCGGACTGAAGGAACGAATATATCCTGTATTTTCACCAACAGTAATTATATTGCTCCATATATCCTTATTAATGTCATAGTAGGAAGCACACATTGTCTTTGTGTTATCTGAGCTTGTATTTGTGTATACTACAGCAAGCTGCGGGCTATCGCCCTCCATGACTGCAAGCTTATAATCATCCGGCACCTGTGACAGAAATTCATCTGACTTAGCTTCCTCACTTAAAGCGGTTTTGTAAACTAAGCTGCCATCCTGCTTCCATGTAATAAACCATTCACCGTTTACATTTGCTGCCTTTGGTGAAGAGTCATAAACATTATTGTCTGACAGACGTACAGCCTCACCCCATCTGTTTTCGTCATATATCCTGTAATAAACCTCACTGTCATGTTGAGTCAACAAATCATTGTCCATATCAAGAGTATACAAGAGCAGTCCTTGGCCATTATGCATTGCCAAGGTTGAGTCTATAACAGCAGGCATTGAATTTTCTATTTCCTCAGGATTACTCCAGCTATCACCGTCCCATACTGAGAAATATATAGAATCACTGTTTGCCGGAGCCTTTAAATCATCCATATCTTCGCCATAGGTAAAGCTTAAGCCCTGTGACTTTGTCCAAACCAGGATTGCATTATCATCATCAGAGGCTATAACCGGTGAATGGTCAAATTTATCGTCATCAGTCAATGTTATTATATCCTGCTCTTCGCCGTCAGCTTTAAAAATACTGTTGGTTACACTGATTTCAGAATCCTTTACAAATGCGGTTTTTTTATTTTCTTCAGTCATGACATTTTTTATATTTTGCCATGCTATAAGCACACCGTCTCCCATACCGGCCGCTGTCGGAGCAAAATCTGCCGTAGCATCCTGCCCAAACCATTCGGGCTCCTCCCAGCTTCCGTCTCTGTAAACAGAGTATTTTAATTGCGTACGATTATTATCGTCTCTGGCAGGATTGTCGTCTGTCCACACCAGCCATCGTTCATTGCCTGAATTTATCTGTTGTACCTCTGCTCTCGGATAGATGTTTTCTGTCATAGTTTCAGTGTGAGAGCTTGCAGCTTCTTGGGCTGATGCTGATTTAAATGTCATAAGTCTGCTGCTTTTTTTATTACTTCTTCCTGCAAGCCACTCAGACCCTCTTTCCAGATAGTTTCTGGAAGTAGGAGCAAACTGTATGTCATCATTTTCTTCATTAAATTCATTACCGGGCAGTCCGGACAGCAATCTTACTTTTTGTTTGCCGTTATCCCAGTGTGTGCCGGCTATTTTCCTATAATACACCTCACTTGAATCATATATATAGTAAACATCTATACCTGCAGCTATATAAGGGTTAACCTCGATATATCCTGTAGGTATATGAAACTCTGCCGGAACATGCCCTTCTACATAGCCTTCAACAGACAATACTTTCTCAATTCCTGCACCTATTTCAACATACACATATGGGTCGAATTCGAGAATGCCTTCGAAATCTCTGTCATCATCATAAATATATAACAATCCATAAATGTTGGAGCCCATTGCTACCTTTCCCCATCCGCCGATGTCTATCTTTGGTATGGTGTAGGGTCTCTTCCAATAATACTGTCCGCTGCCGATTAAACAGTATCTATATATGCCAAATTTCCATTCCTTATCATACCTGCTGTAATAAAACGTTCCATAGAAATCAATTTCGGCTTCTACATCATAGCCTGTAGTAAGCATTTTAGATTTTTTTGTACTCATGCCATGTCCGGAGCCATATTTATATACAAGCTTTAGCAGACCATCTTCTATTGATCCTTCAAACCTGTTTGTAGTGCCGCCAAGTCCGAAGCTTTTAACACTATCCATGAGCGGTACTCCATCCAGTATATCTACCTTGCCGCCTGTGAGGCTGCTTATGCTTATAGGTGAATCAATTACATATTTTCCGTTTGTGTAGCTGATGTTTAGTCTCGGTAAATCTTTCAGCGAAGGATATGGAGCTACAATTACATTTGCGTTTTGCCATGGACTGGAAGCACCGGATTTTGAAACCATACGCCCGAATAATTCTTCACCTGCCTGCATCTGCAAGCCCGGCTGCAATTCAAAAACAGGTTTTTCCGATTTCATGGATATGCTGCCCATAGATGATTTAAGCTCATAATATCCCGGCGTTAATTCATCCCAATTGCCGTCAATTTCAAAGGATAAATCCGGTATGCTAATATTATTTATAAACATAGAGTTAAGCTTGTAGCCGGTTCTTGTATCTGTTAAGTCTGACTTAATATAGTTTATCCCCGGCTGTTTTACTCTGACTGCCAAATATACGGCGTAATCAGAACCCTCATGGTATGCCTCTCCTTTGTCAGATAAATATGGTACATCCTCTGAGCTTGTGAGTTTTAGCGAGTAGGATGTTCCTGTTTCCAGACCTTTTATTACATAGCAGCCGTCTGCCCAACCGTCAATTTTTTCATATTTGGCTAATGTTTTTACTCCGTTTAAATCAAAGTACAGGTCCTGCGGGTAATCAAGCATTCCGCCCTCATCAATATCATAGAGCTGAATAACCATGCTTTGCTTTTTTGTTGCCTCTGAAATATACACAGGAACTCGTACCGTCTTATTAGTTCCCTCATGTTTGAAAAGCAGCTCGTAGCTTCCAAAGTACCCTTTGTTCCCATAATTGAAGGAAAACATAGCCTCCCCATTATAAATTGTTTTTACAGTGCCCAGTTCTTTTACCAGATTGCCATTTTTATAAAGACTCACATTAACTGTTTCGTCTGAAATATACCCAATTGACGGTGAATACAAGGTAATGCTGTAGTTTTCAATATTCTTAAGTCCATATTGGTTGTTTTCTTCATAAACGGTCAGGCAGCTGCTGTCATTTGGGTAAACTGATACTTGTAAGTCATTTAAACTCAAATCATTTATAGTTATTGTCTGTTCAAAAACATATGCTATGTCTCTGTTATCTACCAATGTCAAGGTAACCTTGTAGTTCCCGGCATGCCAATAGACATTAACAGGATACAATCCGCTGCCTTTTTTGCCGTCTCCAAAATCCCATGTAATTGATTTCAGCGGACGGCTGATTTCTCCCAGCCATCTTGCATTAAATGAAAGTACCTTTTCAGTTACCCAGGTTGATGGCATATAAAATGAATAGCTCCCGTAGCTTAATCTTTGTGCAGTGGACGGGAAAAACTTTACAGCATCATTTTCTATGCCGGCTTGATTCTTAACCGCTCCCTTCGGTATGCAAAGCTCGTATGTTTCAGATGTGTTAAGGGGTGAAGCCGGGGTCAAAACAATTTTGTTGCCAACCACACTTGTATTAAACTCCACCGGATTACTGCCTGAATCCAGCACTTCAATATTGTCGAAATCAGTTCCTTCAGATAAAGAAGCAGAATAAGGAATTTCAATAGGAGTATTTATCGGAAAATCTCCTGCTGAAAGCTTTAATGCATTTATGATATTAAGTGTACCGGCTCCTGTTGTAAAAGACATCTCAAAGCCAAGGTCAGAGCTGCCGTACAGACTGTCATATGAGCCTCTTACGGTATATTGCGTGTTTGGCTTGAGACTGTAATAATATTTCACTTCCATAAGCACAGTCTTAGCCTCATTTATTGCTCGTAACTCTGTATTAACTATGTTGCCTGTATTGTCCGACAATACCAGGTTTAAATCCTTTACATTTACTGATTCTGAAAAGTTTATTTCAATTGGCTGGTAAATGTCAACATCAGTTTGTCCGTTAACCGGATAGTGCCCCACTACTGTCGGCAGGATGCTGCTGCTTTTTGTACGGAATTTAATTGTCTTACCTGCGCTGCTGTTTTCAAATCTGTCTGTAACTGCACCTGCCGGTATTTTCACTTCGTACACCGAACCTGATTTCAGCTTTGTACCTGTGCCAAGAGTCAGGGTCACTGTATCATCAGCTATGGATTTTGTTGTATTTATTTTATTGTCGCTTATATCAAAGAGTGAAATACCTTCAAATCCGGCTCCTTTACTAATATCACTGTAGCTATATTTGAAGGAAATTTGTCCTAAATCAGCAGCAACTTCTTTTTCCTTGTCATTTGGCAGCGAAGAAATAACCTCTATATTTCTTTCAGGCTTCTGTTCAACGCTAAATTCTATATTTAATTCTTCATCCAGGTGATTGTCAGACATATCCCGTATTGTATCAGAAGGAACAATAAGTTCATATTCTGTTCCTGCCTTCAAATAATCCATCAGATTAACTGTAAGCTTATTTTTAAAAATGCTCACTGAAAAATCAGGCACTTGTATGCCGTTGATTTCTATACCGTAGTCCCCCAGGCTGCCGGCTGATGCTGACGCCTTTACATCCTCATCAAAGGTTATGATTATTTCCCTTGTATTCCACAAAACATCAGTGCTGTTGTTTTGTGGTGATGTTGTCATAACCACAGGCACAAAAGTATCCGGCTTTGAAAGCACAGTATAGTTATAGTCCTTGGTATCTGCAGCACTTCCCTTTTCAAAGGCTGCTGTCAGTGTTACATTTTTATGTCCTTCGCTGTATTCTGGCACTGTGATTTCGCCGCTTTCAGAAATCACCGACGGCATGCCTGAAGTCCATGTTATCAAGGAGCCGTTAGGCCCTGATGCAGGCAATGACAAGTCTTCGGTTATTGAATACTGTGACAGATTGCCTCCCAGAGTCCGTGATACCCTCAGCCATATTTTATCTGCCGCTACAGCCTCAGCGTCAGTTTGTTCAAGCTTTTTCACCGAAAACAAGAAACTCTTTTCAACTGTCTCACTGCCTTTGGTTATATAAGCTTTTATAGTTACTGTTTTGTCTCCCTCTGTAAATGTCGGACGGTTCACTGTTCCGTCAGTCATTATATATGCTTCATTGCTTGACTCATAGCGTATGGAGGAGCCGTATTGACCCAGCGAAGGAAAGTTAAGATTATTAATAACATTATTAATGTGATTTCCCCCTAAAACCCTATTGTAATCCAGCCATTGCACATCAAGCGCCAGCGCTTCAGCGTCAGTAGCCTGAGGATATACAAATACAGTAAAAATCTTATCATGTTCAATTGTTCCTTTAGTGATTGTTGCTGTCAGAGTTATATACTGTGAGCCTTCACTGTAGGTCGGACGATTCACCGTTCCGTCAACACCGACAACAGCTTCATTGCTTGACTCCCAAGTAATTACAGAGCCGTTTAACCCCGCAGAAGGCAGATTCAAGCTTGATACCACCTCATTTAAACTGGCATTGTCACTACGGATAACATCTGCTGTGAGCCATTCATAATCGGCATATGCTGTCTGTGAATCCGAAGCCGCCAATGCTGTCACATTAATATTAAACACCTTGCTTAATGTAACCTCACCCATGCTTATAGCTGCAGTAAGCTTTACAGGCTGATTCCCCTGTGTGAATGAAGGGCGGTTCACTGAACCATCTGAAGCAACGATTCCTGCTTTGTCAGACGCCCAGCTTATGGCACTGCCGTTTTCACCGACATTCGGCAGTATTAAATCCGAAGTTACATTATCCAAGCTGTCATTTCCGTTTAAAATCACTTCATCGGTTAACCAATCTCTGTCAGCAGCGGCTAAGTCTTCATCTCGGACTTTGACTGTTATGTAAAATTGTTTTTGCATAGAATCACCGCCGATGGATATGGTTGCAGTCAATGTTACATCCTGATCTCCTTGTTCAATCGAAGGTCTTGTCACGGTACCGTCTGTGTTTAAATAATCTGAAGCATCAGATTCCCAGCTTATTGTACTGCCGTTTAAAGCAGCTGCAGGTAAATTCAAATCTTTTGTAACCTTATTAAGTGCTTCGTTGTCACCTTTAATCCTGTCCGCAGTCAGCCATGCGAAATCAAACAAGAGTCTGTCCGAATCATTTGCTGACAGCTGCACCTCTGCTATGCCCATGGCTCCGCCGGCTGTATAAGCTTTAACCTGTGCTGTACCTGATATGCCAGAATATAATTCAACTGCTGCAATCCCTGAAGCATCTGTTACTCTGTATGTTGCATCAAGCATGCCAAAGTTGGTGGAAAAGTAAACAGGGAAATTCGCAACAGGATTTCCGTCCAGACTGCGTACAGCAGCAGATATAGTGCTTGCTGCTTGTCCTGCAGGCGGGTTTGCAATAACAATAACATTTGATGCATCTATAAAATTATATGGCTCAAAGTCAATTGGAGTTGAATCATTTTTAAAGTACAAGTTTCCTATCTCCGTCTTATCCTTTGCATTTCCCATAGAGCCCATGAAACCTACATAGACCTCACGGACATCCTCTGTATCAAGACCATCTCCTGCGTCGGTTAAAATCTGATCAAGCTCCAGATTTTCTATCCTCAGATTGCTGTTAACCGGTCTTAAGCCATCCGTACTGAATCTGACCTCCAGTACCTTTGATGCACCATCATACTCAATCCATACGTTATTGTAAGTGCATGGATCATTTGTATAATCTGATGTTAAAATCTGAGTTGTACGATGTTCATAGTCTCCGTTATAATATACAGCGGCATTTTCACTGTAACCATAGATGGCACCCTGCCCTGAACCAGAGCCGCTGTAATAATCTGTCAGAAATGCAATGTTAATACTTGGCTTAATATCTTCATCATTCAAAGCGTGTCCGAAAACAGAATTACCTGCTGATTGCAGAGTAAATACAAACCCTCCTTCTCCCTTTGTAAAGTCGGGATGCGGATTGCGGTACGAAAAAGCTGCACTGAAGGATAAGTCTTCTTTTAAACGAATTTTATTTTTGGTAAAAATGCTTCCTCCTGTAGTCGGCTCTGCTGCCCTGTCATTGTTAAACTGTAAAGCTGTGATCTCATTATTGTCTCTGTCGGTTGTTACAACAGTTCCGGAAACACCGTTGAATTTAAGACGAGTTATATCGATAAAATTATCATAGCTTATTGCAAGCGGAAATTCCTCAACGGCGGTAACCACAAGGTTAAATGTCTTTGTATCGTAAGCTTCGCCATAAGATATGACGGCTGTGAGTGTCACTGCTTGATTTCCCTCATTTATTTCAGGTCTGCTGATATTTCCGTCTGTTGCAATAATGTTTGGATTTGAAGATTCCCATGCTATGTCGCAGCCTCCGTAGTATCCTGACGGTGACCAACGGCGTTGAGTTTGTACTGGAAGTGAAAGTCTTGTCTTAACGTTATCCTGACTATTGCCGTTCGATATTTTTTCATATGTAAGCCAATCCTTATCTATAGCAACATTATCATCATCAGTGGGTGCCTGAGCAACCACCTCCAGTTCAAATGTTTTCTGCTTTGATACAGTTCCGCTGGATATAATGGCTGTAAGTGTTACCGGAGCATTGCCCGTGGCAAAGGAAAAAGGAGGCTGTGTAACAGTTCCGTCTGTTCTAATCCATCTTTCGTCCGATGATGCCCAAGTGATAGCGCTCCCGTTTTCACCTGTTGTCGGCATATTTACATCGCTTCTGATATCATTGTAATACACGCCGTAATAAATAACACTCTCGCCTACAAGCCAATCATAATCGGCCTGTACCGCCTGTTCGTCTGCCGTCGGCTCTGAGGGACTAAGTTCTATAACGAAAGACTTCTCGGCATGTGCCGTGCCTTTTATCAATGCAGCAGTAATAACAACTGTTTTGTACCCTTCCAAATACGAGGGTTTATGTATCACCCCGTTTACTTCAATAAGTGACACATCAGATGAAGACCAAGCTATGGAGCTGCCGTACTCCCCTGCTAAAGGCAGGTTAAGGTTTCCGTTAATATTATAATAAATTACTTCACCGTAGGGTGGCGCACTTTCTTCATAGCTGCCTGCTCCAAATACTAAATCTGATGTTAACCAATCTGCATCCATCGCTACAATTACTTCATCGGTATAAATGCCTTCATCTGCAAAGACATATTGTACGTTTGTAGTAAATAGCATCATAATCGCCAGAATTAAACTAATGATTCTTTTCATAAATTAAACCTCTCCTCTTAATGATGTATGTCGTCAACCTTTATGGTATTTATATTTAAAAAAATCACGGGCAAAAGTTTCAGACCGCAGTCTGTATAGCTTATTATAGCTTCTATTTTATTCCATGTCAATGATAGAATCATCTGTGTTAAGGGAGTGTTCGAAGTATTCCGGAAACGGGCCTTAGAATGACTGGCACGTATTTTAAATACCAACATACTATGATATGGATATTAATTTACTTGGAGGTTTTAAAAATGGTTATTGAATTGCTTTCATTGCTGGTGCTAGGATTCGCTGTCAGTATAGACAGCTTTGGAGTAGGTTTTACATATGGACTGAGGCGTATAACGGTTCCCTTAAAATCTCTTGTAGTAATTATGCTTTGCACCGGCTTAATGCTTTTCGTATCTATGAAGTTAGGTGAGCTTATGACTATGTTTATTTCTCCTTCTTTTTCTAAAATATTAGGTGCAGGCATTTTATTAGTTCTTGGATTTTTGTCTTTATATGATGTTCATAGAAATAAAAACGTCAAGAATATAAGTAATAAAAGGCAAAGCCATAAAAAAGAAGCGTTCAAGATTGTTAAACTATGGTGTATAAAATTCGGCAATATAGCTATTGCAATTCAGGTTTTAAAAAAACCGGAAATAGCTGATATGGATAATTCCGGTTACATATCAATTAATGAGGCAGTGATTCTGGGTTTAGCTCTTGCCCTTGATGCCTTCGGAGCAGGAATAGGCGCCGCACTTGTTGGATATTCAACAAAATTAACTGTGATTATTATTTCAATTATGAGTTGTTTATTTGTCCACCTTGGAATCAAGTGCGGCTTTGTATTAGCTAAAATCAAAAGAATTGATAAATTATCGTATTTTCCCGGATTCATCCTTATTTTGCTGGGTTTAATAAAAGTTATTTAATGCATTCACATTCCGGGGACGGATCTTACAGTGAACCTCACAAAACCAAAACCCGTTGGCTAGGTCATACTCACTTTAAGATTCGTCCCCACTGTTTAGATCGCTATAATCATTTTTAAAATTCATATCCTAATATTATAAGCAATAAACTTTTAACTCAGCTTAAAGTGAACTTCTAAGTCCAAAAAAGAATTTGACGGAGGTAAACAGATGAGTCTGTTTAAAGAGCCTGAAAAAAACAATAATATAAGAGCACTTCAACAGTTTTTTCCCATAAAACCTGTTGTTATTGTTCCGTCATATATTACTGTTCATTTAGGAAATCCTGATGATGAAGCTGAAAACGTAACCGTTCCTTTTATAGATTACATTAAAAATGTCGCATCAAGTGAGTTATATCCAACATGGCCCGAGAATGCGCTGAGAGCAAATATACACGCTATAGTTTCTATTGCACTTAACAGAGTATTTACAGAATGGTACAGGTCAAAAGGATATGATTTTGATATTACCAACTCTACCCAGTTTGACCAGTCGTATATTCAAAACAGAGGTATCTTTGAACCTATCAGCAATATTACAGATGAAATATTCAACCAGTACATAGTCAGAGAAGGTCAGGTTCAGCCTTTGTTTGCACAATTTTGTGACGGAAGGACATCTCAGTGTGATGGTTTATATCAGTGGGGATCTGTGGATCTGGCTGAAAGTGGTTATACTCCGCTTGAAATCTTGAGATATTATTATGGAGATGATATAGACATAGTTACAGATGCACCTGTAGGAAGTGTTGAACCCACATACCCCGGGAAACCGCTTAAGTTAGGAGATTCAAGTTTAGATGTTTTAAGAATGCAGCTTTTTCTGAACCGAATAAGAGCAAATTATCCTGCAATTCCTGAAATTTTTCCGTTAGACGGATATTACAACGAAAATACGGAAGCCGCCGTCAGAGCATTCCAGAAAGCATTTAATTTTCCTGAAACCGGAATCATTGACCGGGCAACCTGGTATGGAATAAACTATATTTACGGAGCTGTTACAAAACTGTCAGAATTAACTTCTGAAGGCATATTGCTGAGTCAATTGGAAGATATAAGCTCTAAAGTATATCTTGAAGGTGATGTCCGTCCCGGAGTTGAAATCATACAATATGGCTTAGATGTGCTAAGCTTGTATTACCCAACCATACCTGAAGTTGCAATAACTGGAATATTTGACTCACAAACAAGAAATGCCATTATTGAATTTCAAAAAGTAATGGATTTGCCGGTCACCGGAAATATAACCTTTGAAACATATCAGATTCTATACGACAATGTATTCGGAATACTTGATACTCTTCCCCCTGAAGCAATATACCTGCCTTACCTGAGATGGACCGGCATAACATATGATTTAGGCCATGAATCTCCGGTTGTATATCTTTTACAGGAAATGCTTTCATATATTTCTCTCATAATAACTGCTATACCGTCAGTCAAACCCAGCGGTATATATAATGAAGCTACAGTAAAGGCTGTACGGGCACTTCAAAATATGGAAGGTATTGAACCAACCGGAGCTGTAGATGAGGAGACATGGTACAAAATTATCGAACTTTATAGACGTCAGAGATTCGGAGGTATTATACAAAATTAAATAAGGAACGATTTCTTTTATATACTTTACGTTAACTCCCCCATCTCTGCAATAGCCTTGTTAAGTATCTCTTCTTTTCTTGCTTTCAACAAAAATTTATAGAATTCTTTTTCCTCTTCAGATATCAAATCTATTTCGTCAATTTATATCATTGATTTTATTCAAATATATACGATTTGTTATATATTTTCCTTAAAACAATAATTGTAAGAGCAGCCCTGTCAGAATAACCGCAGTTTTTCTTGTTGACAATGGTTTGTAACTGTGCTAGTATCTTTTTTAGGGGAGCTTAAATAATTAGGCTGAGATAGAACTACTCTAATGTTCAAAACCCTGAAACAGTAAACACTGTTTTGCACCTGATCCGGATAATGCTGGCGTAGGGAATGTACATAGCGTAAGGCTTTTCAAGCTTATAAGGTTTGCTACATACCTCTCCGTTAGCCGGAGAGGTTTTTATTATATAAAAATATAGAGGAGGTTTATTATGAACGCAAATGTTGCTATTCAAGTTTTACCACATGTGGAATCAGATGAAGAGGTTATCCGTATTGTTGACGAAGTGATTGCATATATTAAAGGCACCGGATTAAATTATTTTGTAGGTCCCAGCGAAACATCAATCGAGGGTGATTATGACCAATTGATGGAAATAGTTAAAAACTGCCAGTTAGTTGCAATTAAAGCCGGAGCACCAAAGGTATCTGCTTATGTTAAAATAGGATTTGTTCCGGATGGTGGTGTATTGACAATTGACAAAAAAGTTACAAAGCATCATCAATAGAGCGTCGCCTGCTTTTGCCATAGCTTTTATATTGATTGTATGGCAGCTGTTATCATCAACTGAAGTTGTTCCAAAATACATGCTGCCGTCTCCCATTGATGTTGTATTGGCATTTGTCAATGATTTTTCGCTGCTGATGGAGCATGCTGAAACAACGTTAATTGAAGCATTTCTGGGTCTGACTATAGGGACTGTATTGGGCTTTGTAATTGCTGTGTTGATGGAAAGATTTCATTTGTTCCAAAAATCCATATATCCCATAATAGTTATTACACAAACAATACCGACAGTTGCAATAGCACCGCTTTTGGTTCTTTGGCTGGGCTATGGCATATTGCCCAAAATAACACTGATTGTTATTATAACCTTTTTCCCTATAACGGTAAGCTTACTGGAGGGCTTCCAGTCTGCCGATCCTGATGCCTTAAATTTGCTAAAGGCAATGGGAGCAACCAGGTTTCAATCTTTTGTACATATTAAGCTTCCCAGCTCACTAAATCAATTTTTTTCAGGATTGAAAATATCCGTATCTTATTCGGTAGTGGGTGCGGTGGTATCGGAATGGCTGGGTGGTTTCACCGGGCTGGGTGTATATATGACAAGAGTAAGAAAATCATATTCATTTGATAAAATGTTTGCGGTGATTTTTTTCATATCATTGATAAGTCTTATTTTAATGTTTATGGTATCATACATTAAAAAGGCTTCTATGCCGTGGGAAAAAACTAAAAAAGAAAAAATTAATTAAGATTAAGAAGGAAAATAAAATGAAAAATAAAAAAAGATTTGTTTTTGGGTTAATATCAATATTGATATTATCAATTGTCGTATTAACATCATGTAGTTCAAATGAACCAAGCAATGAAAATCCACAGGAAAACTTCGATAAAATAAGAATAGTTCTGGACTGGACGCCTAATACAAATCACACAGGATTATATGTAGCACATGCCAAAGGTTTTTTCGCCGATCAAGGACTTGAGGCTGATATTTTACAGCCGCCTGAAGGCGGTGCCGAAACTTTAGTCGGAGGCGGCAAAGCAGAGTTTGGAATCAGTTTCCAGGATACTCTGGCTCCCAATAATGCATCCGAAACTCCAATACCTGTTACAGCAGTTGCTTCAATAATTCAGCATAATACTTCCGGTATTATATCATTAAAAGAAGATGGCATTGATACACCGTCAAAATTGGCCGGTCACACATATGCTACATGGGATATGCCTATAGAGCAGGCTATTATAAAAAAAATCACCGAAGATGACGGCGGAAAATTCGAAGATATAAATATGGTACCAAGCACTGTAACTGACGTAATAACAGCGCTGAAAACCGATATAGACGCAGTCTGGGTATTCTATGCATGGGACGGCATTGCAACCAAGGTTAATAATTTGGAAACTAATTACTTGAATTTTGCGGATTACGGCACTGAATTGGATTACTACTGCCCGGTTCTGATTGTCAATAACGATTATGCCAAAACAAATCCTGAACTTGTTAAAAAGGCGTTGACAGCTATTAAACAGGGATATGAATATGCTATAGAGAATCCGGAGGATGCCGCACAAATCTTGTTAAATGAGGTTCCTGAACTGGACGCAGATATAGTTGTTGAAAGTCAAAAATGGCTGGCTGATCAATATATCGCCGATGCTGAAAAATGGGGATATATCGACCAAGACAGATGGGATTCATTTTATGGATGGTTATATGAAAATAACCTGATAGAAAATGAAATTCCTGAGGGTACGGGTTTTACAAACGAATATCTTCCTGAATGAGATTCTTCGAGCTACGCTCTCAGAATGAGATCGTGCGGTTAGTTCAGAATGACATGATGCAGGTTATTTATAACAATGACAAACTAATGCTCCTGCATAATAATTTGATATAAGAGGAAAATAATGAAAAGACTGGCTACGAAAAACATAACTGTCAGTTATGAAGGATCTAAAGTAATTGAAAATATCTCAATAGAATTAAATCAAGGTGAAATAGTCAGCATTTTGGGAGTAAGCGGTGTCGGTAAAACCACATTGTTTAATGTGATATCAGGTTTGATAATTCCGGATTCCGGAACAGTTGAGCTTGATGAAGCAAATATAACAGGCTGTACCGGAATTGTAAGCTATATGCTGCAAAAAGACCTGTTACTTCCATATAAAACAATTATTGACAATGTTTCTCTCCCCTTGGTTATCAGAGGTGAGAAACAGTCAAACGCCAGAAAAACCGCATCTCCGTATTTTGAGGAGTTCGGACTGGAAGGAACAGAGAAAAAATATCCTAATCAATTGTCAGGCGGAATGAGACAAAGAGCCGCATTGCTAAGAACCTATTTATTTTCTGACCAGGTAGCCTTATTGGATGAACCATTCAGTGCACTGGACAGCATAACGAAGAGCAGCATGCATCAATGGTATCTCAATGTTATGGAACAAATAAAATTATCAACATTCTTAATAACTCATGATATAGATGAGGCTATCCTATTGTCTGACAGGATATATATTATGTCCGGCAAACCCGGCAAAATAACAGAAGAATTACTGATAAAGGATCCCAAGCCCAGAAGTAAAGACTTCATTGTAAGTGAAAGCTTTATGAAATACAAAAAACATATTTTAAATAAATTAGAAGAGGTTAATTAAGACTAATTTTAATATCAAGGAGAATCGTATGGCTATTTTTGATAAATCCGCATCAGATTATGATGATTGGTACACAGATAAAAAAGGAAGCTTTGTTGATAAGGTGGAAACAGACCTTGCATTTAAATTGCTTGAAATCAAAGATAAAATTAAAATCCTTGATGTAGGCTGCGGTACCGGAAATTTCAGCGTAAAGCTTGCAAATATGGGATGCAAGGTAACCGGCATTGATATTTCAAACGAAATGCTAAATGTTGCAAGAAAAAAATCGGCAGAGCAAAATCTTGATATAGAATTTTTGAATATGGATTTATATAATCTGGAATTCGAGGATAATACATTTGATGCAGTAATTTCTATGACTGCCTTTGAATTTGTAGAAGATGTTCCTAAAGCTTTAGAAGAGCTGTTCAGAGTGGTTAAAAAAGACGGTCAGATATTGGTAGGAGTCATAGCAGGAAACAGCAGCTGGAGTGAATTATATGAATCAGAAGCATTCCAAAATACTGTATTTAAGTATGCTAATTTTAGAACACCGGAAGAAATTAAAAACTGGAATAAGAAAAAACTCGTCCGCTATGGAGAATGTTTATTTGTTCCTCCTGTTGCCGATGACAGTGACTTTAATATGGATACAGAAACAAAGTTATCAAAATCAACTAACGGAGGTTTCGTATGTGCTCTTTGGAAAAAATAGCATCATGCCAAATTTCATTCACTCCTATTGTAAGTGATGATTATATCCGTGATGTAAAAAAGGTACTGGAAATTATAAATAATTCAGGACTTGAAAACGAAGTTGGTGTTCTTTCAACCTTTGTAAGAGGTAAAAAGAGCATGGTTCTGAAATTGATTACTGAAATATATGAAGCCATGGATGATGTATCCGGCTTTTCTATGGATATTAAGATTTCAAACATATGCGGCTGCGGACAATAAGTCCGCAGCTTTTTTGCTACGCAGTTTCGCACAATCATGCCTATTTGAATTTAACTGCGGTACCGTATGCCATTACCTCAGCCGCTCCCTGCATAACTGCAGAGGAAGCATAACGAATATTAATAACAGCATCTGCGCCCAGAGCTTCTGCTTCCTGAACCATGCGCTTTGTTGCCAAAGCTCTGGCATCATTCATCATTTCTGTATATGCTTTTAATTCTCCCCCTACCAGAGTTTTAAAACCCTGTGTGATATCTCTGCCGATATTTTTTGACTGAATTGTGCTTCCCTTTACCAATCCAAGCATTTCAAGGTCTTTACCTGTAATATAATCAGTATTTACCAAGATCATCCTCTTCACCACTCCTTACTTCTTTTATTCGTTCAATAAGAACATATATGCTAACCCCTGTCAGAATCAATGGTATTATACCACATAAAATTTTAACCGGCAAAGGCATGCTGTCATCAAATAAACATAAATATGCAAATCCCAATAAATATAATAGTATAACAGCAGTTATTACAGCCGGGGCGATTATCTTCTTTTTATGCATATTCCACCTCAAGAATATTATATTATTTTAATTTGATTTCATACATTTCATTTTTATCTTTTCCAGATGTCATAATACTGTAGCTTGTAGAATCCTCAGGTATTTCATAAACAATATAGCCTGTTTCTCTTATGCCCGGATCCAGCTTCCTGTTTTCAATATGATTATTTATATTGTTGATGGTATTTTGATACGAATTATATTCGTTTCCATGTTCGTCTACAAGCTTCAAATCAGGTACATATTCAAAGTCTTCATCTGTAGTATTTATTAATTCTAATACAATCAATACAAATTTGCTTCCTTCAGCCGCATATGCGGTCGAGCCATAATAAGAGCTGATTAATTGATTTTCTTCAACACTATTCACCTTCAAATCAAGTGTGTCAAGAGTAATTTCATCACCGATTTTTTTGTGAATATCTGTAGCATCACTATTAGATTTCGGAGCGTATGTGCAAGCCGACAAAGTGATAACTATTAACGCAATTAAGATATAACGACTAAAGTAATTCATGTAAGCAGTTTTCATGTCTTCTTTCCCTCACTAATTAAAATATAATATAAAATATTTATATTATATTTTATCTCATTAGCCTTCCTATGTACACAGTTTTCTTCTGAATTAGTTGGAATTTGCTGCTGACGCTGCTGCGCTTGATGCTATAACTGCTGTCATCGCGGCTTGCTGTGCTATTATTATGTTTGTTATGCTGTTAACTGCTGCTATATTAATTGCTTGTTCTGAAAATTGATTTTTATATTCTTGTGATACCAAAATAGCTGCATACATAATTCTTTGAGATTTCCCTGTCCCAAACGCACCAAAGCCTTTGCGTGACAGAAGATATTCGCTTACTTCCACTATATCATTTACAACCGTATCAATATTAACAGCAGTTATGGCCAGCAAGCCTAATACAGTCATCTCAACACCCGTTCCGAATTTTGAGTTTCTTTCTTTCAATTGATCAAATATACTGATAACCCTGTTGCATTTTTCGGCAGAATTTTCATCACCTAACGCTAATGTGTGACTAAGCGACTGCACGGCATTTGATGAGAAAAATTTGGGTTTTAAATAATTATAACATTTTTCCATTTCATCAATTGCATCATCTTCCTGTAAATTGCTTAAGGCAGTTAAAACTGCGAAGATGCAGTCTTCACTTGAAGTCAGAAACGGATGTTCTTTTTTCATTTTCTGATAAATATTTTTAGCCTTCTCCACAATTCTTACACAATCATAACTTTCCGACAAATATGAAATTGTAAAGGCCGATAAAGGCAAGTATGATGAAGAATAAAATTCTTTTCTTAATGTATCATATATTTTTAATACTTCATTAAATTTAACTTCTGGATTATCTTCTAAGGACAGCATTGTTGCCAATGCCATAAATGGGATACCCTTAAAGTTAGAAAAAATACCTGTTTTTTCTTTTATAATATTCTTACTTGATTTTATTCTATCTGAATTAATTTCAAGCCCTCTTTCTGCATAGATGCTTGCACACAAAGGGTACATCAAGGAACTGTCCCATTTGAAATTTGATTTCATTATATCTCTGTTTTCAGCAAACAGCTTGCATCTTTCTTTTAATAAATCATTCATTGCACTTCCTCCTATTCTGATAATTTTGTCATGCTGCTCTTTGTCCTAGTGAGCCAAAGTCAGCTTATCTACTGCTTGCTCCAAATTATCTGCAAAAAAAATATCATTTCCTTTGTTGCATTCATAAATGAAATCATGCAGCGGTTTGCTGGTATAGTTGGAATAATCACCAATTATGGCCAGTTTAAATCGGTAATTAACAATCTTTTGACAAATGTCACCTGCAATACCACTGCTGAGTATGAAAAACTTTTCATTTATTGCATGTTTGTCTAAAATAATTCGTCTGCAGTCTTTTTCATATACAATTGTCATCATAAGATCGAGAGCCGATTGCATATCATTTATTAAAACACCTTCACTTTCAATATATACAATAGAATTATTCTTACCAAAAAAAGTGTATTTCATTATTGCTCATCTCCTTTAACTATGTTTGTTCAGTTATTATTTCTCCTGTATTTAAATGGTCTGTTTTTCATTGGTACTATCATCGATAGCTCTTCTTAAGTCTTGAATCCATACCAGTTCATTTTCGTATTCTCTTTGAATATTATCGCTTATAAAACTCCATATTATTTTTTCCAGCGTATCCGCTGTGTCCGATAAAGAATATTTATTCTGTTTTTTATTTTTCTCCATTAGCAGCTGTATCTTAACTTGATTTTCATATCCGTCAAGCAGCATATTCAGTTCATTAGCATTAAGCTGCTTAGACCATGCAAGCTGAATAAGAAAGGGCTTCTTTATTTCATTGGGCTCGGATGGAGAAAGTACCCATTCTTTTAAAGCATCAAGCCCTTCACCGGTTATCTTATAGATTTTTTTTGTGGGAGAACCCTCCTGATGCTTGATTTCATTAGTCACTAAACCTTTAGCAAGCAACTCTGTCAGTGATTTATATATTTGATTATTATTTCCTGACCAATACATAAAAGAAGAGCTTTGGATAACCTTTTTTATATCATATCCTGTCATTGGTCCGTGACTTAAAATACCTAAAATTGCATAACTGATTGACATATTTTAATCTCCTTTACTAATAACATATGTTAATTGTAACCTATGTTATTGGTGATGTCAATAAAAAAATATTAGTGCATTATTTTTTCTTCATATAAAAATATGCTCCTCCTGCAGTCAGCAGTTTCTGTTTTTAACTGTCTGCCATAAGGGGAGCATATCAATTTGCTATATTTCCAGTTCTCTGTTTGATATATTCATATATGCAATGTCGGCGGTACCGCCCAGATATTTTACGGTAAGCTCAGCAAGTGTTTCTGTTGCTGCTTTTAAATCACTGCTTCTGTCAGGGTCTACGGATTCTATAATAAGGAATGCATTTCTTGTATCTCCTGTCAGCATGGTACGCTGTCCGTCCCGCCAATTCCAGCATCTGCAGACTGCGCCCTCATCATCCTTGTAAATAATTTCACCTGGCAATGCGGTGCTGTAATCTTCATCACCGAGAGCCATAAAAAGCTCATCTCCTGCTGCCTTTGTTAAAAGCATGTCTCCGCTGAATGTATCAATATCCTCACCTCCGCATGGCAGACCGTAATTGAGAGACACAGAATTATAAATATCAACCAGGGGGTTAAGTGTGCCTACTCCGGAGCCTTTTTCAACACGCTTAAGCAATGCTTCGATGGAACAGCGTACTCCCTTCTTTGTTTTAAATTTCTGATATGCTTTTCGCCATACGGAAATCACTTTATTTTCACTGAAGATTTCCTCAGTCAGAAATTTCTCTGCCTCCTTATTGCTTTCCTCCAGCATCTCTATTATGTCAGGTCTTACATCCTCTGCAAATTCCTCACTGTTGTTAATTCCTTTTGCCAGCACCACAGCAATTTCTGCTTCGGGAAACAGTTCCCAAAATTCTTCTGCTATAATAAATTTACTCAAGCCTCTTCTCTCCTTCTTTATGACATCTTTATATTAATTACATTTTATCGTAATAAACTTTTTATGTCCACTTATTATATTAAAGAATTGAGTCCGGCAGCGAACGGATACCGCGATAAAATGATATGCCTGTTATAACAGCAGAAAATCCGTCTGCAAATGGTGCTGCGTACAAAATCCCATTTAATCCCCAAACATGTGAAAATATGATAATTGCAGGAATCAAAAACAGTACCTGTCTTGTGAGAGTCAAAAACATTGCAGATCTGGGACGTCTGATTGCCTGGAAGAAATTCGATCCCAGAATCTGAAACCCGATTAGAGGCAAACACCAAAACCAGGCCCGGAGGGCATAACTTCCAAAGCTAATTAATTCAGGCTCCCGATTAAATAATGAAACCATCTGAGACGGAAACAATCTTGTCAGTATCCAACCGGTTACAACAATAATTGTTGCTGCAATTATTGCAAGTTTTTCAGCCGATTTTATCCGGTCGTACTTCCTTGCCCCAAAATTAAAGCTGACAATTGGCTGTACTCCCTGATTGAGTCCGATTACCGGCATCAAAAGAATAGTCTGTACACTGTTGATGATCCCCATTCCCGAAACTGCTATGTCTCCGCCATAAATAAACAAATTTTTATTGAGTATAACATTGAGCAGGCTGTTGATTATCTGCATCAAAAACCCTGGAATTCCAAGAGATGTGATGTGGAAAACCGTATCATTTTTAAGCCTCATGTATTTTAACCTGATTTTATGATGGCCCCGCTTGCCTAAAAAATACAACATAATCCATGTCATGGAAATACACTGAGACAGTATGGTAGCAAGCGCAGCACCGGCCATCCCCATCTTAAACACATAGATAAACAACGGGTCCAGCAGAATATTAGTTCCTGCTCCGACAAACATGGTAATCATGGCGAGACCCGGTTGACCGTCAGCCCGCAAAAAGCTGTTCATTCCCATACTGACTACCTGAAAAATTGCCCCCCAAAAGATAACTCTCATATAAGCGGTAGAGTACGGCAAGACTGTTTCGCTGGCACCAAACAGACTCAAAAGCGGAGCAAGAAAAACCTGTCCTAATATTAAAAACAGCACTCCGCTGATTAATAAAAGAGTAAATGAATTCCCCAGGACTTCCTCTGCTTCCTCTGCTTTGCCCTCTCCCAGCTTTATGGAAAACAGCGTCGAACCGCCGACGCCAAATAATACACCCATTGAAAGTAATATAATCATAATCGGAAATCCTATCGTGATACCGGCTAACCCATTAGAGCCGAGATCCGGCGCATTCCCGATAAAAATGCGATCCACAATATTGTATAATGCATTGACAATCATGCCGATGATTGCCGGAACGGAAAACTTTACTAATAAGCTTGATACTTTTTCAGTTCCTAGCGGATTTATTTGTTCTGTCATTTATTCCTCCAAATTTCTCTAAAATCAGTGTTGTCCACCTTTTTCACCATATTTTCCAGAGCGGTGAACATAATATTTACAGACTGTTCCTCCAACCCCTCTATCAAAAAGCTGTTCCATTGACGTAACAGCTCATAAATTTTGCTTTCCTGTTTCAAGGCAAGCTCTGT
Source organism: Bacillota bacterium (assembly GCA_023453025.1). GTDB lineage: Bacteria > Bacillota > Clostridia > Tissierellales > Sedimentibacteraceae > Sedimentibacter. Next base: position 55,395 of record JAEXUD010000058.1, read on the forward strand.
CAAAAAAATTCTGTTTGCCCTGCGGTCAACTGTATCCTTTTCTTTACGTACAAATCCTTTCTTCATGAGTGACTGAACCATTCTTGCAGTCGAACCCTTGTCAATAACGAGAAAAGCCGACAATTCCTCCTGTGATACGCCGTCATGTCTAAATAAATATGTTAAGATCGGCAATTCAGACGAGGTAATATTAAGAGGCTTAAGCACCGCATTCAAACAAACCTGGTTTTTCCGATACAGAATAGATACCAATCGACCAACGCTTTTTTCCATCCGTTTCCTCCATACAAATAGTTGACATAACAACTATTGTAATCATTATTAGTTGTTGTGTCAACTATTTTTTAAAATTTAACAAACTTAAATTTACTTATATTATGAACGCGGATATCAGCAGTAAAACCAATCTCAACGTTTTCAACCGGAGTGCATGCTTTAAATAAGATTGATATTATAATATCTTTGGATTATAATAATAGAACTATAGATTTTCATTTAATTCGTCAGAGATTGTGAAATTAAAAAATACAAAAGGGGATTTGCATGCAGTATATAGCAATTATAGCCTTAGCTTCGCTTATCATAATAATTATATTGATTGTATCACATATAAAATCAAACAACAGAATAAAATCATGGCTTTCAGAATATTTCGGGAAAATACCGAAGCAGAAGAAATGTGAATTTGAAAGCATTGAAAGCTATCACCGCCATAAGGAAGCATTTCTTGGCAGCTCTGAAGCAATAGACGATATTACCTGGGATGATCTTGATATGAATATTGTATTTAAGCGTATCAACACATGCCTCACTTCTGTAGGTGAGGAATACATGTATGATGCCCTGCATCAGGTTCAAATCGGTGAAGAGGCTCTTTTGAAAAGGGAGCGTCTTATTGCCTGCTTGGAAGAAAATCCGGATATCATGCTGAAGCTGCAGATGAGTCTTGCTAAATCAGGAAAATACAACTACAGCGGTTTGGCTTCATTTGTTTTTGACCCCAGTGCAAAAGTATTGAAATATCCTTTTATGTATAACATTCTGGCAGTTGTTCCGGTAATATGCATCTGTATGGCCTTTTTTACACAGGCGGGTGTTTTATTGTTCATACTTGCAGGTATATTAAACGGTTTTGTTTATTATGGAACAAAATCAAAAATCGAAAGCGAGCTTTCAGCCATCAGATATTTTTCATCGGTATTGCATTGCATAAATAAAATATGCAAAATAAAAGGCTTTGAGGAATTTCCTTTTTCCGGCGAGCTGAATAAAAGCTTCAATATATTTAAAAGCTTGAGAACAAGCCTTTCAGGTATTTTACGAAAGGATTTCTCCGACATAGCAATCTTTGCGGAATATGTTAAGATCATATTTCTTATTGACATCCGCAATTACAACAAGTCAATACAAAGAATTTCAAAATATTCAGACGATTTTCATACGATGTACAAATGCCTTGGAGAAATCGATATGGCGATTTGTGTGCTTTCGTTCAGGAAAAGTCTGCCCTTTTATTGCCGTCCTGTTTTTCATGGTGAAAACTCCATATATTTTGAAGAATTGTATCATCCCCTGCTTTCTGTCCCTGTGCCTAACAGCGGAAAAATAAACCGCAGCAGCATTGTCACCGGCTCCAACGCCTCAGGAAAATCCACCTTTATAAAAGCATTGGCTGTCAACGGCATTTTGGCTCAAACAATTCATACCTGTGCAGCAAAGGATTTTAATTTAAGACCTTCACTAATAATTACTTCTATGGCAGTCCGGGACAGCATTTCAGAAGGCGACAGCTATTTTATAAAGGAAATAAAATCATTGAAAAGAATACTTGATAAAGTGCAGAGTACCGCCTGCACATGCTTTGTTGATGAAATACTTAAGGGTACAAACACAATTGAGCGTATTGCCGCTTCGGCAGCCGTGCTTAAATATCTGCACAATACGGACTGCCTTTGTATAACTGCTTCACACGACATTGAGCTTACCCACATTTTAAGCGGTGAATATGACAACTATCATTTCCGCGAATATATTGCAGATGACGGAATACATTTTGACTACAAGCTCAAGGAAGGTCCGTCTCAAACCAGAAATGCCATCAAGCTGCTGCATTACATGAATTTTGACAGTCAGATAGTTGAAGATGCCGAATCAATGGTAAATAAATTCATTGATTCAAAGACATGGTGAATATTTAAGCTTAGTCAGCAATATAAAACAGTTTTACTGCCTCAGCCTTGGATGTTTTTATGTTTTTATCTGTTTTTTTTCTCTATATCCGGCACTGCAGCTTCCTGTCCCTTTATATTTTCTGCTGATGTAAACAGCTGCAATCAGAAGCAGGGATGAAAAATATGCAAATAATATTTTTATTACAATCCGGCTCATTTCCGTAAGACCGCTGTTTAAATAATATGGGATAAAATCGCAAAAGGACTTTAGGATACTGTAAATGCTTTCAGGTGATACAGGATTAAACCTGTATGGCATTCTGAGATTGATGTATTTAACAGTTAAGAGCATACAGCACAGTATTAACAGGATAATCCCTCCCGAAAGCAATATTATTCTTTTAACTGTTTTGGCATTCCCTTGTTCCCTAATATATCTTAAGATGTCAACATCATACTTTTGTTCTTCATATCCTGATATGAGGCTGTTAAGCAGCTTCTTCAAAGCATTCATTAATTTAAATATTATATATATACATATTGCCATAAAGCACAAAATTATAATCTTAAGCAGGAGTTTGCCTATATTGTCATAATAAATATGAACTGACGGATTTATATCCCTTGATTTAAGTATAGACAGAAAAGTATTTTCATCTATATTTACGCCGTCCTTATTTTTAAGCACGGCATATATCCTCTGCCGTTTTATATTTTGACCCTCAAGCATGCTCATATCATTATAATATATGTCGCTGCTGTCTGTAATAACAGCATTTATCCTGTATTCCCTGCTATTAAATTCATGCTTCATGCCAAGTGGATAATATGCATAGTTTTTTTCGGCAAACTTATCTCCCATAAGAACCTCGTATTCACTCAGCTCTATATTTGTTTTTTCTTTAATTCTATCTCTAAGGAGAATATTTATATTTCCTTTGTATACCTTTGAGCTCTCTTCATTATATAGATCATATATCATCAGATAATCATATATCTGTGCCTGTTCCAGTGCCTTTTCAGTTTCTTCCGGATCATGACAGCTGTTTAAGCATACTTCTGCTATGCCCTTGTAAAAATTGGACTGAACATACAGGTACATTAAAAGTGTTATAATTATAATTGAAAGAAGTGCGCATACCGTTTTTTTCATTTGAAGCTCCTGCTTAATCAATAACTCTGACCCGCATTTCATCCTCCAAAACAGATGAAGCATAATCAGCTATTAAAGTATATCTGTCCATTGCTGCCGTACCCTGCCGGGCAGGCTCAACAGCAACCGTATCGTCTCCTACAGCAAGTATCTTGTATTCTCCCTGCTTTAGATAGTTTACTTTTCCCAAAATAGATTCTTCCGTCACCACTGCGTAAATATAACAGTAATTGCCGGATTTCAGCTCACCTATTGGCACAACCGCTGTTTTTTCAACCACACATTCGTAGGCTTCCTCCGATTGTGCCATAAATTTTACAGTGTCTGATATGTACACATTCTCTCTTATTCCATCTCTGAGGGAAAAAACAAGTTCATTGTGGTCCGGAAAGGACCGAACCGATTGAATTCCTGCAGACTCCTTCTTTCTCTCATCGCTTTTCCAGAAATACAGGCTGTGCTTGTTTTTAAAAATATTATCATAAACCTCCCTGTCCAAAAAAGCTTCCATGTATAAATCCTCATTGGTATTGCACAAAGAATACCTTATTACGGTTTCGCCTTCATCCACAACCTTTTTGTCAGTTATATAATCTATATACACCTTGTCAGAAAGAAAATAAACCCCGCTGCTGTCCACGGTTATTTTATTTTCATCATCTTCGATAATTTCTCCCTGAAGCTTAGCCTGAAGGATTTTTATTTCCTCGTCAATACGGTTTAAGCTCATGGCATATATTTCTGTCTCGCTTTTGTGGCTGCTCAATTCATTCTCATATTCCTGACGGCACTCTTCCATAGCATCATTTTTACTGTCAAGCTCCTCCTTGGCTACGATTCCATTTTCATACAAATATTTTGCATTTTCATAATCTTCCATTGCCTTGTCATATATTTCTTTTAATTTTTTTACAGCTGCTTCGTCGCTGTCCAATTGCTTTCTCAAATTAAGCTTTTCTATTTCATATACCTTTATTTGATTTTGCAATTCAGGAATTTCCGTATCTGTATTTAATTCCTGCCTGCTTGTATCCAATATTATTATTTTTGCTCCCGGCTCAACTATTTGCGAATTCTTAACGTTTATTTCTGATATATACAGCTTCCTGTCAGCTTTTACTTCGATTGTTTCCCTTGAGACAACCCTGCCCGTGAAATAATCCTTCTTAATAAGCATACTGTTTTCCAATGGCTTAGTGACAGTAACTTCAGGCATAATATAGTTTCTGATTGTAAAAAATACAAAACCGATAACAATTACAATGCTTAGAAAAGCAAAAAATATTTTTAAAAGTTTATCAAAGAATCCGGATTTCACTGCTTTACCTTCTTTCGTCGCTGATTTTTAGTACCATCACTTTAAGCTTGTCTCTGATTTTCATAAACACATATATAACAGGAAACATAAACAAAACACTGCCTGCATAAAAAATCTCCCTGTAGCTTTCATAAAGGGTATTTAAATAAATGGACACAGGCATTTTTGACATAGTATTTAAAAATATGAGGGGCTGTTCGATTAAATTCCAGTTTTCAATAAAAATCAAAAGACACAAGGCTGCTATGGCGTTTTTGGAATATGGCAATACCACATGAATCAATATCTCAAAATTTGATGCACCATCTATTTTTGCAATCTCATAATAGCTTTGGGGTATTGATTCAAAAAACTGCTTGAGAAAAAACACTCCGAGTGTGCTGAATACCCCCGGCAAAATAACCGCTAAATGAGTATTGAATAATCTTAATCCCAGATATCTCTCTATGGAATTGTACAAAAGCACATTTGGTATCAACGTTATCTGCAACGGAAGAAGCATAAAAAATGTATAAATCAAAAACAATATTTCCGAAAACCTGCTTTTTTTCACAGCCAGGTAATATGCGGCACTTATGCTTACAATTATCTGCCCTGCCAAAACCCCCGCAGTCATTGCAGCCGAATTTATATAAAGCTTGAAATATTCATTTTTTTCAACACTTATTTCATAATACTGCTGAATATTAAATACCTCCGGAACTATTTCCATATCATTATTTCTCAATTGATACTCATCCATAAAGGAATGGGATATGGTATATAGTATGGGAAACATAAATATTAATATAATAAGTACAGAAAGAAATTTAACCGAAAATTTTTTCATGACCGCTCCTACAAGGACATGTTTATTTTATGCTTTTTACCTAATCTCAATATTAAAAACAGCAGTACAAATATGAACGCAAGAAGTATATCGGCTCCAGCCATAAGTGTATCCAGACTTAATTCCTTGAGCTTTAGGTGAAGAAAATTCTGTATCATAAACATTCTGTAATCAGGATATTCTCCAAATACAGCATATGTCATCCTGAAAATCTTCAGAGAGTTATATGTGCTCACTATAACGGCAAGCACAAGTGCCTCGCTGTGAAGGGGCAGCATTATGGAAAAAATCGTCCTTAGTGTTCCGGACCCGTCCAGATATGCAGCTTCTTCAATGCTTTTATCTCTGTTTTTCAATGATATAAGAAAAATAATATAGGTATACCCTATACAGCTCCATAAGAATATAAATCCCACTATGAACAGTCCGTTTATATTTTCCAAAACGGAGCTTGAAGCCATTTCCCTGAAAAATCCCGATACAGAAGAAGCCGGCACCGTAATCGGCAATATAACCGCCGCCTGAACCCAAAAGCTCAGCTTAAGATATTCTGTAGCAAAGGCTGTAACAAACCCCAAAATAACAGCAAGCGGAATAAATACGGACATGAATATAACTGTATTTTTAATCGATATAATAAATCCCATATTTGAAAAAATATCTGCAAAGGAGCTGTTTGATGAAAAGAAAACATATTTTTGAGCTGTTATAAAAGGGATCAAATACTAAGCCGCAACTCCCAAGATGCTTGGAAGTATATATTTCATCATGCCGTATTTTTTCATAATATAATTTTTTCTCCCTTTTCCCTGTCAAAATAATGTATGTCTTTTTTCAGGCAGCAGAGCTTGTAGCTGTCACCCTTTATTGTCTGAATATCCTCAGGCACTTTGGAAACAAGCTTTAATCCGTTGCAATCAAAATATATCAGCTTTTCCGATCCTATCAGCTCCACAGCCTCCACATAGCATTCATCAAAGCTCAGTGAATCGCCCTCCGTTTCATCTGCTGATGAAATTTTTAATTTTTCAGGTCTTATACCCATGTCCACGTTTTTATCACAGTCCTTTATAAAGTTCATCTGCGGTGAACCTATAAAGCCTGCAGTAAAAATATTTACAGGTTTTTTATAAATATTTTCAGGAGTATCCATTTGCTGTATTATCCCGTCCTTCATAACAGCTATTCTCTCTCCCATGGTCATGGCTTCGGTCTGGTCATGAGTAACGTATACAAAGGTAGTGCCAAGGCGTCTGTGCAAATTTATAAGTTCTATTCTCATCTGAGTTCTGAGCTTTGCATCAATATTTGACAGCGGCTCGTCAAACAAAAAAACATCCGGTTCACGTATTATGGCTCTGCCAAGTGCCGCTCTTTGCTTCTGTCCTCCCGACAGCGTGGCAGGTTTTTTGTATAGTATATCTTCTATTTCCAATATTTCCGCGATGTTTAAGATTTTCTCCTTGATTTCTTTTTTACCCATTTTTCTAAGCTTAAGTGAAAAAGCCATATTTTCATAGACATTCATATGAGGATACAGGGCATAGTTCTGAAATACCATGGATATATTCCTGTCCTTAGGCAGCACATCATTAACCCTCCTGTTTCCTATTATTACATCCCCTGCAGAAGCTTCTTCAAGTCCAGCAATTATCCTGAGTATCGTTGTTTTTCCGCATCCGGAGGGACCCACCAGCACAAGGAATTCCTTATCGTTTATTTCCAGGCTGAATTCTTCCAATGCTTTAAATCCGTTAGGATAAATCTTTGTTATATCATTTAAAATTATTCCTGCCATTTTTCACCCTGCTCAATTACCGCTGATATTCAAATTGATAATGAAATCATCAGCCATTTTATCGAAATTCTCCAATACACCTTCATCCTTAACTGCAGCTGCCGCCATATCTGCCACAAATTCATACAAGCTCCAATAGTATTTGACACCTGAGAAAAAATACGACATATCCATGCTTCTGACTGTTTCATACCCCTTGGTCAAAACTTCGTACAGCTTTTCCTCTTCCTTGATAGGATACCATTTAAGTGAGACTTTATTGCCATCCACATCCGTAAGGCTTTTCACACCCACGTAGTTCCAGTCTTCGTCAAATCCAATCAAGTCTCTTGTTGAATCCAGGTTTGTAATTACACCTCTGTAACCCGAATCATACAAGGATATCTGAAATCCATCGCTGAACAAGGTATCTGCCACAGTGTACACATTGCTGCTTTTACTGTTTTCAGGTATAAACAAACAGGGCACAACAAGATTACTATATGTATAAAAACGGTTACTGTTATTGTCCAATAGCACTATTGTATAGTCTTCAATAGGTGGATGGTTTCTTACGAAATCATTGTAATTTAATGCTTCATAATTATAAGGCAGACCGGAAAACTCATATCCGGATTTTTCTTCGACAATTTTATAGTCAAAATCATTAGAATCATTAATAATATATTCATAGTCGTAGTTGCTTTTTATATCATGAACCAATTCACGCACAGCAGTCAGGACTGCTGTTTTGTCTACGTACAAGCCTTTTTGATCTTTTAAAATTTTCAATTCATTTTTTATGAAATAGTAGTCGACAAGTTCATCAAATTCCCCTGCATTCAGCTTGAATTTTGCTCCTGATGCCTTCATTCCTTGTTTTATTTCATAATACTCATCAAGTGTAATTACATTTTTAGGCTGTATATTGTATTTTACCAAGACATCATTATTGACAAAGTTAACTCGCAAAACTGTGCATAGCGGAATGCAATATTGATTTTTAAAATTATCAAATATATTTTCATAATTCTTCATTCTGTCATAGCTTCCTGCCTTATCCTTCAAATCATATAAATTTCCGGCTAAATCAAATGTCATGTCCAAATCGCCGTGTTCAATAGCAAGGTTTCTTTTAAGAACATAGTCATTGTAGCTTAAGTCCGACTGGGAAAATTGCTTGACATCTATCTCTATATCGTCTAAGTTTGCCTGATATGTTATCCTTTCTACAGCAGCTTCGGCAATGCTGTTATAAGAAATATTTTCCTCATATTTATACCACCAGATTTTCACAACATCCTTTTCTCCGCCCGTTTGCACAGAGCACGAAGTCAGGATAGCAATCAAGATGATAGATAAAAACATATATATTCTTTTCATGTCAGAGACATACACCTTTCCATAATTTGTATATAAAAATTATACCATATATTGAATAGATTGTCTAATTTTCTACAAAAATGCAATAAATTATCTGAATACAATATAACATTACTTTTCAACCTGCATCTTCTTAGTTATATAAAACATTAAATCTTGTGAGATATTCATCAACACTTCTGTTAAAATCCTCTTCGCTATAATTTGGGTCTTCCACCATTTTTAATGCTTCATTTCCGACAAACTCACGAATAGCTATCCTGTATTCAAATGGAGTAAAAAATCTTTCAGTATCGGTATTTTTGAATATTTCGTATGCTTTCTGTACAACCGGCATTAATTCTTTTATATCTTTTCCTATAATACTGTGATTATATATTTTTGTTTTTCCGGGCTCATATTTGTAGCTGCGGTCATCATTATAGCCGGTGTCCTGTCTTACCTGAGGCGTATCCGTTATAGTGCTGTATGCTAAAGTGTTATTATATAAGCGGCTCTGAAACCTGTCGCTCAGCAGGAAATCAGCTATTTTATATGCATTTTCTTTTTTTGAATTTTTGTTTAAAATCATACACTGCATCCTGAACATGGTACGTTCCAGATTATTTTCAATTACCACCACATAATCTTCAAACGGAGGAGTAATATCCCATGTAAATGACAGAAACTTTAAAGGATAATATTTTCCTCTTTGTGCAAAAGGACGCCCCAATGCTTCGTCGTATATAATTCTTTCATTATTTTTGTTATATTGTATTTCTTCCTTTATCGTATATATATCTGTATCGTAATTTTTAACTATATCTTCAGCAATTTCGCGTGCTGTTTTTATCACAGCTTGCCGGTCAATAGTAAATTGTCCGTTTTCATTTAGCATCTTAAGACTATTTTTATTTACATAATAATCCCGAAGTTGATCATGCTCCTCTGATTCATATTTAAATCTTGCTCCTGCAGCTTTAAGCCTTTGTTTTATTTCATAATACTCATCAAGTGTAATATATTTGTCAGATTCAATTCCATATGCTTCAAGCACTTGTTTGTCCAAAATTATTGTTGTCATATGGCTTCCTATGGGTATAAATTTCTGCCCCTTAAAATTCTCAAATATGTTTTGATAATTTGACAGTTTTGTATAATCCGCTGCATATTTTGATGCCTGATGCATTCCGTACATATCTCCTATTATTATATCTGCATCCCCGTGCTCTAATGCAAGATTACGCTTCAGCATATAATCCTCTTCTGCCATTTCCTTAGGAAAATAAATATTAAATTCTATTTTTATATTATTTTCTTCCGCAAAATACGATATCTGTCTTTCTATCTGATCTTGAAATTCACTTAGTCCGTAATTTTGCTCTGCGTCATAGCGATACATCCATATCCTCACTGTTTCATCAGCCTCCTGCCGGCTGCAGGATATCGTTAACAGTGCCGTTAGTAGAATAGTTAATATAGTTACATATTTCCTCATACTTCACCTCATATTGTCATCCGTGTATCTATTGTATGGCTCTTATTACTTATTAGCATACTACAACTGCTTGGTAAAATTAAATATAGCAATGTAACTGAAATCAAAATAAATAATTTTATCTTTAAATTATTTTATTTCCTTTACTCATCTTCGTTTGCCCGAATTTTCAGTTCAAATATATATTCCTATTGCAGCACTTAAAAAGTATTCTTTTTTAAATCAAATATATTTTTCCCAAGAATTATGTTTTATGTTAAAAATAAAAAATCCTAATTCTTAAGTTGTTTTTCCTTAATAATTAATATCGAAGCTAAAATAACCATCGGCAGTCCGGAAATCAATCCAGTTATTCCAGGTCCTAACAATCTATTATGTGACTCTGCAACAGTAAGAAATAAATATGGTAAACCCCCTAAAGAATTTATTGTTCCATGTGCCAAAGCTGCTGGCCAAATTGTTGAGCTATTCTCCGTAAGCCATGACAAAAAAACTCCTGTTGAAAATGTAAAAATACACAATGTTAAAACTCCCAACCATGGATATCCAAGGTAACCTAAGCCATAATTATTACCCATTATAATGAGGGGTGTATGCCATACTCCCCAAATAATTCCAACTAAAATATGAGTTTTATTTCTGGATATATGTTGAATTAATGCAGGGAAAAGAAATCCTCTCCATCCTATTTCCTCTCCTAAGCACAAGAACATATTCATAAATGGATAGATAAAAACGGCTACTAAAATTTTCCTATTCGCGATTATTAATGGATTATCCGGAAACTGTCCCGTTTTATTAATAATATCTTGTTGTAACCATCCAAAAGTAAAAGTAAAATCATTTTGAAATATACAATAATAAAGAAGGCCCCCACAAAATATGATAACCACCGGTAATAACCACGCAATTAAATACCATTTAATATTTTCACTTTCACTAATCTGTGACTTCAAACTTACAAAGAGAATCTTTTCATTTTTAGTTAATATTTTTGTGAATCCTAATGCTAATGCAGGCATCAATACCGAAACATACATTAATATCCAGTACATGGAATCGGAAAATTCAAAATTTATAATACTAATCCATATTAACCATGTTAAAAAAAAAGAAAAAAATAAATACATTTTTATACATTTCATAATAATATACCTTTAATATATATGCCTACGAAAAGAATACACTTTTATAACATACTCTAAGCAATTCACCTGTATGTTATTTTCGGATATTTTATTAACCATGAGAATCCTCTCCAATTAATATCTTATCTCAAATGTAGCAGATAAATTTTGTTACGTAAATATGGGGGTGTATATGTTTGGTATTTCTTTGTATGTGTTTGGTAAATGTTAAACTAATAACATAATTTTACAGATAAACTCGTCATTTTCTTCTTCATATGTTACAAAGCCGTTATATTTTTCGACAATTTTTTTCACATTTTTTATGCCAAGACCATGGTCTGTTTCATCCTTTTTTGTTGATTTTAGTTGGGGATTATTTTTAAGCACAGGCTCACTGATTGTATTTTTTACTGTAATTAGTAGGTATGAGTGTGCCTTTTTTGTTTCGAGATATATTTCCTTCCTGCTCCTAGCATGTTCGCAGGCCTCTATTGCGTTGTCTAGTATGTTCCCCAGCAATGATATATAGTCATCATCCTCCATCTTATTGTCAAGTGAGCACATAATACTATAACCTACAGTTATACCTTTAGCTGCTGCCTCGCCCAGCTTGGCGTTTACCACCGTATCAAATGCAAACCTATCTGTATTAATCAGTTTCCGTGTGCTGTCTATTTTTTCTATCATAATATCTGCGTAGGATATCCCCTCCTCATAGCTTCCTTTTGCAAAAATTTCTTTCAAATATATTATCTGGTTTTTCATGTCATGCCTGATGGACCTGATTTCCTCATTCAGGGCATGTGTCTTTGTTACATACTCGAGCTGCAGAGAATTTTTTTGTTTAAGAAGGCTGTTTTCAATTTGAAGATTGTATTCTCTGTCCAGTCTGGCAAGCAATACATAAAAAACTATATTTATTACAATCATCCCAAGCAATGAAAGCAGCAGATAAAAAATGTTCCTGTCATTGAATTCAAGGCTTAAGGATACTTCCGTTATGACCACCATTACAGCAATTGTAATCAGCGGCACAGCAGTAACCGATGCAACCATTATAGAACTGATATTTGATATGCCTTCTGTTTTAAACTTAAGAATTATTCTGGTTGCAACAAACAATATTATTTTTGATACAATAAGGCAAGTAAAACGATATATGCTGAATTCGTTCATTAATTCTTCCATTCTAACATCAAATAAGATGCTGAAAATTAATGATGTTAAAAAATTAACCCCGACCATCACAAACATTATCGTCACACATGAAAGAAACTTGTAAGAAGTTTTTCCTTTTAATGCTGCCAGACTATAGATAGATATTATAATTAACGTAAAGTAAGCCATAAGATCTGGGAAATCTCTTAAATAATTAAAGACTTCTGCATTTATCATTAACAACAAAAAAGTAATTCCGGCTGCAATATATTTTTTTCGTCCCTGATATTTTGTTTTATTCATCTTTGTGATAAATTCCACGGTTATTATTGATTCAAAAACATTAACTGAAAATTCAACCATTTGAATGAATAGCCCATCCATTTATATCCCTCCTGACCCAACACGACCGTAATAGCTCAAAAAGCTTTCTTTCAGATTGTTCATTCTATTCCTGCTTACCGGAATATCGTAGTTTTGAATTACGGTGACACTGCTTTTATTTATTTTGAAAATATATTTGAAATTAACAAGGTATTTTTCATGAGTTCTTATAAAGCCATGTTCTGATAATTCTATTTCTTTTTTGCTTATGCTGTCCTTGTATTTGTAAGTTGCTCCGTCCGTTGTATTTATAATAATATAGTTGCCCATGCTTTCTATGCAGACGATTTCATCAGCATATAACCTGTAGTGAATACCTTCTGTTTTAAAACTGAGCCTATAGTCTTTGCGTGAAAGCTCCGTTTTTATGTCTGCAACAATTTCTGATATCTCATCTTTCAGCTTTAATTTTCTTATAAAACCAAAAGGATGAACCTCAAAGGACTTATACACCAGCTCGTCCTTTCCTGTTACAAAAACAACCAGTGTTTTCGGATTAAGTTTTTTTATGATTCCGGCTGCTTCTATTCCGTTTATACCAGGCATATCAATGTCAAGAAATATTACGTCAAAACTGCATGTCCTGTTTGATTCCAGCAATAATTCAGGTTTGATGAACGTATCTATTTCCGCAGTCACTCCTATTTTTGCAAATCCCTTTTTAATCTCCTCAACTATTTGAGCAAGCGCAAGCTCTTCATCATCGCATACTGCTATCATGTATCCATGCATTCCCACACCCCCGTATGTTACGTTTTCATAATTATGATACTACACATTCAGCTGTCCGTGCTTTACAATTATATCCTAATCATGGTGTCTCATTTATGTGCATCAATATACTGTGAATCTAAGTTTATATTTATTTCTATTATATTACTTTCGCCATGTATCTTCAATAATTTTCGACAAGATTCCTATTAGACTGCTATATAAAGATTCATTTTTAAATCAGTATTATATTTATTAACATAATTAATATAAAAATTAATTTATTTAATATTTATATTAATTTTTTTAATTTTTATATTGACATTCTACAATATTAAGTATATATTATATCTATAATAAGGATGGTGAAAATATGAAATATAAAGCACCGAGCAAATGTCCTGTATGCGGTAATAAACTTTCAATTACCAAGCTTAGCTGTCACAAATGCTCCACTTCAATAGATGGTGACTTCCGGCCTTGTGAATTTTGCAGCTTACCTGAAGAAGATCTTGATTTTGTCAAGACATTCATCAAATGCCGAGGCAGCATAAAAGATGTGGAAAGAGAGCTTGGGATTTCTTATCCGACAGTCAGAAGCAAATTGGATGCTGTCATAAAAAGCCTCGGACTGGAAGCATCTGCCAAAGAACCCGTCAAGGATAATGAATTAAAAAAAGTGGCCAGAAATGAAATACTTGACCAGCTGTCAAAAGGGGAGCTTTCTCCTAAAGAAGCAACAGAAAAAATAAAAAATCTATAATTATATATAATTAATGGGAGGTCTAAAAATGAGTGAACAGGAAAGAATACTTGAAATGATTGAAAAGGGTCAAATTACTGCTGCAGAAGGCATGGAGCTTTTAAATGCACTCAACGTATCAGGCGAATCTGAACGGGAGCAGAATGCTGTAATGGTGTCCTCATCTGTAAAAAGGAATTACAAATTTCTCAAAATAAGGGTCACATCAGACAATAATTTGGTAAATGTCAAGGTAAATATTCCTATACGTTTGTTGACTGTTGTCGGAGGAATAGCCGGAAAAATGACCGGCATGATACCGAAGGATGCTCGTGAGGAAATGGAAAGCAAGGGTATTGATATAACAAGCATAGATTTTGCTAAAATTATCGAAGAATTAATGAGCGGAACATTAGATGATCCAACTATAGTAGATGTCGAGGCATGGGATGAAGAACACAATGCCATGGTGAAAGTGAAAATATATGCTGAATAGTCTTTATACTGATAGCTTTGTATTTATTAGCTCAAATTTTATTGGTACATTGCATTATAAAAGCTATTGCAGCTTTGCAAAGCAAGGAATAATTTTATTAGCTCACGCACAATCAAACTAAGCACAAATGATAAAAACAATACATATATACATCCGTTATGAGAATACTATTATAGAATAAATCATAAGGAGGTGTTATATATGCCAGGAAAAGCTAAACAATATGTTGATCAAAGCATGTCAACTGTACAGAATACTGTTAATTCATTGCAGCAGGCACTTACTTCAGCAGAAAAACCAGAAAATAAAAACAGAATTCAGCAAGCAATAAATTCACTTAATTCTGTATATCAACAATTATCCGGATATCAAGACTAAAGCTCTTGACTATATTTTTGTTTGAGATAAAGGGGCTGTCTCAAAATAGAAAATTAAATTTCTAAGAGAGGCAGCTCTCTTTTTGTGCAAAAAATAAAAAATGGCCTCAAAAGAAGCCATAATTTAGTGTATAATTGAAGTATGCGAAACCCAAT